>NZ_JADMRH010000002.1:0-222254 GCF_015560135.1 Collinsella aerofaciens
CAACGACGAATTCTAGGCGGTGTCCCCTCCCTTTCAAGAAAGGGAGGGGGCGGGGCATGCCCCGCCTCTTACACCACATCTCTGCGCGCTACCCGTATAGAAGCCGCAAAGAGGTCATTTGAGGCGGTTTTGGCTGCTACTAAAAATGTAACAGTACTCATATTTGACCTTTTTTGGCCACAGGGTCCGGAAGGGGCTGTCAATCGGGCCCCAAGAGAGCTAATTCGAGTGCCGTGGACGAAAAAACGGGGGCGCAGGTTGTCCTGCGCCCCCGTTTTCTGGGCATTGCGGTTGTTTGCCGCCGGTTGTTACGCCGCCTCGTCGAACTGCGAGTTATACAGGTCGGCGTAGAAGCCACCCTGGGCGAGTAGCTCGTCGTGTGTGCCCTTCTCGACGATGTCGCCGTCGCGAATTACCAAGATTACGTCGGCGTTGCGGATCGTGGACAGGCGGTGCGCGATGACAAAGCTGGTACGGCCCTGCATCAGCGCATCCATGGCGCGCTGAATAAGCTCTTCGGTGCGGGTGTCGACGTTGGAAGTCGCCTCGTCCAGAATCAGCGCCGGGCGGTCGGCCAAAATGGCACGGGCGATGGTCACGAGCTGGCGCTGACCCTGCGACAGGTTAGTGCCCTCCTCGTTAATCATAAAGTCATAACCGCCGGCAAGCGTATGGATAAAGTGGTCGCAACGTGCGGCGCGCGCGGCGGCTTCGACCTCGGCATCGCTCGCATCGGGGCGTCCGTAGCGGATGTTCTCGCGGATGGTGCCGTTAAACAGCCAGGTATCCTGCAGCACCATGGCAAACTCGCCGCGCAGCGCCGCGCGGTCCCAGTCGCGCACGTCGACGCCCTCGACGCGCAGCGAACCGCCGTCCACATCGTAGAAGCGCTGCAGCAGCTTGATGAGCGTGGTCTTGCCGGCGCCGGTGGGGCCGACGATGGCGATGGTCTGGCCGGGCTGCGCCTCGCAGCTAAAGTCGTGGATGATGGTCTTGTCGGGCGTATAGCCAAACTTGACGTGATCAAACTCCACATGGCCGGGGCGCTTTTCGGGAATCTGCGCGTCGGCTTTCTGCTCCTCCTCGGGCGCGGCCAGGAACTCAAAGACGCGCTCGGTGGCGGCTGCCATCGACTGCATCGTGTTGCTCACGTTGCCCAGTTGCTGCACGGGCTGCGTAAAGTTGCGAACGTACTGGATAAAGCTCTGGATGTCGCCGGGCGTGGCGTTGCCGGTCAGTGCGAGCTGTGCGCCCACCACGACAACGCCCACGTAGCCCATGTTACCCACCAGGCTCATAAGCGGCATCATCAGGCCCGACAGGAACTGCGAGCGCCAGCCACTAATAAAGAGGCGGTCGTTTTGACGGTCGAACTCTTCGATCGAGGCCTCGGCGCGGTCGAACACCTGAATGACGTTCTGGCCGGCAAAGTCCTCCTCGATAATGCCGTTGACGGCGCCCAGAACCTGCTGCTGCTCGCGGAAGTACGGCTGCGAGAAGTGAATCATTACGGTCAAGATAATCGCGGCGGCCGGCAGCGTGAGCACGGTGACGCCGGTAAGCGGCAGGCTGATCGAAAGCATCATGACGAGCACGCCGATAATCTGCGTCACCGACGTGATGAGCTGCGTCACGCTCTGGTTGAGCGACTGACCCAGCGTATCGACGTCGTTGGTGATGCGGCTGAGTACGTCTCCCTTGCTGTGGCCGTTGAAGTAACTCATCGGCACGACGGCAATCTTGGCGGCGATTTCCTTGCGCATGCGGTAGCAGATCTTTTGCGTGACGCCGGTCATGAGCCAGCCCTGGACCAGGCTGCAGACAGAGCTCGCCAGATACAGGCAGAGTAAAAAGCCGAGCGTCTTGGCGATCCAGTCAAAGTCAACGTCGCCGGTGCCGTTGACCTTGGCGACCAGGCCTTCGAACAGCTTGGTCGTAACCTGGCCGAGCACCTTGGGTCCCACAATGTTAAAGATGACCGAGCACACGGCAAAGGCGACGGCGGCAAACACGGCAATCTTGTGCTGGCCGATATAGCCGAGCAGCTGCCTCATGGTGCCCTTAAAGTCCTTGGCCTTTTCGCCACGACGCATGCCACCCATGCGGCCCATGGGACCACGCTGGCGGGTGGGCTTGGGAATCTGAGTCTTGGTCTCGTCTGCCATTAGCGCTCGCCTCCTTCCATGACGGCTGCAATTTCTTCTTGGGTAAGCCCCAGCTCCTCGGCGGAAAGCTGCGACTGTGCGATCTCCAGGTACGCCGGGCAGCTGCGCAGCAGCTCCTCGTGCGTGCCGGTGCCCACTACGTGGCCGTCGTCGAGCACGATGATCTGGTCGGCGTGCATGATGGTCGCGATGCGCTGGGCCACGACCACGAGTGCGGCGTCGGTAACGTTTTTGGCCAGCTCTTCGCGCAGGCGCGCGTCGGTCTTGTAGTCGAGGGCGCTAAACGAATCATCGAACACCACGACCTCGGGCTTTTTGGCCAATGCGCGGGCGATGGCCAGACGCTGGCGCTGACCACCCGAAACATTGGAGCCGCCCTGGCTGATGGGGGAGTCGTAGCCGCCCTCGCGCTCGGCGATAAAGTCCTCGGCTTGTGCGATGCGCGCTGCTTGGTGCATGTCATCATCGCTCACCATGTCGCCGGCAAACTTGAGGTTGCTCTCGACAGTGCCCGAGAACAGGCGCCCCTGCTGCGGGATGTAACCAATGCGGCGACGCAGCTCGGAGAGAGTCATGTCACGCACGTCGACGCCGTCAAGCGAAATGCTGCCGCCTGTGACGTCGTACAGGCGCGGAATCAGCTGCACGAGCGTGGACTTGCCCGAGCCCGTGGAGCCGATGATGCCGAGCATCTGACCGGCATGTGTGGTGAAGTTCACGCCGCTGATGACATCGGCGCGGGCATCGGGGTACTGGAAGCTCACGTCGCGGAAGGTGAGCTCACCGCGCGGCGCGCTGGCTGCGGGCAGTTTGGGCGAGGCAGGGTCGTTGATGCTCGTGGGGCAGGTGATGACCTCTTCCACGCGCTCGGCTGCGACCTCGGCACGGGGCAGGATGACCGAAACCATGGTGAGGATCATAAACGCCATGACGATCTGCATGGTGTAGGAGATAAACGCCATCATGTTGCCGACCTGCATCACGCCGTCGGACACGCCCTGCGCGCCAAACCACACGATGAGCACGGTGATGCAGTTCATGACGAGCATCATGAGTGGCATCATAAAGCTCATAGCGCGGTTGGTGTAGAGCTGCGTGGTCATCAGGTCGAGCGAAGCCTTGTCAAAACGCTCGAGCTCGTGCTCCTCGCGGTTGAATGAGCGGATGGGCATAAGGCCGTCGAGCAGCTCGCGGGCGGTAAGGTTCACGCGGTCCACAAAGCTCTGCATCTTTTTGAACTTGGGCATGGTGAGGCCCATAAGCACGCCGACGACGGCCGAGACGGCGATGATGGCCACGGCGATGGTCCACTCCAGGCCGGTGTGGTTGGCCAGGACGCGCATGACGGCGACGATGCCCATGACGGGGGCCATCAGGCACATGCGGATAAACAGGGTTGCGGCCATCTGGATCTGCTGAATGTCGTTGGTGCAGCGGGTAATGAGCGAGGCCTGGCTAAACTTGCCCACTTCGGCCGGCGAGAAGTGCATAACCTTGTTGAAGGTCTCGCGACGCAGGTCGCGGGCGATGGAGCAGGCGGTGCGCGAAGCCACGGCACCGGTCAGGATGGTGGCGACGAGCGACACCAGGCACAGCCCAAACATAGTGGTCGCCATGCGGCTCAGGTAGGCGTTCTGCACATCGGCGGGGTCGATGCCCTGTGCCTTGTACTCGTCCTGTACATAGCTCACGGCGCGTTGGGTCACGATGGAGCCCGACATGGAACCCATTTTGTCCGCCATATCGTTGGCGCCCTCGACGAGCTTGCCCTGATCGATAAGACCGCCTTCAACGCCTAGGCGCAGGCTCTTCATGGTGATCTTGCCGCCGTCGGCGTCGATCTGCTTTTGCATGCTCTGCGCCGCTGCGGCCTTCTGCTGCATCTCGGCGAGCTGCTCGGGCGTCATTGCCGCCATCTGCTCGGGGGTGGGCATGGCCTGAGCGCCGCTGTTGTCTTTCTCACCGGACGTGCCCATCATGTCGCCCATGGAGTCGGCATCGATGCCCTGGTTGAACGAAAGGACGACGGTCTCAGGCAGGCTCATGATGTCGGCAATCTTGCCGCCGTCGGCGCGCTCCTCCTCGGTGCCCTTGTACGTTCGAATGCCGTTTTTGTCAGCCTTGCTAAACACGGCCTCCACAGCCTTGGCGTCCTTGGCGCTCATAAAGAGTTCGAGGTCGTCGAGCGATTCGGCGCGGATGGTGTCGGGTACGGGCGAGGCGATGCCGCCTTGCTGCACACCCACATCGACGATATCGCTCATATAGGTGGGCAGCGCCAGATCGGCGTTACAGCTCATTACAATGAGCGTGACGGCCGCAAGCAGGGCCAGGATATGCTTCTTAAAGAGCTTAAGAATCCTCACTTGGCATCTCTCCTTTCCTGGTTGTGGTCGATTATCTGATTGGTACGTCTTAGGAGACGCACCAACTCGTGGGTATCTTCTTCGCCGAGCTGCTCGAGGAATGCCGCGGCGCGGTCCTCAAATTCTCGACGCTTGATTTCAAGATCCTGACGGCCCTTGTCGGTAACGGTTACATGGACGCGGCGTCGGTCGGTTTTTGAGTGCTCGCGCTCAATCCAACCCTTTGTCTCAAGAGCGCGCAGGATATTGGCGATGCGGGCACTCGACACCCAAGCGCGATCGGCAAGTTCGCCAGGCGTGAGCGAACCGCCGGCGAGCATCAGCGCGCGCATGACGGCCATCTCACCGCTCAGAGCCTGGTCGGTAAAGCGCGAAACGCGCTGGTGTAGGCTGCCAAACTCGGTAAAGAGCTGACGCCCAAGCGCGTGGAAATCGGTACCTTCCACCAAAAACTCCTAACACTAGAAACTATTTTCGATGGAAGATGATACCCCCGTCCGCGCGCCCCATACCGTAGATTTTGGGACATGCCTAGATTTCTACTATTCGTGACGATGCGGAGCCGCTGAACCGCTCGCGGCTTAAAGGCAGATTTCTAGGCATGTCCCAAAATCTACCGAACAGCTGGGTAAATAAAGACCGTATAAAGGAATTAATATTATCAATTTTTATAGCGCTTCAAAGAACTATTATGCACGCGGTTAGGCGAGGGGTTGTCACCACCATGACGACAGGGACTCATAATATCGCCACGCGCGATGCTCCAACTTCCCGCAAGGAGGCACCTTATATAGAGAGGATGGAGTCATGGCATTTGACTTCACGGGCAAGACCGCGATTGTCACGGGCGGCACTCAGGGCATTGGCCTCGAGATCGCCAAGGGCATCGTCGCGGGCGGCGGACGCGTCGCGCTCATCGCAAGGAACGCCGCAAAGGGCGAGGCTGCTGTAGCCGAGCTTGGCGAGGGAAACAAGTTCTACCAGCTCGACGTTGCCGATGCGCCCAAGGCGCGCGAGACGGTCGAGCAGATTTTCGCCGATTTACCCCAGACCAACATCCTCATCAATTGCGCCGGTGTCATCAGCACCAAGAAGTTCGACGAGATCGATGACACCGAGTGGCGCCGCACCATCGACATCAACCTCAACGGCACCTTTACCATGATGAACGCCGTATACCCGCACTTTAAGGCGGCCCATGCCGGCACCATCGTCAACGTGAGCTCTGTTGCCGGTAAGATCGGCGGCGGCCTGCTCGGCACGGCGGCCTACGCCAGCTCCAAGGCGGGCGTCAACGGCCTGACCAAGGCGGTCGCCAAGGAGGGCGGCAAGTTTGGCATCCGCTGCAACGCCGTATGCCCGTCGCTCACCCTTACCGACATGACCTCGATTCTCTCTGACGAGAACTCTCAGCGCATCATCAACGGTATTCCTCTGGGCCGCGCCGCCCAGGCCAGCGAGCCTGCGCAGATGGTGCTGTTCTTCGCTTCCGACCTTGCCAGCTTCGTGAACGGCGAGATCGGCGACTGCGACGGCGGCATCGTCCTGGACGGGTAATACCCCACGACGATTATTCGGCGACGGCCCCTGCGACTCGGGACCGTCGCCTTCTTTCTGATATAGGCGCGTGCGGCTACGATTCGCATGCATCCAAAGGAGATATATATGAGTGAATCGACTGCGGTGGAGGCGCCGGCGGCAAAGGAGCCGTTCTTTAAGATGTCCTCCATCCCGGGTGCCAATATTTTGGTGCCGCTTTTGCTGGGTTGCCTGCTCAACACGCTGTTCCCTGACCTGTTCAAAACGCTCGGCAGCTTTACGCTTGGCATGACCCAGCAGGGTGCAGGCCCGCTCGTGGGCGCTTTTTTGCTTATCGTCGGTACGACGATTTCGTTTAAGAGTGCTCCTGCCGCCGCTGCCCGCGGTGCCATCATCATCGCCATCAAGCAAATCGTGGTCGTTGCCGTGTCGCTGCTCATCCTTTATGTGTTCAACGACAACCTGTTTGGCATCTCTGCCATGGTGATGCTGGCGGCTTGCACCGGCGCCAACAACGCTATGTACGCTGGTCTGATGGGCACCATGGGCAACGAGGCCGAGCGTGGCGCTGTCGCAATCACCACGCTCGTTGTCGGCCCTCCGGTCACGATGATCGTGCTCGGCGCTGCCGGCCAGGCTCCGATCGGCTGGTCGCTCGTGGGTGCCATCCTGCCGATCGTCGTCGGCATTATTCTAGGCAACCTCTTCCCCAGCTTTAAGAAGATGATGGCACCGGCACTTTCCGCCATCATTGTGCTCGTCTTCTTTGCCATGGGCTCGACCATGACCTTTGGCCAGCTCATCAACGGTGGTCTTCCCGGCATTCTGCTCGGCGTGATCTGCTCGGTGATCTTTGCAATTCCCGTCATCGCGGTCGATAAGCTCACGGGCGGTACGGGTGTCGCAGGTGCGGCCATTTCGAGCTGCGCCGGAGCCAATGTGGCCACGCCTGCTGCCATGGCAAGCGTCAACGAGGCCATGTACGGCGGTGCGGTGCTCGCGACGGCTACGGCACAGGTTGCTGCCTGCGCAATCGTAACGGCTATTTTGACCCCGCTGGTCACCAGCTGGTGCCACAAGCATTTTGAGGGCCAGGGCCACGGCGACAGCAAAGCAACGACCGACAAGGCCGCCGCAGCCGCCTAATGCCAAGCGGCAATCAAAGCTAAATAACTCGCCACGCCACAGGGCGGCCATGGGGGGATCCCGTGGCCGCCCTGCAGTTTCTGTGGGGTCTCTGGGGCACTTTACCCTGCTAAAACTGGCATAACAGCTAGAGTGAACGTCGTATAAAGGCAAGGAAAAATATCAAACAAATCGGTGAACGGTAGTTGTTCGTGCTCGCATTTCCTGCGGGTTTGTAAAAAACGCCATTATGATATAAAAAAAGAAACATATAATAGCCCAGATGGAGAGGGCCGCTATGTTATCCTTCTCAGACGGGTGAAATCTTGGGTTTTGGGTTGTAGTTCCAAGGTGGACAGACGTTTTCCCTGCACCAACGTGTGGTGAAGAACGGAAGAAGCCGGTAGTGCAAGCCGAACATTCAAGAATTCAATAAGCAGCGGTGTGAGAGAGCGCCGCATTACACGTAACTAGGAGCGTGGTTACACAATGCAGGAGGCATGGGAAGGCTTCAAGGAAGGCATTTGGACGGGAGAGGTTGACGTCCGAGACTTCATCCAGAAGAACTACACCCCCTACGAGGGCGACGAGTCGTTCCTCGCCGGCCCGACTGAGCGTACCAAGGAGCTGTGGGGCGAGGTTCTCGACCTGCTGCTTAAGGAGCGCGAGCAGGGCGGTGTCCTCGATATGGACACCAAGACCGTCACGGGTATCGTGAGCCACCCCGCTGGCTACATCGATAACGCCCACCGCGAGAAGGAGACCATCGTCGGCCTCCAGACCGACAAGCCGCTCAAGCGCGCGCTGCACGTCAACGGCGGTATCCGCATCGCTTGCCAGGCTGCCAGCCAGCACGGCTATAAGGTCGATGAGAACGTTGTCGAGCGCTACACCTTCGAGCGCAAGACCCACAACGCTGGCGTCTTCGATGTCTACACCCCCGAGATGCGCGCTTGCCGCTCGGCTCACATCATCACCGGTCTGCCCGATGGCTATGGCCGCGGCCGCATCATCGGCGACTACCGTCGTGTTGCCCTGTACGGCGTCGACTACCTGATCAAGGACAAGGAGGCCCAGAAGGCTTCTACCCCGACGGTCATGACCGCCGACAACATCCGCGATCGCGAGGAGCTGCAGGAGCAGATCCGCGCCCTCGGCGAGCTCAAGATGATGGCCGAGACCTATGGTTTCGACATTTCTAACCCTGCTACCAACACGCAGGAGGCCATCCAGTGGATGTACTTCGCCTACCTCGCTGCCGTTAAGGAGCAGAACGGCGCCGCTATGTCCATCGGCCGTACCTCTACGTTCATCGACATCTACGCTGAGCGCGACCTTGCCAACGGTACCTTCACCGAGGAGCAGATCCAGGAGTTCGTGGATCACTTCATCATGAAGCTCCGCATGGTCAAGTTTGCCCGTACCCCCGAGTACCAGGCCCTGTTTACCGGCGACCCGCAGTGGGTCACCGAGTCCATCGGCGGCATGGGTGTCGACGGCCGTACGCTCGTTACCAAGATGAGCTATCGCTACCTGCACACGCTCGAGAACATGGGCACCAGCCCCGAGCCCAACATGACCGTTCTGTGGTCGACCCGTCTGCCCGAGAACTTCAAGAAGTTCTGCGCCAAGACTTCTGTCGCCAGCTCCTCGATCCAGTACGAGAACGACGACCTCATGCGCGTCTATCATGGCGACGACTACGGTATTGCCTGCTGCGTGTCCTCCATGCGCATCGGCAAGGAGATGCAGTTCTTCGGCGCCCGTGCCAACCTGGCCAAGTGCCTGCTGTACGCACTCAACGGCGGCGTCGACGAGGTCTCCAAGAAGCAGGTCGGCCCCAAGTATCGCGCCGTCGAGGGCGATACCCTCGATTACGACGACGTTGTGGCCAAGTACAACGACATGATGAAGTGGCTCGCCGGCGTGTACGTCAACTCGCTGAACATCATTCACTACATGCACGACAAGTATTGCTACGAGCGCATCCAGATGGCTCTGCATGACAAGCACGTGCACCGCTGGTTCGCTACGGGCATCGCTGGCCTTTCCGTCGTGGCTGACTCCCTGTCCGCCATCAAGTACGCCAAGGTCCACCCTGTCCGTGATGAGAACGGCATCATCGTCGACTTCGAGACCGAGGGCGAGTTCCCCAAGTACGGTAACGACGACGACCGCGTCGACCAGATCGCTCACGACGTTGTGCACCAGTTCATGGAGTACATCCGCATGAACGACACCTACCGCAACTCCGTGCCCACGACCTCGGTTCTGACCATTACCTCCAACGTCGTGTACGGCAAGAAGACCGGCTCCACCCCCGACGGCCGCAAGGCTGGCCAGCCGTTCGCCCCGGGTGCTAACCCCATGCACAAGCGCGATAGCCACGGCGCCATCGCTTCGCTGTCTTCGGTTTCCAAGCTCCCGTTCCGCGATGCTCAGGACGGCATTTCCAACACCTTCTCCATCATCCCGAGTGCGCTCGGCAAGGAGGACCAGGTGTTCTTTGGCGATATCGACCTTGATCAGCTGGGCGAGTAACTATTGTTAGTGCTATACTAACAATAACGATTACTGATTAGCGCGCCGGTTTCGGCCGGCGCCTATCAATCGAAGGAGACACATTATGAAGGTTTCTGAAGTTTCCGAGACTCAGGCCGATAACCTGGTCCACATGCTCGACGCTTACGCCGAGAAGGGTGGCCACCACCTGAACATCAACGTCTTCAACCGTGAGACGCTGCTCGACGCTCAGGCTCACCCCGAGAAGTACCCGCAGCTGACCATCCGCGTTTCCGGCTATGCCGTGAACTTCCACACGCTCACCAAGGAGCAGCAGGACGAGGTCATTGCGCGTACCTTCCACAACAAGTTCTAAAGGGGTTTAACTCCCGCAGGATCGCCGGGCCGTCTTGGGTTACTTTCCAAAACGTCCTCGGACATGCAAAGGGCTCCGCTGCGCGCTTCGCGCGGCGGAGCCCTTTGCGTCCTGCGGGATGTTTTGGAAAATAACCCAAAACCGGCCATGTGGGGTCCTTTGGAGTCACCCTTTAGGCGGAACTCTCCTAATTATTTGGATGAGTCGTTTACTTACTTGTACTGTTACCGTCTTCCCGCTCTTGTTGGGGTATGCTTTGTTCGTATGTAAACGTATGACATGTTGATGGGGGAGGGTGCTATGGCTCGCGAGAGTGCTCGTTCTAAGGATACGGCTAAGCCTGGCATCAAGGAAGTTGCGGCGGTGGCGGGGGTTTCGCCTACTACGGTATCTCGCGTGCTTAATAATCGCGGCTATATTAGCCAAGAGACCCGCGATAAGGTCCATGCCGCGATGAAGCGCATCAACTATACGCCCAACGATATCGCCCGTGCCATGCTCAACGGTCGCCTGAATCTTATCGGTATGATCGTCCCCTATGTCAGCAGTCCGTTTCATGCCCAAGTGGTTCAAGTCATTGAGCATACCCTGGCCGAAAACGGTTTTAAGATGCTGCTGTGCAATAGCGCCAATCGACCCGAGCTTGAGCGCTCTTATATCGACATGCTTCGACGCAATATGGTTGATGGCGTCATCGTCAACTCGCTTAATATCGGTGCCGAGGCGTATGCCGAGATGGGCTTGAGTCTGGTTGGTATCGACTGCGACCTTGGCGAAGCCTCTGTTCAGATTGCGAGCGACAGCTATAGCATCGGCGAACTTGCCACGCGTCGCCTGATCGATGACGGATGTTCACGCATCCTGTGCCTGCGCAGCAATAGCCGCATGCGCATGCCTGCCAATAAGCGTACCGATGCCTACCTCGATGTTGTTGAGCAGGCCGGTTTGCCCGCGCTTGTCCGTGAGGTTGAGTTCGTTAAGCCCGACGACGAAAAGAGCGCGGTCGTTGCGAAGATCCTCGATGAGAACCCCGATATTGACGGCATCTTTGCGGGAGACGACACGATGGCGGCTATCTGTCTTAACGTGATGAAGCAGCGCGGCTTGAGCGCTCCGGGCGATATTAAGGTCGTGGGCGCGGATGGTGCCCGCCGCACTATGACGTTTATGCCTGACTTAACAACCGTACGCCAAGATATCGATCGCATCGGAGAGCTCGCGGCGCAATCCATCATTGCTCTTATTAACGGCGAAAAGCCCGAATCGAATATCAAGCTCCCCGTTGAACTCATTGAGGGTAAAACCGCGTAGTTCATCCCGTGCCAAAAGAATTCCTCAAACACCTCTGATGACCGTTCGCCGGCATATGTCAACCGTTTGCCGACGACTGGAACTGCGAAAAGACGTATTGGTGTGAAAACGTTTGACATATGAAAACGATTGACATATCTTGCAGTTGTACCGAGTTAGTATCTCGTGAGAAAGGAAGTCTCGGATGCACAAGGTGTATTACCAGCCTGAGGGAATTTGGGTAGGCGACATCATGCCGTACGGCGAGGACGGCACGTTCTATCTCTATCATCAGCGTGACACGCGAAACCCCGGACCTTTCGGAGAGCCGTTTGGCTGGGCACTCGCGACAACCAAGGACTTCGTCAATTACAAAGACTTTGGCGAGAGCCTTGAGCGTGGCGGCGACGAGGAAGTCGACCAGTATGTTTATGCCGGCACGGTGTTTAAGGTGGGCGACAAGTACCATGCGCTCTACACTGGTTGCAATCGCGATAAGGTCAAGGCACGCTTGATGAAGCAGGTTCTTCTTCACGCAACGAGTGACGACGCCGTCAAGTGGGAGAAGAACATCGCCGAGACGCTGCTTCCGCCCCAGGAGGGTTACGATGACCGCAACTGGCGCGATCCCTTTGTGCTTTGGGATGAGGAGAACGAAGAGTACATGCTCATCCTCGGCACGCGTGTGGGCGAGGACAAGCGTCTGATGACCGGTCGTCTGGTCAAGTTCACCTCCAAGGACCTGGATACCTGGGAGTTCCAGGGCGACTGGTGGAATCCGGGCCTGTACACCATGTTCGAGATGCCTGATCTCTTTAAGATGGGCGACTGGTGGTATCTGGTGTTCTCCGAGTACAGTGATGGCAACAAGACCCGTTACCGCATGTCTCGCTCTATCAACGGTCCTTGGATCACTCCTGCGGACGATTCCTTCGATGGCCGCGCGTACTATGCCGCGCGTACCGCATTTGATGGCGAGCGCCGCGTTCTCTTTGGTTGGGTTCCTACGCGTGACGAGGGCGGTGACCCCAGCTCTTACCTGTGGGGTGGCACCTTTATGCCTCTCGAGATCGTTCAGCGTGCTGACGGAACGCTCGGCACCAAGCTCCCCGACAGCATGCTTGGCGCCTTTGGCGAGGCTAAGGCAGTCGAGGCCTTTGAGCTTTCCTGCGAGTCGGGCAAGGTCGAGCAGGTGCTCGCCGCGGATGCCGGTTCCACCTATATGCTCGATGCCGACATCGAGCTCGCCGGTGACGCTGCCGGCTTCTCGGTGAAGCTTGCCGAGGACGCCGAGACTGGTCTTGCCTATGAGTTCCGCGCCAACCTGCGCGAGGGCAAGCTCGAGTTCACGCCGGCTCCCCAGTACCCGTGGTTCCAGGTCAACAACATGGGCCTCGAGCGTCCGTTGTTCTTTAAGGGCGAGGGCACTCACCATGTGCGTCTGGTCGTCGACGACGACATCGCGACCATCTTTGTCGATGATGTTGCGCTCAACGCTCGCTTCTGCAACAAGCAGGGCCAGGGTGTGGCGCTTACCGTCACCGACGGTGCGCTCAAGTGCGCAAACGCAACGATCGCGTCTCTGTAGCGGCAACGAACCGTTTTATGATTTAGAAAAGGAATGGAGAGGAACATGGACTACAAGGCAGTGTCCCAGCAAGTCGTCGACAACGTCGGCGGACTGGAGAACATCGAGGGCGCCACGCATTGCGTGACCCGTCTGCGTCTGGTGCTCAAGGATACGAGCAAATACAACAAGGCCGAGCTCGAGAACATCGATGGCGTCAAGGGCGTGCTGTACAACAGCGGCCAGCTCATGATCATCTTCGGTACCGGTACCGTCAACAAGGTTTACGATGAGTTTATGGCTCTGACGGGCGTTAAGGAGATCAGTGCTTCCGAGGTCAAGGGCGCCGAGGCGGACAAGAAGGGCAAGTTCTTCTCGGTCCTCAAGGTATTCTCGGACATCTTTATCCCCATCATTCCCGCCTTCGTCGGCGCTGCAATCATCATCGGCCTTAAGTCGCTGATCGTTGCCAACGGCCTCTTTGGCATGGAGGGCAGCCTTGCCGATCACAGCGAGTTCCTCAAGAACCTCGCAAGCTTCTTTGCCATTATCGCCACCACGTTTGACTACCTGCCTGTCCTGGTTATGTACAGCGCGGTCAAGCGTTTTGGCGGTAACCCGATTCTGGGCATCCTCGTCGGTATCGTCATGGTTCACCCGAGTCTTATGAACCGTAACACGTTCGTTATGGACCCGACGGGTGCTGAGTACTGGAACTTCGGTCCGCTATCCATTCCCATGGTTGCTTTCCAGGGCGGTGTGTTCCCCGCAATCCTGACTGCCTGGTTTATGGCCAAGGTCGAGAAGATTGCCCAGAAGTACATCCCCGAGGTCGTTTCGTTCGTCTTTGTCCCGACCGTTACCCTGATTCTTGCTAACGTTGCCCTGTTCACCGTGTTCGGCCCGCTCGGCAACCTGATCGGTGACGTCCTCGCCGGCGTAATCGATATCCTGTACAACAGGATGGGCGTCTTTGGTGCCTTTGTCTTCGCCGCGTTCCTGCAGCCGCTCGTCGTTACCGGTACGCATCAGTTCATCCAGGGTATCGAGGCAAACCTTGTTGCCACGACTGGCTTCAACTACATCCAGGCCATCTGGTCGGTTTCCATCATCGCCCAGGGCGGCGGCGCCATCGGTATGTACCTCATTCACAAGAAGCACTCCAAAGAGCGCAACATCTGCATGTCGTCCTTTATCCCGACGCTGGTCGGAATCTCCGAGCCCGCTATCTTTGCTGCAAACATGCGCTATTCGATCATTCCGTTCATCTGCGCATGCATCGGTGCAGGCTGCGGCGGTGCCTTCGTCAAGCTCTTTGAGGTGCGCGCTATCGGTCAGGGTCTGACCGGCGTGCTTGGCCTGCTCATCGTCACGCCCGAGACCCTCGTGTGGTATGTGGCTGGCAATCTCATCGCCTTTATCGTGCCGATCGTCTTGATCTTTGCCTACAACAAGGCAAAGGGCGTGCCGACCACCGATGAAGAGGGCGCTGGCGCTGGCTTCGACGTTAGCTTCTAGTTGAGCCGTTCAGTGTAATCTGAGGATAAGTCCATTTGAGGAAGGGCGTTCGACTCGTGTGAGTCGAGCGTCCTTCCCCATAGACGAGAAAGTCAACGGCGATGTTAAATCAAAAAAACAAGGTGACACGCGCGGACTATGAGCAGTGGCGTGTCGGACAGGATGAGACGGCGGCTCGCATCGCGTCCGACCCCGATAGGCTTCTGTTCCATGTGGAGCCTGAGCTTGGCTGGCTCAACGACCCCAACGGTTTGGTTCAGATTGGTGATACGTATCACATCTATCATCAATACGATCCGTTCGATGCTGCGCATGGCGGTCCAGTGCTTTGGAACCATCTGACGACAAAGGATTTTGTGACGTACGAGAATCACGGCCCCGTGCTGTTCCCCGATTCCGATTTGGATTCGAGCGGAGCGTATTCTGGTTCTGCCTTTGTACGTGATGGCAAGATTCACTACTTCTATACCGGCAACGTCAAGCATTTTGACCGCGATGATTACGACTACGTGTTGACGGGCCGTGAGCAAAACCAGATTCATATGGTTGCCGAGAATCCCGACGAATTGGGCGAGAAGCGCATGGCTGTTGGACCAGTCGATTACCCCGACGATATCGGTACGCACGTGCGCGACCCCAAGATCCTTGAGCACGATGGTATCTACTACATGGTTCTGGGCGCTCGTACGAAAGACGACCGTGGCTGCGTGCTTGTCTATACTTCGCTTGATTTAGGGGTCTGGAGCTATGCGACGCGCATTGAGCTGGGCGAGAAGTTTGGCTTTATGTGGGAGTGCCCTGATCTGTTTGAGCTTGATGGCGAGCTTATTCTCGTTTGCTGTCCGCAGGGTGTGCCTGCCGATGGTTGGCGTTACCGCAATCCGCATCAGTGCGTGTGGTTCCCCATCGAGGCCGATTGGGAGGCGCCGAGCTTTAAAATCGTCGGGAAGGGCATGCCCCCGATGGTCGATGCCGGTTTTGATTTCTATGCTCCGCAGTCCTTTGAGGATGCTGCAGGCCGGCGATTGATGATCGGATGGTCGGGTTGCCCCGATGCGACGGCGGAAAACCCGACGGTGGCGCGCGGGTGGCAGTGCGCGTTGACGGTGCCGCGAGAGCTGAGCATGCGCGATGGTAAGCTCTGCCAGCAGCCGGCGCACGAGATTGAGAGGATGCGCGGCGACTGCGTTCGCACGACAGGCGGTGAAACCGTTGAGGAGCCGGGCCGCCTGTTTGATCTTGTGGTTTCCTGTGAGGGCACCAAGATGGTCGAGCTCGAAATCCGCAAGGGTGTCTTTGTGCGCTATGCAGGCGGGATGCTTACCCTCGACATGGGTGACGAAGGCTATGGGCGCGACCAGAGGTCGATCGAGCTCAGCGAGCTTCGCGACCTGCGCGTGCTTTCGGACACTACGATTGTCGAGATTTTTGCAAATGGCGGCGAGGCGGCACTTACGAGCCGTACCTATTCGCCGGCGGTTTCGGCGATGGGGTTGCATGCCGAGGGTGCGGCATCGATGAATTTCTACCGCCTCGTGCATTAACCGTGCATGGGGCACGATTGGACTTGCTGGGCGAAATGAATCGCAGTTGCCGCGGCCAACTACCGTTTATCGCGTATAGCGACCGTTTGCGGAGTAAGTAACACTTAGTAATAAACCGTGTAGAATCCCAGGTTAGCACGGAGTTTTCCAGGGAGACGCTGTCCTTTGTTGTGCGCAAGGGGCGGCGTCTCTTTGGCGCTTGGACGCCGTTGTGCAACAGTGCGGCGGCGCGTGCCATGTATTGAAAAGCCAATGTCGAGATGGGTCGTGATAATAATGGGCAAGTACGTAATCGTGGTTGAGTCTGGGTCGGATGTGACGCCGGAGCTCTGCGAGCGCTACGGCATCGTGCGCGTGCCCATGCATGTCACGATTGGTGACGAGACCGTCGAGGACGGCTCCATCGATCCACTCGAGATTTACTCGCGCTGCAACGAGTTTGGCGTAATGCCCAAGACCAGCGGCTGCGCGCCTGCAGATTTTGCGCACGTATATGACCGTATCCATGCCGAGCAGCCCGATGCGACCATTCTGCATCTTGCGTACTCCGAAGTCACGACTTGCTCGCATCAGTCCTCCAAGATTGCGGCTAAGGGCCGCGACTACGTATTCTCCATGGATACGCGTTTTGTCTCGGTGGGCCAGTCGCTCGTTGCCGTCGAGACCGCCAAATACATCGAGGCTCACCCCGACGCCACCGTCGACGAGATCTTTGCATTTACGAACTCCGTCATGGACCGCGTGCTGCTGGGCTTTGTTCCTACCGACCTGGCCTTTCTTAAGGCGGGCGGTCGTCTGTCCAACGTCGCGTTCCTTGGCGCCCACCTGCTCAAGATTAAGCCCTGCATTGAAGTAACGGGCGGTAAGTTTGTGGCGACCAAGAAGTTCCGCGGCTCTATGCTCAAGTGCGCCCGCGCCTTTATTGACCACATGGTTGCGAAGGGCGAGATTGACTACTCGCACATTGGCCTGGCGTATTCGGTAGGCCTTTCCCAGGAGCTGCGCGACGACATGGAAGTCTATGCGCACGACCTGGGCTTTAAAGACGTTACCTGGACTCAGGTCGGCGGTGTCATCTCGAGCCATTGCGGCCCGACCGCCTTCGGTGTGGTGCTCACGCTTAAGGCGTAAAGGCCTGGCGTCTATCGATTTCTATTGCCACGGCGGCGGGCGGGTTGCGATAACCCTCCCGCCGCTCTTGCGTGGGGTCAAATAGAACAATCCAATTGACCGCTAAACCATTTCACCATCATGCGTATGGGCTAGAATGGCTCTGGCATTTTAATTGGTTGCACCCAAGGAGAGGCAAGGTAGCGCGAATGGCAGAAATGACGCTTGAGGGTGTGGACGCTCGTCCCGAGGACTCTGCGTTTGCCCTTGGCCGCGTGCATTCAATCGAGACGATGGGAACGGTCGACGGACCCGGCATTCGCTTTGTGGTGTTTGTCCAGGGCTGTCCCATGCGCTGCGCGTATTGTCACAATCCCGATACCTGGTCTGTTAACGGCGGCACCATGGTGACCGTCGAACACCTGATGGATGAGTTCCAGAGTAACCACGAGTTCTATCGCAGCGGTGGCATTACGGTGTCCGGCGGCGAGCCGCTCCTACAGCCTGAGTTTTTGGCCGACCTGTTCTGTGCCATGCACAACAACCCCGATGGTCGCGTGCATACCTGCTTGGATAGCTGTGGCTATGCGTTCGATCCCGCGCATCCCGAGAAGTTCGATGCCGTACTCAACGAGACCGATATGGTGCTGCTCGACATTAAGCACGCCGATCCCGTCGAGCATAAAAAGCTGACCGGTTGTGATCCCGCACGCATCCTGGCGTTTGGCGATGAGCTTGCACGTCGCAAGATTAAGGTCGTTATCCGCCACGTGGTGGTGCCGGGCATTACCGACACGGTGGAGGAATGCGAGAAGCTTGGTTGCCTGATCGCTCCATGGCACAACGTGGTGGGTTTGGAGATGCTGCCGTATCACACGATGGGTGTCGTCAAGTACGAGCAACTGGGCATTCCCTATAAGCTTGAGGGCGTGCCCCAGATGGATACCGCGCGCATGCCCGAGTTGCGCAATGCCGTCATGACGGGCATGAAAAAGCGCCGCGCCGAACTCAAAAACGCCATCGGCTAGCGTGCCATTTTTGCCCCTTTATGATATCCGAGCTGCACTGGCTTCACTCATTGGGGACAGACTTAAATGAGTGCCCCTGGGCACCAAGTTGATTGCCAAAGAGCCCCGTCCTTAAAAGACTGCTCTCTGGGTTGCGGTGAGATGCGCAACAGAATCGTGCCATTTGGATAAATACGCTTGTGGTTTCTTTAAAGACACCTTAAACGCCGCTGAATATATTTGGAAAGAAATGCCTGCTCGGTATCATACTGCTCGTATATAAACGGTGGCAGTCAGGAGACCACGTGCGAAACATCGCATCGCGGGACGAGTATGTGCCGCAGCATGGCAGCAGATATAAGACGAAGGGCACGTCTTCGCGTGGCCTTGCCGGCGCTCGCATCCGCGTGAGGAAGATTGCCGCCATTGGGATGCTAACGTCGGCGGTTATTATCCTCGGAATTACCGTTAAAACCTACGCCTCGGAGCGAACGGTGCGCCCAGATGCGTCAACGGTACAGCTGCAAAACGAGAAGGTTTCAAAGTCCAAAGCGTCGGCAGATCAAGCTCTGTCGACGGCAGATCTCAAGACGAGACTTTCGAAGGCGGACTTCAACGATATCCCTTCGGGTGATACCGTTCGGACCTTCTCGTTGGTGGATAACAAGACTCCTGCCTTGGAGGATGAGAGCCTTGCCTCGCTCCAGGATGCCCTGTGTCGGGCGCAGGAGCTGGGCGACGTGGGTGTAGTGTTCTACGACCTATCGAGCGGTAGGGGCGTGACGTATAACGCCGATGTCGAGGTGTATGGAGCGAGCAGCTACAAAGCGCTGTATGCGCTCTATATTTGCGAGACGTTGGTCGAATCGGGGCGGGTGTCGCTCGATGGGCCTTTAGCCACGTATGGTGGTTGCAGCATGGGCTGGCAGACGGTGCGCGACCTTATCGAGAATGCCGTCGCCAACTCAGACAACGATTCGTTTATCGCGTTACGCGCGGCGTTTGACCATGATGGCTATGAGGATTGGATTGCCAATCTGGGTGTTGATGACGAAACGGCACTGAATCCGATGAGTGATTTTCCGACCTACTGCCCGCGCACTTCTGCGAGGTTATGGCGCGAGATGAGCGAGTATCTGAGCATGGATACCGAGACTTCACAGTGGTTGTCAGGCCTTTTGGCATCAACATCGCGCTCGTTTATTCGCGATGGCATTGCGGACGATCAGGTCTTGGTGCGCAACAAAGCGGGTTGGATCAGCGAGGACGGCTACTATTCGACATGCGATGCAGGCCTCATCGACATCGATGGCCGTACCTATGTCATGAGCGTCATGACATCGATGCCATGGAGTGACCGTTCGAGCGAGGTTACGGCTGCGATTGCAAAGGCTCTGTTTGATACGCGAGCTGCACTGGCTTAGCGTGTTCGTTTGGCGAGGTCAAACAAAATGCTGGTACCATACCTTGGTTGAGAATTTCGTATAGGTTTGGGGAATGGTATGGCTACCATCGCGATTATCGGTGCGCTCGAAAAAGAGATCATGCAGATTAAGGAAGAGCTGAGCGACGTTTGCGAGGCACGGGAGGCAGGCTTGACCGTTGTGAGCGGTGAGCTCGACGGCCTGACAGTTGTCGCCACAACGGCGGGCATGGGCACGGTGAACGCCGCCGCTGCAACACAGCACCTCATTAGCAAGTATGCTCCGCAGGCTGTTGTGTTTTCGGGCATTGCGGGCGGTTTGAACCCCAGGCTCCATATCGACGACGTGGTCATTGGCAAACGCCTACGCTATCTGGATACCGATACCGCGCTTATCGCCGAGTCCGCACCGGGGCTCGAGGAGTTTGGCTCGACGCCCGCGCTGGTCGATATTGCCGCCGAAGTGCTTGCTGAGCGTGGGTTTGTTGACGCTTCGAAAAATGCAGTCGCTTCGAACGAGGGCACCAAGCAGTTCCTGGTCGGCACGATTGCCACGGGTAACCGCTTTGTGACGGGCGCCACCATGCGCAACGACGCTATCGAGGCGACGCATGCCGATTGTGTCGGCATGGAGGGCGCGGCAATTGCCCATGTCGCAACCAAAAATGGTGTCGATTGCCTGGTGTTGCGCGCTATCAGCGATAATTGTGACGAGGCGTACGATGCAATTTGCGATCGAGAGTTCGATCTGTTCGAGTACGCGCGTGTCGCAAGTGACATCACGCTCGATATCGTCCGCCGCATTGCCGCTGCGCAATAGCGCGCTCTTTTGTAAGAACCTACGACCAAGGAGTGTCCATGGCCGATTCCATTAACTACCAGCTTGCCAAGTTCGTTGCCAGCTATGGCAAGGTTTCGCAGATTCCCGAGTCCACCTGCCCCGAGGTGAGCTTCGTCGGCCGCTCCAACGTGGGCAAGTCGTCGATCATGAACAAGCTTTTTGGCCGCAAGAACCTCGTCAAGGTCTCGAGCACACCGGGCAAGACGAGCAACATCAACTTCTTTGAGGCTGACGACGTGCACTTTGTCGACCTGCCGGGTTATGGTTTCGCCCGTCGTTCCAAGGCCGAGCGCGACCGCTGGGCCGAGCTCATCGGCGACTTCTTCGACTCGGAGCGCAGCTTTAACCTGGTCGTGTCGCTGGTGGATATTCGTCACGACCCCAGCAAGCTCGACCATGACATGATCGACTACCTGCAGGGCAACGAATTCAACTTTATCGTCTGCCTCACCAAGGCCGACAAGCTCAGCCGCACCCAGCAGGCCCGCCAGGCAGCAGCCATCAAAAAGCAGCTCAACGTTCCTGCCGAAAACGTGATCATCACAAGCTCCCAGACGGGCGTGGGCATCGACGAGCTCAAGAAACGCATCGCCGAGGCTTGCCTCTAGGACGCGTTCGCACTGCCAAACAACTTCTGCTTATCTATATCACCCCAGTGATAGTTGTTGATAAACTATCACTGGGGTGATATTTATGTTTGGAGGTCGATATGGAGCTTTGGCACGGGTCGGAGGTTGTTGTCGAGCGTCCATCGTTGGATAAATGCAGGCAATTCAATGACTATGGGCGCGGGTTTTATTGCACACCACATGAGGAAATGGCGATGGAGTGGGCGTGTCGGACCGAGTCTGATGGCATCGCGAATCGATATGAGCTTGATATAGATGGGCTCACGGTTCTCGATTTAGAGTCCGGGGAGTTTTCAATTCTCAATTGGCTTGCAATTTTGGCGGACAACAGGGAATTCAACGTTTCGACGCCGTTGGCGCGTGAAGGGCTTCGGTTTCTGCTTGATAGCTGCTTGATTGATATCGCGCCATACGACATTATTCGAGGCTATCGTGCCGATGACTCCTATTTTTCGTTTGCGAGGCAGTTTGTTAATGGCATGATCTCGCTTCGACAGCTTCAGCGCATTATGCGCTTAGGCGATTTAGGTATTCAGTACGCTCTTATGAGCGAACGCGCATTCTCGGCAATTCATTTTTGCGAGTGGAAGCAAGCTTCGGGATCTGAGTTTTATCCCAAGCGTTTTGAGCGAGAACAGAATGCACGACGTAAGTATTTGGACACGGTTAATGGGTTCGATTCCGAGGGCATCGACATTAGGGATTTAATGTCGGGGAGGGTTGATTTAAATGATCCAAGAGTTAACGGATTGTGGACCGAGTAGGACGTACCCCCTCTACTATCTTGAGGACGCAATGAACAACCTTGGTGACTGCTTCGACTACGCCGTGAACGATTATGGAGCGGAGGGGTCCGAAGTCGCTGAACTCTTTTGCCTGAGCGGCGTAGCTCGCGAGTTTGAGCGTGGCAACGCATGGGTCGTGTCGGGAAAATCGGGCGTCGAGTTATTTGCACTCATTGCCGAAAGATCTGGTTACCAGGCAGTGTCGATGCCAGATCGGACCTACCGATTTGAGAAGACGCCGGAATACTGGACGGGCTGGATACTGGCATATTTGCAGTGGCGCCTAGGAGAATCGTTCGAAGATCTTCTGCACGTCGTTCCGTTTGATGCGCTGTGCAATCTGTACTATCCCTGGCACGAGGCATCGGAAGAGCGTGTGGCTCGCCTTGTCTGCGATATGGCAAAGAAGACGCCTCGTCAAACCAAACTTTCGCAAGCAAGAAAGAGGCTCAAGAAAACGCAACAAGACCTGGCTTACGAATCGGGTGTATCGCTCCGATCAATCCAAATGTACGAGCAGCGCCAGCGAAACATCAACGAAGCCTCGGTAACAACCGTAAGGGATATGGCAAAAGCCCTACACTGCAACATCGAAGACCTCCTAGAGCCAGCCTTCGAATACAAAGAACCCAACGCCGCCTAAAGGGGATTCTAACCGCCGATTGCTCAAGTTGCGGTTCACCAAGAGCACCTTGAGCAGTGAAGCCGGCTGTCTTGTTGGGGCGTGCAGGCCTTGTAGACATCTAAATCCGCTTACGTATTGAGATGCCACGCCAAGCTAAAGTGCTCGGCGGGGCATTTTTCGGTTGACGATGTTAGCAGGGATTGAACAAAATGTGCCGCGAGTAAGAGGCGTCAGCATTTGGCGATTAAGAGAAACTATTCAATTCGGGCGCTCAGCCAGTACTCTCCATCCGAAGCTACGATTGCGTACGTAATTCCATTTTTGACAGTTGGCGAATCTACGCAGGCGGCACCAATTTCCTTAGCGTCTGAAAACGAAAGTGTTGGATCGATCGCTTGTATGGTTGCTAATGCTGTCGCCGCGGCATAGTCGGAGCTTTCGAAGTACATGACTATGTTATTAAAGCAGTTTTCGGATCCAAGATAGCTGAATAGTAGTTGGCTGCTCGAGTCCGAGTAGAAGCCTCCAATACCGGCAATCTTTGAGCCGTTTTTGATCTGAAGTTCGAGCCCTATGCCACTATTGTCTAGCTCGTAACTCGCCTTCATGCTGCTGCAATTGGGGAGATCTGAGAATTCCTCGTTAAGTCGTTCAATAAAGCCTTTAGGTGAAATTGAAAACATTCCGTCGCCTAAAAAGGATGTGATTTCCTTTTCGTTGCGGGTGTCAACGATCTCACCGCATCTGTCGCACTCTTGTATCTCCTTCGAGGTGGCATCTACGTAGTCGACTTCTTTAGTCCACGAGCCCGGTTGGTGTCCGAGTGGCTTCCCTTTCGTTTCGCCGCAACGCTGGCAGGTCTTCGGAGTCGTGCAGGTTGCTTCTTCCCATTCGTGCCCGAGAGGTTCTCCCTCGGTTTTGCCGCAACTTTTGCATATACGAGGGCTAGTGCAGGTTGCATTGGCCCATAGTTTGTGACTACAAAACAATTGAGGAAACAGCATGGGCAAACTGAAGATGATGACAGCTGCCACAGCGGCTGCGATGACCGTGCGTTTTTTACTGCCGAATTTATGAATGGCCTGCGTTAGAAGCGAGTCGTTTCCTTCTTTTTTGCGCGCGACGTCATCTCGTTATTCATGTTTATCGAGGCTCCTTTCTCGTTTTAATTTGCGATGCGAACAACTGTGGCAAGTGAAATGGCTGGTGACATAAATATATCCCAGTTTAGGATATATCAAAATGGAATATAGCGTTAGCGGCATGAACGTTGATGCTAACAGGACATGCGGAAAATGCCTCTCCCAGATTCGTCGGGAGCAAGGGGTTACCCAGGTTGAGCTTGCAAAGAAGCTGGGGGTACCTCAGTCGTTTATCTCAAAAGTTGAGACTGGGGAACGCAGTCTTAGGGTTTATGAACAGTTTACCTATGCGGATGCACTCGGAATTACTGTTGAAACGCTAGTGCATAAACTTGGGGCTGTTTTGAGTAGTGAAGATAAATAGATAATGTCACGCATCGATTGTCAATTAGAAAGTAGAACAGAGCTATAGGGCGAATAAGATGTTGGGTAGTGCGCCCCTCTCAAAAATAAGCCAAAATACCAGCCCGGCGACTTTCCAGAGTGTAGGTCCCTGTAGCCGCCGCCGGCGAAGTTGACGTAGGGGAGGCCAGAGGCTTTACTCCCAAATCTTTCCGCAGGACGGCAGGACCCCCGCCGCACGAAGTGCGCAGCGGGGGTCCTGCCATGTCCGAGGACGATTTGGGGGCAAAGCCCCTGGCCTCCCCGGTGGGTATACGCTGCGGCGGCTACAGGTATTCGATCTGGGCGCCCTCGGTGTCGCACGTCAGAATATGCGTATCGCACTTGGGGAACTGCTCGCGCAGCTTGACCTGCAGGAACTTGGCTACGATGGTGTCATCGGTCACGGCCATGAGGGTCGAGCCGGAGCCACTGATCCAGATGGTCTTGGCGCCGCCGTTGAGGCAGGTGTCGCGCACGGCGTTGTAGTCGGGGATCAGCCGGCGACGATAGGGCTCCTGAATGCGGTCGTCATTGGCGGCGGCAATCAGGTCCAGGTCGCCGGTCTCCAAGCCGCGCGTCATGCCGGCGATGCGGCCCATCTGCCATACGGCGGTGGAGAGCGGAATCTCCTGCGGCACGACCTTGCGCGCCTCGCTCGTGTGCACCTCGTAGGGCGGAATCACGGTAATAAAGCGCAGCTTGTCGCTCACCTCGTAGCGCAGGCACTGGGGCAGCGAGTCGGTCGGCGTAAAGGAGCAGACGGCGCCACCCAGGATGGCGGGGGCAACGTTATCGGGATGGCCCTCGACTTCGGTGGCGATGCGAACGAGCTCGGCGCGGTCGACGGTGTGGCCCGTCAGCGCGGCGGCAGCCATGATGCCGGCGACGACGCAGGTGGAGCTGGAACCCAGGCCACGGGCGACGGGCACGTCGGTCTGAATGTCGATGGCGACGGGGAAGGCCGGCTCGCCCCATGCGGCCAGTGCGTCCACAAAGCTCACGTAGACTAGGTTGTTCTCGTTTTGGAACTCCTTGGGGCAGCCCGTGATGGTGAGCTTGTCGGCGCGTTCGAAGGTGAAGTGTGAGTAGAGGCTGACGGCCATGCCGAGGGTGTCGTAGCCGATGCCTAGGTTGGCGCTGGTTGCTGGGACGGTGATTTTGATCATGTGGGTCCTCCTGGGCGGGTCTGGCCGTTTAGTTCGCTGCTCGGGCAGTCCTGGCTCGCTCGGAAAGCACATTAAGTGCTTTCCGGCTCGTGCGGAACTCGCGACGAACTAAACGGCCAGACCCGCTCGCATGCTCGTCATCATCCCGAAAGCTAAATAAAAAGAAGGTGCGCCGGCTTTCGCCGGCGCCTTATAAGGGGTTTAGTTGGTTGCCATCTTTTTTGCTGCAGACTCGACGTAGCTTGCCATCTCGTCGACGTCGCAGACGTCTTCGAAACGGACGGGTTTGGATTCGAGTTCGGCGAGCTGGGCCGGGGCGACCGTGTTGGTGGCCTGCTCGAGTACACGCATAGCCTCAAAATCATCCTCGGGAACGTCGAGGCCCAGGGCGTCGCAGCAGGCGCGCGGGAACTTGTAGGGGCTGGCGGTCGAAAGCAGCACGCGGGCCTTGGCGCCCTCGGCGGGAGCGACCTGCTCAAAGACGTGATAACCACAAGCGGTGTGCGGGTCGATTACGTAGCCGTTCGCATCCCAGCAGCTCTTGATGGCAGTACGGACCTCGTCCTCGCTGGCCCAGCCGCAGCCAAAGACGCTCTGAATCTTGGCCAGCAGCTCGGCGGGCACCTCGTAGCGACCCGTCTGCGCCAGCTGCTCCATAAGGCCGGCAACGAGCTCGCAGTCGCCATCGGACAGGAAGTAGAGCATGCGCTCCAGGTTGGAGCTGATGAGGATGTCCATCGACGGCGAGATGGTCGTGAAGAACGGGCGGTTGCGGTCGTAGACGCCGGTAGTCAGGAAGTCAGCCAGCACGTTGTTCTTGTCGCTCGCCACGACGAGCTTGGCGACGGGCAGACCCATGCGCTTGGCATAGTAGCCGGCCAGGATATCGCCAAAGTTGCCGGTCGGTACGCAGAACTCCACGGCGTCGCCGGCCTCGATGGCGCCGGCGCGCAACAGCTGCGCATAGGCGGCAAAGTAGTAGACGACCTGCGGTACCAGACGGCCGACGTTGATGGAGTTGGCACTCGAAAGCACCGTGCCTGCGGCCTCCAGACGCTCGGCAAGCTCCTTATCGGCAAAGATGCGTTTGACGGCGCTCTGGGCGTCGTCAAAGTTGCCGCGGATGCCGCAGACGGCGACGTTGTCGCCCTCCTGCGTGGACATCTGCAGGTTCTGGACGCGGCTGACCTTGCCCTCGGGATAAAAGACGGTGATGCCCGTGCCCGGAGCGTCGGCAAAACCGGCGAGCGCGGCCTTGCCGGTGTCGCCCGACGTGGCGGTGACGATCATGATGCGCTCGGCGCCGCCGTCCTTGGCGGAAGTGCGGGCCATCAGACGGGGGAGCATCTGCAGAGCGACGTCCTTGAAGGCGCTCGTGGGGCCGCCAAAGAGCTCCATCACATAGGTCTGAGGGGCGTCGGCGCCCGGCGCGGCGTCGAGTTTGACGAGCGGCGTGACCTCTTCACTCGCAAACGTGCCGCGGTATGCCTCGTCGACACACGCCGAAATTTCTTCGGCCGTGTAATCATTCAGTAACATTCCCAACACATCTTGAGCGATTTCAAAGTACGATTTATCTGCAAGCGAGCTGATATCGACCTGCTGGGTGCCGAGCTCGTCCGAGACAAACAAACCCCCGTCGGGAGCGATGCCGGTGCGGATTGCCACCTTACTTGAGCACGATAAAGTGCGTCCTCGTGTACTATGATAAGTTCCCATATAACACTGCTCCTCGGATGCCTTGGACCCAATCGGTGAAACCATGGTATCAGAGCGCGCAAAATAGGTTCGCAGAGGCTTTTTAGAAAGGTAACCTCCAGTCCATGATTAAGATTGCCAAGTTTGGCGGCTCGTCGGTCGCCGACGCCGAACACTTCAAGAAGATCAAGGCCATTGTCGACGCCGACCCGGCCCGCCGTTTTGTGGTGGTTTCTGCCTGCGGCCGCCGTTTTAAGGGCGACACCAAGGTGACCGACCTGCTCTACCTGGTTAACGCGCACGTCAAGTACCACGTGTCGTGCGAGGAACTGCTCGAGGACATCGGCCAGCGCTATTTTGATATCGCTGACGAGCTGGAGCTCACCTATCCCATCCGTGAGGAGTTCGCGGCTTTTGCTGAGCGCGCCCGCTCGGGCGGTTACTCCACCGAGGAGCTCGTGAGCCGCGGCGAGTACTTCACCGCTCGCCTGATGGCTGAGTACCTGGGTCTGCCGTTCCTGGACGCCGCGACGGTTGTGGCGTTCCATCACGACGGTACGCTCAGCATGAACCGCACCTCCGAGCTGGTGCAAGAGTACGGTCAGCAGGGCGGCTTCGTTATGCCTGGCTTCTACGGCGCGACGCGCGAGGGCCAGATTAAGCTGCTGGATCGTGGCGGCGGCGATATCTCGGGCTCGATCCTGGCCAAGTGCTTGGGAGCCGATCTGTACGAGAACTGGACCGACGTCTCGGGCTTCTACTCTGCCGACCCGCGCATCGTGCCCGAGGCTCAGCCCATCGCCCGCGTTACCTACGAGGAGCTGCGCGAGCTTTCGTACATGGGCGCGAGCGTCCTGCACGAGGAGGCTGTGTTCCCCGTGCGCGAGGCCGGTATTCCGCTGGTCATCAAGAACACCAATGCGCCGCAGGACCCCGGCACTATCATTAGCGAGACGGCCGATGAGGGCGAGGCGGAGCCCATTATTACCGGCGTGACCGGAAAGCGCGGCTTTGTCGCCATCAACGTGGCCCGCGACCGCACCAAGCCCCGCGTCGGCTTTATGCGCCGTGCGCTTTCGGTCTTCGAGCGCTATGACGTTTCCGTCGAGCATATGCCCACCGGCGTCGACCGCTTTGGCGCCGTGGTGCAGGAGCAGGACGTGCACGACTCGCTGTACTCGCTCGTGGGCGACATTCAGCAGGAGGTCGAGCCGCTCGAGATCGAGGTCGTCGAGGGCCTGGCGCTTATCGCTACCGTCGGCCGCAACCTGCGTGGTCGTGCCGGCATCTCGGGCCACCTGTTTGGCATGCTTGGTCAAGCTGGCGTGAGCGTGCGCATGATTTCGCAGAGCTGCGACGAGATCAACATCATTATCGGCGTCGAGGAGAAGGACTTTGACCTGGCGATTCAGACCATCTACCGTGCCTTCTCCGACGAGAACGGCATCGTGAAGGTCTCCGACCTGGAGGCTCCCGCGCCGGTCGATCCCGCTCTGGCCGCGCTCAAAAAGTAGCGACTGCTCGGTAGATTTTTGGGTCATGTCTCAAAAAACTACGGCGGGGCGTTTCGTTTCGGTTTCGTTTCGACGGGGCGGGTTTCGTGCCCGCCCTGTTCTTGTATAAACTGGCAACAATAATCGGCCTGCTCGGCGTGCGGGCAAAAGCCACAACCTTTAAAGGGGGAAGCATGAAACAGTACACGGTTGCTATTTTGGGCGCGACGGGAGCCGTGGGCACCCAGATGCTCGAGTGCCTCAACGAGCAGGAGTTCCCGGTCGGCAAGCTCAAGCTGTTGGCAAGCGCACGCTCCGCGGGCAAGACCGTTGAGTTCCGCGGCGAGCAAATCGTGATCGAAGAGGCTTGCCCCGAGGCCTTTGAGGGCTGCGACATCGTGCTCGGCGCTGCCGGCGACGATATCGCTAAGGAGCTGCTGCCCGAGGCCGTCAAGCGCGGAGCCGTCGTGGTCGACAACAGCCACGCCTTCCGCATGGATCCCGAGGTGCCGCTGGTCGTGCCCGAGATCAATGCCGACGATATCAAATGGCATCACGGCCTTATCGCCAATCCCAACTGCGCGACCATCATCGGCCTGGTTCCCACGTGGCCGCTGCATCAGCTTGCCGGCGTGAAGCGTATGATCGTGTCCACGTATCAGGCAGCTTCGGGCGCTGGCGCGCCCGGTATGGCCGAGCTCGAGGCTCAGCTGGCCGCCCTGGGCCGTGGCGAGGAGATTCCCGAGCCGCGCGCATTTGCCGCCCAGCTGGCGAGCAACCTGATTCCGCAGATTGGCGGCGTCAAGGAGGAGGGCTTTACCTCCGAGGAGATGAAACTGCAGAACGAGGGCCGTAAGATCACGCATCTGCCCGAGCTGCGCGTGAACTGCACCTGCGTGCGCGTGCCTGTGCTGCGCTCGCACTCCGAGAGCATTACGCTCGAGTTTGAGCGCGATATTACGGTTGACGAGGCCCGTGCTGCGCTGGCTGCCGCTCCCGGCGTCAAGCTGGTTGACGATATGGCTGCCGAGGATGCACACGACCGCTTCCCCATGCCGATGGACACGTCTGACCAGGACCTGATTTGGGTCGGTCGCGTGCGCCGCGACATCTCGAACCCCGAGGCCGCGCGCGGTATCACCTTCTGGTGCTGCGGCGACCAAATCCGTAAGGGCGCGGCGACCAACGCCGTCCAGATCGCTAAGCTGCTCTGCGAGTAGTGTGGCCTGTCCGGCGGGGCCGGGCTTAGTTTTCAGAACGTCCTCGACCATGTGTGGCGCCTTGTCCTGCTCCTTCGGAGCCGCGGACAAGGCGCCACACTGGTCTGCGGAGTGTTCTGAAAGCTAAGCCCGGCCCCGCCTTCGGTGACGCTGCTGCAAGCGACCTGCGATGGGGCCGTTGTTGGTTGGGGCCGCTGGGCTGATGGGAGCACGTGGCTGTTGCGGGCCCTGGTCCCGGCGGCGGCCTCGGCGCTTCGCGCCTGCCGCCTTGGGGGACTGCGGGGTGCGGCCGGCAGCTGCGGCGCGTTGCGCCTGCTGCCTGCGGGGACTTTGGGGTCGATTGGGGTTGTCTGCACAATTCGCGGTATTATGTTGCGGAGTTTTGAAAGGAGCCGCTGGTGGTCACGACGACGTTTGCTTCGCCTTTGGGCGAAATCCTGCTTGCCGCTGATGGCCGCGGTTTGACGGGGCTTTGGTTTGAGGGGCAGGAACACTTTGGCTCCACGCTTCTCAAAGAAGATCCCGAACATGTTGAAGGCGCCGATGCGGTTTCTGGTACCGGTGGGATGTCTTCGGTGAGTCCGGCAAATGGCGTGGCTTCTTCGGTGCTTGAGCGTTCTTGGGCTTGGCTGAATGCTTATTTTGCGGGGCAGGAGCCTCGGTTTACGCCGCCGTTGCATATGATTGGCACGGCGTTTCAGCGTGAAGTTTGGTACGAGCTGCTTTCTATTCCGCGTGGCGAGGTCGCTACGTATGGTGAGATCTCCCAGCGTGTTGCGGCTCGACATCGTGTACCGGGAAACGAGGCGCCCGTTGTGTCTCCCCGTGCCGTGGGGGCCGCGGTCGCTCGCAATCCTGTTTCGATTATCGTGCCGTGCCATCGCGTGGTTGCCGCCGACGGCTCGCTTAACGGATATGCCGGCGGGCTTGACCGCAAGGAGTGGCTGCTTCGGCTCGAGGGCGCGTACGAGGAATAACGTTCGAGCACTTTGCATAGCCAAGACGCCGTGAAAGAACGGGATGCGCTTTCCGAATGGCGTCCCAAACGGAAACCGTGTCCCGGAATACAGCCTTAGAGTGGGATGCCGTTTCCGGTTGAGACCACTTGCTTGGACATCTTTCTACGCCCGCTTCTGCAGGGCATAGATCGACTTATCCATGTTGAACAGGTAAGCCGCGACGCAGACGATGAAGAATGCCGGCAGATTACCGAAACCGAAGACTTCGCAGCCAATCAGGATGGGTGCGAGCAGCGTATTGGTGGCGCTGCCAAAGACGGCTGCGTAGCCCAGCGCGGCGCAAAGCGCGATGGACATGCCGAGTTGAGCCTCGTTATGGCGACATCTGGGTAACAGAAAGGCCCGCGTTCCTCAGAGGCAAGATAGGCAATTCTGCTTTTGAGGTAGATCTCAATTCTGCCGACCGCATCAAACATTAACTGCCGGAGGGCTCGGTCAAATTCATACGTGTAGATGATGGTTTCGAATGTTGTGCCTTCGCGAAAGATGGTAATCCCGGACTTGCATTTGGTTTTGTAGGGAAACCAGTAGGCCGACAGTCTGTAGTGGCCGACTTCGACCAAAGCTCGCTCGAGTTCGCTTTGATCAGAGCACTTAAGACCCCTGTATTCTGTCAATAGTGCTATTTGTTCGTTGATGGATATCCGCGACTTCCGGTATTTCATTTAAGCCTCTTGATAGAAAAAGAGCTGGAGTTGCGCATCGTTGAGAGGCTTTCCAGCTTTAGCAAAACAAACTTATAAGATGCGACGGGCCGCGTCAAGATAATTACCGGACGGCCTAGGAGGCGGCTGGTTGGCTGGCTTAAAACCTAGCGCGTGAGATGACGCTCCACGCTATTCAGCGCGCTTGATAGGATGACGAACCACAGTCTTAAGTTTCTCCGGTGCACATTTGCGTGGATCGGAGAGATAGATTTCGTGATGGAAACGGGTGTCTGAGAAGTCGGGGACATAGCCCTGCTCGGTCGTGTATTCATTCATAGCGCCTACGGTCGCCGGTTCGTTGTCGTAGGGCCCGGTGTGCATGCATTGAACGCAGAGGCCCTCGTCAACTTTAAGCAGCTCGACGGCAGAAAAGTCAAGTTTCTTTTTGGTCGTGGCTTCCGCGACTGCCCAGTCAAAGTCATCTCGGGTGACGAAATCGGGCAGGCGAATGCACGAGATAAAGTTGAAATCGTCCTTGCGTACATAATCGATGTCGCCGCTCGGGGAGTCTTGCCACCAGAAACCCTCGAGCGGCGGTACCACAAAGTCGAAATAGCCCTTGATACTCCTTGAGCCTTTCTTCGACATCTTGACGGTATAGGCGATGCCGTAAAGCAGCGGCAGGGCGTTTTGATACTCGCCACCTTCGGTATTTGGGTCGCCCTTTCCGCGAACGGCAACGTAGCTCATAGGCGGGACAGTTACGATGCTCGGCTTGCTTGCAGGTTTGTAGAGCTCCTTGCATTCCTTCTTAAAGTCGAACGCCATGTTGGCCGCCTTTCTGCGTATTGGCCTGCTTAGATAGCGGAATCATATCATAGAAACGAACAGCTGTTCGAATGATTTGGCTGACAGATTGAGATGCGTGCGTTGTGTTTGGCGGTCGGCCTGACCCCATCGATGATTTCTCTGCCTCCCCGGCGCCTCATCTATAGCTGCCGTTTCCCCATATAGAACCTGCCAAAATAAACCCGTCCCTTTTTAGTCGGTGCGAAATGGGTAATACTAAAGAGTTATCCGACCAGATGGGAACCGATCGATGGCTTATATCGAATTCAAAGACGTCATCAAGGCATACGGCGAGGGCGACGCCCGCATTCACGCACTCGACGGCGCGAGCTTTACGGTCGAGCGTGGCGAGCTCGCCATCATTTTGGGTGCTTCGGGTGCCGGCAAGACCACGGCGCTCAACATTCTGGGCGGTATGGACACGGTAACCTCCGGTACCGTGACGGTGGACGGGCGCGATGTGAGCTCCGCTAACGAGGCGCAGCTCGTGGAATACCGCCGCGCCGATGTCGGTTTTGTCTTCCAGTTCTACAATCTGGTTCCCAACCTGACGGCCCTCGAAAACGTTGAGCTCGCAGCTCAGATTTGCCCCGATTCGCTCGAAGCCGAACAGACGCTTCGCCAGGTTGGCCTGGGCGAGCGCCTGGGTAACTTTCCGGCACAGCTTTCGGGCGGCGAGCAGCAGCGCGTGTCCATCGCCCGCGCACTGGCAAAGAACCCCAAGCTGCTTCTGTGCGACGAGCCCACGGGCGCGCTCGACTATAAAACCGGCAAGCAGATCTTGCAGCTGCTGCAGGATACCTGCCGCAAGCAGGGCATTACGGTCATCATCATCACGCACAACTCCGCGCTCGCGCCCATGGCCGATCGCCTGATTCGCTTTAAGAGCGGTCGCGTGGAGAGCGAGACGGTCCAGCAAAATCCCGTGTCTATCGAGACGATCGAGTGGTAGCGCCCATGGATCAGGACCGCCAAAACAGCCAACGCCGCGACGCGCGGAACACGGAGCGCGAGCAGGATTTTACGACCTACCGCACTGCCCAAAGCTCAAACGACATGGTGCCGACGGTGTTTCGCCGCGGTGTCTACCGCACGATTCGCGGCAGCCTCAAACGCTTCTTGTCCATCGTCGTGATCACCGCGCTCGGCGTGAGCGTGATGTGCGGCCTCAAGGCGGGTTGCGAGGATCTGTGCGATTCGGTCGACGCTTACTTTGACCAACAGAATGTTTACGACATCAACGTGCAGTCGACCTATGGCCTGACTGACGATGATCTCGACGCCATCCAAGAGGTCGATGGCGTCGAAACGGCCGAGGGCATCTACACCGAGACCGCCTACACCGCCGTGGGCACAACGCGCGAGCGCGTGGTCGTGCAAAGTCTCTCCAAGGAGAACATCGATCAGCCGGTGCTCGTGAACGGCGATTTGCCTGAGAGCGCCGATGAGGTCGCGGTGACTTCGAAGTTCCTGAAGGCTTCGGGCAAAAAGCTCGGCGATACGGTGAGTTTTGCCGCCAACGATGCGAGCTCGTCGAACCAAAGCGCCAAGGACCAGTTTGCCGATAGCGATTACACCATCACGGCCGAGGTTCTCGATCCCACCGACGTGAGCTCCGACTCGACAGTCAACGCCTTTCGCGCTGCTTCGGCGGCGGACTATAAGTTCTATGTGAGCGAGGACGCCGCGACATCTTCTTCCTACTCCGCGATCCACGTGATCGTCGAGGGAGCCAAGGATCTCAACTCCTATTCGGATGCCTACGCGGCAAAGATCAATGAGGTCAAGGGCAATATAGAGAAGATCCGCGAGGAGCGCGAGAAAGCGCGTGCTCAGGAGCTGACGGCCGATACGCCGGCGAACTTGGACGCGGCTGAGCGTCAGGCGAATATGGTCTTTGGGATCGAGCAGGACAACATCAACCGCATGGCCGAGGGCAGCGACGAGCGTGCGCAAGCGCAGGCCGACCTGGATCAGCGCCGTGCCGCCGCCGACCAGCAGTTTGCCGATGCCCGCGCCGAGCTTTCCGATCTGGGAGAATGCACCTGGTACATCCAGGACCGCGGCAATATCGCAAGCTACTCGAGCGTGGAGAGCGATAGCTCGTCAATTGAGGCCATCGCCACGGTGTTCCCGTTCATCTTCTTTATCGTCGCCGTGCTCATCAGCCTCACCACCGCCACGCGTATGGTCGAGGAGGAGCGCACGCTTATTGGCCTGTACAAAGCGCTCGGCTATTCGCGCGGGCGTATTCTGTCCAAATACGTGGACTACTCGCTGTGGGCGTGTCTGATCGGCGGCGTGCTCGGCAACATCATCGGATTTGTGGGCCTGCCGCTGTTCCTGTTTACGGTGTTCGACGACATGTACTCGCTGCCCCAGATGTTGCTTTCGTACGACATCGTGTCCTCGATCGTTTCGGTGGCGCTGTTTGCCGTGGGCGTGGTGGGCGCCACGATTATCGCCTGCCGCCACGAGATGGCCGAGACCCCGGCCTCGCTCATGCGCCCCAAGGCCCCGCGCGCCGGCTCGCGTATCTTGCTCGAGCGCATCGGCTTTATCTGGCGCCGCATGGGCTTTTTGAACAAGGTGGCAGCACGTAACCTGTTCCGCTACAAAAAGCGCGCCTTTATGACCATCTTTGGCATCGCGGGCTGTACGGCGCTTGTGATTTGCGGCATGGGCATTCGTGATACGTCGGTCGCGCTTTCGCCCAAGCAGTACGGGCATATCACGCGCTATGACCTGCTGGCGGTTGCCAATCCCGACGATTTTTCGCAGACGTGCGCGGCGCTCGACGAGCGAAGCGCAGCCAAGGATTCCGACGTGACCGTGACTTCGACGCTGCCGATTATGACCGACAACGTCACCTTTACATTTGGCGGCAAGAGCGAGACCGTGCAGCTGATCGTGGTGCCCGATGACCGCACGAACGACCTGGACGACTACGTGCGTCTCGAGGATGAGTCCAAAGAGCCTCTATCTTTGCGCGACGGAGATGTGTATCTGAGCAAGAGTTCACAGCTGGTGCTGGGGATTCAGCCGGGCGATACGGCTCACGTCCAGGATTCGTCGCTCAACGTCGCCAAGGTCAAGGTTAGCGACATTTCGCTCAACTATCTGGGCAACACGCTTTACATGACGCAGAGCACCTATGAGCGCGCGTTTGGGCGCAGCGTTCGCCTCAATGGCATCTTTGCGCTGCTCAAGGGCTCATCTTCTGACCAGATTGCGTTTAGCAAGAAGCTTAAGAGCGACGGTTGGCTCACCATCTCGAGCACGGCCGAACATTGGCAGAACTACGAGGCGAACTTTGCGATTATCAATTCCGTCGTGGTGCTCGTGACCTTTATGGCGGCGTGCCTATCGTTTGTGGTGGTGTTTACGCTGTCCAACACGAATATCTCCGAACGCGAACGCGAGCTGGCGACCATCAAGGTGCTGGGCTTCCGCCGTGGCGAGGTGCACCACTACGTCAACAAGGAGACGTTGATCCTCACGGCGATTGGCACCGCACTGGGCGTGCCGCTGGGTGGCCTGCTTGCCGAGAGCTTTACGTACATCCTGCAGATGCCGTCGCTGTACTTTGACGTCGAAGTCGAGCCGCTGAGCTACGTGCTTGCCGTGGTGCTTTCCTTCGGCTTTACGATCATCGTCAACCTCGCCACCAATCGTACCCTCAACAAGATCGACATGGTCGGCGCCCTCAAGAGTGCCGAGTAACCTGCTAAAAAGGGACAGGTTTATTTTGGTAGGTTTTATCTGGGCAAACGCCGGACAACCATTAGGTGGCCCGGCGTTTGCCCCGTTTTGCTGGGGATGTTTGTCGTTCGGTGCTCTTACTGGCCAATCCAGTGTTGCGCATAACTCTTAATGTTCTCGGTAAAACCGTCAAGGTCGTCAAGGGTGATCACGCTGTCGATAAGCAAATTGGCTATCTCTCGGTGCATTGTGCTGCGGCGAATGTCGTTTGCAAGCACTCCTGAGGACAGCTTGTCTCGATTGAGGCGCTCTTCTAGTGCCCAAAATCTACTGGACGCTTCACTGTCGCCGTTCAGCATCTCAACGTACTGGCTGATGAGCTTTTCCATATAACGTTCTTGCCATTGAGGAAGCATTTTCTTAAACAGTTTCCAGTCGCTTTCGGCTACGTCGCGCATATGTCCTCCGCTCGTCAAACGGGCTTTCCATTTGCCTTTCATTCTATTTGGTTTTCGCCCGCAGGCGTGGGTGAGAGGCCCTCTTTAGCCTTCGAGATTGGGCTTGAATGGGTCGTATGCCACAAAACGGGCCTATCTACTACGTTTAATTGGATACCCTCAACCATGCCGGGAAAACGAATAAAATAACCGCAGGTAGAATGCTTGTCGATTTTCGAAAAAGACGGCTATGGTTGGCCCCTTCGAGTTAAACGTAGTAAATAGGCCCTTTTCTTGGCGGGCCATTGATTCAATGCCAATTTCCGTGTCGCGACTACCCTGTCTTTCGTGAGTTGCGGTGGAATAGTTCCTGAATAGCTTCAGTAAAGGCGAAAACAGGAACTATATCACCGCAACCTAGGAGAGGGGTATCGGCTGGGGCTTGCCGGCGGAACGGGGCGGACTAGGCTTGCTTGCGGTGTTTCCATTGTTTGCGGCACCAGCGCATAAGTGCTTTTACGATGGGAATCGTGATGAGGATGACCCATGCGGGATGGGGCTGTTCCAAGCAAAGCCACATGTAGAGAAACCAGGTAATGGCAGCTGCTGGGTAAACGCCGTCAATCAGCTTGGACAGGCGGCGTCGATCGATAAAGTCGCCAAGCGCATAGTAGATGGGAATCAAAAAGACGAGGAAGAGCCCCATGGGCCACGCGCCGTAGATAATGCCGAGCGCCATATAGGCGAGGGCGACAAGCGCGGGAAAGGGGAGCTTATTCCACGCGCGACCGAGCTTGGTGTGGAAATGCTTGCCATGATGGTCGAGCTTGTCGTGCGCTTCTTTCCAGCTGGAGAATTGCTCGCCGTCGATAACCACGGTGCCATCGGCGTTGGCGTGCACGCTGTGCCCGTCGTCCTCAAGCGTGTCAATATGTACGCCGCTCGGCCCCACATGTATCTCTTCGCCCTTGCGCTCGTTGGTCACATGGATGCCGCTCCAGCCAACATGAACCTCTTCGCCTTTGTTGGGGTCGATAACGTGGATGCCGCGAGTAAGAGAAATATCGACAAGTGGCTTATCGCTGCAATCAGTGAACTCAGCAGAAGCCTCGGCCTCTTCAGCCTCATCCGAAGCCTCGGCTCCGGTGCTGCCGTCCTCTGTGCCATCGGCATCGCTATCCGCTTCCCCATACAACAGCTCATCCAGTGACACACCATATAGCGCGGCGAGCGCAATGAGGTTATCGGTGTCGGGCGAGGATTCGCTGCGCTCCCATTTGCTCACGGCCTGGCGGCTTACACCCAGCTGGGCGGCAAGGGCCTCCTGAGAAAGACCGGCAGCTTTGCGGCGATCGACGAGGCGCTGCGCCATCTCAAGATCCATGGTGGTTCCTTTCGTTTGATGGTCGAATCGAATGAGGCGAGTATGCCGAGAACAACCGGTAGCGACCACCATTTCTAGTTAGAATCTGCCCCAACCCTACCGCAACTACCGGTAGCAACCATCATGACCAGCAATTATGTGACAAATGTCAGTGCGCGCAACAACCAAGAGCCCGGGTCAAGAGTTGCGGTGGAATAGTTCCTAGATTCAGCCATTTGCGGGCTAAGCAGGAACTATTTCACCGCAACTGAATTTCAGACCAGGCACCCGCAGCAAGAAGGCGAATAGCCTCGGCGAGTATGTAAACGCAGCGCCCTCCGACCCCGCCCGACGATTTCGATTGGCGACCTTTGACGGAGTCAAGGGAGGAGCCAAATCGAAATACGTCGGGCGGGGTCGGAGGGCCCGATGGGATGGATTTCGGCCGAGGCTATTCGTCGCCGAAGCTGATGCCCAACGCCTTGGCCTCGCGCACCAGATCGCTCTGGGGGTCGACATATTTGAGCTTGCCGGCGACCTCCTCGAGTGGCATGTGGCACATCTTGCCGTCACGCAGGGCAATCATGTAGCCAAACTCGCCGCGTAGGCAGCCGAGCGCTGCCTCGACGCCGCACTGGGTCGCAAAGATGCGGTCCTGGGCATCGGGCTGACCGCCGCGCTGCGTGTGACCGGGAATGGCGACGCGGGTCTCGCGGCCGGTCTTGGCCTCGATCTCCTTGGCGATGTCGTACACGATTGACGGGCTCGTGCGTTCGGCGAGCTTCTTCTTGTACTCCTTCTTGGACAGCGCCGCGTCATCCTTGGAGATGGCGCCCTCGGCGACGGCTACGATCGTAAAGCGGCTGCCGGTTTCCATGCGATGCTCGATGGTCTTGATGACGTTATCCATGTCGTAAGGGATCTCGGGAATCAAGATGACATCCGCGCCGCCCGCGACGCCGGCGTACAGCGGGATCCAGCCAACCTTGTGGCCCATGATCTCGATAACGAACACGCGGCCGTGACTCGAGGCGGTGGTGTGGATGTCGTCGATGCACTTGGTAGCGACGTCGATGGCGCTCGTAAAGCCAAACGTCAGCTCGGTGCCCCAGGTGTCGTTATCGATGGTCTTGGGCAGGGCGATAACGTTGAGGCCCTCTTCGCGCAGGCGGTTCGCGGTCTTGGTGGAGCCGTTGCCGCCCAGCATAAACAGGCAGTCGAGCTGCAGCTTATGATAGGTGTGGACCATAGCGGGCACCTTCTCGACGCCATCGGCCTCGGGAACATCCAGGCGCTTGAACGGCGTACGGCTCGTGCCCAGGATGGTGCCGCCGCGGGTGAGGATGCCGCTAAAATCGGCGGGCGACATGACGCGGAACCTGCTGTAGATAAGGCCCTGGTAGCCGTCCTCAAAACCGTAGATCTCGATAGGCTCTTTGCTATTGGTCATAAGCGTTTTGACAATGCCGCGCATGGTGGCGTTGAGCGCCTGGCAGTCGCCGCCACTGGTAAGAAGACCGATCCTGAGCATGATGAATCCTTCCGGGCAAGTTATAACATGCGCATAAGTTTACCCCCGCACACTGTTGATACGGGGGTAAAACGTGTTAGCTCAAGCGTATAGAAATGTAAACAACGTCAGGCGAGCGTAAGGTCGATGGGCCTGGCTCATTAAAGCGCGAATGCGTCGATGTCGCCCCAGTGGCGGCGCAGCGTGATGGCGGCAGCAGGCTCGGTGTTGTCAAAGACGACCGACCACTGCGTGTTGCTGGTGATGTCTTCCGGATTGGGCTCTTGCGCTGCAGCGCGTAGGGCCTTCCAAGCGACTGCCTCGTCTTGGGCGCCGGTATGGGCGTCGAGGACATCGGCGATTGCGGCGGCGCGCTCTTTACCATGGCCTAGCTCGCCATTCTTTTGGTTGGGCAGCACTTCGTCGCCATAGCAGGCGTAGAAGTTCGTAACCTGGGTTACAGGAGTCGCTTTGAAAGCGCGGTCCGGATCGTGCGGATCCCACTCTACTACGCGCGCGTCACCGGCGGCGTCGTTTATAAAGAAGTGGTAATCGCGTCCTGCCATGGCGTGCATGTCGTAGGCGGAAAGCAGGTCGACAGCTTCTTGCGTGGTGGCGGCACGGTCGAGCACCAGACGGATGGCGAGCGAGGTATTGATGACGGGGCGTTGCGTGTCCTGGTCACAGGGCTTGGAATCCAGGGTGAGTACGGCAATGGAGACGCCACATTCGTTAACACCATCGAGCTGGGCAAACGGGCCCATGAGTGCGGCGGCGCGTCCGGCGACGGAGTCAAGCGGAGTGTTATCGCCCAGGTTGTTAAGGGCGGCAAACCCGATGGAGGCATAGCCGTCGCGCGGGTGATTGCGCACCAGCAGCGCCGAGGTGTCGTCCTTAAAGTCGTAATTGCGACCGGTGCGCACGCGGCCTTCGGCATCTACGGCGACAAAAGCGCTGCAGGCAAACTGGGGCGCCTGGACATGTGCCGGCACACCGGGCAGCACCTGCGCCACCACGGCATCGATGTAGGCCTGGTCGTCGCGCACGCCAGCGGCGATGATGCGATCAAGATTGTAGTCGTAGGCGATGTCGATTGCGTACAGGTCATAGCCATCCGCGTAGCCGGTCAAGCGTTTGAGCGACGCGGCGGACTTGATTTGCTTGCGGTAAACGATGCCGGCGGCAGCGGCAAGGCCGACGGCGGCTCCCGCGACACCGTAGGCGATGGCAATGTTACGTGGCTTCATGACGACTCCTCTCGTCCTGTTAGCGTAATTGTCGCAAAAGGAGTGCGGGCATGATGACTCAACTTGGTGAGCGGCGCGGAATTAAGCACGGAATGAAGAGTGCGGCGCTGGCGCGGCGGGGTATGCTGGAAGGGACCATCAACCCAGCGAAAGGGGAGAGCATGACGGATCAGGAAACGCCCGAGCGCGCGCACGTGACGGCCGACGATATCGAGGCCGCCAACGACCTTATCGACTTTATCGAGGCATGCCCCAGCATGTTCCATACGGCGGCGACCATTATGGCCGAGCTCGACGAGGCAGGCTTTACCTATCTGCCCGAGAACGCGGCATGGGATATCGAACCGGGCGGTCGTTACTACACGCAGCGCAATACTTCGAGCGTTATCGCCTTTAAGGTGGGCGAGGACTTGGCTGCGACGTGGGGCGAGGACGGCGTTGCCGGTGACTATCATTTTCAGCTCACGGCGTCGCACAGCGATTCGCCGACGTTTAAGGTCAAGGCCGTGCCCGAGCTTGACGGCGCAGGCGAGACGTTGCGCCTGAACACCGAGGCCTACGGCGGCATGATCGACTACACCTGGTTCGATCGCCCGCTGGCGCTCGCGGGCCGCGTGCTGGTGCGCGAGGGCGACCGTATTGAGAGCCGCCTGCTTGCCACCGAGCGCGAGGTTGCCATTATTCCGAGCCTTGCCATCCATATGAACCGTGGCGTTAACGAGGGTTTTGCGCCTAATCGTTCTGTCGACCTGTGCCCGCTCATCAGCGCTGGTGACCTTAAGCAGGGCGACTTTGACGCCCTGATCGCCGACGAGCTGGATGTTGAGCCCGAGCAAATTCTGGGCCGCGATCTGTTCCTGGTCAACCGCCAGGATGCGCGCATTTGGGGCTGGGCCGACGAGTTTATCTCGACGCCCAAGCTCGACGACCTAGCCTGCGCCTACACCTCGCTGCAGGCATTTTTGGGTGCCGAGAACGCGCACGACGTCTCGGTCTTCTGCTGCTTCGATAACGAGGAGGTTGGCTCCGAGACCAAGCAGGGCGCCATGTCGACGTTCTTGGCCGACGCGCTGCGCCGCATTAACGGCTCGCTGGGCTTTGACGACGAGTCGTATCATCGCGCCCTTGCCGCATCGATGCTCGTGAGCTGTGACAACGCGCATGCCGTGCACCCCAACCACGCCGAGAAGTGCGATGCGCGCAACCAGGTTGTGCTCAACGGCGGCATCGTCATCAAGGAAGCCGCCAACCAGCACTACTGCACCGATGCCTTTAGCCGTGCAGTGTTCCAGGCTATTTGCGATGACGCCGACGTGCCCACGCAGGCCTTCGCCAACAAGAGCGACATGGCCGGCGGCTCCACGCTTGGCAATCTGTCCAATATGCAGGCGAGCATGCATGCCGTGGACGTGGGCCTGCCGCAGCTTGCCATGCACTCGAGTTACGAGACCGGCGGCGTGCGCGACGTGATGTACGCCATCCGCGCCCTCACGGCTTTCTACGAGCGAAACCTAACCATCAACGGCGCCGAAAGCGTGGAGCTCTAAAACCTGCTAAAAGGGACAGGTTTATTTTGCAGGTTTTATCTGGGCAAATGCAAAGGGTGAAACCGAGCTAGATCGGTGGTACGTGGCCGCCGAGGTGCAGTGCACCTCGGCGGCTTTTTGTGCACAGAGTGCGGCTAATGCTAATAAATGCTATACGTGCTTTACGTATCTACCATAGAGTTTTATGATGATTTTAAAGTATTAAGGAGGGGTCATGACCACAACAGCCGCTCAGATCAACGTACGTCTCGATGCCGATCTTAAAAGGAGTGGGGACGCCGCTCTCTCCAGGGCCGGTATGACGCCGAGCCAAGCGGTGCGAGCGCTCTGGCAGCTTGCAGCGTCGCTGACCGATCGCCCCGGTGCGCTCGAGGATATCCTGCTGCCCAGTCGTGTCCGGGCGGAACAGCGCGAGCGCGAAAAGGCCGCTAAACGTAAGCTCGAGCTCATGGATCAGGGGTCGAAGCTGTTCGCTGCCGCTTGCCGTGAGTCGGGAATCGATATGGTCAAGGCTCAGCCCTCGGGCGATGAAGAACTCAAACGGAACGCCTACGCGGATCGCTACGGCGAGGAGATGAGCTGGCTCTATGAGTGAGGCTCCAAGGCGCATCTTGGTTGACACCAACGTGTGGCTCGATTACTTCATTCCCTCACGACGTGGTCGTTCGGTGGCGATTGAGTTTTTACGCGATGCATGCACGGCGCAGGTGGATTTGCTGTATGCGGCGACATCGTCCAAAGATCTGTTCTATTTGATTTCGAGCGAACATAAGGCGTGGTATCGGCGCGAGCATGGCTCGCTATCCCAAGATGCCGCCGTGGCGGCGACATCACTTGCATGGGATTGCCTCGACGTGTTGTCGCAACTTGCCACGCCGGTACCCTGCGACCTGAGTGACATATGGATGGCGAGCAAGCAGCGTAAGCTCCATAGCGATTACGAAGACGATTTAATCATTGCGGCAGCAATGCGCGCAAAGGCAGACCTTCTGGTCACCAACGATGCCAAACTCTGTTCACACGCACCCGTCGCAGCAATGAGTGTAGTAGACGCAAGAAACTACCTGACGTCCTTCTAGTGTTCGATCCAACAACGTAAAGTTTCGCCGGCCTGCAGGTGACGCAGATTCTCTGCGGCAATGTCGACCACATTGTTGAGCGTAGCCTCCAAGTGGAACCAGCCCGAGATATGCGGCGTGATGAGCATGTTGGGCGCATCCCACAGGGGGCTTGTCGCAGGCAGCGGCTCGGGATCGGTGACGTCGACCGCCGCGCCGGCGAGATGTCCCGACTCCAAGGCAGCAACCAAGTCGTCGGCAACAACAAGGTCACCGCGGCCGCCGTTGGCAAAGAAAGCGCCCGGCCTCATCGCGGCGAAGAACTCGGCGTTTGCCAGGCCGCGGGTCTCGGGTGTGCTCGGCATAAAGGATGCGACGACGTCTGCCTCCGCCAGGCGCTCGGGGAGGGCGTCCATACCGTCCATGTCCTCAAACACAATAGGGTAGACGAGCGGATGGCGCTTGATGCCGCGGACGTGCGCGCCCATGCTGCGGCAGAGCGTGGCAAAGTGGCCGCCGATATCGCCTGCGCCCAGCACCAGCACGTTGGCGTTTCTGAGCGAGGTGACCGGGCCCAAGTCCTCCCAGCGATGTTCGCGCTGCAGATCCTGGTAGCCGGGCAGGCGCTTCATCATAGACAACACCATGGCAAACATGTGCTCGCTCACGGCCTGGCCGTAGGCGCCCACCGAGCAAGACAGTTTGGCGTTGGCCGGCACGGTGCCGGCGGCAAGGTAGTCGTCATAGCCGGCGGTCTGCAATTGCAACAGCTGGAGATGCTCGCATGCCGTGAGCATGTCAGGGTCGATGTTGCCCAAGATCACGTCGGCATCGGCGACCTGTTCACGTGTGGCGGCGTCGGCGCTCGTGTAGATAAAGTCCTCGCCCGGAGCGCTCGACTCAAGAATTGCGCGATGGCGGTCGTTGACGGGCAGCAAAACCAGAATGTTCACAAGCAGTCCTCTCCGCTCAGCCTGCCAAAAAGGGACAGGTTTATTATTGGCAGGCTGTATCAGGCAAAACGTTCAAATAAAACGCCGGGCTACCAGCTGAGCAGCTCGTAACCGTCCTCGGTCACCACGAGCTGTACCTCGCACTGGGCCGAATCGCTGCCGTCCTTGGTGCGCACGCACCAGCCATCGCCCTTGCTGATCTTGATGTCGGGCGCTCCGGCGTTGACCATGGGCTCGATGGTAAAGACCATACCCGGGGCCATGATGGTGTCCACATCGGGTGCCTCGGTGGTAAAGCCCACAAACGGGTCCTCGTGGAACTCCTTACCGATGCCGTGTCCGCCGTACTCGCGCACCACGCTAAAGCCGGCGTCCTCGACCGTCTTTTGCACGGCCTCGGCCATAACGGACAGCGGCAGCCATGGCTTGACGGCTGCCAAGCCCGCCTCCACGCTGGCGCGGGTGACGTCGACCAGGCGCTGGCGCTCGGCAGAGACCTCGCCGATGCAGAACATGCGGCTCGAATCACTAAAGTAACCGTCCAGGATCGTGGAACAGTCCACGTTGATGATGTCGCCCTCGTGCAGCACGTCCGTATCGCAGGGGATACCGTGGCAGACGACGTCGTTGATCGAGGTGCACACGCTTTTGGGGTAGCCCTCGTAGTTGAGGTCTGCCGGTGTGCCGCCGTGCTCGACGGTGTAGTCATAGATCATCTGGTCGATCTGGTTGGTGGTCATGCCTGCGGCGATATGCTCGCCCACATAATCGAGCACGCCCACGTTGATGGCTGCCGAGCGCTTGATGCCCTCGATATCGGCGGGCGTCTTGTAGAGCGTGCGGGGCAGGACCTCCCAGCCCTCTTCCCACAGGCGCTCAAGGCGCTCATCAAAGGCGCTATGGCATTTCTTATATTTTTTGCCGCTGCCGCACCAGCAGGCGTCGTTGCGGCCGGGCACGGGTCCATTGTCAAACATGGCTAACTTCCTTTCATTCGCAGCTAGTATAGCCCACCCACGCATCCATAAAAGTTGCGGTGATATAGTTCCTATTTGTGCTGTTAAAACGCTTAAATAGGAACTATATCACCGCAACTGATGGGGCGGGATGGCGGGCACTAGCTGCTGCGTGGTTTTGCTAGTAGCTCACCTGGCAGGGGATGCCGAGGGCTTGGACGCGCGCGGCAATGGCGTCGAGCACCTCGGGCGCTGCTTTGGTAAGGCCGGCGATCGGTGTCTCGCGCGCCACCGTGTAGATGGTCGCTTCTTGTGGGCGAATGCGCTCAAGCGCCGCGAGCCAGGGGCCGACGTACTCCTCGCCGGTGTTATCGATAGACTTGCCCCGGTACTCGCCGGTCAAAAAGATCGTCTGGATAATAACGTGACCGTCAAAGCTTGCGAACGTCTCGATCTGGTGCTCGACGTCGTAGGGGCCAACAGGCTGGTCAAGCAGCTGGATAAACGCCGGGTCGACGGTATCGAGCTTGAGGATGTTGTCGTCGACCATCATGAGCGCGTCGTGCACCTCGGGGCGGTCGGCGCGCGTGCCGTTGGAGAGTACGGCGATCTTAGAGTTTGGGGCAAGCTCGTCGCGCAGCGCGACGGCGCCGGCGATGGCCTGCGGAAACTCCGGTGCGGCGGTGGGCTCGCCGTTGCCTGCGAAGGTGATCACATCGGGGAGCTCGCCCTCGGCTGCCATCTCGCGCAGCTTTGCCTCGAGCGCGTCGAGTACCACGGCGGCCGTGTTGTACGGCTCATGGCAGGGGCGCTCGGCGTTGAGGCCGTTTTCGCAGTAAATGCAGTCGAACGTGCAGATTTTGCCGCTGGCCGGCATCATGTTGACGCCGAGCGAGAGACCAAGGCGACGGCTGCGAACGGGCCCAAAGATGGGGCTGGCATTCAAAAACGTAGACATAGGCATATGCTCCTCAAGACAATTGTGCCTAAGCATAGCATCGGCTCCAAAGCAAGGCACGGGCTCTTGCTTTACAAGTTTCGTTTTTTCACGTCGCTCATGATGCCGTGTCATGAAAAGCCTCGGGTCGGGTACAGTTAATCTGTTAACAAGGCGTATGGCAACGCGGGTCTATCCAGCCGTACTGACGTGCAACTGGATGGGCGTTGATGATGGGGGCACAACATGGATTTTACGGTCGAGAATGCGGGCACCACGATTGCCTGTCGCGAATATGCCGGCCCGGATGTGTTGCCTGATACTCCTGCCTTGGTGTGCGTGCACGGTGCTTGTGTCGACGGCACATTTTTCGACGGCATCGCTTGTGAGCTCAGCCGCAACTACCGCGTAATTGCCTACGATCGCCGCGGCTGTGGTGGCAGCAGCGAAGCGGCAGACGGCAGCTATGATCTTGCCACTCAGGCCGCCGACCTGCAGGCCGTGATCGAACACGTTGGCGCTCCGACAAATGTGCTTGCGCACAGCGCCGGTACGTTGGTGGCGCTGGAGCTTCTTCGCACCGAACCCCATCTCGTCGCCCGTGCGATTCTGCATGAGCCGGCTGTGTCGGCCGAAGGCGTCGGCATGGGCGCAGCTCCGGTTTTGCTCGATATGATTGCGGCTGGAAAGGTTTCAAGGGCGCTCCGGCTTTTCTTGGGAGCCCTCGGCGACTTGGATCCCGAGGCTCCTGGGACGACCGAAGCGGAAGTCAAACATGCCCTGCGCAATGGTCGTTGCTTTATGGCCAATGAATACGGAACAAATATGACATATGCTCCCGACTGGGAGCGCGCCCGCGCGTCAAAGGCGGTGTCGGCCGTGTTCTTGGGCGAGCTCTCGGTTGGCACGCCCCGCGAGGCTGGCACGCGAGCGGCTGCCGAATATCTCGATTGCCCCCTTGTGACGATCCCGGGCGCGCATAACGGTCTGCGCGATCGCCCCGTTACGGCGGCAAACGCCGTTCGCGATGTCTTGGAGCGTTAGCACGCTCGATGACCTGCGGGGAGAGGGGCTGTTAGCGTTTCGTCATTGTTAACGAATGCGCCCATAAGCGCGCGCCCGCGGCTCCATTATCGCCGCTTGCCAGGTCATAAAAATGTAACGATAATCGCGCGTTTGCCTTCAGCTGTTAGATGTTACCCTTGTACCAATTGATATGCACTGTTGCCGTGCGTAACGATAGAAAGGGCCCCATATGCTCAATAATCACGAGGTCAATCTAACCGACGAGGAGGCTGCCGCCGAGGTCGCCCGCGTCGCGAAGACCTACCCCGTGGTGCGTTTGCTGTCGGCCGATCAGATTAAGAGCGAGCCTAACTGCCTGCTCGCCGGCAATCGGTGCCCTTGTTTGCGTCAGTCGAGTCTTGAGGCCTTGGCAGATTCCGATGAGGTGTCGGAGCAACTGCTCAACGATGGTGTTGAGTACCGCGCCCGCCTGCGCCCTCTGAAGGTCGAGGGCGAGCCTCATGTCTTACTGATGGTGCGTCCGATCGATGAGCAAGAGGCTGCAGAAGAGGACCTTGTCTACACCGACGTGCTGACGAGCGTGCGCAATCGCCGATATTACGAGGAAAAGCTCCGTAGCGCCCGCATGAATGCCGGCGTTGCGGTGATCGACCTTGATGATTTTAGGGTCTTCAACGATACGTGTGGCCGTCATGCCGGCGACCTTGCGCTCGGTGCTGTGGCGACGGCCATACGCAGCGGAATTCGTTCGACTGACGAGCTCGTACGCTATGGCTGCGACAAGTTTGTGGTCGTCATGCCCAATATTCCCTCCGATGACTTCACCCGTCGCCTGCATCAGGTGTCCGATGCCGTTCGTTCCACGATTGTTCCGGGCCATGAGTACGTGAGCTTGACGGCATGTGTTGGTGGCGTTCGCATTCATGGCGAGACGGTCGATGAGGGCGTTGGCCGCGCTGTCCAGTTATTGAGCCGCGCTAAGGCAAAAGCCGGTACGGTCGTGACCGATGCCGATTCCATCGAGGCCTTCCAAAGCGAAAAGCCTTTGGTGCTTATTGTTGATGACTCCGAGATGAACCGAGCCATTCTCAACGAGATGCTCAAGGACGAGTATTGCATCCTGGAGGCCGACAACGGTCGTACGGCGCTCGACATGGTCGACCGCTATGGCGATGAGTTGTCGCTCGTGCTGCTGGATATTGTCATGCCGGGCATAAGCGGCTTTGAGGTGCTGGCTGATCTGTCGCGCCGATCGGGTATCGACAATCGCCTTTTATCATGATTTCGAGCGAAGATTCCGATGATATGGTTCTGCGCGCGTACGAGCTGGGCGCCTCGGACTATATCAACCGCCCGTTTGACTCCCGTGTCGTGTGCCGCCGTGTAAGCAACACCATCCGCCTATACGCCAAACAGCGCCGCCTGACGAGCCTGCTGTCCCAGCAGTACAACGAGCGCGTCAAGAACAGTCGCATGCTCATCGACATCATGGCCGGCGTCATGGAGCTTCGCAACGGCGAGAGCGGCAGACACGTTACGAACATCGAGAAGCTGACCGAGCTGCTGCTTGGCTGTCTGGTCCAGCGTAGCGACACCATCTCCCTCGACAATGAGGAACGCTCTACGATTGCCCTGGCTTCGGCGCTGCACGATATCGGCAAGATGGCGATTGACGATGCAATTCTCAACAAACCCGGACGCCTTACGTCCGAGGAGTTCGAGATTATGAAGACGCATACCACGATCGGCGCCAACATGCTGTTTGAGCTGGGTCGCCATCACGTCGGCAATGCGCTTATGGAATATGCGTACCAGATTGCGCGTTGGCACCACGAGCGTTGGGACGGCAAGGGCTATCCCGATGGCCTTAAGGGCGACGATATTCCCATTGCCGCGCAGGTGGTCTCGGTGGCCGACGTGTACGATGCCCTGACGAGCGTGCGTGTGTACAAGGACGCTATTCCGCACAAGGAGGCGATCCAGATGATCCTGGACGGTAAGTGCGGCACCTTTAACCCGCTGTTGCTCGACTGTCTGCTCGAGGTGCAAGACCGTATTGCCGAGACGTTGGCACGCCCCGCCGACGTTGTCGCGTTTCCCACGATTTAGTTTGACCTAAGGAGTTTTAATCCATGATTTCCATGCGTGAGGCGTATGAGAAGATCGGCGCTAATTATGATGACGCGTGCGCTCGGCTGATGGGAGAGGAAATGCTTGCCCGCTTTGCCCTCAAGTTTTTGGATGACGAGAGCATGGACAAGCTGGAGGCCGCCATGGCGGCAGGCGACGCCGAAGGTGCCTTTATGGCAGCGCACACGCTCAAGGGCGTGAGCCAGAACCTGGGATTCGATAATCTGTACGAGCCGGCGGTCGTGGTGACCGAGGCGCTGCGCGGCGCCGATACCGTTGACGGCGCTCGCGAGGGAATGCATGCGCTGCAGCAGCAATATGCGGCCACGTTGTCGGCCTTGCGCGAGGCGGCTGAATAAGAGCTTGCGAGCCTTGGGCTGCTTGCCGGCCACATATAGGTGAAAGGGCGCCCCGCCGGACCATGTGGCCGGCGGGGCGCCCTTATCTGTTTTGTGGTTCGCGGGCTAGCGGGCCTGTTTAACCTTGGCCGCTGCCTCGACAAACGACTTCCAGAGGTTAAAGTCGGTCTCGAGCGTCTTCCACGTGTACTCAGGGTGCCATTGCACGCCCAGGCAGAATGGCTGGCCTTCGACCTCGATGCACTCGGGAACGCCGTCGGTTGCTTTGGCGACCAAGCGCGTGCTTTTACCCAGACGGTCGACGCAGCAGTGGTGTGCGGAGTTGGTCTGGATTAGTCTGTGCCCGCCAACCGCGCGTTCCAGCAGCGAGCCCGGCACGACCTCGACGGGGTGCACGGGATCGTTGAGCACGTGGGTGTGACGCCACTGCGTGCGACCCTCGCGCGCACCCAGGCTCGGCACGTCCATGCACAGGGTGCCGCCGGTGGCGACGTTGAGCAGCTGCGTGCCGCGGCAGGTGGTAAAGAGTGGCTTTTTGGCGCGGAGCACCTCGTTAACCAGCTTAAACTCAAAACGGTCGCGAATCTCGCAGCACAGTGTGGGGTCGTAGGGGCGCTCGTCGCCCCAGCGCTTGGGGTTGACGTCCGGGCCGCCGGGAATAGCGATGCCGTCGGCGATATCGACGTAATGACGGATAACCTCAATGTCCTCGGTGATGGACATCTGCAGCGGCAGGCCGCCGGCGGCAAGAATGGCATCGACAAAGACACTTGCGATTTCCTCGTTGGGGGAGAGCGTCTCGCTCAAAAACGGCTTTGCCTCTTCCCAACGTGGTGCGACGAGGATGAGTGGGCGGTCGGCGGGGTCGACGTCGACATGCGGGTTGTAGGACGATGAGGTGCGGGTTCCGATCATGGTTGCGGCTTTCGAATCCGGGTGGACATGGCACAGGGGTGGCGCGGGACAAACGTTACTGATGAATTTGCCCGCGTGGCAATTGGGTTAGTGGCCCTTGATGGAGTTGAGGAAGTCCTGGGCGCGCTTGGTCTGGGGATGGTCGAAGAACTCGTCGGGTGTGCCGGTTTCCACGATCTGGCCGTCGGCCATAAACACGACGCGATCGGCAACGCGGCGGGCGAAGTTCATCTCGTGCGTGATGACGATCATCGTCATGCCCTGCTGCGCCAAGCGCACCATGACCTCGAGCACCTCGTTGATCATTTCGGGATCGAGGGCGCTTGTGGGCTCGTCAAAGAGCATGGCCTTGGGTTGCATGGCAAGCGAGCGGGCGATGGCCACGCGCTGCTGCTGGCCGCCCGAGAGCTGTGCGGGCACCTTATCGGCCTGCTCGGCCACGCCCACGCGGCCCAGCAGGTCCATGGCGCGCTCACGGGCCTCGTCCTTGGAGACGCCCAGCACATCGACCGGCCCCAGCATGACGTTCTGCAGTACGGTCATATGTGCGAACAGGTTGAACTGCTGAAACACCATGCCCAGTTCGGCGCGCATGCGGGCAAGATCCTTGCCTTCCTGCGGCAGGGGCTCACCCTCGATGAGGATCTCGCCCGAGTCGATGGTTTCCAGGCGGTTGATGGTGCGGCACATGGTCGACTTGCCCGAGCCCGAGGGACCGATCACAACGACGACCTCGCCGCGGTCGACCGAGAGATTGATGTCGTTGAGGACGTGCAGGTCGCCATAGTGCTTATCGACGTGCCTGAGCTCGATCAGCGGCTGATTGCCGGTAGAAGAAGTGCTCTGTGCCATGGTGCTCGGCTCCTTGTGACTCGAAATGGTAAAGCGTTAGCGGATGATGGTCGCGCCGGTCTTGTGCGAAACGTAGACAGCGGCCTTGTTGATCGCGACGTTGATGAGGATGTAGATGACCGCGATAACCAGGTAGACCGACACGAGGGCGTCGTAGTTGGTAATGAGCACGCGGGCGTTTTGCATGAGGTCGGGGTAGCTCACCACATAGGCGACGGTGGTGTCTTTGACTACGACCACAAGCTGCGAAATCAACGACGGAATGATAAACCGAATGGCCTGCGGCAACACGATTTTAAAGGTGATTTTAGCCTTGGAGAGACCGAGCGCCTGGGCGGCTTCGACCTGGCCGCGCGGCACGGCGTTAACGCCGGCACGGAAGATCTCGGCAAGTACGCCGGCTGCGGCGAGCGCGACGGGAAGCGTGAGCATCCAAAACGACGGCAGCGCGATCTTGTACTGGGGCAGCACCAAAAAGAAGAAGTAGATGAACAGCAGGCTCGGTACGCCACGGAAGAAATCGGTGAGCACGCGGCAGACCAGCTGCAGCGGCTTAATGTCGCTCGTGCGGCCGAGCATAAGGGCCAGGCCCAGCACCAGCGCAATGACACCGGCGGTGAGTGCGACTTTAACGGTGCCCTCAAAGCCGGCAAGCAAGAACTTCCAGGTGGTGAGGTGCGTAAAGAAATACCAATAGTGGACCGAAAGCTGACCGGTCACATAAAAGCGCTGCAGTACCAGTACGGCGAGCGCGGCGACGGCAACAAGCGAGATGGCGGTGCCGATGCGAATCTTGGTGCGCATCTTGGGGCCGGGAGCCTCGTAGAGCGCATCGCGCATGGTAAGCGCAGGGGAGGAGTGCTTGCTCATCGGAGGATCCTCACCTTCTTATCGATGTAGTTGCCAATGTGGCTCACCACAAAGGCCGTGCCCAGGTAGCCGAGCGCCGAGATAAAGAACGCGGCGACGCCGCCAAGTGAGCGCGTGTTGATATAGCTCACCACGCCGGTGAGCTCCTGCGGCTTAAGCGGCACCTGGCTGCCGAGCGCAGTGGTGAGCATGACGGCGATAAAGAGGTTGGTCATGGGCAGCACGCTCGAGCGCAGCGCCTGCGGAATCACGATTTTGGCGAGGATACGGTTAAAGCTCATGCCGAGAGAACGTGCTGCTTCCACCTGGCCGACGCCGACGGTGTTGATGCCGCTCATAAAGTTCTCGGAACCAAAGGCAGAACCCAAGAGCACCGTAGCGACGATAACGCAGGTGCGGTAGGGCAGGACGACCTTGAGCGGCGGCAGCGCGTAGACGACGATAATGAGCAGCGCGATGCCGGGGATGTTACGAAAGACCTGGACATACAGGTCGCCAAAGACGCGCAGTGGCTTGAGTGGCGACACGCGTATCACGGTGACGGCGACGGCCAGCACCATGGCGATGGCAAACGACTCAAGCGTCATGCCCCAGGTCGCTAGAAGCGCGTCGATATAGTTCTGGCCATAGAGCGACCAGAGTTCGGAGAGACTCATGCGGACCTCCCGCCGGTAAGGAAAGGGGCTCCCGTGTGTACGGAAGCCCCGACAACTCAGTGAGGAAACAGTTTACCGCAATAAAGCGCATCATGCGTTTCCGTATGGTTTCGTTGCGGCCGTTACCAGGCTCGCTGCCTAGGCGCCGATCTCGGGCAGCTCGGGAACATTGGTGTCACCTGTACGGTCACCGATGCAGATCTGCCACAGCTCAGTCCAGGTGCCGTCGTCCTCGATCTTCTTAAGGAAGTCGTTGACAAAGGCGACGCCGTCGGAATCGAGCGGCAGACCGATGCCATAGGGCTCCTTGCTGCCGAAGGGCTTGCCGGCGATCTTGTACTTACCGGGCTCGCGGACCAGGGCGCTCTGCTGCATGTTGTTATCGATGACATAGGCGTCAACGCGGCCCTGCTGGAGTGCCTGGCGGGCCTCCTCGTCGGTCTTGAACTCCTGCTGGCTGGCCTTGGGAGCGAACTCCTCCAGGATGGCGGGGCCGTTGGAGCCAGACTGGACGGCGACGTTCTTGTCGGCCAGGTCGTCGACGCTCTTGATGTCGTCGTTATCGGCGAGCACCAGGATAGCCTGCTGGGTGTAGTAGTAGGGACCGGCAAAGGAGACGAGCTTCTTGCGCTCGTCGGTGATGGTGTAGGTGGCAAAGACGGCGTCGACCTGGCCGTTCTGCAGGACGGACTCGCGCGTGTCCGAGGTCACCTGGGTGATCTCGACCTTGTTCTCGCCCAGAATGTAGTTGGACAGGAGCTGTGCGATACCGGCATCGAAGCCGCGGGTCTGACCGTCTTTCTCGTTGAGGAGGGAGAAGAGCGTGGAGGTCTGAACGCCACCGATCTTAAAGACGCCGGCGTCCTTGACGGCCGTCGCCCAGGTGCTGGCGGCGATGGCGTCGTCATCGGCCTTGGGGCCGTCGTTAACGAGCTTGTCGAACGCCTTGGCATCGAGCGTGGCGGAAACCTCGGTATCCTCGGAGCCCTTGGAGGAGCCGGCGGCGGAACCCTTGTCGGCCTCGGCGCTGGTGTCAGAGCAGCCGGCAAGACCAAGGCCGGCGACGGTTGCGAAGGTGGCGGCAACGAAGCCGCGGCGGTCGAGAACGACCTGCTGGGAGAGGTTCTTGCTCATGGTAGAACACCTTTCTTAATAAAATCCCTAGCGGTTGAGTAGAGTTATACCCTATCGCGCTCAAATGGGTCAACACGAAATAACTCAGAAACATACTTACCTTATGGGTAATTCTACCTACCAAAAAGGGACAGGTTTATTTTGGCAGGTTTTATCTGGGCAAACGTCGATTATTGCAGCTGAGATAGTGCTTTGAAATCCACCACAAAGGGGACAGGCACCTTTGTGGTGGTTCTTGCAGATGTGGCGGCCTGCCTTGCTGTTTTGTCTCAATCTGTAACAGTTAGACGGAAATTCGGGCCATAGATGTTACAGGTTAAGATAATCGCGTCGTGAAAACAAAAACCTCCGCAGGGATGCTTCCCTTGCGGAGGTTTTCTTACTCGTTGAGTAGCCTTACGGCTTCGGCGGCCATGTTCTCGACCGTCATGCCGTTCTGAGCGAGCAGCTCGTTAGGGTCGTAGCGGTCGGGGAAGCCCTTGGCGATGCCGAAGGTGCGCGTGCGCACAGGCGTGCAGGCCAGATAGCACGCGACGCGCTCGCCCCAGCCACCGTCCAAGACGCCGTCCTCGAGGGTGACGACAACGCGATGCTCGGCGGCAAGGCTGTCGAGGAACTCGCGGTCGAGCTCGGTTGCAAAGCGCGGGTTGACGAGCGTGGCCTCGATACCGTACTCGGCGGCCAAACGGTTTGCCACGCGCTCACCCAGCTCAAAGAAATCGCCGAGCGCGAGCACGGCAACGTCGCGGCCCTGACGCACCACGTTATAGCGAACGGCGCTGTAGTCGGTGTCTTCGGCGGGCGCAAGGTCGGGGCGGCTTACCAGGCCGATGCCCGGTACGCGGATTGCCACGGGATGCTCGCGGTGGTCGAGCGACCAGCTCAGCATGGACAGATATTCCTCCATGCAGGCCGGCGCCAAGTAGTGCATGTTGGGAAGACCGCCCAGCATGGAAATATCAAAGAACGAGAGGTGCGTCTCGGATGTGGTGCCAAAGATTGACGCACCAAACACCAAAATGGTTGCCGGGGCGTCGTTGAGGCACAGGTCGTGCCACAGTTCGTCGTAGGCGCGCTGCAAAAACGTGCCGTACACACCAAAGACTGGCTTGGCGCCCGAGCGTGCAAGCGCGGTGGCAAAGGTCACGGCGTGCTCCTCGGCAATGCCCACATCGACGAACTGTTTGCCGGCGGCAGCGCGAAGCTCGGGTGTAAAGCCCATGATGTAGGGCGTGGCGGCCGTGATGCCCACGACCTGCGGATCGCGCTTGATGGCGGCGCTGAGCGCCTCGCCCGTAATGTCGGCATAGGTGCGCGGCGCAGGCTCGCTCGGATGGCCCGGGCAAAGCTTGCGCCCGGTCGCCATGTCAAACGGACCCACGTGGTGCCAGCGCTCGGGGTCGCTCTGGGCTGGCTCAAAGCCCTTGCCCTTGGCGGTCGAGACGTGCAGCACGATGGGGTGATCGATATCGCGCAGCTCCTGCAGCGCGTCGACGAGGGCCAACACATCGTTACCGGCGTCCAGATAGCGGTAATCGAGCCCCATCGCGCGGAAAATGTTGCGCTCACAGGTGCCGTTGCTGGCGCGCAGCTCGGCCAGATTGCGATACAGGCCGCCATGGTTCTCGGCAATGGACTGGTCGTTATCGTTGACGATGATGATCAGGTTGCTATCGAGTTCGGCGGCATTGTTAAAGCCCTCAAACGCCAGGCCGCCCGAAAGCGAGCCGTCGCCAATAACGGTAATGACGTTGTACGCATCGCCCGCCAGGTCACGAGCGTGCGCCAGGCCGCAGCCCAGGCTCACCGATGTGGAGGTGTGGCCCATGGCGAACAGGTCATGCTCGGACTCGTCGGGATTGGCAAAGCCAGAGGCCTCGCCAAAGCGCTCAGGATCGATATAAGTGTACGCGCGCCCAGTCAGCGCCTTGTGGGCGTAGGTCTGGTGCGAAACGTCAAAGACAATCTTGTCGATAGGGGAGTTAAACACGCGATGGAGCGCGACCGTAAGCTCAACGACGCCCAGGTTGGGGGCAACGTGCCCGCCGACGGCGGCGGAGCTTTCGAGGATGGCGTGGCGAATCTCGTCGCAGAGCTGCGGGAGCTCGGCACGATTAAGAGCCTTGACGTCCTCGGGCGTTGTCGTTTGCGTAAGCAGCATCGTTGTGGGTTACTCCATGCGAATCGAGCGTCGGCGCTCCCTCGGCCGACACAATTGCACAAGACAGTCTCGCACATTTTGGCGTTTGATATGTGACGGCGGCGCGGTAATTCGCCAACTGGTGGGGCAAAACGTTTTGTCCGATGCCATACTGATGTGTTCCATGATGTTTTTATCGATTGTGCACAGGCCGTGGCTTGCCGCCGTGAGCCGCTGGAAGGAGGCAGCATGTCCGATGCCGTTCGTGCCGAGAAAATCGCGCACGAGGTCGACGATGCCGCCCGCCAGCTCGCCCAGGCGGGCCGCTTGGACCTGACGCGCGAGTTTATCCAGCATGGCGACGTGACGGTCTATGCACATGTGACCTCGGTGGCACGGGCAAGTCTGTCCTTTGCCGAGCACTTGGGCCGTGCTGGCATTTCGATCGACCGTGCCTCGCTGCTGCGCGGAGCCTTGTTACACGATTACTTTCTCTATGACTGGCACGATCCCGATCCGAGCCATCGCCTGCACGGATTTCGGCATCCGTTTTTTGCCCTGGCGCGTGCCGAGGAAGATTTTGAGCTGACGTTGCGCGAGCGGAATATCATCGTGCGGCATATGTTTCCGCTGGTGCCCGTGCCGCCGACGTGTCGCGAGGCGTGGATTGTTTGCCTGGCGGATAAATGGTGTGCTCTGCGTGAGACGGTCGCAGGCCGCCTGCCGCGCAAAGACGGCGCGAACGATTTGAGCGAGGGCTCGAGCGACGGCTCGAGCAAAGATTCGAGCGAGAAGAGGAGAGGGTAGACGGTGGGGACCGCGATCGACATGGCATTTGACGGCGCGACGCTTGCCGCCTGTCCGCCCTCGGCGCTGGTACTCTCGTTTGCCTTCTACGGTTTTTGCGGTTGGGCATGGGAATCGACAGTCTGCGCCATGCTCAACCACGGACGATTTGCCAACAGTGGCTTTTTGCTGGGGCCGTGCTGCCCAATCTATGGCGCGGGCGGCATTGCCTGCTGGCTGCTGTTGCGCGGGATTCCGGATGCCTCGAGCCAGTTTGTCGCCGCGGCGCTTGTATGCAGCGCAATCGAGTACAGTGTGGGCGTGCTGTTGGAAAAAACAAAGGGCGCTCGCTTTTGGGACTATTCGCACCTGCCGTTTAACCTGCACGGACGCATCTGCCTGTACTGGGCCTGCGCGTTTGGCTTGGGTGCGTTGTGTATTTGCCGTTTAGTGGAGCCGGCATTGCTGGGGCTGCTTGGCCATCTGCCGGTGCTGATTGTGCGGCTGTCCGCCTTTATCGTCGCGGTCGCGATGATGGTCGATGTGGTGTGCTCGTTGGCCAGCTGGCGCCGCCTGTCCGATCAGCTTGAGCGTGTGCGTGCCGACCTTGCCGACCGCATCAATGAGTCGCTTGCCGACGCCTCCGACTCTATGCTCGAACGTATTCCCGATTCGGCGATCGACTCAGTGGCGCAGACGCATATCCGCGGTCGCGCCGTTAACGCTTGGCTGGCCGAGCTGGGCGACGCGGCGCTCGATGCCCTGCGCGAGAAGGCTTCGATGCCGACGTTTATCTCGGATGGTGCTCGCGGCCTGGCGCTCGCTGCCCGCCGCGTGGCCGATGCCGCGCCGAGCGTGCCCCGTCCGTCGCTCACCCGTCTCCGTACCGGCAAGCGCATGAGCCGTCCGGTGCCGAGCGTGTCACTCAGCCGCCGCGACCTACGCTTCTTTAACGCCTTCCCGCGTCTGCGCATCAATCGTTACGAGGGCGTCATCCGAGCTACCGACCTCCGCGACCGAGCCCGCGAGCTGTTCCGGCGCTAGCCAGAGCGGAGCCAAGCGCGCCCTTCTCGTTCGCACGTTTCCCGTTCGTTTCGCGCCCGTTGCCGTGCCGTTTCCAAGATTGCGGCACCGTTTCCATTCGACAACGCAGCGTTTAACAACGCCGTATCTGGTCTACACCAGTTGGCCCTCGGCCGCATCATGAGCGCCGACAACGTTCATGCGACCAAGGGGGAGCGAATGTACGATACGGGATCGACAACGTTTATGCTCATCTGCACCATGCTCGTGTTTTTAATGACACCGGGTCTGGCGTTTTTCTATGGCGGCCTGTCCAGGCGCAAAAATGTCATCAACACCATGCTTATGTGCTTTGGAGTCATTGGCTTGGTGGGCGTGCTGTGGATTGTTGCCGGCTGGTCGCTGGCCTACGGCGGCGACGGCTCGAGTCCGTTTATTGGAGGCCTTGACCAGCTGCTGTGCCTGCCGGTGCTCAACCAGGTGCTGCAGGCGGCCGAGGGCAATGCTGCGGACGGTGCCGTCTACCCTCAGATCATCAACATCGCCTTCCAGATGGCGTTTGCCATGATCACGGCAGCTATCGTCACGGGCAGCTTGGCCGGTCGCGTTAAGTTTGGGGCCATGACGGCCTTCCTGGGCATTTGGCTGCTCGTGGTCTATGCGCCGCTCGCCCACATGGTTTGGGGCGGCGATGGTTCCTTTATCGGCGACATCATCGGCGCGCTCGACTTTGCCGGCGGCGACGTGGTACACATTTCGTCCGGTCTCACGGGCCTGATTCTCTGCTTAATGCTCGGCCGTCGTCGCGGCTTTGGCATGGTGAGCTACCGTCCGCATAACGTGCCGTTTGTGGCGCTGGGCGCCGGCCTGCTTTGGTTTGGCTGGTTTGGCTTTAACGGCGGCAGCGAGTTTAAGGCCGACGCCGTGGCGGCACTCGCCATCCTCAACACCGTGACGGCCAGCGCGGCGGGCATGGTCTCGTGGCTTGTCGTCGAGCGCGTGCACACCGGTCGTCCCACGCTGGTGGGTGCCAGCACCGGTTTGGTTGCGGGCCTTGTGGTGGTTACGCCGGGTGCGGGCTTTGTCGAGCCGTGGGCGGCGCTGGTCATGGGCCTGATCGTATCGCCCGTCTGCTATCTGGCCATCAGCCATCTTAAGACCAAGTTCGGCTACGACGATGCGCTCGACGCGTTCGGTTGCCACGGTATCGGCGGCATCTTGGGCGGTGTGCTCACGGGCCTGTTCTGCGTGCCGGAGCTCTCGTGGACCGGTAAGGGTGGCCTGTTCTACACGGGCGACGTTTCTCTGCTCATCTCGCAGATTTTGGGCATTGTGGTGACGGTCGCTATTGTGCTGGTGCTCGATTTGGTGATCGCCGCAGTGGTCAAGGCTCTGTTCCACGGTAGCTTGCGCGTGGACGAGGCCGACGAGGCGCTGGGCCTGGATGCGAGTCAGCACGGCGAGAGCGCATACCCCTCATTCTCCGGACTCGATTAGCAGCTTCCCCAAGCACCGCACCTTGCCGTTCAATCGTCGCTCACGTACTTAAGTACGCTTCGCTCCTCTTTCACGGCAATCTGCGGCACTTGGGAAACCTGCTAAGACCAGTCAGTTGAACTTTTTTGATCTCTGAGGTTGGTTTACGGCACCTGGGAAACCCGCGTCTCATGTAAAGGGATACGTTGATTATTGAGAGGAATTCACTATGAAGAAAATTACGGCGATCGTTCGTGCTGAGAAGCTTGAGGTTCTCAAAGACGCGCTGTTTGCTGCTGATGTTCGCGGTATGACTATCAACCAGGTGCAGGGCTGCGGCGCGCAGCATGGCTGGAAGGAATACGTTCGCGGCAACGAACTGCTCGTCAATACCATCCCTAAGGTACAGTTCACCCTTATCTGCGCCGACGAGCATGTCGACGGTATCGTTGACATCATCTGCAACGCCGCTCGCACCGGTGCCGTCGGCGACGGCAAGATTTGGGTCGAGCCGGTCGAAGAAGTCATCCGCATTCGCACCGGCGAACACGGCCCCGCCGCGGTGTAGGGCCGACCGTCTGTCATCTGCAACGTTAAAATACTGCAGTGAGGCATAAGGCTTGTGTTGCGGATGGGCGGATTATGGGTCGCAATAAATATCCCGAGGAGACGGTCGCGAAGATTCTCGACGCGGCACTGGAGCTATTCTGCGCACAGGGTTATGAGGGGACGAGCATTCAAGATATCGTTGACCGTCTCGATGGCATGACCAAAGGCGCTGTCTATCATCACTTCAAGAGCAAAGAGGAGATTTTCAACGCCGCATTTGATCGGGCAATGGCTCCGATTGTTGAGCACCGTCGCTCGATGCTTGGCGTCGGTAATATGACCGGCGCCCAAAAGCTAAAAAGGCTTTACGCTCCCGAGTCCGTTGTTCCACAAATTGAGCTATGGGCACGTATGCGTCCTGCAGCAGATCCGGTAAAAAGCTCGCGCCTACTGGCGATGCAGTACCAGGGCTCATTTGACGAGTCGGCCGATGGCTGTCTCTTGCCAGTGATCGAGGAGGGCATCGCCGACGGCTCCATTGCGTGCGAATGCCCGCGCGAAGCGGCGGAGGCCGTATCGTTGTTGGCGAATCTTTGGCTGCTGCCATTGTTCCGTCCGCTCGAGCCCAAGGAGCGAATGCTCGCTCGCACACAATGTTTGGCGCAGATGGCTGCCGCGGTGGGGCTCGATTTGGGTAATGAAGTGCTTCAGACAACGGCGCAGATTTGGGACGTATGGGACCGCGCCGGGTGGTAATATAGATACCAACGATATGTAATTGATTTGTGAGGGTAGCCACGGCTGCCCTTTTCAAGTCATTAAATACATACTAGTGGTATGTATAGGGGGTGGGCTTATGGCTGGGCTGAGAGACGTCGGTGTCTCGTTGAAATCAAAAACAGTGCGGTCAATCAGGCTCGCGGAACTTCTGGTTGCGCAGCTGTGCACGTATTCGATGCTGTCGGCGCTGTGCTTTGCGTATCCACTTTACTTGTTCGATCGCAGTGGATCGTCAACGTTATATGGCGTCGTCGCGGCGATAGCGTTCATACCCGGCGTACTTGCAACTCCGGTTGGCGGAATCTTGGCGGATAGGGGAAGACATCGCGAGGTCCTCGTGGCCCTCGGCATTGCTCTGATGACTGCATCACTGCTGTCTATCCCCATGAAGCGCTCGTTGCCTCTTGCGGTCGTCGTAGTAGCGATACTTTGTGTTCAATATGGCGCTCAATCGCTGCTAAAGCCAATACTCCAAATTGAGACGGTGCGCATGGCGGGTGAAAAGAAGGTTGAGCGGGCCACTGCATTGGTTTCGCAGGTGACCATGGTGAGCAATATCTTGGGTCCTGTGGTCGGGACGGCAGTCTATGGGTGCTTTGGCATCGATGCTCTTTGCACAATCGCGTCGGTAACGTTTGCGATTTCAGCTCTCTTGTTTGGGGTCGCACTCAAGCAAAATGCCTCATCTGACACGATGGGAGACGGCGCGACTCGTACGACATGCCGAAACGATTATCGGGAGTCGATTCGGTATCTGTTGCAAAATGCATTATTGGTCGCTGTGATTTTGCTTGCGGCAGTTTTGAACCTTGCGTTGGTTGGGCTAATGATTGGCGCTCCCATTATTGTTACAAAGCATCTCGGCATGCAATCGTCCTGCGTTGGGATAGTTGAGGTGGCTATGGGCTTGGGTGGTCTTGCCGGCAGTGGCTTGGTCGGCATTTGGCCGCATCGTTTTTCTTTCAATGGCATATGTCGATATGTTGCGATGATCTGTTTTGGAGTCGCGCCGATTATTGTTACGCTGCTGTTCGGCGTAGATGTATGCGTGTTCACCGTGTTTGCGGTTGGTTCGGCATGGGTCATGGTGTGGGCGAGCATTACGTCGGTTGAAATCATCGCGTTTGTTCAGCGGGTAGCGCCGACTGAGCTCTGCGGAAAAGTGCTTTCGGTCGTTTACATGGTCCTTTCCTGCGCAATACCTATCGGCCAATTGACGTACGGGGTTGCATATGATCGATGGACACCGGCGATTGTGTTCGCAGGCATGCTGGCGGTGCTGACGTTGACGACGGCGCTGCTTTATCGGCTGAAAAGTCGCTTGTGGCGATTGTCTTAACGCGCTGGGGCACCGTTGCTTTGCGGAAGCGAATGTCCTGGCGCGTTGGAACACCCTTGCATGGGCATGCTTCTCTTTCGTCTAAAATAACGTGCAGACGAAGGAGAGGCATGCCCATGATCAAGATGTTCGCGAGTGACTTAGACGGAACGCTGCTTAACGCCCTGCATGAGGCGGATGGGACCATCCGCCGTGCCATTCGCGAGCTGATCGAGGCTGGCCTGCATGTGGTTCCCGCGACCGGACGCTCGACGCTGCCGATCGGCGAGCATGGCTTTACGGGGCTGGCGCTCGATGCCTGCTGCTCTAACGGCTCCATCGTGCGCGACAGTCATGGCAAGGTGCTCAAGACCTGGACCATCGATCCGCAGATCACCGAGGAGCTGCTCAAGGAGTTTCCGGATATCTGTTTTGACTGCTCCACGCCCGACGGCATGTTTTCGAGCGGATCGTTCGAGATGCATCAGGCGGGCTTTAAAAAGGACAGCCCCATCAAGCGTATTGTGATGCGCGGTATGCGTGCACGTGGCGGGTATCACGAGGAGCAGTATTTCGACCAGTCGATCAGCGATATCTTGCGTCACGATGTATGCAAGATCAATTGTCGCGTGACCTCGCCCGAGCTGGAGCGTGACCTTAAGGCCTATCTTGCCGAGCGCTCGGACCGCGTGGTCAACGCGCCGTTCGATCCGGTGATGTTCGAAATTACGGACGTGGCGTGCAACAAGGGCGAGAGCGTGGCATGGCTGGCGGGCTACTACGGTATTGCCGAGGACGAGGTCGCGGTCTACGGCGACGGCGGCAACGATATCGCCATGCTCAAACGCTTCCGCCACAGCTACGCGACCAAAAACGCTAGCGATGCAGCTAAGGCCGCCGCGAGCGTGACCATCGGCAGCTGCATGGTCCATGCCGTCCCCAAACACATGCTCGCCACCATGCGCAAGCAAAACTCCCGCACCGTCATCGAATAATGTGACAAAGGGACAGTCCCTTTGCCACAATCTAAATATTGCCTTTACGTGTTGATGCACACGGTGTGCAATAATACTCGCACTGTGCAATAGCGCACAGGCTGAGTAACAAGGAGGACGCTTGTCCCAGCTCGAGAAATGCGACCGCCGATCCCTTCGCTCGCAGCGTGCCCTTCGCCAGGCACTTGCCAGCGAGCTTGCCGAAAGCGGCGACCTTTCGCGCATTAATGTCGCGTCGCTCACCGAGCGCGCTGGCCTTACGCGCCGCACGTTCTATTCGCACTATCGCGATATTCCCGACTTTATCAATCAAATCGAGGACGGCTTGCTGGCTGAGATCCGTGAGCGCATTGAGCTCATCACCGCAGCTCAGCTGCCCGATCTCTATCACAACATCGATGAGCTCGAGCCGGCGCCCGGTTCGGTTGAGCTGCTGCGTTATCTTGCGGCCAACCGCGACTTAATCGGTGCACTGCTGGGTCCGGGCGGCGACCAGGCCTTCATTAAAAGGATTATCGACACCGCGCGTGAGGCTGTGGTGCCGCGTGCGCAGACGGGCATTTTGGGCCTGGCGCTGGGCACGTTCTTTGACTACTACGTCACCTACGTCGTGAGTGCCGAGGTTGGCATGATCCAGCACTGGTTTGAGCGTGGGCTCACCGAATCGCCCGAGGCCATGGCACGCATTATGACGGTGCTCGCTTTTGTGCGCCCTGGTGACCTGTATGGCCAACCCATCGATATCAACGTGCCGGAATACGGCATGAAGCTATTGAACTTGCAGCTCGAGGACGCGGCCGACACCGCCGCAACCGTCGAGTCCAACAACTAAGAGGAGAGACAGATGAGCAAACTCGTCGAGGGCATTAAGGATCGTATGGTTGCTGCCGCACGCGAGGCCGCGCCCGCCGTGGTGGACGCCGCGCAGAAGGCCGCGACCGCGGCAGCTGAGAAAGTTGCCGAGGCAGTTGCCGATGCCAAGAACGCGGCAGGGGAGACGTCCGTTACTAGCGAGCCCGCCACCGCCGCTGAGCCCATAGCCGCCGCCCACGCCCCCGAAGGCGCGATCTTCAACCCCGAGAACGCTCGTGGCAACCTGCACCTGGGCATCGACGTGGGCTCCACCACCGTCAAGCTCGCCGTGCTCAATGACGAAAACCAGATCGTCTACGCCAAGTACCAGCGCCACCACACCGACGTTCGCGCTTGCGCCCGCGACTTGTTCGAGGGCGCTGCGACTGTGCTGCCGACGGCCCAGATGACCTGCGCCATTACCGGCTCGGGCGGTTTGCTGCTGTCTCAGTGGCTCGACCTGGAGTTTGTTCAGGAGGTAATTGCCAGCAAGCGTGCCGTCGAGACCCTCATCCCGGCCACCGATGTCGCCATCGAGCTGGGCGGCGAGGACGCCAAGATCATCTACTTTGACAACGGCATCGAGCAGCGCATGAACGGCACCTGCGCCGGCGGTACGGGCGCGTTCATCGACCAGATGGCAACCCTGCTGCACACCGACGCGAGCGGCCTCAACGAGCTCGCGGCCAACGCCACCACCATCTATCCCATCGCCAGCCGCTGCGGCGTCTTTGCCAAGACCGATGTGCAGCCGCTGCTCAACGAGGGCGCTCGCCCCGAGGATGTTGCTGCTTCCATCTTCCAGGCCGTCGTGACCCAGACCATCTCGGGCCTGGCGTGCGGCCGTCCCATCCGCGGCAACGTTGCCTTCCTGGGCGGCCCGCTGCAGTACCTCTCCGAGCTGCGCCACCGCTTCTACCTCACGCTCAACCTGGACGAGGAGCACCGTATCGTGCCCCAAAACGCTCACCTGTTTGTGGCGAGCGGCGCCGCCATGGCGCACGAGTCCAACAAGCTCAGCACGTTCCCACAGCTCATCGAGGCCATCGATGCCCTGGGTGACACGCAGGGTGCCGAGGTCGAGCGTCTGGATCCGCTCTTTGCCACCGACGAGGACTTTGCCGAGTTCAAGGGTCGCCACGACACCGAGGTCGTTCCCAAGGGCAAGCTCGACGGCTACACCGGCCGCGTGTTCATCGGCATCGACGCCGGTTCCACCACCATGAAGGCCGCGCTCGTGGGCGAGGACGGCCAGCTGCTGCACACCTGGTACGGCAACAACAACGGCGATATCCTGGGCACGGCCAAGGTCATCATGGCCGATTTCTACAACCATATTCCCGCCGGCTGCACCATCGGCCACGTGACCACCACGGGCTACGGCGAGGCGCTGCTCATCGAGGCCCTCAAGGCCGACTCCGGCGAGATCGAAACCGTTGCGCACCTGCGCGGCGCCAAGGCGTTCCTGCCCGGCGTCGAGTTCATCCTGGACATTGGCGGCCAGGACATGAAGTGCCTGCGCGTCAAGGACGGCGTGATCGAGCACATCATGCTCAACGAGGCCTGCTCGTCGGGCTGCGGCAGCTTTATCGAGAGCTTCGCCGTGTCCATGAACATGGACGTGCGCGCGTTTGCCGACGCCGCCATCCATGCCAAGGCTCCCGTCGACCTGGGCAGCCGCTGCACCGTCTTTATGAACTCGCGCGTCAAGCAGGCGCAAAAGGAAGGCGCCACGGTGGGCGACATCGCGGCCGGCCTGTCCTATTCCGTCATCAAGAATGCCCTGTTCAAGGTCATTAAGCTGCGCGACCCCAAGGAGATCGGCAGCCAGGTGATCGTCCAGGGCGGCACCTTTATGTCCGATGCCACGCTGCGCGCGTTTGAGCAGCTCACCGGCGTTCATGCCGTGCGTCCCGACATCGCCGGCTGCATGGGTGCCTACGGTGCGGCCCTGCTCGCCCGCGATCGCGCCGGCGCCGACGGCACCTCGACCATCCTTTCGGCTGAGGACATCGCGCACCTCACCGTGACGCAAAAGCATGTTCGCTGCGGCCGTTGCTCAAACAACTGCCAGCTCACCGTCAACGACTTTGGCGGCGGCAGGCGCTTCATTACCGGCAACCGCTGCGAGAAGGGCGCCGGCCACAAAAAGCAGAAGACCGAGGCTCCCAACCTCTTCAAAAAGAAAAACGAACTGCTCTTTGACCGCGAGGTGCTGAGCCCCGACGAGGCTCCGCGCGGCACCGTCGGCATTCCGCGTGCGCTCAACATGTACGAGAACTACCCCTTCTGGCACGCGTTCTTTACGCGCTTGGGCTTTAGCGTGCAGCTGTCCGACCAGTCGAGCAAAAAGACCTACCAGGCGGGCATTGAGTCCATGCCGTCCGAGAGCGTGTGCTACCCGGCCAAGATGAGCCACGGCCACGTTATGAACCTCATCGACCGTGACGTCGACTTCATCTGGATGCCGTGCGTGCGCTGGGAGCGCAAGGAGGATCCGACGGCTGGCAACTGCTATAACTGCCCCATCGTCATGAGCTACCCCACGGCGTTGGCACTCAATATCGACGAGATTCGCGAGCAGAACATCGAGTTCCTGTATCCGTTTGTGCCCTATCACGACAAGACCGAGCTCAAGCGTCGTCTGTACCAGGTGCTCGCCGTCGACCGCGTGGCCGATGCTGAGGCCGGTCGCGGTCGCGTGCGCGGACCCAAGATCACGCGCTCCGAGGTCGATGCCGCCGTCAACGCTGCCTTTGAGGCCGATGCGCGTTTCCACGAAGACATCCAGACCATGGGCGAGGAGGCTCTTAAGTGGGTCGAGGACCACGGCGGCCACGGCATCGTACTCGCCGGCCGTCCCTACCATAACGACCCCGAGATCAACCACGCCCTGCCCGAGCTTATCTCGAGCTTTGGCTTTGCGGTCTTTACCGAGGATTCGCTCGCGCATCTCGTGAAGCCTGAGCGCCCCATCCGCGTCGTCGACCAGTGGATGTACCACAGCCGCCTGTACGCCGTCGCCCGTTTTGTGACGATGCGCAACGACCTGGACCTGATCCAGCTCAACTCTTTCGGCTGCGGCTTGGACGCTCTGACCACCGACCAGGTTCAGGAGATCCTGGAGGCCAGCGGCAAGATCTACACCGTGCTCAAGATCGATGAGGTGTCCAACCTGGGCGCCGCGCGCATCCGCATCCGCTCGCTCATGGCGGCGCTCAAGGACCAGGAAGCCGAGCGCCTGGCCGAGGCCACGGCCGCGGGTGAGGCCTACGAGCAGGGCGACGCCGCGCCGGTGGCGCCCTCCACGGATGCCCCCGCGTTCGCGAGCCGCAAGTACACGTTTGAGGCTCAGCGCGAGAGTGCTTCGACCGCATGGCCCAAGGTACCCTTTACCGAGCAGATGCGCGACGAGGGCTACACCATTCTGTGCCCGCAGATGGCACCGATCCACTTTGACCTGGTCAAAGAGGTGTTCCGCGGTGCCGGCTACAACTTGGAGCTGCTGCCCTCGACCGATCACGACGCCGTCGAGGCCGGCCTGCGCTATGTGAACAATGACATTTGCTACCCGTCGATTCTGGTGACGGGCCAGATTATGGAGGCCATCGAGAGCGGTCGATACGACCTGTCCAAGACGGCCGTGGTTATCAGCCAGACCGGCGGTGGCTGCCGTGCCACCAACTACATCGCGCTCATCCGCAAGGCCCTGCGCGAGAGCGGCCACCCCGAGATTCCGGTGATCTCGCTTTCGGCCGTGGCGCTCGGCGAGGACAACCCCGGCTTTAAGATTACGCCGGCGCTGCTTAAGCAGGCAGTCTATGCGGTGCTCTTTGGCGACGTTATGATGCAGATGCTCTACCGCTGCCGCCCGTACGAGGCAACGCCCGGTGCCGCCAACGCGCTCTACGAGGAGTACATGGCGCGCGCCCGCAAGCTGGCGCCTAAGTTCAATCGCCACAACTACACCAAGCTGTGCCGCGAGGCCATCCGCGCGTTCGACACCATGCCGCTCGTGGGCGAGGGCACCAAGCCGCGCGTGGGCGTGGTCGGCGAGATCTTGGTCAAGTTCCACCCCACGGCCAACAACCACGTGGTCGATGTCATCGAGCGCGAGGGCTGCGAGGCCGTGGTGCCGGGCCTGCTCGACTTCTTCTTGTACTCCATGAGCAACGCCGAGCTTCAAAAAGACGAGCTGGGAAGCTCTGCCACGGCGCGCGCTAGCATGCAGGCGCTCATTAAGCTGGTGGACTGGATGCGCACGCCGGTGGAGGAGATGCTCGAGAAGTCCCGCCGCTTTGAGGCGCCCGAGCGCATCGGCACCATGGCCGACAAGGCCCGCACGGTGCTTTCGGTGTGCAACAACATGGGCGAGGGCTGGCTGCTCACGGCCGAGATGCTCGACCTGATCGACCACGGTGCGCCCAACATCATCTGCACGCAGCCCTTCGCGTGCCTGCCCAATCACGTGGTGGGCAAGGCCGTAATCAAGGAGCTGCGCCGCCAACATCCCGAGAGCAACATCGTCGCGGTGGACTACGACCCCGGCGCATCCGAGGTCAACCAGCTCAACCGCATTAAGCTCATGATCAGCGTGGCCAAGGAGAACATGCGCGCCGGCAAGGGCTTTAAGCTCGAGAAGGTGGCACCGCTTGCGATGGACGAGGTCACCGGCCAGATGCGTGCCCACGATGGCTGCGTGAGTTGCGGACCTGCCAACGAGGAAGCCGTGGCATCGGTCGCCGAGCGTCTGGGACGCGGCATTAAGAAGTAACTGGCCTGCTATGGGCTAGATATGGGACAAACGGGTGGTAGCCGTACCGGCTACCACCCGTTTTTGCTGGACATATGTTGCGCAAATGACCTTGCTACAGCCTTCCGTGGGCTTGCCCGATTTTTGGGCCGGTTCGGGCTTTGAGGACAAGTTGCTGCAGGCTCAAGGCGATTATTCGCTCAACGCGGGCCAGCACAGTTTGACCTATCTGCCAAACGACGAGATGATCGCTGAGGACTGCCCATCGCCACCTACGAGATGGAAGCCGAGAAGTACATCTACCGCGTGTACAAGTACGAGCTGTAGGGCCGCGCTTAGGTTTGACCAATGGAGTATGAAAACACGCCGTTCGCCGATGCCCCCTCCGCGAGTGGCAGCCATATGGTTTGATGTCAGAAACATATAGTTGTCGCCAGCCTGCTGGCGACGTTCCCCCTGATATCGGAGGTTCCAGGTATGTTTCGCGCTCCGTTAAACGACTATCGGTTGGGCTAACATGGATCGCCGTGCTATTTCGATAACCCTTGCAGTGGTCTGCCTGGCTGTGCTCCTGGGCGCTACAGGGCTGTTTGCTATAAGCCGAGAAACGTCCTATATGCAGGAATGCGCTTCCGTAGGGTTTGTCATTGACGGTTACTATCGGGACGACAAGACGAGTCTGGAAACCCTGGCCTTTCTTGAAGAGGATAACCATCGGTGGCAACTGGTCGACAAAGACGGCAGCTGCGTTGACGGGCAGTTTAAGCGTACGGATGACCCCAACATCCTGATATTAAAGAAGGAAAACGGCGAAGAATTCGGTACGGTCCACGTGGCGTATATGTCACGCCGACGCAATCAGGGGCAGATTTACCTAATTAGAAATACTAAGGTGACCCGATTATATCTTGTGAGCACCGATCCGGCGTTTACGGTGGAGTCTGGCGATGTCGATGCGGACGTCTGATTCACGGCAATAAAACAGCGAGCGGGGTGCGGGTGTGAACTGCACCCCGCTATTTGCTCGTGTCCGTATCGCGTCTGCGCCGCGTCGTAACTTGCGTCCGTGCGAGCATTCATCCCGCGCCGGCATCACTTCACATCGAACTCCACGCGATCGAGCTCGGGCACGTTGAGGTCGATGAGCTTGCGGGCAACGCGGCGGTCGTGCGCCCCGAGCGCCTCGCCTGTCGTCACGTGGGCGACAGTCTGGCGCTCGACAAGGCCCTCCTCGTCGCCCTCGGTGGCCGAGGTCTCGACGGCGACGGTGTAATCCTTAAAGCCTGGCAGCACCGCCGCAAGCTCGCGCGTGGTTTCGGTGACGCCGTAGCCGTCCTGCACGCCGGCCTGCGCCGTGCCAATGGAACCCGCGGTCATAACGATGCAGGGGATGGCAAAGACTACCGTGCCCACAATGATGCGTCGGCGCACCTTGCGCGATAGCTCGTCGACCTCAACGTTTTCCTCGGCAGTCACAATGCCGTCGCCGTTGAGGTCGCGCTTGAGCGGTACACGTAAAAGAAGCAATACGGCTTCGGCCGCCAGCGCGATAAAGACGACGTTGATGCCAAACTCGTAGAGCGCCGAGAGGAACAGCGACCCGCTCGCGATGGCGATGCCGTAACCCGCCGCGCACAGGGGCGGCATGAGCGCGGTCGCCACGGCTACGCCGGCAATGAGCGTGGCGGGTTCCTGGTCGCGTGAGTTGCCTAGGCCGCCCGCAAAGCCGCCGGCGAGCGCGACAGCGAGGTCCCACACAGTCGGCGTCGAATTGTCGATGATGGCAGCTGTGGTGGTGCCAAGGGGCGAGAGCTTAAAGTACAACGTGGACGTGACCAGGCAAAAGGCCATTTGCAGCGCAAGGCTGGCGACGGCTTCGACGGTAATCTCACGGTCGAGCGTGGCGATGCCATATGCCATGGCAAGGACCGATCCCATGAGCGGGCAGATGAGCATGGCGCCCACGATGGCGATGTCCGAATCGATATCGAGGCCGATGCTTGCGATGAGCATGGCGATGATGAGGATGCACAGGTGAGAGCCGGTCAGGCGCGCCCCGTTTACAAAACGCTTGCGGATCACGTGGTAGGGCGCGCGTCCCTCGCGAATGTTGAACGCGCGCTTTAGGAAGCGGGTGGCGTTCTCCATGGCCTCGCTATGGGCGGGGCGGATGCCGTGGCGCCGGTGATGGCGTTCGCGTAGTCGCTTGATTTGTTGTTTGTCGAGTTCCATGTCCACCTCGTTCCAGCGCGGTCCGCGCAACGCGCCCGTTGTCCTAACTCTACACCGTGGCGGGCGGGGTGTCTGTTGGATGCGGAATCCGATAGGGCGGATGACGCGGGAGCAAATGCAAATCACAGGCTCAATTCCATCCCGCGAGAATATGATGCACCAGCTCCTTCAAATGTGACGAAACTGTGAAGCACGAGAGCGTGAATTTCAAAAAATACGCTGGTCGCCAATGTTGCGCAACAGAATTCAAAAATCAGCTCCTACATTTTGAAGCGTATGGATACATCCGTGTCAAAGGGAGAAAGCCATGGCAAACTACAGTCCACAACACTTTGAGCCTCGGGCCAAGACTGTCAACGTCAAGGGCGTTGCTAACCGCGCCGTCGCAACCGTTTTGACGGCGGGCCTCATCGCTCAGCCGCTCATGTCGCCGCTGGCGGCAATCGCCGCACCGTCAACCGATAACGGCGATTCTGTTCAGGGGGGGGGTAGTTCTGTAGAGAATACCGTTGCCGCCGGTAACCAAGCGGTCGTAAAGACGGCTGCCCAGCTGGCCGAGGAGTCGGCAAAGCAGCTCAAGGACGCTCAGGCCGCCTACGATGCCGCCCAGAAGAAGGCCGACGCGGCGGGCCAGTCTCAAAAGCAGGCACAGCAGCAAAAGAATCAGGCCTCGCAGGCTGTGAGCGACAACGAAATCGAGCAGAACGCAGCAGAAGTCGCCGCGCTCCAGGAGAAGATTGACGAGCTCAAAGCCGCCGTCGAAAAGACCGAGCAGCAGCAGAAGAAGCTGGGCGACCTGAACGATCAGCTCGATCAAGCCAACAAGAGTGTCGAGGATAAGACCCAGGCGCTCAAGGACGCCAAGGCAAAGCAGGATGAGGCCAAGAAGGCCCTCGATGATGCCCAGGCCAAGCTCGAGGCCATGGGTATGGACGAGTACGAGGCCGCCAAGAAGGCCGTCGAGGACGCGCAGGCAAAGCTCGATGACGCCAATAAGGCCGTTACTACTGCACAGGACAATCTGGACCAGGCCAAGGCTGCCGAGGCTAGCGCCCAGCAGGAAAAGAAGGACACTGAGGCCGCTCTGACGACTGCCCAGGCCAAGAAGCAGGAGACTGCCGCTGCGCTCGCAGCCGCAACCACCGCGCGCGATAACGCCCAGCAGAAGTTCAACCAGGCGCAGGCCGCGCTCGATGCTGCCGTCTCGGGTACGGGTGTCGACCTGAGTGCGCTTGAGGCCGCCAAGATCGCTGCTGCTGGTGAGCTCAAGACCGCGCAGGCGGAGCTCAATGCCGCGACGGATGCCGACGCCACCGCACAGACAAATCTGCAGGCCGCCCAGGCTGCCGTCGCTGCCGCGCAGGAGAAGGCCAACGCCGCCAACGCTGCTGTGGCATCTGCCCAGTCTGCATACGATGCGGCAAACAAGGAGTACAAGGACGCGGCCAGTAAGCGTGACGCCGCGAAGACGGCATACGAGCAGGCCCAGCAGACCGAAGCAGACAAGAAGACCGCGTACGATAAGCTTGTCGAAGTTCGCAAACAGAAGCGCAGCGAGTGGGAGGCGGCCTGCGCTGCTTCGAACGCCGCGGAAAAGGCTTATGACGCTGCTAATGCCCAGGTTGAGGCTCTTGAGCAGCAGATTGCAGACCTAAAGTCCAACATGACCGTTGACCAGGAAGTCATCAGTCAGGGTATGTTCGGCTTCATGAACTACATCATCGGCGGCAGCCAGTTCACAGCCACGCAGAAGAAGAACGCCCAGGACGCCGTATCGATGCTGACCGGTGCCGATGACAAGGCCGAATGGTATGACCAGTACGTCGATCAGGACATGTCTCGCGACACCAATCCGCTCTCCTTGGAGCAGATGCGTAACGCCCTGACCTATCTCGATACCCAGAACAACCTCCGCAAGGCGAACGGCCAGTCTGAGCTTAGCGTCAGCCTCCGCATGACTGCGGCAGCCGCCCTCAATACATCATATTCATCGAACATTTGGGGACACTCGAACTGCTATTTCGATCAAGGTGAGAATCTTGCAGGCGGCGGCGGGGCATACACCGGAGGCGAGACCGAGGATACGCTTGGCTGGCCATATACCGGTCTCTACACCCAGGAGAAAAAGGCGTTCGATAAGTACGTCGAGCAGTATGGTGACGCACTTGGAAGCCATCGATATGATTCCTACTATATCTACCAGCACCATTACAGCATCTACAAGGAGTGCGGGCACTATCTCAACATCATCGATGCCGGTGCGAAGGCTATCGGCATCGCAACCGGTAGCGGTAAGAAAACCGATTCCGAGGTAACCGTTTTCGACTATAGCGGAAGCACGGGACAGATGGATTTCACTGTCTCCGAGTTCAAGAAGCTCGTGAACGACTACATCGACTCTGCCTACAACGCAGGCGGCACGCAGGCGCAGAAGGCGCAGCTCAAGGAGCTTCAGGGCAAGCTCGCCGAGGCGCAGAAGAACTTTGGAACTACTAGGGAAGCTTACTTCGCAGCTGTAAACGGGCAGGATGCCGCCCAGGACGCTTTCACCGCAGCAGATGTGAACATGAACACCGCCAAGGGTGAGTACGAGAAGGCTAAGTCCGACACCGCCGCCGCGAAGACGGCATACGACGCCGCCGAAGCCAAACTCAAGGGTATTGACGTCAAGACGCCCCAGGCCAAGCTCGATGCCGCCAAGGGCGAGGCCGCTACTGCCCAGGCAGCTCTCGATAAGGCAAACGCCACGCTTGCTGACAGCAAGACGAAGGCGGCCGATGCCGCTGCTCACAAGGCGAAGGCTCGCAGCGCCCGCGATGCTGCCAAGGCAAAGTCCGACCAGGCCAGCGAGGCGTATGACAACGCCACCGCTTCGGTCAAGGACCTTACCGCCAAGCGCGATGCCGCCAAGACGGACCTTGCGAACAAGCAGGGCACGCTTGACGATGCCAGGAAGGCCGACGACACTGCCCAGGCTGGCGTTGACAAGGCTCAGGCCGCAGATACGCACGCTGCGACCACTCTTTCGGACGCCAAGCAGGCAGTTGACGCCAAGAAGCAGGCCCTGTCCGACGCGCAGGCGAAGGTCAAGGCCGCGGAGGGCGAGCTGGCCACCGCAAACAAGGCCTTCGAGCGCTTCGCTGGAGCCCAAAAAGCGGTCGACGACGCCAAGGTCGCCTATGACGCCGCCGTCGCCGGCGTCGCCGATGCCCAGAAGCAGCTCGAGGCCGCCAACGAAGCCGTCGTCGATGCGAACTTCGAGATCGTCAAGGCCAAGGCCGAGCTTGCCAGCGACGAGGCACTCAAGGCCGATCTTGAGGCTGTCGACCACAAGGCATCCCTTGCCGCGGGCACGACGGGCAACGAGAAGCTGGTCAAGCTGAACGCTGCCTACGCTCGCTATAAGGCCGCCGTCGATGCCGCCGCTGGTCTCAAGGCCGCTCTGGGCGATGCCGATGCCAAGCTGTCCGATGCCAACGACGCCTATGCCGCCGCGCTTGCTGAGCTTGACGATGCCAAGGATGCCCTGGCTGCCGCACAGGCCGAGTACGACAAGTATCATCCCAAGGCCGAGCCGCAGGCCAAGCCTCAGGTTGCGCAGGCTGCTGCAAAGGCCCCCGTTGCCAAGAAACAGGCTGCGCCTGCCGCACTCGCCCAGACTGGCGACAATTCCGCTCTTGCGGGCGAGGTGTTCGTCATCGGCGGTATCACCCTCGTGGCCGCGGGTGTGACGCTGAGCGATCGTCGTCGCAAGCAGATGTAGCGTTTCGAGCGTAGTTTCTGCAACGAACTTCGGTTCATAGCAGGAGCGCTTCGATGGCTTAACCGATAAGGCCGGCGCGCTGTTAAACGCAGCGCGCCGGCCTTTCTTTGTTTCGATATCAAAAAGCCCGGTCGGCAGCCGCGAAAGCTACCGACCGGGCAAATCGTAGGCAATATGGTTGCTGTCGAGCAGCTGCTCAGCTTAGCCCAGCAGGCTTAAGCCCACGGAGACAAACGCCAGGATAACGCCGACGATGGACTCGCCACCGAGCAGGCCGCTGGCGACAACCAGGCCCTGTTCCTGGAAGGCGGCGTCCTTGGCAGCCCTCTCCTCGTCAGAAAGACCAGCGGTGGCGTCGCGGTGGGCGGACCACTTGTCGTAGGCGAGTTTAACGCAGGAGCCTAGGAAGGCCGTGAGTGACATGTAGAACGGCAGGTACACGCCCAGGCCGATCATCATGGCCGGAATGCCGAGCCAGTACATGACGATGCCGGCGATAAAGCCGCCCGCAAACCACGGCACGCTCGGGATGCCCGAGACCATGGTGGCGACGACGCTTGCCTGCGCGGCAACAAAGCTCTTGTCGGGGCCAAAGGCGTCCGGGCCATAGGCGGTGACGAGCGCGACCATGACGGCGGCGGCGACCAGGGCGCCCACGATGCCACCGATGGCTTGACCGATCCACTGCGCACGCGGGTTGGTGCCCAGCACGGCGCCGGCCTTAAAGTCGTTCATGACGTCGCCCGCAAGGCCGCACGCCACGGCTACGATGCCGGCGATAAAGAACAGCTTGACCTGAGCGATCTGTGCGAAGGCAGCCACGATGAGCATAACGATGAGGCCAAAGATCTCCATGGGGTCGATGCCCGTCTGGCCGCAGCTCTGTGCGCTCATGATGGTGGTGACAAAGGTGAACAGCGTCACGATGACGGCCGGAACGGGGCCAAGGTCAAGCGCGATGGCGACGATCACGGCGATGGCGGCAGCGCCCAGGCCGATGATGCCGGCGTCGAGCTTAAGGGAGCCCGAGATGAGCGACTGCTCGTCGGTGTCGGTGGAGCTGTCGGCGGCAAGACCGCGGACGATACCGGCGACCTGCGGCAGGATGTCCTTGAGGACGACGGCGACGCCAAAACCCATCATGAGGCCCATACCCAGAGACTTGACGATGCCCTGTGCAGTCATAACGTCGAACAGACCGGCAGCGGTGCCGCCCACGATGATGCCAAAGTTGCCCAGCAGGGCGCCGGCAAACCAGAAGGCGACCGGGGCGAAGCCCACGAGGAAGCCGACGGAGAGCAGCATGGGCGAGTTGTAGATACCAAAGGTCACGCCGGGGATGTTGAGCGTGCACAGCATGCTGGGCACCACGCCCAGGGCGTCGCGCAGCACGCTATAGATGCCTGCGATGGCCATGGAGCCAAAGAGCTGCTTGCCGGTTTTGCCGCCAGCCTCGGTCGCGCGCAAGGTCTGAGCTGCGGCGTTGCCGGTGGGGAACTCAAGCGCGGCGTCCACGATAAAGTGACGGTGGATGAGCGCGGTGGCCAGCAGGCCCAGGATGGTGCCGGCGAGTGCCACGATAAACATGTCGAGCCAGCTGATCTGGTCGGCATAGCCCAGCATCCAGGCGCCCGGGATGGTAAACGCCAGGCCGCCGGCGACCATGGCGCCCGCGGACATGATGGTGTGGGTGACGTTGGCCTCGTTGAGGCTGGCATTGCCCATGAGCTTAAGGAAGAACAGCGAGATGACGGCAGCGAAGACGATCGGCCAGGGGAGAGCGCCCATCTTGAGGGCGGTGTAGGCCGAGCTTGCCGTGATAATCACGCAGCCCAGGACGCCGATGATGACACCGCGCAGCGTGAGTTGCCCGCGCATCGAGGCGCGGTTCGAGGGATTGCTCATATAAAACTCCTTTGCGTATATCCGCTTCCCCCGGGAGCGCCGCTACGGATACGGCGCGGGAAGTCGGGTTACCAAGGGCCGCCGCGTGAGCTCGCAAACAACCGCGCACCAGTATAACCGCAAGCTAGTCATTTCGGGATGACTGGTTTAGGTAGGCGATATACTGCTGGGCAGACGAAAGGAGCGCCGACGATGCTTAATGGGTGCGCATATATATTGACGGTCGATGTGGGCAACACGTTCATTCGCTTTGGTCTGTTTGCCGAGGATTCGGCCGCGGCGCAGGAATGCCCGCTTGCGACGTGCGAGATCACGACGCCGTCGAGCATTACGGCCGACGAAGCGCGCATGCGTCTCGCTCAAGTTATGGCCGCGCTGGCGGCCGATGCGGGCATGCCCGGCGCGCTCGTGCCCACGGCGGCCGTGCTGAGCTGCGTGGTGCCGGCGCTCGAGCGCCCGTGGAAGGCGGCTCTTTCCCGTACCTGCACGGGGCGCGTGCTCACCGTGGGACCGGGCCTCAAGACCGGCATGCCCGTCCACTACGACGACCCGGCCGAGATCGGCCCCGACCGCATCGCCGACGCCGTGGCGGCCCGTGCCGTCTATGGCTCTCCGTGCATCGTGATCGACCTGGGCACGACGACCAATATCGAGGTCATCGATACGCACGGAACCTTTGTCGGCGGCGTTATCGCGCCGGGTCTGGCGCTCGGCGCCCGCTCGCTCTCGGCCGCTGCGGCGCGCCTACCCCAGGTCGAGCCCTCGGCACCCACGCATGTCATCGGCCGTAACACGCGCGAGGCGATGCGCTCGGGCGTGGTCTTGGGCGAGGTAGCCCGTATCGACGGCATGCTCGACATGGTGCTTGCCGAGATGCGCGCGACCAAGGCGGCGGGGGAGGGCAGCGTGCCCATTGTCATCACCGGCGACGATGCCGAGGCGCTCGCGGCGTTGGTCGGCCACAGCCTGACGGTAGACGACGCACTGACGCTGCGGGGTCTCGCCGAGCTGTACCGCATCAACCAAAAGCCTCGCCGCGTGTAAAAGTGAGGGCGCCGGTGGGACAAACGCCCCCACCTTTCACCTGCTACAATGGGTCAAACTATTGCGATTACGGAGGTGTCTGCCATGTCGGACGATCTTCATCAAACTTCGTCAGGCAAGCGCCTGGACGTCATTAGCTGGGACGAGTTCTTTATGAGCGTGGCCATCGCCGCGCAGCGCCGCAGCAAGGACCCCAACACGCAGGTGGGTGCGTGCATCGCCAGCACCAACCACCGCATCCTTTCGGTGGGCTACAACGGTACACCCTCGGCGCTCAACGACGACTTTTTCCCGTGGGGTACGAGCGACGATCCGCTGCAGGACAAGCACAACTACGTGGTCCATGCCGAGGCGAACGCCGTGCTCAACTACCGTGGTTCGCTCAAGGATCTCGAGGGTTCCACGGTCTACGTCACGCTGTTTCCGTGCCACGACTGCGCCAAGATTTTGGCGCAGGTGGGCGTGGGCGAGGTTGTCTACCTGGACAACAAATACGCCGACACTGATGATGGACGCATCAGCCGCCGCATCCTCGACTCCTGTGGCATCAGCTATCGCCAGGTTATCGTCGATGTTCACATCGGCACCGAGGGACAGGCTCAGCAGTAGCGCGTGGCAACGTCAGCTGGCAACAAAAGGCAGCTCAAAGAGCCCCGTCTCAAATTGACTACTCGTGAAAGTCGCGTCTGCGCGCATGGACGGCTCGTGAGCGGGTACATGGCTGTAGTAACATAGCTTCTGTCCGCGGGCGCGCCCGCGTAATTGTGAGAAAGGAGCCCCTGTGGCTGTTAACGAAGAGCTGCTTAAGAAGGTTCTTGAAGAGATTCGCCCCAACCTGCAGGCCGATGGCGGCGATATGGAGTATGTGGGCGTCGACGACGAGGGTGTCGTCAAGCTGGAGCTGCAGGGCGCCTGCGCCGGCTGCCCCATGAGCTCGCTGACCCTGTCCATGGGCATTGAGCGTATCCTGAAGGAGCATGTGCCCGGCGTTACCCGCGTTGAGCAGGTCAATGCCTCCGGCGAGGCCGAGGACCTGTACGACGAGTACGCGCCGTTCTAAGCTGCGAAAGCTGCGGACGGCATACTCCGCATAGACGTTACGCTCAAATATGCGGCTGCGAGCGCAAGGCCCGCGGCCGCATTTGTATGTAGGGAGCAGGGGGACCGATATGCTCAACGACCTCTACCATATGCTTGATCCCGTCGCCATCTCGGCGGGGCCCATCACCATCTACTGGTACGGCTTGGCCTATGTGGTCGGAGCTCTGCTCACGGCGGTCGTCATGTACCGCACGCAGCGCCGTTGGGGTTTTGACATTACGGTCGACGACCTGACGAGTGTCGTGGTCGGCGTGGTCTTTGGCCTTATCATTGGCGCCCGCCTGTTCTACGTCATCTTTTACGGCGACGGCTACTACTGGGCGCATCCGCTCGAGATCTTTGCCACCAACGAGGGCGGCATGAGCTTCCACGGCGGCCTGGTGGGCGGCATCTTGGGCGGCATCATCGTGTGCCGCATGTATAAGCTCGACGCCTGGACTATCGCCGACCTTGCCGTGATCGGTGCTCCGCTGGCGCTGTGCCTGGGACGTTGCGCCAATTTCGTCAACGGCGAGCTGTGGGGCAAACCGACCGATCTGCCTTGGGGCGTGGTCTTCGGTGGCACCGCGGGCGATGTGCCGCGCCATCCCTCCCAGCTCTATGAGGCGTTTCTTGAGGGCATCGTGCTCTTTTGCATCCTGCAGGTACTCAGCCGCAAAAAGCCGCCGCTGCCCCAGGGTACGTTTATGGGCGTGTTCGTGATGGGGTACGGCATCGTCCGCTTTCTCGTTGAGTTCGTGCGCGTGCCCGATGCCCAGTTGGGCTATCTGCTGGGCGGCGTCATCACCATGGGTCAGCTGCTGAGCCTGCCGCTCGTGATCGCCGGCCTGGCGCTCATCATCTTCGCCCGTCGCCGCAACCAGCCCCAGCGCGTCTACCTGGACGCCTAACCAAGACCACCACAAAGGGGACAGGCACTTTTGTGGTGGTCTTGCCGAGTTTGATAGGTTTTCTAGAAAGGCTTTCGGACTGTGAAGGATTCCGATCTCTCCACAACGGCTGCGCGCGACGCTGCCCGCATCGTCTGGTTTAAGCGCTACCCCGCCAAGCAGACGCTCATCGCATTTCTGCTCGCGCTGTTGGCGACCACGGCGTTTTCCATCGATCCCGCCCCGGTGTCGAGCAACGCAGTCTTGGCGATTGACCCCAAAGCCTCGGGCATGCTGTACGTGTGCTACGAGGTGCTCCTCTCGTTTGCCGGCCATACCGACGCGGTCATGTTGCTTGCGCTTGCCTGCCTGCTCACGCTGCCGTTTCGCTACGTGTTCTTTGGCCGTGGCGACACCTGGCGCCCATCGATTATTCTGCCGTCGCTGTTTTTCGCCATCTGCATGGTGTTCGGCCGCAGCTACGACCTCACCGACTCGGCCGAGATTGTTCTTGGCGACAAGGCCCGCATCATCTGCGCCTGGATTGGCGGCGCGGGCTGGATGCTCCTGGCGATCGTGGCCTTCTATCTGGCTTTTGAGTGTCTAGATTGGCTGAGCTCTCGGCGCATCCCGTTTTCCGAGGCGCACTTTGGCCGCATATGGCGTGTGGCTCACGCCGTGCTCTCGGTCCATCCCTTTGCCGGGCCCTTCCTGGTGCTTATGATCGCCTGGGCGCCCACGCTCATCGCTTCGCTGCCCGGCCTTTTTATGGGAGATACGGGTGCGCAGATTCGCCAGTGGTTCAACTATCCCAACGGCACGAGCGACTACCTGCGCCTACTCAACCCCAACGTGCTGCTCAACGGGCATCATCCCGTAGTGCACACGGCCATTATCGGCTCGTGCGTTCAACTGGGGCTTTCGCTGTTCAACAGCGCTAACGCGGGCCTCATCATCTATACCTGCGCTCAATTTGTCATCACGGCTGCCTGCATGGCCTATTCCATTTCGTCGCTGCGCAAACTGGGCGTGAGCCTGCCGGTTCGCGGTGCGATCCTGCTGTTCTTTGCGTTTATGCCGATGTTCTCTAACTACGCGGCGTTGCTCACCAAAGACGTGCTCTTTGCCGACGCGTTTTTGGTGCTGCTGGTACAGACCGTCAAGCTCGTGGCCTGCGGCCTGCCCCGTCGTGATGCCAATGCCGAGCGTGCGGGCGAACAGAGGCCCGTGCTCTTTGCGCGCCACGACTGGCTGCTGCTTGCGCTGGCTGCCATGGGTTCCACGTTTTTGCGCAATGGCGGTCTGGTCTTTCCGTTGGCGGCCTGCGTGATTGCGGCGGCGTTTTGCGCATGGGATGTACATGTCGCCCGTCGTGCGGCTAAGCAGACGGGCATCGCGGTCTCATGCGCCACGCCGCGCTTCCGCTGGGTTGGCGTCCTCGTGGTGCTCGCACTCTGCCTTGCCTCTAATATGTACTTCACCAAGGTCTTTATGCCGGCGCACGACATCACGCCTGGTTCCAAGCGCGAAATCCTCTCGATTCCGTTCCAACAGACGGCTCGTTTCGTCCAAAAGCACGACGGCCTCAACTCGGGCGTCAACCCCACGGTAAAGGAGGACGGCACCATCGTGGAGGCTCCTTGCGACGGCTTGGTGACCGACGAGGAGCGCGCCGTGATCGACCGGGTGCTCAAGTACGAGAATCTGGGCCGCCGTTACAACCCGGATAAGTCGGATGCCGTCAAGAACTGCTTTAACGAGTACGCCTCGCAGGAGGACATCAAGGCCTATTTTGAGGTCTGGGCGCAGATGTTTAAGAAAGATCCCGAGTGCTATATTTCGGCGCTTATCAATAACTACTATGGTTATTTTTATCCGAGCGCGCGCGATGCCTGGGTCTACAGCACGGCGCGTAGTGCCGAGATCATGGCGCGTCCCGACAACCTCAAGTACTTCGACTTCCATCCGGTTGACAGCAACGTGGTGCGCTGGTGTGACCACCTGATCAATCTGTACCGTGTGGCGGTGCAGCGCATCCCGTTTATTTCACTCACCATGAGCTCGGCTACCTATGTGTGGATCATGATCGCCGTGGTGGTCTACCTGCTGCGTCGTCATTCATGGCGTGCGCTGGCGATCTGGGTGCCGCTGTTGGGCGTGCTCGCCGTGTGCCTGATTGGTCCGTGCAACGGCTCGACCTACATGCGCTACCTGTATCCGGTCATCGCCTGCATGCCCTTCGCCATCGGCGCCACCGTCACCCGCAGCGACTTCCTCTGGTCCTAACTTGGTGCATTGGGGTCAGGTTTCTTTGCACCAAAGGGGGCATCATCACGACGCCTTCATTTTGGGGTTTATCTCGCAGGCTAGTAGGTATATCATAACGACGTTTGTTTATATTGCCCGAGCATCTGCGCTGGGCTTTAGGTCGAAACCGATAGGAGACACGTATGTCCGGACACTCTAAGTGGGCCACAACCAAGCATCGTAAGGGCGCGCAGGACGCCAAGCGTTCCGCCCTCTTCTCCAAGCTCAGCCGCAACATCACCGTTGCTGCCCGTCTCGGCGGTGACCCGCTGCCCGAGAACAACGCCAGCCTCGCCGCTGCCGTTGCCAAGGCCAAGGCTCAGTCCATGCCTAAGGACAAGATCAAGTCCGCTATTGACAAGGCTTTTGGTTCGGGTGCCGATGCCGCCGTCTACGAGAACATCGTGTACGAGGGCTACGGTCCCGCCGGTGTCGCCGTCTACGTCGACTGCCTGACCGACAACCGCAACCGTACCGCCGCTGATGTCCGTTCCGCCTTCTCCCACGCTGGTGGCAACCTGGGCACCTCCGGCTCCGTCGCCTTCCAGTTTGAGCGCAAGGGCCAGATCGTCGTCGCCAAGGAGATCCTGGACGAGAACGCCAAGAAGGAGACCATGATCGCCAACGGTGCTGCCGGTGACGAGGATGAGTTCATGATGGCCATCGCCGAGGCCGGTGGCGAGGACTACGAGGATGCCGGCGAGGAGTGGATTGTCTGGACTACTGCCAACGAGGTCATGGCTGTCTCCAAGGCGCTCGAGGAGCAGGGCGTCCAGGTCAAGGGCTCCGAGACCACCATGGTCCCGACCACCCCGACCGAGGTCTCCGGTACCGACGCCAAGAAGGTTCAGCGCCTCATCGACCGTCTTGAGGAGCTCGATGACGTCCAGGATGTTTACAGCACCATGGACATGACCGACGAGGTCATCGCTGCCCTCGAGGAGGAGTAGCGCCCGCACGGGTTAAGTCGTGCATATCTGGGCATAATGAAGCGAGCATGCAAGCCTCGTGGAATAGATGAGCCGGATCCGCGTGCGTAGAGCACCGGACCCGGCTCTTTTATAATGATGCGAACCGTTTTGCATTTCGAGAGCCGAGATTTGAAGGGAGCGCCGCGTGCGCGTACTCAAACGAGCCCTAGCGATCGTGTATCTTGCCGCCACCATCGTGGCGCTGGGTACGCTTGTCTGCCAGTTTTGGGGGCCGTATACGTATCGCTTTATGCTGCTGATGCGCGACCCCATGCCGCGCATCGTCGTCACGGCGTGCGCCGGCGTCGTGGCGATCGGCGTACTGCTGAGCTTTTTCCGCCTGATGTTCGCCCGTCGCGAGCCGTCCTGCGTGCATCCGGCGGGGGAGCGCAATATCGAGGTTACCCTTGCGGCGCTTTCTTCGTGCGCCAGGGTTGCTGCCGAGCGCGACGACCGCGTGATGGTTGAGCATATCGAGGCCCGCGTCCAAGGCCCCGACGATTCGCACGTCCGTTTTAAGGTCGAGGCCATCGCGCTCGATGATAAGGACGTTGCCGCTCTTGCCACCTCGATGCAGCAGCGCATCGAGAAGGCCTGCGACACCATGCTCGGCACGCCGGGTACGACCGCGCGTGTCCGTTTTTTGCCGTCCAAGACTACCGTCCAGACCGTGGAGGTTTCCGGTGATTGATACCAATCAAGATAAGACCGCTCGTACGCCGCGCCTGACGATTGACCAGAGCGCTACGCCGGCGAGCGAACCTGTTGATTCCAAAGCAGAGGCAACCGAGTTACAAGACGCGGCAGCCGCGGATTTTGACGAGGCTATGGGTCTCATCAAGGGTACGGGCGCTGCCATCTGGAGCTATGCTGTGCGTCATCCCAACACCACGCTCGGTGCCGTCGCCGGCTTTATCCTCGCCGTGTTGGTGCTCACGTTGGGCCTGTGGGACACGCTCGTCATTGCATTCTTCGTGCTGATCGGCGCTGTGATCGGCCAAATTCGCGACGGCGAGAACGGGATCGTCAACTTCTTCGGCCGTCTGTTTAGCGGCCGCTAATATGTATTCGACTGTCGCATCCGCGGCAGGCATAAGGAGGAACCATGGCTTTTAATACGAAGGTCGATGTAGCCGATACCGAGCTCGAGGCCGACGAGACCGTCGCCGCCGAGGCCGAGGACGTAACGCTCGAGGACGAGGCGCTCGTCGAGGCCGAACCCGCCGATGATGCGGACGAGGACGACGAGGAAGCGGATGAGTCCGAGGACTCGCTGACCTATTCCAACGGCGTGATCGAGAAGATCGTTGCCATGGCCACCCGCGAGGTTCCGCATGTTCTGGGCATGAAGGGTAACCTCATGCACTTTGTGCAGGAGCAGTTTGGTGCCGAGAATCTGACCAAGGGCGTGACGGTCGAGGTCACCGACGATAATCGCGTGGTCGTCAACATCTCCGTCATCATCGAGTACGGCGCCTATGCGCCCGCGATCTTCGACGATGTCAAGGCACGTGTCACCGAGCGCCTTGCCGCGATGACCGGCCTTGAGGTGGCGGGCGTCAACCTGCGCATCGAGGATGTCATCACCCCCGAGGAGTACGAGCACCGCACCAGCCAGCACGAATAACCTTCCAAAAAGGGACAGGTTTGTTTTGGCAGGTTTTATCTGCGAAAACGTTAAACGGCCGACCGCGCAAGCAAAAGCGTGGCCGGCCGTTTCTGTACGCTCCCGATGTAGGCATACCGCTCGTCTAACTAAGGGTTGCAATCCCCACGTTCCGCGTTACCCTAATGGGCGCATTGTTTCCAAATTGTTAACGAGGAGTTGCCGTAATGGCCGACGAGCACGAAACAGAAAGCAAGGCATGGGCAATTGAGGCCGCTGCGGCAGAGGCGGCGTCGCGTGCTGCCGAAGAGGTGCATCGTCCTCCCGTAGTGCCGATGGAGCGCGTGGTCGATCGCGATGTTATCGAGCGGGGCGAGCGCGCTGGTCGCAAGCGCAGCCAGGAGCCGGGCTTTCCGCGCTTTTTTGCCGAGCTCAATTTGGGCCTGATCCTCACGGCCTTTGCCATCGTTGCGTTTAAAACACCTAATCACTTTGCTTTTGGCGGCACCTCGGGCGTGTCGGTCATTCTGTCCACGCTGTTCCCGACCCTGCCCGTCGGCGTCTTTATGTGGATTATCAACGCGCTTCTCGTCGTCTTGGGTTTTATCTTTTTGGAGCGCAAGGCAATCCTGTGGAGCGTCTTCGCCTCGTTTGCGCTGTCCGCCTATGTTTCGCTGTTTGAGCTCTTTATTCCGACCGATGTCTCGATGACGGGCGATATGTGGCTCGACCTGTGCTTTGCCGTGATTCTGCCGGCGCTCGGCAGCGCCATCGTCTTTGATATTGGTGCCTCGACGGGCGGCACGGACATTCTCGCCATGATCCTCAAGCGCCGCACGACGCTCGAGATTGGCCGCGCCCTGCTACTGGTCGATATCGGCATCGTGACCATCGCGGCCTTCTTGTACGGCCCGCGCGTCGGTCTGTATTGCGTGCTCGGCCTGTTTGCCAAGACGCTCGTGGTCGACAAGGCCATCGAGAGCATTCACCTGCGCAAAGTCTGCACGGTCATTTGCTCCGAGCCCCTTAAGGTCGAGGAGTTTATCGTCAAGCATCTCAACCGTACGGCGACTATCAGCCGCGGCTACGGTGCTTTCTCGGGCAAGTGCGTGACGGTGATTATGAGCGTGCTGAGTCGTCGCGAGGCCGTGCAACTGCGTCGCTACGCGCGCGAGATCGATCCGGGTGCCTTTATCACGATTGTCGACAGCTCCGAGATCGTCGGCAAGGGTTTCCGCGGAACGAACTAACGCGGTCGAGCTCATCAAACAATCGAATAGCGCCCTGCGCATTGCAAATGCGTCATGTTGGAGTATTTGTCCCCACATTGGGTGATAATGATGCCAAAGACATCGTTTGCGATCCAGATGATTCGCTCATGATACGAAGGGATGATTTCGATGTTCTGTTCGCAGTGTGGTGCCCCCATGGGCGACAACGACAAGTTCTGTGGCGCGTGCGGTGCTCCTAATGCCGGTGCCGCAGCCTCTGCCCCTCAGGGTCAGCCCCAGCAGTTTGTTTCGCAACCGCCCGTGGCGAATGCGTCCAAGGGCTGTGTGGCTCAGGCGTTTGAGGACATGACCAAGACGCCGGGCGTGTTGCAGCGCGTGTGCCAGATCGCCTTTTTGCCGGCGCTGATTTGTGTTGTGTCGGTGCTCGTGCTGTTCATTCCCGTTATCGGCGGTATCGCGGCTGCCATCGGCTTTTTGGCAGCTTGCATTGCGAGCGTGTGTGGTTCCGGCTTTGGTATTGAGTGGGGTCGCGATCTGTCGCTCAAGGTTGATGACGGTATGGATCGTCCACTCATGCGTTCCACGTCGTTTGGCCTCGGAGTCTTTTCGAGCGTTATCTCGGTCGTGCTCGAGGTTATTGCTGCCATTCCCGTTATCGGTGTAGTGCTTTCGCTGGTGGAGAGCGTGGTAATTGGCGCCGCGGGCTCGTATTCGTATTACGGCTCTTATGCACTCGAGGCAGCGCTGTTCGGCTCGCTTGGCCTGCTTGTCCTGGCTATGATTGCCACGGCGGTCTTGGGGGTCTTCTTTAAGATGTTCGCCGACATTGCCGTGATGCACTTTGCGGTGACCGGTCGTGTCGAGAGCGCGTTTTCGCTCGATAAGGTCTGGGCGGCCTTTAAGCACAACAAGACCAAACTGTTCTGCGCTTCGTTCCTTCCCGAGTTTTTGACGGGCCTGGTCGCCAACGTTGTCACATGGATCCTGACGCTCGTCTTTGGCACCATTGCCTCTGTCGGTATGTATAGCTACTACTACCGTCCTTCGGCTATTGAGGCGCTTGTTACCGGCGGTGGCATCACGCTCGTATTGTTCTTGGTGCTGACGGCGTTTGTCACGGTATTCCTCACGGTCTTTGGCAAGATGCTCAAGCATCGTGCCGTTGGCTATTGGGTAGCGCGCTACGCAAGCGAGTGGGCCGACGAGGACAAGGACGACGTCCTGACTTTTGTGCTGCCGTTTGAGAAGAAGTCTGCTCCGGCTGGTTTTAGCGCCGACGCAGCGCCCGTATCCGATTCCGCTGCGGCGCCGGCGCCTGCGCCCGAGCCCGAGCCCGAGCCCGTGCCTGAGCCTGAGCCTGAGCCTGAGCCCGCGCCCGTGCCTGAGCCCGAGCCCGCGCCCATGCCGGAACCGGAGCCCGAGCCTGCACCTGAGCCCGAGCCTGCACCTGAGCCCGAGCCTGCGCCAAGCTCCGACGAGGACCCGCAGGACGAGTAACCCTGCCACCTGCCATTTGGGGACGGGGTAGAAACGGTAGAAATAGCGCTTGACAAATAAGCGGGGGCGGACGTGCCGAAGCGTCCGCCCCCGCTTTGATATCGCGATGCGGCTATGACTGCGAGATGGTCGTGGATCGACTACTCGTCGTGCTTCTCCTCGCGGCGGGCGGCGGCGCGAGCGTCGTGGATGCCCTTGATTGCGGCGTGTCGGGCGGTGCGGGCATCGTGCATGGCGTCGCGGGCCTCGGCGGCCGTGGCCTTGGCAGAGCGCAGTTTGGCTGCCAGGTCGGGATTGGTCTCGGCGACCGCGGCAATCGTGGGGCCGTCGAGCTCTTCTTGTGTGGGCTCGGCCAAAAAGTCGATGGCATATTGGGCGGCCACCATGGAGCCCTTGGCCAGTACCGACTCGTCAATCTTGTAGAAGCAAGAATGTTGGGCGTACGTGGCGCCAATCTGGGGGTTGCGCGTGCCAACAAAGGCGAGCACGCCCGGTACGCGGCGCAGGTACTCCGAAAAATCCTCACCCGAGAGTGTGCCGCGATAATGGCCTTGGCCGGTGGGGCCCAGGCATTTGATTACTGCCTGGCGGCAGCGCTCGCTCGAGGCGGCATCGTTTTCGACCTTGTAATTGGCGATGGTGTAGTCGGTGAGCTCTGCCTCGGCGCCCAAGGCGGCCGCGGTATGCTCCACGATGCGGCGCATGAGCTCCGGCATTTCCTCGTGGGTCGAATCTCCGTAGGTGCGCACCGTGCCGGCGAGGTAGGCCGTGCCGGCGATAACGTTGCGCGCGGTGCCGCCGTGCAGCTCGCCGACGGTAATGACGGCCGGCTCGTAGGGACTGATCTCGCGCGAAACGATGGTCTGCAGAGCGTTGACGATCTCGGCGGCAACCATAACGGCGTCGTGACCGCGCTGGGGCATGGCGCCGTGGCACGAGGTGCCGCGGACGTCGATGCGGAACCAGTCGGTATTGGCCATGCGCGGTCCGGGCTCACAGCTCACGGTGCCGGCGTCGACCTCACTCCAGATGTGCGCGGCGTAGGCGCCATCGACGCCGTCGAGCACGCCCGTGCCGATCATGAGCTTGGCGCCCTGGCCGTTTTCCTCGCTGGGCTGGAAGACGATGCGGACTTCGCCGTGGATGTCGTCGGTCATATGGCGCAGGATTTGCAGCGTGCCGAGCATCATGGCGATGTGGCAGTCGTGGCCGCAGGCGTGCATGCAGCCCTCGTTGACGCTGGCAAACTCCTCGCCGGTCTGCTCGGTGACGGGCAGGGCGTCGATATCCGCGCGCAGCAGGATGCGGCGGCGCGGCGTGCCGTCCTCGTGGTAGGCATCCGGCGCGGTACCGCGAAGCGTTGCCACCAAGCCGGTCTTGAGCGGACGCTCGTAGGGGATATTCATGGCGTCGAGCTGGTTGGCGATGTCGGAGGTCGTGCGCTCCTCGGCAAGGCTCAGCTCCGGGTGCTTATGGAAGTGCCGGCGCTGCTTGATGATATAGGGTTCAAACTCGGTAGCGATATCTTTGATGGCTGCGGTGACGTCGTCAGCCGCGCGAGCCTCGGTCGCCGCCATAATCTGCTGTGCCTTGGTCTTCGTCATGGTCGATTTGCTCCTTGCTGGGTTGATCGCAAAATCGTACAGGCTCTCTCCAGTATGCCACCTGCCGCTAGGGCTGGTAAAGTTGCCGTTTGCCGCTTGGGGTTTTGTTACAAGGGCGGGGGAGTACACTCGGGGGTGTTGAATTTCCTGCCAGAGATGGGGATGCCCATGCAACATATCGATCGGATTATCCGCTCCAAGAACGTCTTTACCGCGCAAGACGGCATCGATACCGCCCGCGAGCTGGCGATTGCCATCGCAGGCGACCGTATCGTCGCAGTCGGTGCGCCCGATGACGTGATTGCCGCCGCGCCTGCCGCTACGCCGGTTATCGACTACGGCGAGCAGTTTGTCTGCCCCGGCTTTCATGACGCTCATCTGCACTTCTTCCATACCTCGGTCGGCTCCTCGCCGTACATGCTCATGGATATGGGCACGTCCGAGACTGCGCTGGTGCAGCACGCGCTCGAGTTTTCCAAGGACCTGCCCGATGACGCTTGGGTTGTGACGCAGGGCTGGCGCGACTACCGTTGGGACCCGCCCGAGCATCCTACCAAGGCGTCGCTCGATGCGGCATTCCCCGATCGTCCCTGCGTTATGTATTCGGGCGACGGGCATACGCTTTGGCTCAACAGCCGCGCACTCGAGGCGCTCGGCGTCACACGCGACAGCGAGCCGCCAGCGGGCGGCAGCTACGACAAGGATGCAAACGGCGAGCTCACGGGCATTGCTCACGAGGCGGCTGCCATGCAGCTGCTACCGCGCTGCCTTGAGTGGCTGGGCGAGGATCGCATCGCAAGCGCTTACGCCGATCAAATGAGGCGGATGGCCGAGCAGGGCATCACCTCGATATGCGATATGTCGCTCATGCCCATGCCGGGCTGCGATTTTATCCGCGATGATGTCTACGACAAGCTACAGGCAGCCGGCAAGCTGGGCATCCGAGCCCATCTGTTCCCCACGTTGCTGGATGACCAATCGCGCTTAGAAGAACTGCAGACCCGCTACGCGAACAACGCGCTGCTCTCGGCACCGGGCTTTAAGCAGTTCTTCGACGGCGTGTCGAGCGAACACACGGCATATCTCACCGAGCCCTATACCAACCCGCGCTTCCCGGGCGATCAAGGTCGCCTGACGGTTCCCGTCGAGCGCATGCGCAAGCTGGTTCTGGCTGCTGCGGAGCGCGGGCACACCGTGCGCATCCACGTCATCGGCGACGGTGCCATCCATGCTGCGCTCGATATCTTTGAGGAGGCGGCAGGGCTGTACGGCCTGCCCCAGCACGGTCATAACACGCTCGAGCATCTGGAGAACCTCCTGCCCGAGGATATCGACCGCCTGCGCAAGCTCAACGTGGTCGCCTCGAGCCAGCCCTGCCACATCACGCTCGATCCGGGTGGCCCAGAGCGCGACCTTGGCCTGGAGCGAAGCCGAATCATGTGGCCGTTCGCAACCTATAAGCAGCGCGGCATCCGCCAAGCCTTCGGTACTGACAGCCCTATCACGCCCGTTACCAGCATGAACGTGCTCTACACGGCCATCATGCGCCAGGACCCCAAAAGCCACTGGCCCGAGGGCGGCTGGTTGCCGAGCGAGCGCATCGATGCGGCAACGGCTCTGCGCAACTACACCCTGGGCAGCGCCTATGCAGCGGGCGACGAGCAAAACCTCGGCAGCCTGGAACCCGGCAAATACGCCGACCTGGTAGTCCTGGACCAAAACCCACTCACCATCGACCCCCAAGAGCTCCAGGCTACCAAGGTTCAGACCACCTACCTGGCAGGTAACTTGATTTACGAGCGCTAAGTATTCATGCCGTACCGTTAAGCGCGGCTCGGGCAGCCTTTTTGGGATAGCGCTCGAGCCGCGTTTGCGTTTTGGTGGGGATCCGCCATGAGCGTCCCTGCTCTGTTGGATTTGGGTGCGGGGCGGAGGTGCTGCTGCCCCGCGCTCAATTTGGACACCAGCAATGCTATCTCTTGGTGTTTTGCATACTTCCCATTACAGATTGCATAAAAAGGCTGGGATGTCCTTCCTGATCCTGATGTACCCCCGCCCGTGCCGTGCAAAAAACGGAGTATTCAGCACCGCGAGCTCTGCCGGTGCCGCTGCGGATGAGTAACGTTGCGGAGATTGACGTCATTTTGGGCTCCGGTACGGCGCGAAGCATGCCTTTTTGTCCTGGCGGGGTTTGCCTGCCGACTCAAATCGCCGGTCGAAGGCGTCCTTGGGACCAATATGGTGTGTCCGGCGTGTATGCAGCCGTCCTGGCTTGCTGAATACTCCCAAAAATGCACGGTGCTCCCCAGGGGACCCGTGCGCGCAACGAAAACCATGCCCATGTCGCTATCCGCATCGCCATTTTGCTGCACTGACTTTTCTGAATGCCGGGTCCGAATTAGTTAACCTAGCTCCCGGGGCGGACCGGAGGGCATGAAGTTTGTCGCGAGTTCCGCACGAGCCGAAGGCCACTTAATGCGGCCTTCGTGCGAGCAGGACTGCCCGAGCAGGAAACCTTACGCCCCGCCCCTCCGGAGCCACACGGGAGGCATCGCTAAGCTATCCCCCGGCATTCAGAAAATCTAAGTGCCAAAAAATAAGATTTTTTGACTCCGTGTTGTATAACCCGCCATTCGTGGGTACCATTCAACGCGTACGCAAACAAAAAGGGTTAATTCGCGTGGCATAACCACGCGGCCCAAAAAGGAGGAGACAAGCATGTCGTCTTTGAAGCCGCTTGCAGATCGTGTTCTGGTCAAGCCCGACGAGGCCGAGCAGAAGACCGCTTCTGGTCTGTATATCGCCAGCAACGCTCAGGAGAAGCCGCAGCGCGGCACCATCGTTGCCGTGGGCGCCGGCAAGGTCAACGACAAGGGTGAGCGCATCCCCATGGACGTCAAGGTTGGCGACGTTGTCATCTACGGTAAGTTCGGTGGCAACGAGGTCAAGGTCGACGGCGAGAAGTATCTGCTGATGCGCGCCGACGACATCTACGCTGTCGTCGAGGCCTAGTCTCGTCAGAATCTCTGATTCGTCTTTGAACGCGCCCGCCGCATAGGACTCGGAAGCGGCGGCGCGAGTCACATTTCTTTTGGAGGATTACCTACCATGGCAAAGAACATTACGTTCAACACCGATGCCCGCGCTAAGCTTGCCAAGGGCGTCAACACTCTGGCCGACGCCGTTACCGTCACCATGGGCCCCAAGGGCCGCTACGTTGCGCTGCAGCGCACGTTCGGTGCCCCGACCATCACCAACGACGGCGTTTCCGTCGCCAAGGAGATCGAGCTCGAGGATAACATCGAGAACATGGGTGCTCAGCTGGTGAAGGAGGTCGCTACCAAGACCAACGACACCGTGGGTGACGGCACCACCACCGCAACCCTGCTCGCTCAGGCCATCGTCAACGACGGTCTGCGCAACGTCGCCGCTGGCGCTAACCCGCTGGCCATCCGTCGCGGCATCGACAAGGCCGTCAACGCCGCCGTCGCCGAGATGAAGAAGCAGGCCAAGCCGGTCGAGACCAAGGAGCAGATCGCTTCCGTCGGTACCATCTCCGCCGGTGACCCCGAGGTCGGCGAGAAGATCGCCGAGGCCATGGAGGTCGTGGGCAAGGACGGCGTCATCACCGTCGAGGATTCCCAGACGTTCGACATCACCATCGACACCGTCGAGGGCATGCAGTTCGACAAGGGCTATGTCTCCGCTTACTTCGTCACGGACAACGACCGCATGGAGGCCGTGATGAAGGATCCGTACATCCTCATCACCGACCAGAAGATCTCCAGCGTTCAGGACATCATGCCCGTTCTCGAGGCTGTCCAGCGCGCTGGCCGTGGCCTGCTCATCATCGCTGAGGACATCGACGGCGAGGCTCTGCCGACCCTGGTCCTCAACAAGATCCGTGGCGCCCTCAACGTCTGCGCCGTCAAGGCCCCGGGCTACGGCGATCGCCGCAAGCGCATCCTCGAGGACATCGCCGTCCTCACCGGTGGCCAGGCTGCCCTGGACGAGTTGGGCGTGAAGGTCGCTGACATCACCGCCGATATGCTCGGTACCGCTAAGTCCGTCACCATCTCTAAGGACAACACCGTCGTCGTCGGCGGCGCTGGCTCCAAGGAGGCCATCGACGCCCGTATCGCTCAGATTAAGGGCGAGATGGAGAACACCACCTCTGACTTCGACCGTGAGAAGCTCCAGGAGCGCCTGGCCAAGCTCTCCGGTGGCGTTGCCGTCATCAAGGTCGGCGCTGCTACCGAGTCCGAGCTCAAGGAGATCAAGCATCGCGTCGAGGACGCCCTGCAGGCCACCCGCGCTGCTGTCGAGGAGGGCATTGTCGCTGGCGGCGGCGTCGCCTTCATGGACGCTGCTCCTGCGCTCGATGCCGTCGAGATCGATGACCCCGAGGAGAAGATCGGCGTCGACATCGTCAAGAAGGCTCTGACCGCTCCGGTCGCCACCATCGCCAAGAACGCTGGCTTTGAGGGCGCTGTCGTGGTCGACAAGGTCGCCGAGCTGCCCGCCGGCCAGGGTCTCAACTCTGCCAACGGCGAGTGGGGCGACATGATCGAGATGGGCGTCCTCGACCCCGTCAAGGTCAGCCGCGTCACCCTGCAGAACGCTGCTTCTGTCGCCAGCCTGATCCTTATCACCGAGGCCACCGTCTCCGATGTGCCAAAAAACACTCAGCTTGAGGATGCTATCGCTGCTGCTACCGCTGGTCAGCAGGGCGGCGGTATGTACTAAGGCCGACAAGGTCTAGAACTCCCACCGGGGATCCGGGGGCGTGACGGGGTTTCTCTCCGGAACGTCCTCGGACATGCAAAGAGGCTCCGCATCGCGCTTTGCGCTGCGGAGCCTCTTTGCGTCCTGCGGAATGTTCCGGAGAGAAACCCCGTCACGCCCCCGGATCCCCTGCATTTACGGCCTTGAGGTCGGCGTGGGCGGAGATCGTGGCTGATGGGGATACATGTCCCGGTCGCTGTTTCGCGGCTTTGCCGCGAAAGGCGCGTTACTTTGGGATGGGTGGGGAATGTGGTTGTTGCGGCAACTGGTCCCCGCCATAAATTACCCTTGGCATACTTGCGCGAAAACCTGCCCGTGCTACACTTGCAATTGCTGTTTCAGGGCGGGGTGAAATTCCCCACTGGCGGTAAATCGGGCGGTGCCAAAGGGGTGCCGTGGCGCAGGCGAGGACCTGAGTCGAGCCGATGAGTCCGCGACCCGTGTGTGCGTTGGTTCGCATGCCGGCTGAACTGGTGAGATCCCAGTACCAACGGTTAGAGTCCGGATGAAAGAGGCAGGTGATCTTATGTCTGAACAGTCGCAGCATATCCATTTTGAGAACACGAATAGGTGGAGCACTAAACAGCTCGTTACCATGGCGTTGATGTGCGCCTTGGGAGCGCTGTTTATGTATGTGCAGCTGCCCATCCTTCCCTCGGCGCCGTTTTTGACGTATGACCCGTCGCTGGTGCCGGCGATGGTGTGCGGATTTGCGTATGGCCCTGGTGCCGGCACTGCCGTTGCCGCTATGGCGATCGTTATCCATGCGCTTACCACGGGCGATTGGGTCGGTGCGCTTATGAACTTGGTTGCCACGCTGGGCTACATTCTGCCCGCGGCGATCGTCTACCAAAAGATGCACACCTACAAGGGTGCCGTGATTGGCCTGGCGCTCGGCGTCATTGCCGCTACGGCGCTGTCCATGGTCGCAAACCTTACCATTGGTGTTTGGTTCTGGTATGGCTCGGTCGATGTAATCGCCCCGCTCATGCTTCCCGCCGTGCTGCCGTTCAACCTTATCAAGACCGTGCTCAACTCGGTGTTGACGCTGGCGGTGTACAAGGCGGTCTCTAATCTCATCACGCCCAAGAAAGACCAGGTCAAAGGCCGCGCATGATTGAGTGTCGGGGCGTTTCCTTTAGCTATGACGGTGCTGCACCGGCGCTCGACGGCGTCGACCTGAACATCGAGGATGGCGAGTTTTTCTGCATCCTCGGTGGTAATGGGTCGGGCAAGTCGACGTTTGCCAAGCACCTGAATGCGCTGCTTCAGCCCGATGCGGGAACGGTGTACGTCAACGGCATGGACGCGTCCGATCCCGAGCTGGTCTACGACATCCGTTCGACTGCGGGCATGGTGTTCCAGAACCCGGATGATCAGCTGGTGGCGACGCTTGTCGAGGACGATGTTGCGTTTGGTCCCGAGAACTTAGGGGTCGAATCGGCCCAGATTGCGCAGCGCGTGCGCGAGGCGCTGAAGGCCGTGGGTCTGGTGGGCTTTAAGCGCCACGAGACCCACGCTCTTTCGGGCGGACAAAAGCAGCGCGTGGCGCTTGCCGGCGTGCTCGCCATGGAGCCGCGCATGCTCATCTTGGATGAGGCCTCCTCGATGCTCGATCCGCGCGGGCGCAAGGGCCTTATGAAGGCCTGTCACGCGCTGCACGAACGCGGCATGACCATCGTGATGATTACGCACTTTATGGAAGAGGCCGCTGAGGCCGATCGCGTTGCTGTCTTCCAGACGGGCCGCGTTGCCATGCTCGGTACGCCCGAGGAGATCTTGACGCGGGCGGACGAACTCGCGCGGCTGAACCTGGATATGCCGGCATCGTGCTGTCTTGGCAGGGCGCTTCGCGCGAAGGGCGTGCCCATTTGCGCACGGGTGCGCGAGGCGGATATGGTCGCCGATATAGCGCAGGCTTATACCAAGCGGAGTAGGACAGGCATCGCCGGGCGGCCTTTCGCATCCGATTCTCGTATCCCCGACAACGTCTCCTCTGCAATCGATGGCGCAGACGCGCTGGAGCCCGTCATCGAGATTTCGCACCTTTCGTATAGCTATTCGCTGAGCGCCCGCGAGCGCCGTCGCTGGCATAAGCGCTCGGCCGCTGCGGGCAAATCGAACAAACAGGCTCTTTGGGGAAACGACCCTAGCAGTCCGTGGGCACTGCGCGACGTGTCTTTGACGGTGCGCCGCGGCGAGTTCCTGGGGCTAGCAGGCCATACCGGTTCGGGTAAATCCACACTGGTCCAGCACCTCAACGGATTAATCCGCCCGCAGGAGGGGAGCGTTTACGCGCTGGGGCTCGACCTATCAAGCAAGAAAGACGCCGCCGCGGTTAAGGCAAAGGTCGGCGTGGTGTTTCAATATCCCGAGCGTCAGCTGTTTGCCGAGACCGTGACACAGGACGTGGCATTTGGTCCGCGTAACCTTGGCTTGTCGCAGGCCGAGGTTGCCCGCCGCGTTGAGTCATCGCTCGCGCGCGTGGGGCTCGACCTGGCTACGGTGGGCGACAAGAGCCCCTTTGAGCTTTCGGGCGGGCAGCAGCGGCGCGTGGCGTTTGCCGGCGTGCTTGCCATGGAGCCCGAGGTCCTGGTACTCGATGAGCCCATGGCGGGGCTCGATCCGGCGGCGCGCAGTGACTTCCTGGAGCTCATCGATCGACTTCACCATGGGGGCCTGACCGTCGTCATGGTCTCACACAGTATGGATGACCTTGCCAATTGCTGCGACCGTATTGTCGTGATGAACGAGGGCACGGTGTTTGCCGAGGGCACGCCCGCTCAAGTTTTTGCGCAAGCGGATGAGCTTAAATCGATCGGCTTGGGTGTTCCCGCTGCCCAGCGCATGGCGCTGGCGCTTGCGAAGGCAGACGTGTCGCTGCGCTTTGACGGCCTCTATACGGTTGAGTCGCTGGCAGACGAGTTGGTGGACCTGCTTATCGGTCGCTCGGACAGTCCTTCTAACATCTCGGACAAGGCAAAATCCAAGACGGTCGCGCGAGAGGAGGGCTGCTAATGGAGGCGTTTTCGTTTGGCAGCTACTATCCCGGCGATAGTGCGATCCACCGCCTGGACCCGCGAACTAAGTTGCTCTTGGGCTTTGTGTTTCTGATCACGACGCTCACGGTCAGCAGCTTCCGCGGACTGGCCCCGGTCGCAATCTTCGTTGTCCTGATCTATACCGTGTCCCGGGTGCCGTTGCGCCGGGTCCTATCATCGATGGCACCATTGCTGGCGATTGTCGTGGTGGTCGCAGTGCTCAACCTGTTTTCCGACCAGAGCGGGCGCATTCTGTGGCAGCTTGGCTTTTTGCAGATAAGCGAGGGCTCGCTGCATTCCGCCGCCTTTATGGCGTGCCGCCTGAGCTTGATGATGGCCGGCATGAGCGCCATTACGCTCACCACGCCTACGCTCGACCTCACCGCGGGCTTTGAGCGTCTGCTCGCACCGTTTGCGCGCGTGGGGCTCCCTGCGCATGAGCTCGGCATGATCATGGGCATCGCGTTGCGCTTTATGCCGCAGTTTGCCACCGAGATGAAGCAGACGGCGGACGCGCAGGCAAGCCGCGGTGCACGCGTGACGGGTGGCCCGCTCGGCGGCGTGCGTATGCTCGGCAGTGTGGCGATTCCACTGTTCACGGGCGTGTTCCGTCATGCCGAGACGTTGTCTGCCGCCATGGATGCACGCTGCTATCACGGCGAGCAGGGCCGCACGCGTCTGCATGCACTTGCATTTCGCCGCGGGGATGCGCTGGCTGCGGTTGTGACGATGCTGCTGTTTGCGTGTGTCATCGTCGTCAACCTTCAACTTGTTTAGGCGCGATTCGAGCGCAAGAAAGGGGTCCCTATGACCGACAACGACCGCACGGCTCAGCTTGAGCGCGCCTGTTCGTATCTCAGGCGCATTCCGGCGTGGTATCTGGCCACGACCGATGTGACCGACGGGCATCAGCCTCGCGTGAGGCCGTTTTCGTTTGCCATGGTCGATGACGGTAAGCTGTGGTTTTGCACGTCGCGCGACAAGGATGTGTGGGCGGAGCTGAGTGCGAATCCCAAGTTTGAGCTCTCGGGCTGGAAGCCGGGGGAATGTTGGATCGTGTTGACCGGCGAGGCCGCACTTGAGGACGACGCGGTTGCGAGCGACAAGGTGCGTCAAGCGGGTTTTAAGCACATGGTGGGCATCGGCGAGGAACACGAGAGTGCCAACGACGGCCGCCTTGCTTTCTTTTCGGTCCGCAACATTGCCGCGCGCTTCTGTGATATCGACGGCAGCGAGGAGCGCCTGGAGCTCTAGAGCGTCTCAAATTAACTACCCGTTCCGAATTAGCTAGCGCCAGGAGGACACATGGACGGATTGAATACGGTGTTGGAGTATCTGACGTCGGTGCCGGCATGGTATTTGGCGACGAGCGTTGACGGACAGCCTCATGTGCGTCCGTTTTCGTTTGCGCAGATCCAGGATGGCAAGCTGTGGTTTGTAACAGCGCGCACCAAAGATGTGTGGCAAGAGCTGCTGCAAAACCAGCGCTTTGAGGCCACGAGTTGGTGGCCGGGCCATGGCTGGCTCATCTTGCGCGGGCGTGCCGGCTTGGATGACCGGGCTTTAGACGAAATGCGCGAAGCCGGGTGGAAGCATCTAGAGCACCTGGGCGAGCACTATGAGGGGCCTAACGACCCCGCGCTTGTCTTCTTTAGCGTCGAGGATTCCGAGGCATTTATCTGCAATCACGACGAATGGGTGCCGGTCGAGCTCTAGCCAGCTGGCTCATCCTAACAACTTGGTTTTCGCATGGGCGGGCCCCGTATTGCCCGGCGCCGTTAGGAGCGCCGGTCAATACGGGGCCCGCTCCATTTGTCAATTCCTTCAAGCGAATGTGTCGGGAATGTTTCAATGCATGAATATGCAAGCCATTTACGTATTCATGCATCTTTTGGTGCTAAAGTTTCAACCCACTTCATAACGACCGCTGCGAAATGCGCATCGGTGCATAAATCGCAGACAAGGAGTCTGATATGTCTTTGAAGGTTGGAATCGTCGGCGCGGCTGGATATGCCGGAGCCGAGCTCATTCGCCTCGTGCTCGGTCATCCCGAGTTTGAACTTGTTGCCATTACGTCCAACGCCGATGCCGGCCAGCCGCTGTCCGCGGTGTATCCGAGCTTTACTGGCGTGAGCGATCTGGTTTTCACCACGCATGACGCCCCCGAGCTCAAGAGCTGCGATGCGGTTTTTCTTGCCGTGCCGCACACGGCTGCCATGGCACAGGTGCCCGCACTCCTTGCCGCGGGCGTTTCCTGCTTTGATCTTTCGGCCGATTACCGTCTGAGCGACCCGTCCGTCTTTGAGGCATGGTATGCCGCCGAGCACACGAGCCCCGAGCTGCTCAAGACTCGCGCTTTCGGCCTGCCCGAGCTGTTCTGTCAGGACTTAGAGACCGCTGCTTCCAGCCATGCCGCTGGCGGGCCCGTTTTGGTCGCCTGCGCCGGCTGCTATCCCACCGCAACGAGCCTTGCTGCCGCTCCTGCCGTGCGTGCGGGCTGGGTGGCAGAGAACGGTCCCGTGATTGTCGATGCCATCAGCGGTGTGACGGGTGCCGGCAAGTCCTGCAACGCTCGTACGCATTTTTGCAGCGCCGACGAGAATTTGGAGGCCTACGGCGTGGGCAAGCATCGTCACACGCCCGAAATCGAGCAAATCCTTGGTCTAACAGATCGCGTCGTCTTTACCCCGCACCTGGCACCCCTCAAGCGCGGTCTACTCTCTACGGTAACGATGCCGCTTGCGCCGCAGGCTATCGATACCTTGATCCTTGAGGACGTTGTCGACTATTACAAGCAGTTCTACGCTGGACGCACCTTTGTGCGCGTGCTCGATGCCGGCCAGCAGCCCAAGACGGCTTCGGTCGTCGGCACCAACGCCGCCCAGATTGGCCTTGCGTTCAACAAGCGCGCGGGCGTGCTGGTGGCGACGGGCGCTATCGACAATTTGTGCAAGGGCGCTGCGGGCCAAGCAGTCCAGTGCGCCAATATCGTCTTTGGCTTTGACGAGCGACGAGGCTTGCCCACAGTGGCGTGCCCGGTGTAGCACATTCGATTGTTAACGATTTGGTAGTCGGGCATCGAGTGGGGCGCCACTCTTAAGCTGGTCTCATGATTGCGACTGGCATGGCGCACCAACCGATGTCCGTTTTTTGTTTGACATAAGGAGTCATAAAGACGATGAATACCGACCTGATTGATATCAAGATTCGCGCCGTCGAGGGTGGCGTTACGGCAGCGGCCGGCTTTAAGGCCGCAGGCATCCATGCGGGATTCCGGAAGAATCCCGAGCGCTTAGACTATGCGCTCGTCATGCCCGATAAACCCTGTCCCGGCGCCGGCGTGTTTACGACCAACCGCTTTTGCGCGGCGCCCGTGCAGGTGAGCCGTGCCAACCTGGGCGGTGCGGACAAGGGCTACGGTATCATCGCCGGTGTTTCAATCAACTCCGGCAACGCGAACGCCGCCACGGGCGAGACCGGCCTTGCCTGCGCGCGCGAGACCTGCAACATCGCATCGCAGGTTATCGGCTGCGAACCCCAGCAGATCCTGGTTGCCTCCACGGGTGTGATTGGCCAGATTCTGCCGATCGACACGTTTGAGACAGCCATTCCTGCTGCCTACGAGGCGCTCTCCGCCCACGGTGGCGCCGATGCCGCTCGCGCCATCATGACGACCGACACGCACTCCAAGGAGTACGCCGTGTCCTACGTCAGTGAGGCTGCGGGTCATGCGGGCAATGTCTATACGGTAGGCGGCATGTGCAAGGGCTCGGGCATGATCATGCCCAATATGGCCACCATGATCGCAGTTATCACCACCGATGCCCCCGTCGAGCCTGCGGCACTTCATGCCCTGCTGCTCTCGACCGTCAAGCAGACCTTTAACAAGGTAACGGTCGATTCCGACACCTCGACCAACGACACCTGCATCATGCTTGCCTCCGGCGCCGCTGCCGCAGATGCCGAGCCTATCGTCGAGGGCTCCGATGCCTTCGACGAGTTGGCATTTGCCGTGCACGAGGTGTGCGAGAGCCTGGCGCGCAATATCGCCGCCGATGGTGAGGGCGCATCCAAGCTTGTTACGGTCAACGTTACCGGAGCCGCCAACGACGAGGAAGCTGATATCGCCGCTCGTGCCGTTGCCAACTCGCCGCTCGTTAAGACCTGCATCGCCGGCCACGACTGCAACTGGGGCCGCGTTGCCATGGCGCTTGGCAAGTGCGGCGTGAAGTTTAATCAGGAAGACGTTTCCATCGACATGATGGGCATGCCCGTCTGTCGCGACGGTCTGACTGTTCGCTTTGACGAGGACGAGGCTCTACGACGTTTCGAGGCGCCCGAGATCGTGATCTCGGCCGACCTGGGCGCAGGCGACGCGGCAACGACCGTGTGGACCTGCGACCTCACGCATGAGTATATCTCCATCAACGGCGATTACCGTTCCTAGATTCCAGGCACGCTGCGCATCTTGCCGCGATTGCCGACAGCGGAGCACGGCGCGATAACGATACGAAAGACGAGGCAGATTATGAAATTCGCACGCGATTGTCGTTCGAGCGAATCCAACGAAGCAACCGCGCAGCTGCTGTTCGAAGCGCTGCCGTGGATTAAGAACCTGACCGGCAAGACGGTTGTTATCAAATATGGCGGAGCCGCCATGGTTGATGAGCAGCTGCGCCGCGACGTGATGAGCGACATCGTTTTGCTCAAGATCATCGGTATGCGTCCCGTCATCGTGCACGGCGGCGGCAAGGCTATCAACGAGGCGCTCAGCCACTATGACATCCCCGTCGAGTTTAAGAACGGCCAGCGCGTGACCACGCCGGCGACTATGGATATCGTGCGCGAGGTACTGGGCGGCAAGGTCAACCAGGAGTTGGTTGCTGCCATCAACCACCACGGTAACCTGGCCGTGGGCGTGTCGGGCAGCGATGCCGGCACGCTCATCGCCGAGCCGCTCGACCCCGAGCTCGGTCGTGTGGGCAAAGTGACGCACGTCAACACCGACTATATCGAGCGCTTACTCGATAGCGAGTACATCCCCGTCATCGCTACCGTCGCGGCGGGGGAGGACGGCGGTTTCTTCAACATCAACGCCGACACCGCCGCCGGTGCCGTTGCCGCGGCGCTCCACGCGCATAAGGCGATCTTTTTGACCGATGTCGATGGCCTGTACAAGGACTTTAGCGACAAGGACTCGCTTATCTCCAACCTAACGCTCGACGAGGTTAACGAAATGCTCTACGGCGGCGAGGTCGATAAGGGCATGATTCCCAAGCTGCGTGCGGCCGTCGATGCGCTTACCGGCGGCGTATTTCGTGCCCACATCATTAACGGTACTACGCCGCATTCGCTGCTCCTGGAGCTGCTGACCGATGCCGGCGTCGGCACCGTGATCCATTCCACCGAGACGGCTTACGAGTTCGATACGCATCCGCATCCGCTTTCGACGTTTGCTGCGCGTCTGACCGAAAACCTTGACGAGGTCGAGAAACTTCAGACGGTCTAGCTGACCCGCAGCCGCCCCATTCCTGCACCCATAGCCCCGCGCCGGCTGGCGCCCAACGAAAGGCATCCCATGTCACTTGCAGCTCAGCAATCGCTTGAATCCCATTACGTTATGCATACCTTTGGCCGCTCTCCGGTCGAGTTTGTCGAGGGTCACGGCATGAAGCTCACCGGCGACGATGGCCGTGAGTACCTCGACTTTCTTGCCGGCATCGGCGTGTGCAGCCTAGGTCATGGCGACCCTGCTGTGCTCTCGGCGCTCGAGGCGCAGACCAAAAAGCTCATGCATGTCTCCAATTACTTTTACATCGAGCAGCGCGGACAGGTCGCGGCGCTGCTGTCCAAGCTTGCTAACGACGACGTAGATGGTGCGCGCGTGCTTGCCGATGCCATTGCCGCCGGCGATGAGACCACGGCAGCTGCTCTTGGTGCCCCGGCTGCGGGCGAGCAGGTGTGGGAGACGTTCTTTGCCAATTCCGGCGCCGAGGCCAACGAGGGCTCGATGAAGCTCGCGCGCCTGTACGCCAAGCGTGCCGGTAATGGCGGCAACACCATCGTGTGCATGCGCGGCGGCTTCCACGGCCGTACGCTCGAGACCATTGCCGCCACCATGCAGGATTGGCTGCAGGACAGCTTCCGCCCGCTGCCGGGTGGCTTTGTGGCCTGCACGCCCAACGATGTGGACGAGCTGCGTGCGATCTTTAAGCAGCTGGGGAGCGAGATTTGTGCCGTGATGCTCGAGCCGATCCAGGGTGAGAGTGGCGTGCACCCCATGACCGAGGAGTTTATGGCGACAGCGCGCGACCTGGCACACGAAGTGGGCGCCGTGCTTATCGCCGACGAGGTCCAGTGCGGCATCTTCCGCTCCGGCAAGCCGTTTGCGTTCCAGACCTATGGCGTGGAGCCCGACATCATGAGCCTTGCCAAGGGCATTGCCGACGGCGTGCCCATGGGTGCCGTCGTGGCAAAGAAGGAGATTGCCGACGTGTTTAAGCCGGGCGACCACGGCTCGACCTTTGGCGGTAGCTGCTTGGCCATCGCGGCGTGTGCCGCGACGCTCTCCGCGCTTGTGCGCGGCGATTATGCCGAGCATGCTGCCAAGGTGGGTGCCTATATGGAGCAGGCGCTGGCTAAGCTTCCGCATGTGGTAGAGGTGCGTGGCCGTGGCCTGATGCTCGGCTGTGATTTGGATGATGCCGCGGGCGACGCACATGATATTGTTGCCCGCGCGCTGGCCGCCGGTGCCGTGATTAACGCTACGGGTGCTCATACGCTGCGTTTCTTGCCGCCGCTCGTCTGCGAGGAAGCCGACGTGGACAGTCTGATCGAGATCCTGTCGGGTGTCTTGGGCTAACGCAGCGTAATAACTCAATTTGGATCGGGTTCCGGACTGCGGACGTGCCATATGCGGCATGATTCAGCGGTCTGGAACCCTTTTTGCCTTAGATTTGCTAAGGCTGGGAGACCTACTGGTCAAAAAACATCAAATATGAGTACTGTTACCGATTTGGTAGCAGCAATTTTGGACTAATCAGACCAAATAGCAAGTCGAAATGGCGATGAATGCACGATTCTGGTCCAACTGTTAGTCCTTATAATGGACATATGTTGCGAAACTTAAGCAAATACTATCTATTTATATGTTGTAACCAAGGTAGCAGTACTCATTTTTGCCATTTTTTGACCACGGCCTTTGTGACAGACGTGCTGGCGGGTTCGAATCCCATGCGCTGGGCCCAAACAAAAACGGTCCCCTTGCGAGGACCGTTTCCAATTCGGTGGTGGGCGATGAGGGATTCGAACCCCCAGCCTTGTGCGTGTAAAGCACCTGCGCTAACCGTTGCGCCAATCGCCCGTGCGGAGAGAGTATAGCAAAACAATCGCCTCATTCACCTCATATCCATTAAAGGTAACTGGCGCGTGTCCACGCGGAGCTGATTCAGTTGAGATTGCCTGAACATTCCGCCCCTCTTTACGCCCTCGGGTATACTCAAAAGCTACTGATTCGATTTGATGCCCAGCAACAGCAGAGGGGATAGTATATGTGCGGTTTTGTCGGTTTTGTCGGTGGGACGGATAACCAATCCGAGGTGCTCACCAAGATGATGGACCGCATCGTCCATCGCGGTCCCGACATGGGCGGTCAGTTTATCGACGGCCGCGTTGCCCTGGGCTTCCGCCGCCTGTCGATCCTCGACCTGACCGAGGCCGGCGCTCAACCCATGGCCAACGAGGACGGCAGCGTCGTCATTGTCTTCAACGGTGAGATCTACAACTTCCAAGAACTCCGTTCCGAGCTCGAGGCCAAGGGCTACAAGTTCCACTGCGGCGCCGACACCGAGAGCCTCCTGCACGGCTACGAGGAGTGGGGCGAGGCCGTCCTCGATCGCTTACGCGGTATGTACGCCTTCGTCATCTGGGACAAAAAGAAGAACAAGCTTTTTGGCGCCCGTGACATCTTTGGCATCAAGCCGCTTTACTACTATCCCATGGCCGATGCGGGCGACGGCGCTCCGGGCGTGCTCTTTGGTTCCGAGATCAAGAGCTTCCTGGACTACCCGCACTTCCACAAGGCGGTCAACAAAAAGGCCCTGCGTCCGTACATGACGCTGCAGTATTCGGCAACCGAGGAGACCTTCTTCGAGGGTGTCTACAAGCTGCCGCCGGCGCACTACTTTACCGTCGATATCCCGACCGGCAAGATGAACATCGAGCGCTACTGGGATTGCGATTACTCTGCCGTCGAGAAGCCGTTCGAGGAGTACGTCGACGAGCTGGACGAGGTCGTGCACGAGAGCGTCGAGGCCCATCGCATCGCCGACGTCAAGGTCGCGTCGTTCCTCTCCGGTGGCGTCGACTCCAGCTACATCGCCGCTTGCCTCATGCCCGACAAGACCTTCTCGGTGGGCTTTGACTACAAGAACTTCAACGAGACCAACTACGCCAAGGAGCTTTCCGATAAGCTCGGCGTCGAGAACGTTCGCAAGATGATTACCGCCGACGAGTTCTTCGGTGCGCTCGAGGACATCCAGTATCACATGGACGAGCCGCAGTCCAACTTGTCTTCCGTGCCGCTGTGGTTCTTGGCCGAGATGGCCCGCAAGGACGTCACCGTCGTGCTTTCGGGCGAAGGTGCCGACGAGCTCTTTGGCGGCTACGCCTACTACGAGGACACGGTCCCGGTGCGCAAGTACAAAAAGATGGTGCCGCTGCCCATCCGTCGCGCGCTCGGTAACCTGGCGCTGCATATGCCGTACTTCAAGGGACATAACTTCCTGGTCAAGGGTGCCGAGATCCCCGAGAAGTCGTTCCTGGGACAGGCTCTGGTATGGCCGGAGCGCGAGGTCGACGGCGTGCTCAAGCCCGAGTACAACACCGGCGACGGCGCCTTCGAGCTTGCCGCTCCCATCTACGCGCGCGTGAAGGGTCAGCCCGAGCTGGTCAAGAAGCAGTACCTGGACATGAACATGTGGCTCCCGGGCGACATTCTGCTCAAGGCCGACAAGATGTGCATGGCGCACTCGCTGGAGCTGCGCGTGCCCTTCCTGGACCGCAAAGTCATGGAGTTCGCCGAGCACATTCCCGACCGCTACCGCATCAACGAGAACGGCAACAAACAGGTACTCCGCCACGCTGCCAACAAGTCGCTGCCCGATGAGTGGGCCACCCGTCCCAAGGTGGGCTTCCCGGTGCCGATTGTCTACTGGCTGCGCGAGCAAAAGTGGTACGACTATGTCAAGGAGTACTTCACCGCGCCGTGGGCAAGCGAGTTCTTCGATACCGATGAGCTCATGCACCTGCTCGATCTGCACTTTGCGGGCAAGGACGATTTCCAGCGCAAGATCTATACGCCGCTCGTGTTCCTGGTGTGGTACAAGCGCTTCTTTATCGACGAGGACCAGCCCGCTGTTCAGGCTGCCTAGCCTCGGCTTACGAACGCCTGCGCGTAACGGCTCCTCCGGGAGCCGTTTTTGCGTGGGTGCGTTTCAGTTACTATAAAACCGTCCCTGCCAAATGGCTGAGAAAGGTGAAAGATGCACCATTCGGATTCCGCGACCGTGACCACGGTCGATACGCTTGCCAAGCTTCTCGATGTGTGCGGCGAGCTGCGCTCATCAGAGCAGGTTGACGAGCGCGCCGTGACCGGCTGCTCGTTTGATTCGCGCGCGGTCTCGGCAGGTGACGTATTCTTTTGCAAAGGTGCTGCCTTTAAGCCCGCGTTTTTGAGCATGGCGCTCGATGCGGGCGCCGTCGCATTTGTGTGCGAGGAGTCGCTGGTCGAGTCTCTGGAGCCGCTGGCGCAGGAGAGCGGTGCTGCGATGCTGGTTGTTGATAGTGTTCGCACGGCCATGGCCCTGTTGCCGCCGGAGGTCTACGACCGTCCCGACCACGACGTCAAGATCGTGGGTATCACCGGTACCAAGGGAAAGACCACGGCCGCTTTTATGCTCCAGTCGATTATCAAAGCGGCGGGCGAGTCCTGCGGCATGATCGGCTCGGTGAGTACCGACGATGGCATCGAGTGCTACGAGAGCACCAATACTACGCCCGAGGCCCCCGAGGTCTGGCGCCATATCGCCAACTGCCGCACGTCCGGTCGCCAGTCCATGGTCATGGAGGTTTCGAGCCAGGCGCTCAAGTACCAACGCGTCGAGAATCTGCCGTTTGACGTGGCGTGCTTCCTCAACATCGGCCGCGACCACATCTCGCCGATCGAACACCCCACGTTTGAGGATTATTTTGAGAGCAAACTCAGGATCTTTGACCAGGCAAAGACCGCCGTGGTGAATCTAGGCACCGAAGAGGTTGACCGTGTGCTAGAGGCAGCGTCGACGGCCGATCGCTTGGTGACCGTTGGGGTCGAGCATCCCGAGGCGAGCCTGTGGGCAAGCGACGTACGCATGGTCGGCTTTAGCATCGAGTTCAACTTGCATGGCCTGTGTGCCGACGAGTCCGAGACGGGGGAGAAGGTCCTGCTGGGCATCGCGGGCGACTTTAACGTGGAAAACGCGCTGGTCGCTATCGCCGCTGCGCGCGAGATCGGCATCGGTATCGAGGCTATCAAGAAGGGCCTCTCCAAACTGCGTGTGCCGGGCCGTATGGAGGTCGTGGAGTCGAAGGACGGCCGCGTGATCTGCGTCGTCGACTATGCGCACAACCAGCTTTCGTTCCGTTCGCTTTTCTCGTCGGTGAAGCGCGCGTTTCCCGCTAGCCCCGTCATTGCGCTGTTTGGCGCTGCCGGCGGCAAGGCGCAGGAGCGCCGCGAGCAGCTTCCGCGCGAGGCCGCACCGTATTCCGACCTGATGATCTTTGCCAACGAGGATCCAGCTCACGAGGACCCGATGAAGGTCTGTCGCGAGCTTGCCGAGCATGTTCCCGACGATACGCCGAACAAGATCATCCTCGACCGCGAAGCCGCTGTGCATGCGGCGTTCAAGGCGGCGCGCGAGGAGTACGTCAACCCCGATGCTCCCACCATTGTCTTGCTGCTGGCAAAGGGTGACGAAGAGCTCATGCACGTGGGCGACGAGTTCGTGCCCATCGAGAGCGACCTTTCGTTGGCCAATCGCCTGATCGATGTTACCCAGTTTGACTAATGAACCATGATGGCGGCGGCGCCCTGAGTGCGCTGTCGCCATAAGCGTGTTCCCTCAATCAAAACATGCCGTCCAAGTCCAAACCCTTCTACGTAAACGGAGTAACCATGTCCCACAACACCCTGCCGACCGTTGCCGAGCTTTCGGGCGAGATGCGCGAGCGCTTGGCCAAGGTCAAGTACGTCTTTACCGACCTGGATGCCACGATGCTCGCGCCCGGCTCGTGCGTGCTGCGCGACAACGACGGCAACCCCTCGACCAAACTCGTCGAGGCTGTCGTGGCGCTCGCTCGCGCTGGTATTCAGGTGGTTCCCACCTCGGGCCGCAACCGTACCATGATCCACGAGGACGCGCGCGTGCTCGGCCTCAACTCCTACATTGGTGAGATGGGCGGCCTGGTCATGTACGACCTCAAAGCCAACGATTGGGAGTATCTGACCGGCGACATGCCTTACGACCCCGCCTGCGGCCTTACTCCGCACCAGGTGATCGAGCAGACCGGCGTGTGCGAGAAGATCCTTGCCCGCTGGCCGCACAAGATCGAGTATCACAACGACATGTCGACCGGCTACAAATACCGTGAGGTCACCGTCGGCATGCGCGGCGATGTGCCCGACGATGAGGCCCAGGCCATCCTGGACGAGGCCGGCTGCGGTCTGATCTGGGCTTGCAACGGCCATCTGACTCACCTGTCCAAGCCGACGACGCTCGAGCTCGATCGCGTCGAGGACGGTCGCGCATTCAACATCAACCCCGCGGGCCTCAACAAAGGCGTCGCCATTGCGCGCTTCTGCGAGCACCTAGGGATCGAGCGCGAGGAGACGCTCGCGCTCGGCGATTCCGAGTCCGACTTCTACATGGCCGATCACGTGGGCACGTTCTGCCTGGTCGAGAATGGCCTGACGAGCGCCGGCGCGCCCGAGTTCCTGGCTGCTTGCGAGAACGCTTTCGTTACGCGCGGCAAAATTGTCGACGGTTGGGCGGCGACGGCAGAGCTGCTGGTCGCGGCGCGTTCGTAGCGCGGCGTCGCCGCACTTGGACATGTCTTTTCGAGAGAGACTGGTGAGGTAATGTCCGATATCGAGAATCCGGCAGGCGACACGCGCCCGATTGGCGTGTTCGATTCTGGTTTGGGCGGTCTGACGGTTGCGCGCGCCATCGCGACGGCGCTGCCGCACGAGTCCGTCTACTACTTTGGCGACACCAAGCGCTGCCCCTACGGCACGCGCACCGAGGATGAGGTGCGCTCGTTTGCGTTGCAGGCGGGTCGTTGGCTTTCGAAGCACGACGTCAAGATTATGGTCATCGCCTGCAACACGGCGACCGCTGCGGCCTTGCGTCTGGCCCAGCAGGTGCTCGACGTTCCCGTGATCGGCGTGATCGCGCCGGGTGCCCGTGCGGCAATCAACAGCACCCGCTCGCGTCGTGTGGGCGTGCTCGCCACCAACCTCACCATTCGCTCGGGCGCCTACACGCGCGCCATTCAGGATCTAGATGCCGGCGTCGATGTATACGGCTGTCCTGCCTCGAGCTTTGTCGAGGTTGTCGAACACGAGCTCGCCTCGGGTGCACATCTGCAGGAACAGTGGCTTGAGAACGAGGACATCTTCGATACGCCTGCCGTGCGTGCGCTGGTGGGTGCCACGGTTGAGCCGCTGCGCGACCACGGTATCGATACCGTGGTGCTCGGCTGTACGCATTTTCCGCTGTTGGTGGGACCTATCCGGCATGCGCTGGGGCCTGGGGTGCGCGTCGTGAGTTCCGCCGAGGAGACCACGCGCGAGCTGACCGATATCCTCACGCGCCGCGAGCAGCTGGCGGGCGACGCCGCCGAGCCGCAGCATCGTTTTGCCACGACGGCCGATAACATTGCCGAGTTTGCGGTGGCGGGCAGCTTTATCTTTGGTCAGCCGCTCAAGAGCATCGAACATATCGATATCGATGAGCTGAAATAGATGTAAGGCAGCTGCCAGAGCCTTCGCCACATCTTTTGCCGAAAGGAAATTTCTATGGAGTACATGCAGGTCAACCGCGCCAACGGTCGCGCCGCCAACGAGTTGCGCCCCGTTAAGCTCACCCGTGGCGTCATGAAGCACGCTCACGGCTCGTGTCTGGCCGAGTTCGGTGACACGCGCGTGCTGTGCGCCGCCACTATCGAGGAGGGCGTGCCGGGCTGGCGAAAGGGAGCTAAGGCCGGCTGGGTGACCGCGGAATACGCCATGCTGCCGGCGTCGACCGGCAAGCGCTGCAAGCGCGAGCACGCCAACCGCAAGGGCCGCTCCATGGAGATCGAGCGCCTCATTGGCCGCAGCCTGCGTACCGTCGTCAACATGAAGGCGCTCGGCGAGTACACCGTCACCGTCGACTGCGATGTGATTCAGGCCGATGGCGGCACGCGTACAGCGAGCATCACCGGCGCCTGGGTGGCGCTGCACGACGCCCTCGCCATGTGGGTCGAGGCGGGCAAGATCGAGCGCATCCCGCTTATCGGCCAGGTGGCTGCCATCTCCATGGGCGTTGTCGACGGCAACACCCTGCTCGACTTGGATTATTCCGAGGACAGCCATGCCGAGGTCGACATGAACCTCGTCGCCACCGACACCGGTGAGATGATCGAGCTCCAGGGCACCGGCGAGCAGGCGCCCTTCGACCGTAAGCGCCTCAACGCCCTGCTCGACCTGGGCGACAAAGGTATCGCCGAGCTCATCGAGCTTCAGCGCCAAGCCCTCGCCTAACCTACCAAAAAGGGACAGGTTTAATTTGGTAGGTTTTATCTGCGGAGACGTCTAGGCACAAGACAGCCGTTGATTGAGAGGGGAGAGGCAGAGGCCCTCGTCGCCCTCGGCGCGGCATTGCTATAGAGACAAGGAGACCACTTATGGCACTTGAGAAGATCGACATCGACACCCTCGACCCGGCGGCGACCATCGTCGTGGCAACGGGCAACGCCCATAAGCTCACTGAGATCGAGGCCATTTTGGGCAAGGTTATGCCCGAGGTGCGCTTTGTAGCGCTCGGCCAGCTGGGCGATTTTGAGGATCCCGAGGAAAACGGCACGACGTTTTTGGAGAACGCCATCATCAAGGCCCAAGCCGCGGTCGAAGAGACGGGGCTCATGGCCATTGCCGACGATTCGGGCTTGGTCGTTGATGCCCTGGACGGCGAGCCGGGCGTGTATAGCGCGCGCTATGCGGGCGTGCACGGCGACGATGCCGCCAACAACGCCAAGCTGCTCGTTAACCTGGAAGGCGTGGCCGACGAGGATCGCACCGCGCGCTTTATGAGCGTCGTTGCGCTCATCGACACGGACGGTTTGGTCACCTATGGTGAGGGCGCCTGCGAGGGCACTATCGCACACGAGGGCCGCGGCGATCACGGCTTTGGCTACGACCCGCTGTTCCTGCCGGTCGACACGCCGGGCAAGACCATGGCCGAGCTGACGGCTGACGAGAAGAACGCCATCAGCCATCGTTTCCACGCGCTCGAGCATCTGTCCGCCAAGCTGACGGGCGAGGAGTAGACCGTGCGTGCGGTGGTGCAGCGCGTGCTCAACGCCGGCGTGACGGTCGACGGCGAGTGCGTGGGCCGCATTGGACGCGGCTACCTGGTGCTGCTGGGTGTGGGCCATGGCGATACGCGTGCCGAGGCCGACAAGCTGTGGGGCAAGCTCCGGGGCTTGCGCATTAACGAGGACGAGAACGACAAGACCAACTTGGCGCTTGCCGATGTCGACGGCGAGGTGCTCGTGGTGTCGCAGTTCACGCTGTTCGCCGACTGCCGCCACGGTCGCCGCCCATCGTTTACGGATGCCGGCGCCCCCGATGTCGCCAACGAGCTCTACGAGTACTTCCTGACGCTTGTTCGTCAAGATGTCGAACACGTAGCACATGGCATCTTCGGCGCCGATATGAAAGTCGACTTGGTCAACGACGGTCCATTCACCATCGTCCTGGACACCGACAACCTTTAGGTTACGCGGTTTTACCAAACCGCGTAACAACTGGTCATGCGAGATTGTCGTCTGGTACGTATTTGGGACGGGGCTTATTTAGCTACTTGCGTATGGCGGCAGCAGGGTGCTATAGTATTAGAGTTTTGTCTATCTTAGGGGTATTATCCCCTTTTTGAATTGCACCTTCTGGAGGCCCTGTTCATGGAAGAGATGGAAGTCAATCACGTCGACGACATCCACGAGAAGCTGACCGATATGGTGGGCGATCGCGTCAAGGTTAAGGCCAACATGGGCCGCACCCGCGTCGTCGAGCGCATGGGCACCATCAAGAGCGTCCACCCCGCCGTCTTTATCGTCGAGGTTGACGAGCGCCGCGGCCGCAAGTCGCGTCAGTCCTACCAGTATATCGATGTCCTCACCGGTCAGGTCGAGCTGTTCGACCCCGAGAGCGGCGAGCATATCTTTACCCCGCTCGGCAATCAGCTCGAGGAGCATTAACGGTGACCGATCGGTCCCTGACTCTTTCCGCGCCGGCAAAGATTAACCTCTACCTGGGGGTTCATACCGAGCGCGATGACCGCGGCTACCACAGGGTCGATTCCCTGATGGCGGCCGTCGGTCTTTCCGATACCGTGACGGTCACGCCGGCGCAGGCGCTGACCGTCCAGACGGTTCCAGCATCAGATTTTCCCATGCAAAAGAATACGGCGTATCGGGCTGCGGTTGCTATGGCCGAGCATTATGGTCGCGAGGCAAACATCTGCGTGACGATTGAGAAGCGCATTCCATTGTGCGCCGGCTTGGGCGGCCCCTCGACGGATGCGGCCGCGGTCATTGTCGCCTTGGCGGAGCTCTGGGGCATTGATCGCACCGACCCAGCGCTCGACGACATTGCGCGGGGCATTGGTGCTGACGTCCCGTTCTTTTTGCACGCGAGTCCTGCGTTCTACGTAGGTGGGGGAGACGTGCTGGCAACTGAGTACCCCGCGCTGCCCGTGACGCCCGTCGTGCTGGTTAAGCCGCGCGAGGCGAGCGTTTCGACAATTGAGGCCTATCGACGTTTTGACGAGGCCCCGGTGCCTGCGGACGAGCCCGGCGCGATAGCTTCTGCCTTGCGTGCTGGTGATGCCGAGACGGCATATGCGCTCATCCATAACAACTTGGGTGTCATTTCCGCACAGATGGAGCCGCAGATTCAAACGGTTCTCGATTGGCTGCGTAAACAGGACGGAACCGTTGCTGTAGATGTGTGCGGATCGGGTGCCTGCTCGTTTGCCATTTGCGACACCGCCGCCACGGCCGAAAGGCTTGCCGACGCTGCCCAGCAAAACGGCTGGTGGGCCTGCACGACGGAGCTCATTTCCAACACGGTTCGCGTCGAAGTGCCAAAGAAATAAAAATTTCTCTAGCATGCGGCGAAAATCTTTGTTACTATAGTCGAGCTAACGGGTTGTGGCTCAGTTTGGTAGAGCACTGCGTTCGGGACGCAGGGGTCGCTGGTTCAAATCCAGTCAACCCGACCAGAGCATGAGGAGGGACCGCTTCTTGCGGTCCCTTTTTTTAGCTATTGTTGTGATACCGCGATACCCGCGGTATACTCATTCGAGCTTGTCTCGCTGTATTGTGGAGGTCTACATGTTTGGACTGAGGGCTCCTGAGCTCATCATTATTCTCGTCGTTGTCCTGATTATCTTCGGGCCCAAGAACCTGCCGAAGCTCGGCAAGTCCCTCGGCTCTACCGTCAAGAATATCCGCGAGGGTATGGAGGGCGACGATAAGGCCGAGACCAAGCAGGCCGAGGAGGTCGTGGTCGAGCAGTCCGAGGAGGACAAGGAGATCGCTGAGCTCGAGGCCAAGCTCGCTGCTGCCAAGAAGAAGCAGGCAGAGGACAGCGACGCGGACGCAGAGTAGTCCCATCCCTTTGGGGTGAGCACCTGACCGGCTTGCCCGCAGGCTAGCCGGTCTTTTTCGTTTTGTTGACAGTTGATTGTTTGATCAGAGTTGGGGAGATATCCGTATGGACGCAAGCCAGATCGTACTGACCGCTGAGGGCCGCCAGAAGCTCGTCGAGGAGCTCGCTTGGCGTGAGGGCGATTACGCCAAGGAGATCGTCGAGGACATCAAGGAAGCCCGCGCGTTCGGCGACCTTTCGGAGAACTCCGAGTACGACGCCGCTAAGGACAAGCAGGCCCAGAACGCCGCTCGTATTGCCGAGATCCAGGCCATCCTCGCCAACGCTCAGGTTGCTGCCACCACGGGCGACCTGACCGTCTCCATCGGTTCCACCGTTTCGCTGATTGATCCCAACGGCGAGGTCATGGAAGTCACGCTCGTCGGTACCACCGAGACCAACTCGCTCGAGCACAAGATTTCCAACGAGTCTCCGGTCGGTCACGCCATCATCGGTCACGGCGAGGGCGACTCCGTCGAGGTCGTTACGCCTTCCGGCAAGACTCGCGTCTACACCATCGCCAAGATCGCACGCTAGACCACGGTCCCGCGTAAAGGTATGTTTTCGCTCCCTGGGACCGAATCCTGGGGAGCGTTTTAGTTTGAGGAGCTAACTTATGGCAGAGAACCAGAACGCCGCCGATCAGGCATCGACGCTCAACGACGAGCGCGCCACCCGCCTGGCCAAGCGCGCCGCCCTGTTCGAGGCGGGCCAGAACCCCTATCCTGAGCACTCTGAGCTTGAGGACTACGTCGCCGATATCGAGACTAAGTACGCCGATCTTGCCGATGGTGAGGACACCGAGGATGTCGTGAAGATCGCCGGCCGTGTGGTCGCCAAGCGCGGTCAGGGCAAGATCATGTTCATCGTCGTGCGCGATGCGACTGCCGAGATTCAGCTGTTCTGCCGCATCAACGACATGGACGAGGCTGCCTGGAATACGCTCAAGGCCCTCGACCTGGGCGACATCCTGGGCGTGACCGGCGTGGTCGTGCGCACCCAGCGCGGCCAGCTTTCCGTTGCCCCTAAGAGCGCGACCCTGCTTTCCAAGGCCGTTCGTCCGCTGCCCGAGAAGTTCCACGGTCTTTCCGACAAGGAGACCCGCTATCGCCAGCGCTACGTCGACCTGATCGCCAACGACGACGTTCGCGAGACCTTCCGTAAGCGTTCGCAGATTCTCTCCACCTTCCGTCGCTTTATGGAGTCCGACGGCTACATGGAGGTCGAGACCCCCATCCTGCAGACCATCCAGGGCGGCGCTACTGCCAAGCCGTTCATCACTCACTTCAACGCGCTCGATCAGGAGTGCTACCTGCGTATTGCCACCGAGCTGCACCTCAAGCGCTGCATCGTCGGTGGTTTTGAGCGCGTGTTCGAGATCGGCCGCATCTTCCGTAACGAGGGCATGGACCTTACCCACAACCCCGAGTTCACCACGATGGAGGCCTACCGTGCCTTCTCCGACCTCGAGGGCATGAAGGCGCTCGCCCAGGGTGTCATTAAGGCAGCTAACAAGGCCATCGGCAACCCCGAGGTCATCGAGTACCAGGGCCAGACCATCGACCTTTCTGGTGAGTGGGCCAGCCGTCCCATGACCGACATCGTCTCCGACGTGCTCGGCAAGCAGGTCACCATCGACACGCCGGTCGAGGAGCTTGCTGCCGCCGCGCGCGAGAAGGGCCTGGAGATTAAGCCCGAGTGGACCGCCGGCAAGATTATCGCCGAGATTTACGATGAGCTGGGCGAGGATACCATCGTCAACCCGACCTTCGTGTGCGATTATCCCATCGAGGTCAGCCCGCTCGCTAAGCGTTTTGAGGACGACCCGCGTTTGACTCACCGCTTTGAGCTGGTCATCGCCGGCCACGAGTACGCCAACGCATTCTCCGAGCTCAACGACCCGGTCGACCAGGCTGAGCGCTTTGCTGCCCAGATGGCCGAGAAGGCCGGCGGCGACGATGAGGCTATGGAGTATGACGAGGACTACGTGCGCGCCCTCGAGTACGGTATGCCTCCCGCGGGCGGCATTGGCATTGGTATCGACCGCGTGGTCATGCTGCTTACTAACCAGGCTTCTATCCGTGACGTCCTGCTGTTCCCGCACATGAAGCCCGAGAAGGGTTTCCAGTCCGGTGCCGCTGCCGCCAAGGCTGCCGAGGCCGGCAACGCCGCGAGCCCATTCGTTAAGTCGCTTAAGCCCACGCTCGATTACTCCAAGATCGCCGTTGAGCCGCTGTTTGAGGAGTTCGTCGACTTTGATACCTTCTCCAAGAGCGATTTCCGCGCTGTGAAGGTCAAGGCATGCGAGGCCGTCAAGAAGTCCAAGAAGCTGCTGAACTTTACGCTCGACGACGGTACCGGTACCGACCGCACCATCCTCTCCGGTATTCACGCTTATTACGAGCCCGAGGACCTGGTCGGCAAGACCTTGCTCGCCATCACCAACCTGCCTCCGCGCAAGATGATGGGTATTCCCAGCTGCGGCATGCTGATCAGCGCTGTCCACGAGGAGGAGGGCGAGGAGCGCCTCAACCTGATCCAGCTCGACGCCTCCATCCCCGCTGGCGCAAAGATGTACTAACTTGTTACGCGGTTCTACGAACCGCGTAATGGCTCGACGCTGCGCGGGCCGCATTTGGACAATCTGACGTTCAACTTCAAGGGCGCGACCAGAAGGTCAGCGCCCTTTCGTTTCACGTCACCTTGTCACAAATGCGACCCGCTCGCTGTCGTTACCAAAGCATCGGCATTGCCGTGGTTGGCACTTGGGGACGTTCCTTTTCTGCCGGCAGTTGGGGACAGTCCTTGTTTTGATAGTCGTCTCTTTTATGTTTCCTTTAGCCGTTGCTGCCTAGGATGGGGGTTAGTCGGCAGGAAGGGAGCGTCTATATGGACGACGCGAGCGAGCGTGCAATCGAAGAGGACATGCTCGATCAGTTCAATTACTTTGATGATGAGGATGAGGAGCTAATCGACCGTCGCGAGCCAGCGCCGCTTGATTCCTTTGATTTGGTCGATGAAGAGGCTGATGAGGTTGAGGGTGAATCAGTGGAGCCCCCACAGCCTTCGCGCCTTGACTCGCTGCTTTCGAGAGCTCCCATGCACCACGGCGTTCGTGCCGGCGCGCTCCATATGAAAACTGACTGGCACCAGATCGTGACGGCAGGCGATGAGCTTGCCGTCGATGCGCCGCTCACCGATAAGTCATCCATCATCTGCCGCACCGGCATGCTTATGCTGGCAAGCGGAACAGGTGCCTGGCGCGTGCGCGATACCATGAATCGTGTTGCTGCCGTACTCGGCGTCACGATTCACGTCGACCTGAGCCTTCTGTCGTTTGAGTGTACTTGCATCGAAGATGGCCACTGCTTTAACGAGGTTGTCAGCCTGCCCACAACGGGAGTCAATACCCATCGCATTTGGATGATGGAGAGTTTCCTCAAGGAAATCGAGACCTATGGTCGTCGCTTCACGGTACACGAGTACCACGAGATGCTCAGGACCGTTGAGAGCTCAAAACCCGATTACTCTCCCTGGCAACAGGGCCTTGCGGCAGCCTGTGCTTGCGGCGCCTTCGTCTTTTTGCTCGGCGGCGGCCCTATCGAGATGGCCTGCGCATTCGTAGGCGCTGGTGTCGGTAACTTTGCTCGCTCCCATATTCTCAAGCAGGGTCTTGGCCAGTTTAGCGCGCTGACGACGGGCGTTGCGCTCGCTTGCGTTTCGTATCTGCTGGCATTGCTCGGCCTTGGCCAGGTCGTACCGGGGGCAATGTCGCACCAAGAAGGCTATATCGGCGCCATGCTCTTCGTGATTCCCGGCTTTCCCCTCATTACGGCAGGCCTCGACATCGCTAAGCTCGATATGCGAAGCGGCATTGAGCGTCTTTCGTATGCCGTGTCGATTATTGTGATGGCGACCCTTGTGGGCTGGATGGTTGCCGAGTGTGTGGGGCTGGCACCGGATGATTTTGCCCCGCTCGGCCTTTCGCCGCTTGCCCTTACGCTCCTGCGCGTGGTGATGAGCTTCGTTGGCGTATTCGGCTTCTCGGTGATGTTCAACAGCCCGGTAAAGATGGCCGCGGCAGCTGGGTTGATCGGCGCCGTTTCCAATACCCTGCGCCTTACGCTCGTCGATGCGCCGACGATGATTCCCTTCCTGGGCCTCAGCACGGGAATGCCTCCCGAGGCAGCAGCGTTTATCGGCGCGCTGGTATCGGGTCTGCTGGCAAGCTTGGCCGAAGTCAAGCTCACCTACCCGCGTATCGCTCTCACGGTGCCTTCGATTGTCATTATGGTGCCGGGTTTGTATCTGTATCGCTCGATGTATTACATGTGCACCTTCGACACAGTCAATATGCTCGGTTGGTTTGTGCGTGCAGTGCTCATCGTGGCGTTTTTGCCCGTTGGTCTGGGTGTGGCACGTACACTCACCGACCCTCGCTGGCGCCACACCAGCTAATTGGTGCAAAGGGGACAGGTTACTTTGCACCCCCAATGAGTTGCGGTGAAATAGGGACTGAATTGCTGCTTAAAGGGTCAAAACAGTCCGTATTCCACCGCAACTTATGGGGTCGGGGGGGGGGATTATTGGTGCCCTGCATCTCCATAAACTCAACGCTTACGAAGCGCGCGCCGTTCGTGTTAGGGTAGTTCCACCACATAAGTAGTCGCAGACGCACGTACCACGGGCGGGCGAGATGAAGTCCCAACAGCTCCATCTTGCCCGCCCGTTTTTGTTGCGTGGTGCCGCGGCGTAACACAGAAAGGACAATGCCCTATATGCCTATCAACAAACGAGAGAGCCTGCTGTTCACCTTTATCATGTGCTTTTGCATGGTGCTCTGGATGAGCATCTACAACGTTGCCCTGCAGCATGGGGCCATCAACGGCGAGGTTGTTGCCGCCGCGTGGCTCGGCTTCCCCGTTGCCTACATTTTTGCCATGTGCTGCGACTGGTTCGTCGCCAGCCCGCTCGCCAAGGGTTTCGCCTTTAAGTACTTGGTCACGCCGGGCAAGAGCTCGCCGCTTGCCATGACGCTCGCCGTCAGCTCCTGCATGGTCGTTCCCATGGTTATCATCATGTCGCTGTACGGTGCCTGCGAGGGTCTGACGCACATGCCCGGCGGCATCCTTGCGAACCTGTATTCCGTGCCCGCGATCTGGATGATCAACATCCCGCATAATTTTGTGATGGCGCTGCCGTGGAACCTTTTGGTAGCCGGTCCGATTTCCCACTTCGTCTTCCGTCGCGCCTTCCCTGTGGGGACGGTTTTCGAGGAGGAGCATGCCGAGCTCTTGGAGCAGGCTATGGCTCCTGAGTGCGAGTAGCTCGCTTAGGGATCTGCTGAGCGCGGGCGACTTGCTTGGTTGGAGCCCTAAGCGTGGATAGCTCTCTCGGCGACATCGCGGGCGTGAGCGGTGCGCATGACCGGAGGGCCCGTGCTGCTCCGTTGCCCGACGTGCTAGCGCGCAGAACAATCTGTTGGTGCATTCGGCGGCTGCTGAAGCGTTTCGGCAGCCGCTTTTTATACGGAGTTTAAATACAACAGTCTGTTGTATTACGTAGAGTGGTATATCTCTAGCGGGAAAAATGCGAGAGACGGAGCATTATGGCGTTGCTAGTAGGATTGGACGTAGGGTCGACGACGACCAAAGTTTACGCGATGCACGAGGATATGACCGAGGCGTGGTGGGGATATCGCCGCCACGGGGCGTGTCAGACAGCGAGCGTGCGCGCCATGCTCGGCGAGCTCGCCGAGCGCTTTCCCCATGAGTCACTGCGCGTTGCGGTGACCGGCTCGGGTGCGCGCGATATCGCGACCGCGCTGGGCGCCTCGTACGTTCAGGAGGTGGTCGCCAACGCGCTCGCGATCAGCAGGTTCTATCCGCAGACGCGCTGCGCCATCGAGCTGGGCGGCCAAGACGCCAAGATGATCTTCTTCCGCACCAACGATAAGGGAGACATCGAGGTTGCCGACATGCGCATGAACGGCTCGTGCGCAGGCGGTACCGGTGCATTTATCGACGAGATGGCAAAGCTCATGGGGGTCGGCACCGAATCGGGCGAGTTCGAGCAGCTCGCAAGCCGGGGAACGACCGTCCACGAGGTCTCGGGCCGCTGCGGCGTGTACGCAAAGACCGATATCCAGCCGCTGCTCAACGAGGGCATTCCTACCACCGACCTGGCGCTTTCGGCGCTTCACGCGGTCGCCCGCCAAACGATCGGCGGTCTGGCCCAGGGTATCGACATCGAGCCACCGGTAATCTTCGAGGGCGGTACGCTCGCCTACAACCCCACACTGGTCCGCGTGTTCCGGGAGCAACTGAATCTATCGGACGATCAGGTTATCGTCCCGCGCGATCCGCAGATCATGGTCGCGCGCGGTGCCGCCCTGTCGCTGACCGACATGTTCGCATCGTCCCAACCGATCGACCTTCCCGACGCTTTTGTCCGGCTGGATAAGCTCGAGACGGTCGCGCCCGCAAGCGGGGAGGGACGTCTTGCCCAGCCCTTTTTTGCCACACCTGCCGAGCAGGCGGATTTTACGGCACGCCATGGCAAAGAGATGCCGGCAAAGGGTCCGGATGCGTATGCGCCCGGAGAGACGGTGCGTGTGGCGCTCGGTATCGATTCGGGGAGCACGACGACCAAGTTCGCCCTGGTCGATGAGGCGGGTGAGCTTGTCGATTCGTTCTACGCGTCTAATAACGGCAGACCGCTCGACGTCGCCCAACAGGGTCTTGTCAGCTTGAAGAACCGCTGGGAGACAGCGGGAGTCACGCTTGCGATCGATGCCGTGGGCACCACGGGATACGGCGAGGAGCTTTTCGCGCGCGCGTTCCACGCCGACTACCATACGGTCGAGACGGTCGCGCACGCCCGCGCCGCGTGCGTATGCGTTCCCGATGCGACCTTCGTGCTCGACATCGGCGGACAGGATATGAAGGCCATCTGGCTCAACCACGGCGTGCTGACCGATATCGTCGTCAACGAGGCGTGCTCTGCGGGCTGCGGCTCGTTCCTCGAGGGTTTTGCCAAAAACCTTGGAATAGCCGTTGAGGATATCGCGACCGAGGCATTTTCGTCCAAAGCCCCCGCCGTTCTCGGCAGCCGCTGCACGGTGTTCATGAACAGCAGCGTCGTTTCCGAGCAGCGGCGCGGTAAGGGTCCGGGCGACATCATGGCCGGTCTCTGCCGTTCGATTATCGAGAACGTGTTCACCAAGGTCATTCGCGTTTCAAATCTCAACCGTCTGGGCGACAAAGTCGTTGTCCAGGGCGGCACGTTCCGAAACGACGCGGTGCTGCGCGCATTCGAGCAGTATCTGGGCAAACCCGTCACGCGTGCGCCCCACCCGGGGCTGATGGGCGCTATCGGTATCGCCCTGCTCGCGCGCGAGGAATGCCGCAAGGGCGACGCCGGCACGTCGTTTATCGGGCTCGATGCCGTGGAGCGCTTCGAGCATCGCGAGTTCGGCGGCGTTACCTGCCGTCGGTGCAACAACCGCTGCCAGCGCGCGGTCGTGGCATTTGGCGACGGCTCGCTTTACGTCACGGGCAATCGCTGCCCGCGCGGCGGCGCCATCTCATGGGATGAGCTCGTGCGCGAGGTTCCCGCGGCGGAGGAGCTGCGTCCGCAGGGTGCTTGCGAGGCACAGGCACCCGGCACGGGGCGCGACCGGACCGCGGCTGCCCCCAATCTCTTTGTCGACCGCGAGAAGCTGCTGTTCGAGTCGTACCCCACGGTTCCCGTCAGCGGGGGGCGCGATGTCACGATCGGCATTCCCCGTGTGCTCGAGTTCTGGGACACCATGCCGTTCTGGTCGACGTTCTTCAGCACGCTCGGCTTTAAGGTGCGCGTCTCGGGGCGCAGCACCAAGGCGATGTACGAGCGCGGTCTGGCGCACGTCACATCCGACACCGTGTGCTTCCCGGCCAAGCTCGTCCACGGGCACATCCGCAATCTCGTCGACGCCGGCGTCGACCGCATCTTCATGCCCATCATCACGACGGTGCCCACCGAAAACACCGCCTCTACCAGCGAGTGGATGTGCGCCGTCGTAAAGGGATACCCCTACGTGATGCGCAATTCCGATAACCCGGAGGAGCGTTTCGGCGTTCCGTTCGATACGCCGCTGTTCCACTGGTACGACGAGGGCGACCGAAACCGCCAGCTCAAGGCGTGGTGCAAGGAGACCTTCGATATCGATGCCGACCTGGTTGCCAAGGCGACCGAGCAGGCGGACCGCGCGCAGGAGACGTTTGAGAACCAGCTGCAGCTGCGCGGCAGGCAGGTGCTCGAGAACGTGCGCGAGGACGGCGGCTACGCGGTGGTGATCGCTTCGCGCCCGTACCACAACGACCCGCTGGTCAACCACGGGCTGCCCAAGCTCTTCTCTGAGCGCGGCATCCCCGTGCTGACGCCCGATGCGGTGCCGGGGGTCTGCAACGTCGATCTTTCCAACAGCCGCATCGACATCGTGAACAACTACCATGCGCGCATGCTGTCGTGCGCGGTCATCGTCGCATCGACGCCCGAGCTCGAGCTCGTGCAGATGGGCAGCTTCGGCTGCGGCCACGATGCGTATCTCACCGACGAGATCGCGCGCATGATGGGCGAGATGGGCTCCAAGGTTCCGATGATGATCAAGCTCGATGAGAGCGACGTCGCCGGTCCCATGGGCATTCGCGTGCGTTCGTTTATCGAGTCGGTCAACCGTCGTCGCGCGGAGGAGCGTGCCGAGGGCGCCCGGGTGCACGCGGTCCATCCGCTCGACGACCCGTATAAGGTCAAGTACACCAAGCGCGACCGGCACGACAAGATCGCGCTGGTCCCCAACACCTCCCATGCGTTCTGCAGGCTCATGACCGCGGCGATGCGCAATCAGGGCGTGCGCGCCGAGGCCCTTGATATCGGGCGCGAGGATGCCATCCGCCTGGGCAAACGCTATGTGCACAACGACATCTGCTTCCCCGCGCAAATCGTGATCGGCGAGGCGCTCGCGGCACTCGAGAGCGGTAAGTACGACCCGCACGACGTCGCCGTGGTGACTGGCAAGTATATCGGCGACTGCCGCCTGACGCACTACATGCCCCTGCTGCGCCGCGCGCTCGACGACGCGGGATACGACTATGTCCCGGTGCTCACCAACGACGACGTCGATGCCCACAATGCGCATCCGGGCTTCAAGCTCGGCCTTGGCCCGAGCATCCAGATCGCCTACGGTCTTCCCATGATCGATGCCCTCGAGGCCATGCTTAGGCGCATCCGTCCCTACGAGCTCGAGAAGGGCGCGGCGGACGCTGCGTTCGACCGCGCGCTCGATGAGGTTATCGAGGGCATGGAGCGCTCCGGGCTGAGAGGCCAGGCGACGGGCTTCAAACGCGCGCTTGCGATCATGGACGCCGTTCCGTACGACCGCTCGAACCCGCATCCGACCGTTCTCATCGTGGGCGAGTACCTGCTCAATTTCCATCTCGGCGCCAACCACGAGATCGAGCGCTACCTCGAGGACAACGGGCTCGAGGTCATCGAGGCGCGCATGACCGACGTGATCCGCAAGACCTATTTCTACAAGCATGCGCAGTCGCGCGAGTTCCACGTCGACCTGTCGCTGCCCGAAAAGGCCTGGTACGCCACGGCGGACAACCTGTTCGAGCTCGCGCACGACCGTTGCGACCGCCTGGGCGCGGCGAGCCCGCTCTACGAGCCGCCGACGCGCATGCCCGAGCTCGTGCGCGCGAGCGATAAGATCCTGCACCATACGTTCGATGCGGGCGAGGGCGTGCTGATTCCGGCGGAGATTCTCGAGCACGCCAAGCGCGGCTGCCGCAACTTCGTGATCCTGCAGCCGTTCGGGTGTCTGCCCAACCATGTCGTGGGGCGCGGGCTCATCCATGCGCTCAAGGAGCAGTATCCCACGGCGCAGTTCCTGCCGCTCGACTACGATCCCGACGTGAGCTTCGCCAACGTGGAGAACCGTCTTCAGATGCTCATCATGAACGCCAAGGCGCAGGGGTGCGGTGAGGCGCATGGCGAGACCGCGTAAGGACGCCGATGCGCCCGATGCACGCACCCGTATCATCGAGGCGTTTTGGGAGCTCATCGAGAACAACAGCATCTTCGAGCTGTCGGTTGGCGAGGTGACCCGCGCCGCCCAGTGCAATCGCGGAACGTTTTACTACTATTTTCACGATTTCGATGAACTCGTCGCCATCGCCATAGCCCAGCTGCTGCAGGATAACGAGCTCATCACCGATGCCCTCTGGCATTTTTCGAGCGAGGGCGACCTTTCGGCGTTCGACCGGCGCGACGTCCGCTGCCTGCTGCGGCGCATCGTCATCACCATGAGGGCGGGTGCCGCCGAGCAGGTCGTGCAGGGCATCCATACGATCATCATCGACCGCGTGAGAGAGATCGTCCACCCCGACGGAGAAGAGCTCAAGGCAGATTCGAGCTTTGCGGTGGGCTTTCTGGTCTCGGGCATCATGGGCTTTGTGATGGCGGTCGGCTTTGCCCGGGAGGGCGGCGAGGAGATAGACCTCGAGCAGCCGGGGGACAGCGCGTGCGCGTACCTGAGGGCGGTCGCCATGCAGACGGTGGAAACGGTCGCGCAAGTCGAGGGCGTCGATACATCCGAGCTGCTCGAACGCGTCTCCAAGGAGGCCGATGCCTATCGCGCATCGCGTGCGACGAGTCCCGACGTGGTGAAAGACGCCTAGGGTTTCTCTTGCGGGGCGCCTGTCGCGCATCGCGCGGTGAGTCCCGCGATGCGGTCATAACCTGCATTCATGTGAGCCGGGTTTATAGATATTCCTCCAGCTGTTAACATATACTCCATATGGGTAAAGAGACCAAAGCGCTGCCGCGGGGCGGCGCTTTGCGTTTGAAAAAACTAGCTCGTCTAAGAGGAACTAGCATGTTAGACCGTTTTACCGATCGCGCGCGTAAGGTCATGTCCATGGCCAAGCAAGAGGCGCTCGATCTTCATTCAAATAAGGTGGGCACCGAGCATCTGCTGCTCGCGCTTGCCAAGGAGGACGAGGGCATTGCCGCCGAGGCGCTGCGCTCGCTCGATATCTCCTACGACGACATCATGGACACCCTCAAAGAGGTCCAGACCACGGTTCCCGAGCCCAGTGAGGAGACCGAGGCGGCCAAGCTCGCCTTTACGCCGCTCGTCATTAGCGTGATGGAGCGTTCATTCCGCGTGGCGCGTGAGAACAACCAGACCTACGTGTCGACCGAGCACTTGCTGATTGGCATCGTCGAAGAGGGTAACGGCATGGCCATGGACATCCTCATGCGCCTGGGTGTGTCGTCCGCCTCCATCAAAAAGGCTATCGAGAAACTTACCGCCAAGGACCAGGACAAGAAGCGTCCGCTCGCCGGCGCCGGTGCCGGGCGTCCCGGTGCGGGCCTGCCGTTCTTTAGCGGCTCGGACGCGTCGCAGCAAAAGGGGAGCGGCACCGATACGCTTAAGCAGTTCGCCACCAACCTTACGCAGAAGGCGCGCGACGGCGAGCTCGACCCTGTAATTGGTCGCGAAAAGGAAGTCCAGCGTATGATGGAGATCCTTTCGCGTCGCACCAAGAACAATCCGCTTATCTTGGGCGACCCCGGCGTGGGCAAGACGGCCATCGTCGAGGGTCTGGCTCAGCAGATTGCAGCTGGCAACGTGCCCGAGAACCTTATGAACCAGAACATCTGGACGCTCGACCTGCCGGGCCTCGTTGCGGGCGCCAAGTATCGCGGTGAGTTTGAGGAGCGCCTCAAGAACGTGATCCAGGAGGCCACCGAAGCTGACGACGTCATCCTGTTTATTGACGAGATGCACACCATCATCGGTGCCGGCTCTGCCGAGGGCTCCATCGACGCGAGCTCCATGCTCAAGCCCGTGCTCGCGCGCGGTGCCTTCCAGATTATCGGCGCCACCACGGCCGAGGAATTCCGCAAGTACCTCACCAAGGACCCGGCCTTCGAGCGTCGCTTCCAGACCATCGATGTCGAGGAGCCGAGCGTCGAGGACACGGTCAAGATCCTGACCGCGCTCAAGCCGCGCTACGAGGAGCACCACCATGTGCGCTATACGCAGGGTGCTATCGAGGCCGCCGCGAACCTCTCCGACCGCTACATCCAGGATCGCTTCCTGCCCGATAAGGCCATCGACCTCATTGACGAGGCCGGCGCCCGCGCCCGCATCGCCGCCAACCGCGCGCCCGAGCCGGTGCGCGAGGCCGAGCATCGCGTGGAGGAGCTTAAGGCCGCCGCGCAGGAGGCCACCGAGAGCGACGACATGAACAAGGCCGCCGAGATCACCGAGCAGCAAAAGGCTGCCGAGATTGAGCTCGCCGAGGCCAAGGCTGCCTGGACGGCCGAGCTCGACGCCAGCCCGCTCACCATCGATGTCTCCCAGATTGCCGACATCGTGTCCGTGACCTCGGGCGTGCCGGTGTCCTCGCTCACCGAGAGCGAGAGCCGCCGCCTGCTGCAGGCCGAAAGCGTGCTCAAGACGCGCATCATCGGTCAGGACGAGGCCGTCGAGGCCGTTGCCAAGGCCGTGCGCCGCAGCCGCTCGCCGCTCAAGGACCCGCGTCGCCCCGGCGGCAGCTTTATCTTCCTGGGCCCCACCGGCACGGGCAAAACCGAGCTCGCCAAGACGCTCGCCGAGTATCTCTTTGGCAGCAAGGACGCGCTCATCAGCTTCGATATGTCGGAGTTTGGCAGTGAGTTCGAGGTCTCCAAGCTCATCGGTAGCCCCCCGGGCTATGTGGGCCACGACGAGGGCGGCCAGCTCACCAAGGCTGTTCGCCGTCACCCGTACTCGGTCGTGCTGTTCGACGAGATCGAGAAGGCGCACCCCGACATCTTCAATATCCTGCTGCAGGTGTTGGAGGAGGGCCGTCTGACCGATAGCCAGGGCAAGACGGTCGACTTCCGCAATACGGTGATCATCATGACGTCAAACGTGGGCGCCCGCGAGATCGCGCAGGATGCGAGCGTTGGCTTTGGCACCACCGGCGAGCAGGGCCTCACCTCGAGTGAGATCCGCGGCCGCGCGATGGGCGAGCTCAAGCGCCTGTTCCGCCCCGAGCTGCTCAACCGTATCGACGACATCGTGGTGTTCCAGAAGCTCTCGGGCGAGAACCTGACCAAGATTGCGCACCTGCTGGTGGACGATCTGCGCCAGCGCCTGATCGCAAACGGCATGAACATCAAGCTTACCGATGCGGCCTACGACAAGATTGTGGCGGAGGGTACCGACCTCACCAACGGCGCGCGTCCGCTGCGTCGTGCCATCCAAAAGCTCATCGAGGATCCGCTGTCCGAGGAACTGCTGGCTGGCGAGTGGGGCGAGGGCGATACCGTCCTGTGCGACGTGGCCGATGGCAAGTTTGTCTTTAGCCGCGGCACGGGCGAGATCCCGGCACCGCGTCCGGCGGGCACGCTTGGTGGCGATACCGCCCCGGCGGTACCGCACACCGGCAACGCCGCGCCCGTGAGCGGCGGCGTGACCTCGGGCCCCGGCGGCATGATGCAAGCCGGTTCCGGCGCGCTGTAGGGCGTGGCGACAATTTGATACGCGCAATCGAGGCGCTCCGGAAAGGGCGCCTCGATTTGTAGAGCTGCGGAAGTTGTGACCGTTACGCTATACGGTCCACCGTTAGCCGATGATGCGAGGGCGCTCGGCGTTTTCGACTGGTTTATGCACGCAAAGTCTGGGAATATACAAGTCGCATGTCTTACTGTCTAACCAGTTGCGCCAAGGAGGCACCATGGACTACAAGATTACCGGCTACGAGCCCGCCCAGCTGTTCCATTTCTTTGAGGAGGTCAGCGCGATCCCCCGTGGGTCTGGCAACGAGAAGGGCATCAGCGATTTCCTGGTTGCGTTTGCCAAGGAGCGCGGTCTCGATGTGTATCAGGACGAGGTCTACAACGTCATCATTCGCAAGCCCGCATCTGCCGGTGCCGAGAATGCCCCGACCGTGATGCTGCAGGGCCACATCGATATGGTGTGCGACAAGTTGGGCTCCGTTGAGCACGACTTTACGACCGATGGTATCGACCTGGTCGTCAAGGACGGCGTCCTCACCGCTAACGGCACCACTCTGGGCGCCGACAACGGTATTGCCGTCGCGCTTATGCTTACCGTGCTCAACGACGATTCGATTACCCATCCGGCCCTCGAGTGCGTGTTCACCACCGACGAGGAGACTGGCCTGGTCGGCGCCGAGACGCTCGACAAGTCCCAGATTAGCGCCCGCACCATGATCAACCTTGACTCCGAGGAAGAGGGCGTTGCCACCGTCAGCTGTGCCGGCGGCGTCGTCGTTACCTACACCTGCCCGATCGCGCGCGAGCACAAGACCGGTAGCACCCTCACGCTCGACATCTCCGGCCTGCTGGGCGGCCACTCCGGCAGCGATATCAACCTGGAGCGCGGCAACGGCAACCTCATCATGGCCCGCATCATCGACCGCCTGATGGTTGCCGGCGAGCCCGCCATCGTTAGCTTTAACGGCGGCACCAAGGACAACGCCATCAACCGTGAGTGCAAGGCTGTTCTGGTCTACGCCGACCACGCTGCCGCCGAGGCCGCGGCCCAGATCGCAAAGGGCATCATCGCCGACGTCACTGCCGAGCTCGAGGTCTTCGACCCCGGCTTTACTTGCACCGTCGAGATTGCCGACGACGCCGAGGTTGAGGCCATGGACCAGAAGTCCGCGCTTGCCCTCATCCGCGCCCTGCGCCTTGCCCCTAACGGCGTGATTCGCCGCAACGTCGCCACCGACGGCTCCGTCGAGGTTTCCTCCAACATCGGCGTGGTCGCCACCTCCGATGACGAGGTCAAGATTATGCTGTCCCCGCGCTCTTCGATCACCTCGCTGCAGAACGAGTTCAAGGACCGTCTGCAGACGCTGGCCGATGTCCTGGGCTTCGACGCCAAGTTTGAGTTTGAGTATCCCGGCTGGAGCTATGCCGAGCATTCGCCGGTCCGCGAAGTCTTTGTCGAGAGCTATCGAGAGCTCTTTGGCTCCGAGCTGCGCATCGAGTCCATTCACGCCGGCCTTGAGTGCGGCCTGTTTGCCGAGGCTCTGCACGGCCTGGACGCCATCGCCGTGGGCCCGACGCTCTCCGATGTCCATACCCCGGACGAGAGCATGGAGCTCGCTTCTGCCGAGCGCTTCTACGAGCTGCTCATCGACGTCCTCAAGCGCCTCGCTGCGTAAAGGTTGCCTTGGTTAAGCCGCTCTAAAACGGCTGGCTATGAAAACGGCCGCCTGGCGTAATGCCGGGCGGCCGTTATTCGTTACAGTGCGAGGATCCCCAGATGCTCAAGCAAGATCTTAAGCCCGATGAGAACGAGTACGACGCCACCCACGATGGTGGCGGGTTTTTCGTAGCGCGCGCCAAAGGTGTGGCCAATCGCCACGCCGGCGACGGAGAAGATAAACGTTGTGATGCCTATAAGCGATACAGCGGGCACGATGTCGACCGAGAGCGCGGCAAATGAGATGCCCACGGCTAGGGCGTCGATTGAGGTGGCGATAGCGAGGATCAGGTACTCGACCAGGTCAATCTTTTCGGCATCCTTGCCGTCGTCTTCATCCTCGTCTTCGGTAAAGGCTTCCCACAGCATTTTGCCGCCGATGAAGGCGAGCAGGATAAAGGCGATCCAGTGGTCGATGGGGCCGATGATGCCCATAAACTGGCTGCCAAGCGCCCATCCGATTACGGGCATGCCGGCCTGAAAGCCGCCAAAGAACAGGCCGAGCACCACGGCGACTTTAAGGTTGATCTTTTTCATGCCGAGACCTTTGCAGATGGAAACGGCAAAGGCGTCCATCGAAAGGCCAACGGCGAGCAACACGAGCTCTGCGAGTCCCATAGTCTGGCTCCCTCTCTGCGGGCGGGCCCGCGTGTACCTCTTGAGGGAGTAATAAAAAAGACCCGTGGCGTACGCGTTGCGCGCACAGCCACGAGTCTCGTTCATTAAGGCAAGCCAGGCCGCATCGGCCAGTGTGTTGACTTACCGCGCCACCGGAGGCGAATCCGGTCACGCGACTACTCCCTCATTTATGCGAATCCCGATGCTACCACATGAACAGCTGATTTGGGTTGGGCTCTCAGCTGTGTTCGCTCATTCTGTAAGCATCGGATTTCGCAAGCGCCGCAGGGACAAACCGTGAGAAACTATTTAGCGTTTATGGAGCGTATATGATGGGAGCGATGCCTTGGATAAGAACGAGCTGCAAAAGCGTATGGAACAGGCCATCCGCCTGACGGCACCTGGTCAGCCGATCCGCACCGCCCTCGACATGATCATCGCCGGTCACCTGGGCGCCCTTATCTGCGTCGGCGACACCGAAAACGTGCTCGCTGCCGGTAACGACGGCTTCCCGCTCAACATTTCGTTTACCTCGAACCGCCTGTTCGAGCTTTCCAAGATGGACGGCGCCATCGTTATCGATGGCGACCTCACCCAGATCCTGCGCGCCAACTTCCACCTCAATCCCGATCCCTCGCTCGCCACGAGTGAGACGGGCATGCGTCACCGTACTGCCGCTCGCATGTCGGTACTCACCGATGCCATCGTGATCTCGGTCTCGGCCCGTCGCGCCGTCGTTAACGTGTACGTTCACGGCAAGAGCTACGAGATCCAGCCCGTCACCACCATCATGAGCTCGGTCAACCAGCTCGTCGCCACGCTCCAGACTACCCGTCAGTCGCTCGATCGCTCCCTGCTGCGCCTGACGGCCCTTGAGCTCGACGACTACGTCACGCTCGCCGACATCACCGGCATCTTCTCGAGTTTCGAGATCATGCAACAGGCAAAGACCGAGCTTAAGGATTGCATCGTCAAGCTGGGTAACCAGGGCAAGCTCGTGCAGATGCAGCTCGAGCAGCTCGCGGGCTCCAGCATGGATACCGAATACGACTTGATGATCCGCGACTACGCAAGCGATTCCTCCGAGGCAAACGCCGAGAAGATTCGTGCCGAGCTGAGCCGCATGACGCCTAAGGACCTGTCCGACCCGCAGCATGTGGCGGCGGTTCTGGGCTATGACGACCTGGACGAGGACTCCGTCATGACACCGCTGGGCCTGCGCACGCTTTCGCGCGTGTCCGTCGTGCGCGACGGCGTGGCCGAGAAGATCGTCGACGAGTATGGCTCGCTGCAGGAGCTCATGGACGACATCAGCGAGGATCCGGAGCGCTTGGGCGACTTTGGCGTCAACAACCCTGCCATTCTTGCGGACTCGCTGTACCGCATGAAGGGCACCAAACAGGGGAACGCATAATGGCGCCCGTATGCGCCGTGGTCGTTGCCGGCGGCAGCGGCCAGCGCTTTGGAAATCCCGGCGGCAAGCAGCTCGTTAACGTGGCGGGCCGTCCGCTCATGAGCTGGTCCATCCGCGCGTTCGATCGTAGCGATAAGGTCGGCCACATCGTCGTGGTTTGTCCTGCCGAGCGCCGTGCCGAGATGCGCCGCCTGGCCATCGACCCGTTTGACTATGACACGCCCATCAGCTTTGCCGATGCCGGCGATACCCGTCAGGATTCCACCCGTGCCGGCGTGCACGCGGTGCCGGCGGGCTTTGAATTCGTCGCCATTCACGATGGCGCTCGTCCGCTCATCACGACCGAGGCCATCGATCATGCGATCGACGTGCTTGTGGGCGACCGCTCGCTCGACGGTGTCGTGTGCGGTCAACCCGCGATCGACACACTCAAGATCGTCGACGGCGATAACATCGTCGAGACGCCGCCGCGTGAGCTTTATTGGGCTGCGCAGACGCCGCAGATCTTTAGCGTCGATGCTATGAAGCGCGCCCACGCTGCAGCCATTGCCGAGGGCTTTATCGGCACCGATGATTCGTCGCTGGTCGAGCGCATGGGTGGGCGCGTCCGCTGCGTCCAGAGCCCGCGCGATAACCTTAAGGTGACGGTGCCCGAGGACTTGCGTCCCGTAACCGCGATTCTGCTTGGCCGTATGGCCGAGGGAGAGGACCTTCCCCATGTTCAGTAACCTGCGCATTGGCCATGGCTACGACGTTCACCGTCTGGTGGAGGGGCGTCGATGTATCATCGGCGGTGTCGACATTCCCTACGAGCGCGGCCTGCTGGGCCACTCGGATGCCGATGTGCTCGCGCACGCCTTGGCCGACGCCATTCTGGGCGCCTGCCGTGGGGGAGACATTGGCAAGCTATTCCCCGATACCGACCCCGCCTATGAGGGTGCCGATTCGATGGTGCTGCTCGCTCGCGTGATGGACTACGCGCGCGAGCTGGGCTTCGAGTTTGTCGATGCCGATTGCACCATTGCCTGCCAGCAGCCTAAGATCACCCCGCACCGCGATGCCATGCGTGCCAACCTTGCCCATGCCCTGGGCGTTGACGTCGAAAACGTGGGCGTCGCCGCCACTACGACCGAAAAGCTCGGTTGGGAAGGCCAGGGCGAGGGAATCGGCGCCTGGGCCGTCTGCCTGCTACAGAAAACCGTTAAGGAGTAACGAATGCGTATCTACAACAGCGCTACCCATAAAAAGGAAGAGTTCCAGCCCATCGAGTCCGGCAAGGTCCGCATGTACGTGTGCGGCCCCACGGTCTACGACAACATCCACATCGGCAATGCCCGCACGTTCATCAGCTTTGACGTGATTCGTCGCTGGCTCATCGCGAGCGGCTACGAGGTCACATTCGCCCAGAACCTCACCGATGTCGATGACAAGATCATCAAGCGCGCCAACGAGCAGGGCCGTACGGCCGCCGAGGTCGCGACGGAGTTCTCCGACAAGTTCATCGGCGTCATGCGCGCCGCCAACGTGCTCGATCCCGATGTGCGCCCCCGCGCCACCAAGGAAATCGGCCCCATGATCGCCATGATCAAGACGCTCATCGAGCAGGGCCATGCTTACGCCGCCGATAACGGCGACGTGTACTTTGCTGTGCGCAGCGATCCCAACTATGGCCAGGTCTCGGGCCGCAACATCGATGACCTTATGGTTGGTGCGCGTATCGAGGAGAACGAGGACAAGAACGACCCGCTCGACTTTGCCCTGTGGAAGGCCGCCAAGCCCGGCGAGCCCAGCTGGCCGAGTCCCTGGGGCGAGGGCCGTCCCGGTTGGCACACCGAGTGCGCTGCCATGGTGCATCGCTACCTGGGCACCCCGATCGACATCCACGGCGGCGGCTCCGACCTTGCCTTCCCGCATCACGAGAACGAGTGCGCCCAGGCCACCTGCGCCTGGCACCAGGGCTTCTCCAACACCTGGATGCACACGGGCATGCTGCTGGTTGACGGCGAGAAGATGTCCAAATCGCTCGGAAACTTCTTTACGCTGGCCGAGGTGCTCGAGCAGCACTCTGCCGCGGCCCTGCGCCTGTTGATGCTGCAGACGAGCTATCGCTCGCCGCTCGACTTCTCCTGGGAGCGCCTGGAGGGTGCCGAGAATTCGCTCACGCGTATTGCCGGTACGGTCGAGAACCTTCGTTGGGCTGCGAACCATGCGACGGCCGATGCCGATGCGGCTGCCGCCGAGGCGTTTGCCGCCAAGGCCGCCGAGACCCGCGCCGCCTTTAAGGAGTGCATGGACGACGACTTTAACACCGCCGGTGCCATGGGTGCTGTCTTTGGCTTTGTCACCGAGTGCAATCAGTATCTGGAGCAGGCGGGCGATGCTGCCGACAAGGCCGCAGTCCTGGCTGCCGCCGATACACTGGCCGAGCTGCTCGATACGTTTGGCGTTGAGCTTCCCGAGCCCAAGGTCGAGTTGCCGCTGGGCCTGCTGGGCGTTGCCGCCGGTTTGGTTGCCTACACGGGCGACGACGTGGACGAGGCCGCTGCCAAGATTCTCGAGGCTCGTGCCGAGGCTCGTGCCGCCAAGAACTGGGATCTGGCAGATGCCATCCGCGACCAGCTCAAGGACCTGGGCCTCACCATTGAGGATACGGCCGCGGGCACTCGTATTAAGAGTCTCTAGTATTTTTCGACCGTTCGAGGTGCGGCAGATTGCCTTGAAAGAGGAGGGCATAGACCTGGTGGTCATGCCCGACGATTGAAAGGCAAGGTGCCGTGGCTCGGACGGTCGATTCTTGTTCGTTATCTATTTAAGGAGGCCGTCCTATGGCCGACAATCGCAAGCGTGCGCCTCGTGGCGGCAAGCAGGCTGCTTCTGGCTCGCGTCCGATTCGCCGCAATGATCGCGCTGCCGCTCCCAAGGGCCAGCGCGATCGCACCCAGGCCGCACGTCCGCAGCGCGATCGCAACCGCGACGCTGTCCAGGCTCCCAAGGGCGAGTTTATCGAAGGTCGTCGTGCTGCCGCCGAGGCGCTACGCACTGGTTTTCCCATCAAGTGCGCGCTCATTGCCGAGGGCGGGGAGCGCGATGCCGCCTTGTCGCGCCTGGTCGATGACCTCAACGCCGCAGGTGTCCGCATTAAGTTCGTTCCACGCGCGCAGCTCGATGCGCTGTCGAGCCATGGCGCTCACCAGGGCATTGCGCTCGAGGTTGGCAACTTCCCCTATGCCGATGTCGCCGACATCCTCGATCGCGCGGGCGACGGTCCGGCGCTTGTCGTTGTGCTCGACCATGTGACCGACGACGGTAACTTTGGCGCCATCGTGCGCTCTGCCGAGGTTGTGGGCGCAGCGGGCGTCATCATCGCCAACAAGCGTGCCGCCGGCGTGACCGTGGGCAGCTACAAAACTTCAGCCGGCGCCGTCATGCATCTGCCTATCGTGCAGGTGCCCAACATCGCCCGTGCGCTCGACGATCTTAAGGGCGCTGGCTTTTGGGTGGGCGGTGCCTCCGAGCACGCCGAAGGCAGTTGCTGGGATGCTCCCTTCGAGGGCCGCGTGGCGCTCGTCATGGGCTCCGAGGGCGACGGCATCTCGCGCCTGGTGCTCGAGAAATGCGACTTTTTGACCAAGCTTCCCCAGCGCGGCATGACCGAGAGCCTCAATGTTGCCCAGGCGACCACGGCGTTGTGCTTTGAGTGGCTGCGCCGCAACGCCGGCGAGCTCATGGGGGAGGAGTAGAGCATGTCCAAAAAGAACCGTGCCAAGTCCAAGGCCAAGCGCTTTGGCGAGGGTTCGGCCAAGCCGATTGTTTCGGCCGCGACCTACGGCGTGGGCGGCAATGCGTTTGCGCAGGCTATCGCCGACCCGGTCTCGACGGTGCACTCCAACAAGCCCGAGCTGCTGGTGGTCGACGGCTACAACGTGATCCACTGCACGCCACGCTACGAAAAGCTCGTCTACGACCATTCCGACGATCCGTATTCCAGCGACGTTCACGATATGGCGCGCACCGCCCTCATCAACGACGTTGCCGCGTTTGCCCAAGGCCGCTACGAGGCTGTGATCGTCTTTGACGGCGCGGGAAACATCTCCAGCGAGCGCCCCAACCTGCCTGCTCGCGGCGTGCGCATCGAGTTCTCGCCGACGGGCGTATCGGCCGATACCGTGGTGCAGAAGCTCTGCATCGAGGCACGCGAGGAAGGCCGCGCGTGCTCCGTGGTGTCGAGTGACGGCACGATCCAGGCCGTCGTCATGGGCAAGGGCGTTACACGCATCTCGAGCCGTATGCTGGTGGACGAGATCAAACAGATCGATAACGACGTGCATGAGGCCGAGGAAGCACCCCAGATCAAGATGACCCTGGGCAGCCGCCTGAGCCCCGATGCCCTGGCAAAGCTTAAGGCCCTGCGCGGGCGGTAAGGGAGTTGGCGGGGCAATGCTGCCTCGCTAACTCCATTCAGCGATGTCGATCACTCTTTCGAGGCGCCACGTTAGCGCCTCTTTTAGATAAGGCAGTCTCGCTGCTAGGGCATCGTTTTTAGACAGAATCTCGATCGCCTCGTCGACAAAGCCCTCGAGTTTGTCGCCGTCAAACCAGCCCATGTCCTCGACGAGCAACATTTGTTTGGCGGGGCTTGAATGAAATTGTGCGCTGGTAAAACTGTGCTCTCCCGCCCTAAGCTCCTCTAGTGATATGTTGCACCAGAGCGATGAGCCCGAATCGAAGATGGGGGCAGGTCTGCAAGCTTGCGTGTTTACGTTTCGCACGAGGCCGAAGTTGCGCCAATGACGATCGTAGTTGGCAATGATGTCGTCACATACGATCATGCGGTCAAGGGCATCCTTGACGCCTGTCACCCCGAGCTCCTCGCAGTTTGCTACATATCGCTCGTAGTCGGTTAGCCATTCATCTGCGTTTGCGTGCTGGTTTACATAGAACGCAGGGACATACTCTTCTTCATCAGTTAAGAAGACATCGCATGTGCTCAGGGCGGAAGTGCCCGTGCCCTCGAGCGAGTAAGGCACATAATCGCAGGCGTTTAGGATGCGACGGTGGAGCGCGGTCGCCACCAGCTCGTTATAAGGTTCCTGGTCCAGGTGCGCTCCTGCCTTATGCAGAATTCGACGTTCGTCCTCGCACGTCCAGTACTTTTGAAGATTGCCGTCCGAGGTGTTATCGGGCTTTGCGGCAGCCGCTTTTCCCTCTGGGGCAAAGGGTGCAATGGACAGCGAGACGTCATCAAAGGCGTTATTGAAGAAGTTGATATCCTCCCAGGTGAGACCGGAACCTTGGGGCCTAATCCAATACTGGTCGGATAAGGAGAGGCCGAGATTTCGCTGGACGAGTTCATCGGGAACATCGACTGCGGCTTCTGCAAGCAGGGAGGCTAGCCCAATGCGTGCGAGCGGGATACCGCGGCCGCGCCACCAGATGCGGAAGGAGTCTAGCGATATGGGGCTATTAGGGCCAAATACTCCAATAGGGGCGTGGGCGTAATCGATGTCGGCACCGATGTGGGTAAAGTCTTTTCGCGATGTACTGTAGACCAGCTGAGCGACTTCGTGCGTGCGATTCATGAGGGTGAACGCGATCTCGCTCTTACCGTGGCCGCGGCGGGGACGTCCCCCCGTTTTGGTCACGGAGCGGAGTCGCGTGTCGACGCTGTCTTTGTCGATGAGCCATACACCAGAAGCCTTGCGGGCCTCAAGTGCTCCGTTTTTTATGAGCTCCTGCACCCTGCGCGGAGTGATGCCGAGCAGCTCGGCGGCTTCTTTGGTAGTAAGCATCGCGAAACCCTTCGCCAGAACGAATAGTTTTATATATAGCAATTGTAATTAAAACTATTCGTTCTGGCGAATGGTTTTAAGATTGAGGGCGCACTGACAGAAATGAACGGGCCTGGTACGCGTTGTTGCTGGATTTTGCATATTTGTATAACGCCGTGCGGCCTGTTGCGCCCCGTCCGCAATTCCTTTATTCTTAACTCGCTTCGCGTGAAAGCGCCAAGTGTGCCAGTGTGGCGCAACGGTAGCGCAACTGATTTGTAATCAGTGGGTTGCAGGTTCGATTCCTGTCACTGGCTCCATGAGAGTTTCGGGCTCTGTTTCCTTGTGGGACAGGGCCCGTTTCTATTTATGTCGATAAGTCAGCGTGTTTGGCGCCAACCAAGCTTCAGGTTTGTCTCGATCCGTAACACGAGTGGGCTGAAGACCCTCCTTATAGTTACAGATCGAAACATTGCCAAGGGAAGGCCGATAACATCTCGATCCGTAACACGAAGAGGCTGAAAACCGTTCTTACTGTTACAGAATGAGACGTAAGCGGGGGTTTCTGCGAAACATCTCGATCTGTAACAGATAGGGGAGGAATAACCCTCTTACTGTTACAGGTCGAGACATAGGCCGGGGCGAGGTTGGTCATCGTCATCGAGCGTGGATTATCGGACACACGAGCGTGGAAAATCTTCCGCCTAGTGAATGAGCGTGGATAATCTGCCACTTTGGATTCGATGGCACGGCAAAGTGGGAGATTATCCACGCTCGATTTCAAACGGAAGAAAATCCACGCTCGATTTTGCCTGGGAAGAGCAATCTTCTGTCTGGGCAGCCCCGATCTCGACCTATAAATAGGTGCAAATAAGCTGGTATCGAAGGTCGATGCTGCAGATGTACTCCACCGTGACAAAGTGTTCCCTCGTGAAATGTCACAAGCGTAGCCAAATCCACCGTCCTTCATATCCAAACTCAACAAAACCGCAGGTCACAGCTATATAGATACGCCCGGCACCGTGTATCTAGAGGTTTTCGTTGACAGCCCCCAAGGTTGCATCGTATTATCTTTTTCGTTCGCGGGGGCGGCGGTCCAAAAGACCAAAGGACCTGCGGATACTTGAACGATTGGGAGTTTGCCCGAGTGGTTAATGGGGACGGGCTGTAAACCCGTTGGCTCTGCCTACATAGGTTCGAATCCTATAGCTCCCACCCGTCAAGTGCCTGTATAGCTCAGTCGGTAGAGCACTTCGTTGGTAACGAAGAGGTCACCAGTTCAAGTCTGGTTGCAGGCTCCATCCGGCGGTGTAGCTCAGTTGGTTAGAGCACACGGTTCATACCCGTGGCGTCACTGGTTCGAATCCAGTCACCGCTACCATAGGTAACACGGTGGCTTCTCAATAGTATGTTGAGAGGCCACTATGGTATAAAGGCAAAGTCCCGTCCGGGGACGACCTGTTTAGAGGAGGGCTTTATGGCCAAAGAGAAGTTTGAGCGCACTAAGCCGCATGTTAACATCGGCACCATTGGTCACGTCGACCACGGCAAGACCACGCTGACCGCTGCCATCACCAAGGTTCTCTCCGAGACCGAGGGCTGCAAGGCTGACTTCACTGCGTTCGAGAACATCGACAAGGCTCCCGAGGAGCGCGAGCGCGGCATTACGATCTCCGTCTCCCACGTCGAGTACGAGACTGCTGCCCGTCACTACGCTCACGTTGACTGCCCGGGCCACGCTGACTACGTCAAGAACATGATCTCCGGTGCTGCTCAGATGGACGGCGCTATCCTGGTCATCGCCGCTACCGACGGCCCCATGGCTCAGACCCGCGAGCACATCCTGCTCGCCCGTCAGGTCGGCGTTCCCTACATCGTCGTCTTCCTGAACAAGTGCGACATGGTCGACGATGACGAGCTCATCGACCTCGTCGAGATGGAGACCCGTGAGCTCCTCTCCGAGTACGATTTCCCCGGCGACGACATTCCCGTCATCCGTGGTTCCGCTCTGGGCGCTCTCGAGGGCGACGCCAAGTGGATGGACGCTATCCGCGAGCTCATGAAGGCCGTCGACGAGTACATCCCGACGCCTGCTCGTAACAACGACCTCCCCTTCCTGATGGCCGTTGAGGACGTTATGACCATCTCCGGCCGTGGTACCGTTGCTACCGGCCGTGTCGAGCGCGGTGAGCTCAAGCTCAACGAGCCCGTCGAGATCGTCGGCATCAAGGATACCCAGAACACCGTCGTTACCGGTATCGAGATGTTCCGTAAGTCCATGGACTTCTGCGAGGCTGGCGACAACGTCGGTCTGCTGCTCCGCGGCATCAAGCGCGAGGACATCGAGCGCGGCCAGGTTCTCTGCAAGCCCGGTTCGGTTACCCCGCACACCAAGTTCACCGGTGAGATCTACGTTCTGACCAAGGAGGAGGGCGGCCGTCACACCCCGTTCTTCGATGGTTATCGTCCTCAGTTCTACTTCCGTACCACCGACGTTACCGGTACGGTCAAGCTCCCCGAGGGCACCGAGATGGCTATGCCTGGTGACCACATCACCATCGAGGGCGACCTCATCCACCCGATCGCCATGGAGGAGGGCCTGCGCTTCGCTATCCGCGAGGGTGGCCACACCGTCGGTTCGGGCATCGTCTCCACGATCATTGAGTAAATTAGCTCTTTGATATAGCTGACTTAGAGAACCCGGCACTTATATGGGTGCCGGGTTCTTTTCTGCAATGGATATTGAGCCGTTGCTGGTGTCGAGAGGATCGACAATGGTCCTGGATGCACCGTCGATTAGATCTCGATGGCTTCATTGATGTGTTCCAAATATGAATGGATCCACCGAGAACCAATTGACTCGAGGTTTTCATTGACAGCACTTACGTGGAGCTGATAAAGTAACAACTCGTGCCCGTACGGGGCGGAAATGAAAGGTTCAGGATACATGCGTACTCTAGTTACTCTTGCGTGCACTGAGTGCAAGCGCCGCAACTATACGACCACCAAGAACAAGTCGACCATGCCTGATCGTATGGAGATCAAGAAGTATTGCCCCTGGTGCCGTCACCACACGCTGCACAAAGAGACTCGCTAGTCTCTAGTCACATACGCCAGTAGTTCAATTGGTAGAGCATCGGTCTCCAAAACCGAGTGTTGAGGGTTCGAGTCCTTCCTGGCGTGCCAGTCATTATTCCGTAAGCTCCCAATTGGGGGCTTACGGTTTACTCATGTATAAGCGCATTGCGCGGAGGTAACCCAAATGGCCAACAAGAAGAACAAGAAGAAGGCTCAGCAGCAGGCGCCTGCCAACAACGCTGCCGCCAACTCCAAGGTTGAGGCCAAGAAGGCCGTTGCCAAGAAGAACGAGAAGGCTGCGAAGTCCAAGAAGAACGAGAAGCCTGGTTTCTTCGCCCGCACCAAGAAGTATTTCGCTTCGGTCAAGTCCGAGATGAAGCGTGTCACGTGGCCCGATAAGAAGGAGCTCGTGAACTACTCGGTCGTCGTTTGCGCTTCTCTGATCGTCGTCGGCGTCGTCATCGCTCTGCTCGATGCTGGCTTTGGCGAGGCTCTTGCTCTGTTCTCTGGATTGAGGGGCTAAACCATGTCTAAGCGTTGGTACGTCGTTCACACTTACTCTGGATACGAGAACCGTGTTAAGTCCGATCTCGAGCATCGAATCGAGACTATGGGCATGCAGGACCGTATCTTTGATATCGAGATTCCTATGGAGCGTGTCACCGAGATTAAAGAGGGTGGCAAGCGTGAGACCAAGGATTCCAAGATTTTCCCGGGTTATGTCCTTGTCCGCATGGAGATGGATGATGATGCTTGGACGTGTGTTCGTAACACGCCTGGCGTCACCGGTTTCCTAGGCGGCAACGGCAAGCCCGCTCCGCTTTCCCGCGACGAGTACAACAAGATGACTCGTCGTCCCGGTAAGGGCGATTCGCCCAAGCGCACCTCGGTTGATATTGAGGTCGGTACGTCCGTCCGCGTCACCGATGGCCCGCTTACCGACTTTGATGGCAAGGTCTCCGAGGTTAACACCGAGGCTGGCAAGCTCAAGGTCACGCTGATGATCTTTGGCCGCGAGACGCCGGTCGAGCTCGACTTTAACCAGGTCGCTGTCATCGCTTAAGTTTTCGTCCGTTCGCGCGAGCGTGCTTCTTCTGTGACTGCTCATCTCAGGAGTGCTTCTAACACGTGCGTGCTTACGATATAGCAAGTACTTCACACTCGTGATTCGAAAGGAATGACCATGGCTGAGAAGAAGGTTGCCAACGTCATTAAGCTCCAGATTCCTGCTGGTGCAGCAAACCCTGCTCCTCCCGTCGGCCCCGCCCTGGGCGCTGCTGGCGTGAACATCATGCAGTTCTGCCAGGCCTTTAACGCCGAGACGCAGGACAAGAAGGGTGACATCATCCCCGTTGAGATCTCTGTCTACGAGGACAAGTCCTTCTCCTTCATCACCAAGACCCCGCCGGCGGCTCACCTTATCAAGAAGGAGCTGAACCTCAAGTCTGGTTCCGCTAAGCCCCAGGCTGACAAGGTTGGTCAGCTCTCCCAGGAGCAGCTCACCAAGATCGCCGAGATCAAGATGCCGGACCTCAATGCCAACGACATTGACGCCGCCAAGAAGATCATCGCCGGTACCGCCCGTTCCATGGGCGTCACCATCGCTGAGTAGCGATTTCTTATGGTAACGGCGGGTGCTCCGACCGGGGCGCCCGTTAAATGTGTGCAATAGGGCACACGATACGATGTGGGAGGGCTCACGCCCGTTTAACCACAGGAGGTAATGCACATGGCTAAGCATGGTAAGAGCTATAACGCCGCTGCCGAGAAGATCGACCGCGCCACGCTCTACACCCCCCTTCAGGCTGCCAAGCTCATCAAGGAGCTCGACACCGCCAAGTTCGACGAGACCGTCGAGGCTCACTTCCGTCTGGGCATCGATACTCGTAAGGCTGACCAGAACATCCGTGGTTCCATCTCCCTGCCCCACGGCACCGGCAAGACCGTTCGTGTTGCCGTCTTTGCCGAGGGCGAGAAGGCCCGCGAGGCTGAGGCTGCCGGCGCCGACATCATCGGTTCCGACGAGCTCGTCGCCCAGATTCAGAAGGGCGAGATCAACTTCGACGCCGCTATCGCTACGCCGAACATGATGGCCAAGGTTGGCCGCATCGGTAAGATCCTTGGTCCCCGTGGCCTCATGCCGAACCCCAAGCTCGGCACTGTGACCATGGACGTCGCCAAGATGGTCTCCGAGCTCAAGGCTGGCCGCGTTGAGTACCGCGCCGACCGCTACGGCATCTGCCACGTGCCCCTGGGCAAGAAGTCCTTCTCTGAGCAGCAGCTCGTCGAGAACTACGCTGCCCTGTACACCGAGATCCTGCGCGTCAAGCCCTCTTCTGCTAAGGGCAAGTACGTCAAGTCCATCTCCGTGTCTTCCACCATGGGCCCTGGCGTCAAGGTCGATCCCGCTGTCCAGCGTGACTTCCTGGCTGAGTAACTGCTAGTTACTGCTTGAGCAAAGCAAGCATTGCTAAAGAAACCCGGTTCTGCCTTGCGCAGGACCGGGTTTCTTGCTATCGCGTCAAAACCACCTCAAAGGGGACAGTGTCCTCTTTGTGGTGGTTACCAGAGTGTTCTGGCCGTTGAGGGCTCGATGGCTTCGTGGCGTTTGAGCTCGCGGCGTATGGTTTGTGAGTTGAGCCAAGCTGCTTGCCAGCCGCGGATGGGGTAGTGCGTCTGGTCGAGCTCAAACTGCGTATAGCCGCAGGCGTTGATGATCGTCGTTCCACACACATGCTGACGCTCGCGCTGAAAATCGCAACCGTAGCTTTGGTGCACATGCCCGTGCACCATGTAGTCGGGATTCCAGGATTCGAGTGCTGTGTTAAAGCACTCGAATCCTCGATGCGGCAGATCGTCCAGATCACCCATACCGGCGGCGGGTGCATGGGTAAGCAGAATGTCGCACCCGCCGACCATCCTAACCTTACGCGACAGCTTACGCATGCGCTTGGACATCTCGCGTTCGGTGTACATGTTGGCGCCGTCGCGATAACGCATGGACCCGCCAAGGCCCGCAATGCGAATCCCTCGGTACGTGTACACGCTGTCCTCTACGCAGATACATCCACCCGGTGCATGACGTGCGTAGCGGTCATCGTGATTGCCGCGCACGTAGATGAGCGGTTTGTTGATGACCGTAACCAAAAACTCAAGATAGTCCGGGTCCAGATCGCCGGCGGACAAAATCAGGTCGACTCCCTCAAAGCGTTCCTTGCGAAAGCACTCCCAAAGGCATCGTTCTTCGGTATCGGCTATGGCAAGGATTTTCATAGGGCAGGGACTTTCGGCTCATCGTCGAGCTGCGGAATGGTGCCTACCACGTTGTCCGCCAGCCAATTCATCTCGACAATCTGCGTGCTCGGCAGCGGAGGGAAGCCTTCGATCTGTACCACGCCGTTCTGGCTGTGGAGCTCGCCGCCAAAGGGGTTGATGGATCCCTCAACAATGCCGTTGCGGAGCAACTGCACGAGTTTGCGCGTTTGGTAGGGTAGGCCCGGAGCGTAACGGATGTCGATAACGCCGGAGCTCATGCCATACCAGTAGTTGACAGCGCGCACTTGGTTGTCGTCGCTGGTCTCGTCCCACGTGCCGTGAAGAAGGCTGCGAACGATGAGCTCGTAGTAACGGCCCCAGTTCCATACCGGCATGGCGATGCCGGAAACCTTGCCATCGACCAGGCGGTGGAGTCCGTAGGCCGTAGGGTCTTCGAGCGACTTTGACATGTCAGCGCCGGTCATGACGCTCACGCCTTCGCGGCACATGGCCTCGGCAAGGCCTCCGGCGGGCACATCGCCCCAGGTCAGGATGATTTGCGCACGGGGGTCGAGCAGCGAGGCGCCAATCGCAAAGGCGTTGATCTCGCTGAGTGCGCCCGAGGCGAAGACCGACGCGTGGTAACCGATGCGGTGGTTGTCCGCCATGCTGGCGGCAAGGGCGCCCAGGAGAAACTTGGCCTCGTACATCTTGCCAAAGTACGAGCGTACGCTTTGATGGGGAAGGCCGATAGAGCAGTTGAGGAACCGAACCCGGGGATACTCAACGGCAGCCCTGAGCGTGTATTCCATCAGGCGGTGCGAGGTCGAGAAGATGACGTTTGCTCCATGTTTGACAGCCGTTTCCACGGCGGCGTAGAACACATCCGGATCGTGACAGTCCTCGAACGCCTCGGTGCGCACGATACCGCCAAAGTGCTCATCGAGATACTGACGCCCTTGGTCGTGCAGGCTGTCCCAGCTCGACGTCGCACAGGGGAACTCATGGATAAAGGCGATGCGCAGGGGGTTGGCCGCCGAATAGACGGTCTTGCCCATAAAGAGGTTGAGCACGCCGGAGGTGGACTTGGCGGGCGTCTCCTCCTCGTCGACGCTCGGTGCTTCGACAAGATCGACTTTGTCCTCGTCATTTTTGCCGGCAATGACCAGCTCGCGCCAAATCTTGCACAGGCGGTTTACGACGATATCCGTCGGCGTATCCAGCAGGCGGTCCTGGTTGTACACATTGAGGTAGACGAGCATGGCGTCGGCGGGCGTAATGTCCAGGTGGTCGCCGCCTGCGCGAAGGTAGGCGCGCTTAAAGAGCAGGAAGGTGTGGCGCAGGTAGTCGACCTTTTTCTGCGGCCATTTTTCGATAAGGTTCTGACCGAGCATCTTGGCGAGCGTCTCGTAGCTTCCCTCACGCGAGAACTCGATCTCGTATAGGGGGCAGACGCGCCAAAACGCGCAGAACTCGCCGTACAGGCGGCTTTCGACGGAATCCCATGTGCCGGGGTAGAGACGGGTGACCTTGGCCGAAACCGTCGGAGCGTCCAGGAATTTGAGGACACTGACGCGTTTGTTGCCTTCCTGGACATAGAACCGATGCATGAACTCGGTGACGATGATGGGGTCGCGATAACCCTCGGTTACCTGGATGTCGTAGAGGTTGGACCACTTGCGGGCGAACTCGGTGCCAAACGGCAGCAGGGGCATAAAGTTGCATGAAAAGGCGGACTGACGGCCCTTGGTAACCGTACCGACGACCATTTCGAGCGGAATGTCTCTCAGGCCGACATTCTCTCGCTGGCCTAAGGGGAGCTGGGCAACCAAGCTATCGAGGTCCGTGAGGTACGGATACTCGCTTTGACTAATGGCGCGTCGACGTCCTTGCTCGCCGCGCTTGCGTGCTTGACGGTAGGCCTCTTCCATGATGTTGCTCCCTTAGTCGTTTAAACAACTATATAAACCATGGTACCACGAATGAAAACCACAACAAAGGTGCCTGTCCCCTTTGTGGTGGTTTAGGCAATGATGGGGGCGATGGCGCGGATGCAGGCGTCGGCAGCGGTGAAAGTGGTGCTGTCGTCGCTGACGATAAAGATGATCTTGCCCTTGATGCCAAAGTCGCCGATCTCGCTAAAGAGCACATACGGCTCCTTGTCAAAGCCCGAGATGGGAAGCACGGCGGCCTTGGTGGCGCTGGTCAGCTCGTCTGCCAGCGCGTCGAGCGAGGCCCACTTGGACGTGTCCTTTACGGCAACGGGCACAGCCACGCGCCCAAAGGGCATCAAATGCACGAGCGTGTTCTTGGAGATGTTGGAGTTGGGGACGATGATGGTCTGCCCGCAGGCATCTTCGATGGTCGTGTGGCGCCAGGTGATGTCCTGGACCACGCCCGACACGCCGCCGACTTCGATATTGTCGCCAGGCTTGATGATGCCCATAAACGTAACCTGCATGCCGCCGATAAGGTTTGACAGCGTGTCCTGAAAGCCGAGCGAGATGGCGATGCCGCCGACGCCAAGAGCGGCGACGAGCGCGTTTGCGTTAATGCCAAAGCAGTTGTCGAGGATAAAGCTGCCGCCGATCATCCAGATGACGGCGCGTGCGATGTTGATGAAGATGCTCGATGCCGGAAGCGGGTTGTCGTCGCGATTGAGCAGGTGACGCAGGGTCTTGGATACGACCTTGGTGGCGACGGCGGTGCCTATCGCCAAGATGACGGCCCAGATGATGTTGTGGACCCACCGTTGCTCAAAGAAATGAAGAATCGGCTCAAACAATTCCATGTAGGGAAAACCTCCTTATGATCGTCCAACCATGATACCCACCAAGAAGCCCGTCCGATCAAATTCGGACGGGCTTCTGTGCTCGATATAAGGTTTACGCGGCGGGGCTGTAAGGCCCGGCGGTGTAGCTTAGCGTCGACGCTTCCAGATAATGCCGAGGATGATGACGATGATGCCGCCGATAAGGCACGCGCCAACTACTGCCAGCGTGCGGTCTCCCGTTGCAGCGAGCTTACCGGTCGTCTTCTTGGTGATGACCTTCGTGGTCGTCGTGTCCGTCTTAGGTGAGGGCTTAGGCGTCGGGGCCGGTGTGGGCGTGGGGTCCACGGCAGCGGAGCCAAAGCTGATGGTGCCCGCGAGCGAGGCCATCTTGCTCTCCCAGCTGTTCTGCCCGATCAGCGCCCTTAGCGCTGACTCGCAGGTACCCCACTCGGTGTGCTTGGTGGCGTTTGCGAAGGTGGGGAAGTCGGTCGTGTTGGTGATGATGTAGTTGTTGGTGGCGACGGTATAGGTCTTGGCGGGGTCGAGCGTGCTGCCATCTTTGGTGAGTGTGGCACTCACAATGTGCTTGCCTTCGGGCTGCGTCCAATCAATCGTCACGTTGATGCCGCCAAAGGAGAGAACGCTGCCAGAGTCATCGCGCCACTTGTACTTGTCTTGCGCCTCCTGCTCGGTGTGACCGGCCGCCACATAAGCCTGCTGAAGCTCGTAGCTGTCGTTGCAATCGTCGCTGATTTGTAGCGAGTGCTCGAGCGCTGCGAGGAAGTCCGCGCCGGTCATGGTCCAGGTCTCCACGGTGTTGCCGTAGGGCGAGATGGCGATGACGTTGCCGGCGGTCACGTTGCCCGCCGCGATGCCGCCGCGGATGCCGCCAGCGTTTTCGATAGCGAGGTCCGCGCCCGTCAGGGCAAGATAGGAGCCGCAAATCACGTGGCCGATGGTCTGGGCCTTGGTGGTGTCGCCCTCCTTGCTGGGGCGGAAATCGGTGGTGCGCACCATTTCCCAGCCATGCGTGCCTGCGGCGTCCTCGCCGTAGAAATAGTTGGTAGAGCTCGTGCCGAGCACCTCGCTCGATGCGGCGCTAAAGGCATCGTCGAGCGGCTTGATCTTGTTGTTGTGGACCTCATCAAGGATGCTCTGATAGGCGGAGCCCTTGTTGGGGTCGGTCAAAAGAGCGTTTACGTCCTTGGCGGTGTAGAGCTTCTCGTTGCTGCCGTCTGCAGGGACCGTGACCGTGTCATCGTCGGTCGTCTCGGTGCCATTCGTGTCGTATTTGTACGGAATGGAAAGCAGTCCTACCTCGGCAAAGGCACTGCCCGCCTCGACAACGTGGATTGTCTTGCCGTCGGCTCCCGTCACCTTCTCGTTAAGGTTGATGTGCTCGTGGCCTGCGATAAGGGCATCGACGCCACGGAGTCGCGTGGCAAAGGTCTTGGCGTCGAGCGTGTGCGCGATGCACACAACAACATCGCAGCCCTCCTTGCGCAGCTGCTCTGCCTCGGTATTGATGGCGTTCGCGGCACTCGAGAAGCTGGTGCCCGCGACCAGGTCCGCGCGCAGCGAGGAACCTAGCGACTCATCCATGGCACCCACGACGCCGACCTTGATTTTGTAGTCGAATGTGGAGTGATCCTCGGTATCCTCCCAGGTGCGATCGAGCGTCTTCGTGATGCTCGAGCTCCATACGCCGCTCGTGGACTTCGCGTTCGCGCAGAGCATGGCGAAGGGCGTGCCGGTGGTGCTGTAGCCGGTCATGGTGCGGAGTTTGTCCGCACCGTAGCTCCAGTCGTGGTTGCCTGGCGTGGTCGCGTCGTAGCCGTCGGCGTAGAAGGTGTCCATGAGCTCGGCGATGCTCTTGCCCTCGCTCATGGTGGCGAAGGACTGTCCGTGGAAGGTGTCGCCCGCATCGAGCAAAAGATCGGGGACGCTGCTTTGGGCGCTATAGAGAACCGCCAGTCCGTCAAAGCCCACAGTGCCGGTGCCCTTGCTTGCGTTGTAGCTGTACTTGTAGCTGCCGTGGATATCGTTGGTGTGCATGACGGCCACGGAGCCGTCAATAGCGGCGGGCAGGTTTCTCGCGAAAGCGAGGCTTGGGATGCCTGCGAGCGCGCCGGCAAACAACGCGGCGGCCAACGCAAAGCGGGGGAGTCTTTTCATGGCAGTTTCCTTAGTCCTTAGCCAGAATGTCTGGTTGAATATCGGATTATCGACATAATATGCGAAAACCGCCGCAAGGGCGTCTGTCCCTTTGCGGCGGTTTTGACGTTTGCGCAGATAAAACCTACCAAAATAAACCTGTCCCTTTTTGGCAGGTTTTAGCTCAGCAGCATGCGGTCGTTGGCGAGCTCGCCTCCCGAGACCTCCTCGAACTTCTGCAGCAGGTCGGCTACGGTGAGCGACTTCTTCTCATCGCCCGCCACGTCGTAGATCACGTGGCCTTCGTGCATCATGATCAGACGGTTGCCCAGACGGATGGCGTCGTTCATGTTGTGCGTGACCATGAGCGTGGTCAGGTGGTTCTCGTCGACGATCTCCTCGGTCAGGTTAAGCACCTTAGAGGCCGTCTTGGGGTCGAGGGCAGCGGTGTGCTCGTCGAGCAGCAGCAGGCGCGGCCTGGTGAGCGTGGCCATCAGCAGGGTGAGTGCCTGGCGCTGGCCACCCGAGAGCAGGCCGACCTTGGCGTTGAGACGCGTGTCCAGACCAAGGTCCAGGCGCTTGAGCAGCTCGACGTACTCATCTTTCTCGGCCTTGGTGACGCCCCACGAAAGGCCGCGACGCTGGCCGCGACGCTTGGCGAGGGCCAGGTTCTCGGCGATCTGCATGTCGGCAGCGGTACCGCGCATGGGGTCCTGAAACACGCGGCCCAGGTACTTGGCGCGCTGCGACTCGCTCAGGCGCGAGATGTCGGTGCCGTCGAGCTCAATAACGCCCGAATCGAGCGGGTACACGCCGGCGATCATGTTGAGCAGCGTGGACTTGCCGGCGCCGTTGCCGCCGATCACGGTTACAAAGTCGCCGTCATTCAGGGTGAGGTCGACGCCGGTGAGCGCGCGCTTCTCGGTGACGGTGCCCTTGTTAAAGGTCTTCTTGACGTGCGAGAGCTTAAGCATCTGCCTCATCCCCCTTCGTGTAGGAGCTGCGGAGCTTATAGCGCTCCCAAACCACGGGCACGCACAGGGCCACAGCGACAATCACGGCGGAGAGCAGCTTCATGTCGTTGGCGTCCATGCCCAACTGCAGCACGATGGCGCGGATAAGGAAGTACACCACGGAGCCAAAGACGGCGGAGGCAAGACGGACGCTAAACTGCGTGAGGCCGCCGGGCAGCAGACGGCCGAGCACCTCGCCGATAACAATGGCGGCAAGACCGATAACGATGGCACCGGTGCCCATACCAATGTCGGCATACTTTTGGCTCTGGCAGATGAGCGCGCCCGAAAGGCCGATGAGGGCGTTGGAGAGCACGAGGGCGATCATCTTGGTGGAGTTGGTGTTGACGCCCAGAGCGCGGATCATGTACTCGTTGTTGCCGGTGGCTCGCAGCGCCGAGCCGATCTCGGTGCCAAAGAACCAATACAGGATGGCAACGATAGCCACGGCGAGCAGGATGCCCAAGATGATGGCAACGGTGGACTGCGGCAGACCGGTCATATTGCTGACGGCGGAGAACACGGTGCCCTTGGCAAGAATGGGCGTATTGGACTTGCCCATGATGCGCAGGTTGATGGACCACAGGCTGATCTGGGTGAGGATTCCGGCGAGGATCGCAGGAATCTCAAAGACGGTGGTCAAAATGCCCGTGACGGCGCCCGCGATGGCGCCGGCGCACATACCGGCCAGCACGGCGAACAGCGGGTCGACGTTGTTATTGACGATGAGCACAGCGCAGACGCAGCCGCCGAGGGCAAAGCTGCCGTCGCAGGTCATATCGGGAATGTCGAGCAGGCGGAACGTGATAAACACGCCAAGCACCATAATGCCCCAGAGGACGCCCTGCGAAACGGCGCCCTGCAATGCAATGAGCATGCTTCATACCTCCTAGGATAGGGTGGACACGTGATTCACCATAATAGCGGTAACAATGCATAGAAGAGTTACGGACAGACGTTTTGTTTTACCTGAAACAAGCAGGGCGGACGCCGGTCTACAGCGCCCGCCCCTGTGGCTCAGATATTGAATAACGCGGCTAAAGCGCGAGCACGGGCTCTAGACGCATGCCGCGTATGGCATTACGCGTCCAGGGCGGAAAGGTCGATGCTCAGGGCCTCGGCCATTTCGTCGTTCTTGACGACGACCAGGTCCTTGCTCGAGAGGTGCTTGATCGGCATATCCTCGGGCTTGGCCTCGCCCTTCAGGATCTTAACGGCCATCTCGCCCGCGGCGTAGCCCAGGTCCTCATAGTTGATGGAGAGGGTGAACAGGCCGCCGGCCATGCACATACCCTCCTCGCCAGTCACGAAGGGAAGCTTGTTTTCCTTGCAGATCTGGCCGACCTGCGAGGCACCCGCGGCGATGGTGTTGTCGGTGGGGGAGTACAGCGCGTCGACCTTGCCCACGGCAGACTCGACGACGGACTGAATCTCGTTGGAGCTCGAGACGGTGAAGTCAGTGTACTCGAGGCCCAGCTTGTCGAGCTCCTTCTTGGCGGCCTTGATCTGGACGTCGGAGTTGGACTCGGCGGTGCAGTAGAGCAGGCCGACCTTTTTAACGTCGGGCAGGACCTTCTGCATCATCTCGAGCTGCTCGGCGACCGGGGTGAGGTCGGAAGCGCCCGTGACGTTGGTGCCGGGCTTGTCGTTGTCCTGGACCAGGCCGGAGGCGGCGTAGTCGGTGATGGCGCAGCCCACGATGGGGATATCGGCCGTGGCGCCGGCGGCAGCCTGCGCGGCGGGCGTGGCGATGGCATAAATCAGGTTGACGTTGTCGCCCACAAACTTGTCGGCAATGGACTTACACGTGGACTGGTCGTTCTGGGCGTTCTTCTGGTCGATCTTGACCTTAAGGCCGCTCTCCTTGATGGCCTTGACAAAGCCGTCGTTGGCGGCATCGAGTGCGGAATGCTCGGTGAGTTGCAGAACGCCGATGGTGTAGTCGGAACCGGCGGCAGCAGAGCCGGAACCAGAGTTGCCGCCGCATCCGGCGAGCGGGGCGAGCGCGAGCAGGCCGGCGTAGACCAGAAGGCTCCTGCGACTGATGGTGATGTCCTTCATATCATTACTCCCAGTATAAAAATGGCTGGAAACACTGCACTGGGACAAAGTGCAAGTGGAACTATAGTAGCGCTGATGTCCATTTTTACAACAGCCTGGCGGGTTTTTTAATACAGAATCGGATGGGCGGTACGGGTAGTCGAATGGGCGGCGGAGGGTCTTATGCGGCGGAGGAGGCGTCGTCCTCCTCGTCGAGGGCGGCGAAGAGCTTCTTGCCGTCGAGGAGACGTGTGGTGACGTTTCTCATGCGGCCAATCTCTACGGTGCGCAGCGTGTCATCGGCACCTCGGGCGTCATAGACCGTTCCCAGCAAATACGAGATGCCATCGCGCTGCCTGATGGCAAAGGGGCGGAGTGTCATCCGTGCTACTTCGGTTTCGCCACGTGCCGTGACGCTCGAAATATCAAAACTCACCGTGGTTCCATGGTCGATGGCCTGCTCGACGAGCTCGCACGTGTCGATGCGCTTGATGGGCGTGCGTGTTGCCTTGGTAGCCTTGCTGCCTGCGCTCGGAACGGGTTCGGGTGTATCGAGGTAGCCGCGAACGTCGGCACTCGCCATGGCAACTAAGTGCTGCGCCATGCTCTTGCGGATAGCGATAGGCGTGGAGCGGTTGCGCATGACCATACCGTGGAGCCGGATGATCTCTTCATCGGTGAGCGGGCGGGTAAGAAGTTTGTAGCCCACGCCGCGTTTGTACTCAATTTCGTATCCGGCATGGCGAAGCGCGGAGATGGCGGTGTAGATGCTGCGCCGCGCCGCCGAGATGGGCATGCGGGCGGGGTCGTCGGGATGGGAGAGGCGCCGGATCAGCTCATCGGAAAGTATGGCCTTGTCTTCGCCGGTGTTTTCGCTCAAGAGCTGCAGGATGCGAACGGCGCGATAGGCTGCCATCGAGGCGGCACCTCTCGTCGTGGTGTCGTAGGTTTCAACAGCGGCTTCGGTCATCGTGCCCACGTCCTTTCCGTTTTGGGTGGCGACGGTATGGAGCCTAGGACGCGGGGCTTTCCCAGGGGCGCAGGGCGCTCTGGGCGGTCGGTAGTCGTCGGCAAACGGCGGGTTGAGTTTTCAACAGCCCTACTCAACTGACCAAAAACTTGCCAAAAGCTTGACGGATGCTGTTGAAAAAAAAGCGTCTCTCGACCGATGTCGAGAGACGCTTGTGCGATGAGCGTTGGCGTGTGGCGACGCGAGCTAGCGTCCGACGATTAGAAGTCGGCGTTGCCCACGGTGCGCGGGTGCGGCAGGACGTCGCGGATGTTGCCCACGCCGGTCAGATACATGACCAAGCGCTCGAAGCCCAGACCGTAGCCGGCGTGCTTGCAGGAACCGTAGCGGCGCAGGTCAAGGTAGTACTTGTACTGCTCGGGATTCATGCCCAGGTCCTTGATGCGGGCCTCGAGCAGATCCAGGCGCTCCTCGCGCTGGGAGCCGCCGATAATCTCGCCGATACCGGGAACCAGGCAGTCGGCGGCGGCGACGGTCTTGCCGTCCTCGTTCATGCGCATGTAGAATGCCTTGATCTCAGCCGGGTAGTCGGTCACGAAGGTCGGGCGCTTAAAGTGCTCCTCGGTCAGGAAGCGTTCGTGCTCGGTTTGCAGGTCGATGCCCCAGCTCACGGGGTAGTCGAACTTGTGGCCGTCGGCGACTGCCTGCTCCAGGATCTCGACGGCCTCGGTGTAGGTAACGCGGGCAAAGTCGGAGTTGGCGACATGGTCCAGGCGCTCGAGCAGACCCTTGTCCACAAACTTGTTGAGCATATTGAGCTCGTCGGGGCAGGTGGCCATAACGTCCTTAAGGACGTACTTGAGCATGGCCTCGGCGTTGTCCATGTAGTCGTTAAGGTCGGCAAAGGCCATCTCGGGCTCGATCATCCAAAACTCGGCGGCGTGGCGCGTGGTGTTGGAGTTCTCGGCACGGAAGGTGGGGCCAAAGGTGTACACGTCACCAAAGGCCATGGCAAAGTTCTCGGCATTGAGCTGGCCGGACACGGTGAGGCTTGCATGCTTGCCAAAGAAGTCCTGGCTCCAGTCGACCTCGCCGGACTCGGTGAGGGGCGGATTTTTGGGGTCGAGCGTGGTCACGCGGAACATCTCGCCGGCGCCCTCGCAGTCACTCGTGGTGATGATGGGGGTGTTGACGTAGACAAAGCCCTGCTCCTGGAAGAAGCGGTGGATGGCGGCAGCCGCGACAGAGCGAATGCGGAACACGGCGCGGAACAGGTTGGTGCGCGGGCGCAGGTGCTGCTGGGTGCGCAGGAACTCGACGGTTGCGCGCTTCTTCTGCAGCGGGTAATCCGGGGCGCTCGTGCCCTCGACCTCGATGGAAGTGGCAGAAAGCTCGAAAGGCTGGGGCGCATCGGGGGTCAGCTTGACGGTGCCGGTGCAAATGAGTGCGGCCGAGACGTTTTGATGGGCGATCTCGTCGTAGTTGTCGAGTGCCTCGCGGTTCATGACGACCTGCAGGTCGCGGAAGCAGCTGCCGTCGTTGAGCGTAACAAAGCCAAAGTTCTTCATGTCGCGGACGGACTTGACCCAGCCGGCGACGGTGACGGTTTGGCCGCCGAGCGACTCGGCATCGGCATAGAGCTGCGCGATTTTGGTGCGGTTCACGTATCCTCCCATAACGGTTGAATGATAGTTATCCATACAGTTCGATATTCTAGCAGCTCGGCTCATTTGAGCTATACAGATAAAGCATTGGCGGGATGGTTTTTCAAACGAAAAGCGCCCGCGGCCAAATGGTCGCGGGCGCTTGACGAGGTGCCTTTTGGCTGTGTGGCGTGGGGCCTGGCTACTTGGTCTTGGCAACCAGCAGCGGGTCGCCCAGCTTGACGAGCGGGTTGCCGCCGATAAGCGTTCCAGACTCGCCGACATGGTCGATGCTCTTAAGACGATCGAGCTCGGAGACGATGACGGTCACGATGTCCTCGTGACCAGCGGCCTTAATGGCCTCGCGGTCGAAGCTGATGAGCGGCTGGCCTGCCTTGACCACATCACCCATCTCGACAAAGCGGGCAAAACCCTTGCCGTTCATTTCCACGGTGCCCAGGCCAACATGGATGAACACGCGCAGGCCGTCCTCGGTGATCATGCCGATGGAGTGGTTGGTGACAGTGGTGGCACCGATGCGGCCGTTGGCGGGCGCATAGATGGTGCCGGTAATGGGCTCGATGCCATAGCCCTGGCCAAGCATGCCCGAGGCGATCGTCTCGTCGGGAACCTCGTTCAGGTTGACGAGCACGCCGTTGACGGGGGCATAGATGACGCCTTCGCGGGTAGCGAAGCTTGCTGCGGGCGGAACGGACGCCTCGCCGGTCGAGGTGAAGGTGGACTTAAGCGAATCGAGCAGACCCATAGTTGCCTCCAACTTAAATAGGCGCATATCGCGCGTTTGGTTTGCCGGAAACGTTTCACATGTGTTTCGCGGCTTGGTCAACGCCCCTATTCTACGCTGCTCAACGATACCTCTGAACTGGGATTATGTGATATATCAGTTGAAGGGAAACTTATTGCCGGAGTGTTTCTGCGCCACGGGTTCAAGTGGGGTACGCTTGAAGGCGAAAAATAAGGGCGCATAATTTGCGCGAAGGGAGCACATATGATTGTCGAGAACCATGCGCTGTGGGGCGAGGAGCCGACCGAGGATTATCCGGCGACGTTTACGTATTTGGGTGCCGAGCCGTTGCCCGATAAACCGAATGGCCGCCGCCCCGCGGTGATTATCTGTGGCGGAGGTGCGTTTACGCATATCGCTCCGCATGAGCAGGATCCTGTGGCGTTTGCGTTTTTGGATCACGGTTACCAGGCCTTTGTGCTCAACTATGTCACGAGTTCTACGGGTGACGTGAGCTTTCCGCACCCCCAGGCAGATCTTGCCAAGATGGTCGCCACGGTGCGCGCCAACGCCGACGAGTGGCATGTCGATCCTAAGCGCGTGTGCGTCGTGGGCTTTTCTGCTGGCGGCATGATTTGCGCTTCGCTGGCAACACAGTGGAAGACCGGCCCCTTTGCGGCACTTGCCGGGGCGCGTCCGGACGACATTCGTCCCGATGCCGTGGTGCTGGGCTATCCATTGCTCGACTTTGCCTATGTGCGCGACATGCAGACGCGCGATCCGCGCATTGACTTGCGTGTGCCCAAGACGGGCGGCAAGACGGGGCGCGATTTGCTCAACGACTACCTGTCGATGGTGACGGGCGGCGAGGCAACTGACGAGCATCTGGCCGACATCTGCCCCACCACGCATGTTTCGCGTCAGATGCCACCGACCTTTGTGTGGGGCGTGTCCGACGACAAGACGGCGCCGATCGCGCAGGTCTACCCGTTTGCGCAGCGCATGGCCGAGGAGGGCGTTGCATGCGAGATGCACGTCTTCGACCAGGGTGGTCACGGCCTTTCGCTCGGCAACGCCAACACCGCGGTCGACAACGAGGACAAGCAGGTGGCGGTCCGTCCCTGGATCCGCCTAGCCTTCCGCTTCCTGGAGCGCCATCTGTAAGAGTAAGAGGGCCAGCCCCATCCCGTCCCTCATAACTTGCGGTGAAATAGTTCCTGTTTTTGCTGGTTAAAGCCCCAAACAGGAACTATTCCACCGCAACTTTGTTTTGATCTGTTGGAGACGGAGGAAAATGGATCATTTTGTCGAGGGAGCGGGCGGCTGTTTCGGTCCTCGGGGAAACCGCGTCCCGTTTTGGGAGCAGATTCCGGGCCGCAGTTTCCCCGAGGGCCCCATTGGGAAATTGCATCCCAGTCTGAGCGCCGATTCCGGGCTGCAGTTTCCGCTAGATGCCTCAACCGGAAAGCCCATCCCGTTTAGGTGTTCCGGAGTGGGGTTCGGTTTCCGCAGCAGGCCTGTCTGGGAAGCGATGGCCCAGAATCCCCCTCGCACCGATCTGTCGATTGAACATCGTTGCATGTTCGCGCTATCATGCATGGTTACAATTGGTTAGCCATGGCAAACGGTTAGCCATGGTGAACATAAATACAACGCCCTGCGGGCGCCGGGGGAGGAACACGGACGTGAGGCTCGATACACTCGAGATTGGAAAGGACGCCGTCGTCGCATCGGTGACATCGGACGACCAGGCACTCCGACAGCATATTTTGGACATGGGTCTAACGCCGGGCACCGAAGTCACCATGATGAAGTACGCCCCCATGGGCGACCCGCTCGAGATTCGCCTGCGTGGCTACGAGTTGACGTTGCGCAAGGACGATGCCGCCCGCATCGAGCTCGTGGGTATTCACGACACCGATACGGGTCCGCGCGCTAACGCCGCAATCGGCACGACGGAGCATCCGGCACTTGGCGAGGGGACGTATTCGCCCCGCGCCGCGAAGACGGCCGTGCCCGAGGGCGCGCCACTGCATTTTGCCCTCGCCGGCAACCAAAACTGCGGCAAGACCACGCTGTTCAACCAGCTGACGGGTTCCAACCAGCACGTCGGTAACTTTCCCGGCGTGACGGTCGATCGCAAGGACGGCACTATTCGTAACCACCCCGAGGCGAGCGTTACCGACCTGCCCGGCATTTATTCGCTGTCTCCGTACACGGGCGAAGAAATCGTCAGCCGTCAATTCATCTTGGACGAAAACCCCGACGCCATCATCGATATCATCGACGCAACCAACATCGAGCGCAATCTGTACCTGACGTTGCAGCTTATGGAGCTTGACCGCCCCATGGTCATCGCGCTCAACATGATGGACGAGGTGACGGCCAACGGCGGCGCCGTAGACGTCAACCTGCTCGAGAGCCTGTTGGGCGTGCCTGTTGTCCCCATTAGCGCTGCCCGCAACGAGGGCATCGGCGAGCTGGTGGATCATGCCTTGCACGTGGCGCGGTTCCGCGAGCGCCCCGGTCGCCTGGACTTCTGTGCGCCCGACGGTCCGGACGGCGGTGCGCTGCATCGCTGCATCCACGGTATTGCTAACCTGATCGAGGACCATGCCGTGACGGCGCACATCCCGGTGCGCTTTGCGGCGACCAAGCTGGTCGAGGGCGATGAGCTGGTAACCGAGGCGCTTCACCTGGATCGCAATGAGCTCGACGCTATCGAGCACATCATTACCCAGATGGAGGGCGAGGCCGGCACCGACCGCCTATCTGCGCTGGCCGATATGCGTTTTAGCTTTATCGGCGACGTGTGCGGACGTTGCGTCGTCAAGCCGCACGAGAGCCGCGAGCACGTGCGCTCCGTCAAGATTGACCGCATCCTGACAGGTCGTTACACAGCCATTCCGGCGTTTTTGGTAATCATGGGCCTCGTCTTTTGGCTGACATTTGGCGTGATCGGCGCGGCGTTGCAGGGACTTATGGAGGACGGTATCGCTGCCGTCATCGCCTCGGCCGATGCAGGCCTCAAGGCGTTCGGCACCAACGACGTGGTGCGCTCGCTGGCTGTCGACGGCGTGCTTACGGGCGTGGGCAGTGTGCTGACCTTCCTGCCGATTATCGTCGTGCTCTTCTTGTCCCTCTCCATTCTGGAAGACTCCGGCTACATGGCACGCGTAGCCTTTGTCATGGATAAGGTGTTGCGTCGCTTTGGCCTGTCGGGCCGCAGCTTCGTGCCCATGCTCGTCGGTTTTGGCTGCACCGTGCCGGCTATCATGTCGACCCGTACGCTCCCATCCGAGCACGACCGCAAGATGACGGTCATGCTCACGCCGTTTATGAGCTGCTCAGCCAAGTTGCCGGTTTACGGCTTGCTGTGCGGGGCGTTTTTCCCGCAGGCGACGGTTCCTGCCATGGTCTCACTCTATCTGATCGGTATCGTGGTCGGCTGCATCGCGGCTTTGGTGCTCAACCGCACGGCATTTAAGGGCGACCCGGTGCCGTTTATCATGGAGCTCCCCAATTACCGCCTGCCGAGCGTCAAGACGACGGTGATGCTGGCATGGGATAAGGCCAAGGACTTTATTACCAAGGCTTTTACCATTATCTTTGCCGCTACCGTGGTCATCTGGTTCCTTCAGACGTTCGACATTCGCTTTAATGTGGTCGCCGATCAGTCGCAGAGTCTACTTGCCGGTCTGGGTAGCATCATCGCGCCGGTGCTGGCACCGCTCGGTTTTGGCGACTGGCGTGCATCGACGGCGCTCGTCACCGGACTTATTGCCAAAGAGAGCGTCATCTCGACGCTCACGGTGCTTTTGGGCGCAACCTCTCCCGCGGCACTGTCAGCCATGTTTTCGCCGTTTACCGCCTACGTGTTCTTGGTCTTTACGCTGCTGTACCCGCCCTGCGTGGCGTCCATCGGCGCCGTCAAGAGCGAGTTGGGCGCGCGCTATGCCGTGGCTGTATTCGCGTTTCAGGTGACGGTCGCCTGGATCGTGGCGTTTGTCGTGCATTCGGCGGGCATATTGCTGGGGTTGGCTTAGGGGCGCGTTGATGCTCCGCGCTTTTGGGCGAGCAACAATTCAACAAATATGAGCCAAAATACCGGTAATTGTCGGCCTGCGGGGACTGTCCTACGCTGCAGGTTGCCGTTCGCTGCCTATTTACTGCCGTTTACGGATTCGTAAATACTTGCAATCGTCGGTCGATTTAACCGCATTACGCGATGCCGATGCACATTTTTTGTGCCCCTTTCTACAATCACTTTGTGTCTATTGCCGAACATGTCTTCCGTTTCGCCTGTGTGGGGACGTGGGGTGCAATAGTCGTTTGTAGAGGCTCATTGAGGAGGGAATTGATGAAAGAAAAATTCCAATCGTTCGGAAAGGCAATGCTCGTTCCGATTACGCTCATTGCCATTTCCGGTCTCTTTTTAGGTATCGGTAGCGTTTTTACGACCGAACTGACCCTTGTGTCCCTTGGCGTTAATTGGGACTGGTATGCCGCTTCGCCGCTCTTTACGTTCTTCTCGGTATTTAAGGGTCTCGGCGAGGTAATCATTGGAAACCTCGGTGTTTTGTTTGCCGTCGGCTGCGCCTTCTCCTTGTCTCGCAAAGAGAAGGGCTGGGCTGCCTTTTCTGCCCTTGTCTGCTATCTCACCATGCTCAAGACGGTTGAGATTCTGCTTGGAGCAGCTGGCTTGGCTGCCGACAATACAACGGTGGAAGCTCTTCAGAAGGTCGGCCTTACGTCCATTCAGGCGAGTGAGCAGTCCGCACTCTACACTACCTCGCTCGGCTTTTTTGGCTACAGCTCTGGTGTCTTTGGCGGCATTATCGTGGGCTGCCTGGTCGCCTGGATCACCGGCCGTTTTTACAAGACCAAGCTTCCAACGGCGCTGGCGTTTTTTGCGGGCAGTCGAACGGTCCCCATTGTATCGCTGGTCGCCGGTGGCATCCTGGGCGGCATCATGTACTTCGTCTGGCCCGTCATCGGTGGATGCTTCTCGGGTATTGCGACGTTCGTGAAAGGCTCCGGTCTGGTCGGTACGTTTGTCTATCGCTGGGTGCTCGAGAGCCTTGTGCCGTTTGGCTTGCATCCGCTGCTCGAGACGCCCATGTATTGGACTGAGCTTGGCGGCTCCATGGTCGTCGATGGAACGCGCGTGGTGGGCAATAGCGCCATTCAGCTTGCACAGCTCGCTTCTCCCAGCAGTGACAAGCTCTTGGTTAGGGCCTTCATGGCTGGCTATGGCATTAACGATTACGCGTTGTTCCCGGGCATCGCCCTTGCTATGTGGTCTTGTGCCAAGCCCCAGAACCGCAAGAAGGTTGCTGGTCTTTTAATCCCCACAGTGATTTCGACTGTTTTCTTTGGCGTTACGGAGCCTATTCTCTTTACGTTCCTGTTTGCCGCCCCCTGGCTCTACTTTGGTGTTTACGCTCCGCTTTCCGGACTGGGTGAAGTTCTCTCGGAGGCAATGGGCGTTTCGGTGTACCAGGGAAATATCAAGGACCTGATCCCATTCTTATTCCGCCCCGAGAAGCTTAATCTGCTTCCGTACCTTATCCTGCTCCCCGCCTTTTTCCTGGCAGCTTTCCTCCTCTTCCGGTTCTTTATTACTAAGTTCGATATCAAGACGCCCGGTCGAGACGATGGTGACGATATTGAGTTGATCAACAGCAGAGCCGAGTTCGAGGCAAAGGCCGCTGAGGCAAAGGGCGAGTCTGATAGCACTCCCGAGAAGGCAGTCCAGGGCCGTGCGACCAAGGACAGCGCGCTTGCTGTTGGCATTGTCGAAGCGCTTGGTGGAGCCGATATCATTGATGATCTTGACAACTGCATCTCACGTCTTCGCGTGATTGTCAAGGATGGTTCTAAGGTTGCAGACGACGAGGTGTTCACCAAGAATCTTGAAGCTATGGGCGTTATCCGCCTGAGCGACAAGGCAATCCAGGTCATTTACGGTCCTCGTGTCGGCGAAGTCGCTTCTGAGGTGCACGAAGTTCTCGGTGACGAGTAAAACGCGCAAGTGGCTTTCAATTGCATAGCGCAATTCCAGGGCTTGGCTTCCTATCGCATGATTTAGGGGGCCAGGCCTTCTTGTTTTAGATTGTCAAGGCAGATACTCAATAGTTCTTCGAATGCGAGAATACAACTTCCGGTAAAGCAGTTAGGCTTAACGTTCTTAAGATCCATTGGGTGATCGTCATGTATCGTAAAGATCGCGTCTGCCGTCTTGGCGAGCTCGCTGTCTTCGTTGCCGGTAAACGCGAGGGTCGTAATGCCCGCGTCGTGGCATGCCCTTGCGGTTTCCAGGATGGCTTCTGTCTGGCCCGATTTGGATATGAGCATCATGCAGCTGAGCGTATTTCGGTTGGATTCGACAAACTGATCGGTTTCTAGGAAGTCCTGTATGACGGCCAAAAAGCCAAGTCCAACGAGCTTAGTCGCCATGTACTGCGCAACGATGCGTGAGAAGCCCTCTCCGTTTACTCCGATCATTCTGTTGCGATGCAGTGCGGCGATGAATACGTCTACATCTCCGGTGTGACATACGAAGTGGACGCTACTGTCTTTGAGTGATTGATTCATTTCGCGGGAGACATGCTGAAGGTGCTTGAGATCGTACATCATTTCGCGGTAGCCACGGTAGCCGAGCTTTTTCGAAAGCCTGATGACTGTCGTCATGCTGGTAAAGCATGCCATGGCGACGGGTTTTATGCCAATATCATCGAGGGTGTCGATATTGTTGAGTAGGTATTCGAGTACGCTTTGCTCGGTTTCGGATAGCTTTGCGGCTGAGTAGAGCTTGGAAATCTGCTTTTTATCAACCATCGGTGCTTCCTTCCCGCCGGACGTGTGTGGCCGCTTCCGTTGCGTAAATAATAACTCCTTGGGGAATTCCTTTCCCGCCTTGCAACCGGGGCGGGAAGCGGCCCTCCATGCTGGATACAATATCCAAACACAGGCGAACCATGCAATATTGAATGTGCTAATTGGGGGTTTCGATATGAAACTTACGGTCATAGGTGGCGGTGGCGTCCGCTCCATGTTTTTGGCAAAGAGCATAGCCCAGCAGGCGTCATCGCTTGGAATCGACGAACTTGTGTTTATGGACAATGATCCCGAGAAGCTGCGCATCTACGGTGGCCTTGCCGCCCATGTCTCGGGCATGCTTTGCCCCACGCTTAATTTTTCACTGACGGGCGATGCAGTCGAAGCCGTTAAGGACGCCGATTACGTGATCACGACGATTCGCGTCGGTGGGGACCATATGCGCGTTCGCGATGAGCGCATTGCTCTTTCGCATGGGGTTCTTGGCCAAGAGACGACTGGCGCAGCCGGCGTGTCTTTTGCCATGCGCTCCGTCCCTGCGCTTGCTTCGTATTGCGAGTTAATCAAGAAGTACGCAAAGCCGGACGTCAAGGTGTTTAACTTTACTAATCCCGCTGGCGTCGTATCTCAGGCCCTGCGCGATATGGGCTATGATTTTACTTATGGCATTTGCGATGCCCCCTCGGGCATGTTGCATCAGTTTGCCGAGTATAAAGGCGTTGATCCCGCATCGGTTCAGGGCGAGTGCTATGGACTCAACCACCTCTCGTTCTTCCGCAATGTGACGGTTGACGGCGAGGACATCATGTCCGACTTGATCCACGACGACGGGGCATATGCTCATACAGATCTTAGGTTCTTCGAGAAGGACCTCGTCCTAAATCGCGGATGCGTGCCAAATGAGTACCTATACTATTTCTACTATCGCGAGCGCGCCGTTGCCAACGTTCTCTCTTCGCCCCAGACGCGCGGCGAACTAATCGAAGAAATTAATCGAGAAATGACGAGCGAGCTTGCATCTATCGATATTGAGAACGACTTCGAAAAAGGCCTCGCGTGCTTTGAGAAGTGGTACGGAATGCGCGAAAACAACTACATGGCGGCCGAGACGGGTATTCATCGCGACAAGCCGTGGACGTTTGACGTGTACGGCAAAGATGCTGGCGGATACGCAGGTGTCGCGCTCCGCTTCATGGATATTGCTCGCTCTGGCAAGACGCAGCAGATGATCCTGTGCACCCCCAACAATGGCGCCATCCCCGGCCTTCTCGATACAGATGTCATTGAGTCAACGTGCGATATCTCCACCGATGGCTGCGTGCCGCATCGCGTCGAAGCCGATTCTGTGCCCGCGGGAAACCTCGAATTGATTCGTCGCGTCAAGTACTACGAGCGCACCGTGGCGCGTGGCATCGTTAACCGATCGAAGCGCGACATTGTCGAGAGCCTCGCGATGCACCCGCTCGTTAATTCGTACTCCTTGGCGAAAGATATCGCCGCGCAGTACTTTGAGCTTAACCGCGACTACATCGACGGCTGGACAGACTAGTCTGGACGTTAAAACTAGAAATTATGGATGGGCGGACCGGCGTTTATATTGGCGCCCGTTCGCCCTGCTTAGTAAGAAAACGGGTATAGAGTGAACTTGCGAGAGAACTTCAATGTCTTTCTGGAATCGGGCGATCGGGCGAAGGAATGCCGGAGTGGCTGCACGATGGCGTTATATATCCCCTTGTTTGTTATGAGCGCGCTTCAAATTGGTGTATCAAACGTTGCAACTGAGCTCGCCTATATCAATCCGTCCATTACGCTTATTTGCACTGTGGTCGCGGCCTTTTTAAACCTGCTTCTATCGAATGTGGCTTTTTCATTATTTGCCGTCGACCGGTCCAAAGAGACGGTGCAACCTGCTCGAACCCCTCCGGTTTATCTCTTGGCCTCGACGGTTCCCCTCCAGATTTCTGGGGCGCTGCTAATTTATTTGGTTCACTTGGTTTTATCGGCAATTGTAGTCTTTGCCTCGCTTGCGAGCAGTCAGCTCGGGGTGTTGTGCTCGCTTGTGGTGGCAGTAATCGTGACGCTTCTTTCCGCGTCGTTCGTATTCGTGTTAATTGAAGATGCGGACGTGGAGCAGAGGGGACTACGAGGCATTCGGTTTGCACCACGCTACATCATGCGTTCGGTCACGGTGCTTCGTTCCTCCTGGAGAGAAATCGCGCGTCCCGCAACGCTGCTGGTGGCATGGAACCTGGTTGCAAGTTGCGCTATCCAGGTTCTTGTTGGATGGGTAGTTTCGAGTGCAGCGCTGCCGTCGGCACTTTCAGTGACGGCGCTTGTGCATGAGGGACTTTATTATGGGGCGTTTGCTTATATGCTGCTTTTGCTAGTTCATTGTGCGGTTGCGAGTTGGCTCGAAATTGACGTGCTCATGGGGGTGTCCTTGTGCGTATCCGAGCAGGCGCGATAGCCCGAAGATGAAGCCGCGTTTTCGACATTGAGTTCCTGCGTACCTTGCTTTCTAAGCAGAATTGGCGCGCCGTCTGTTAACGATCGTTTTCCAGGAATTCTTTTGTTGCTCATTTTATAGACTTCTCATTGCTATAATCGCCCACCGCTCAAGATAATCGGAGAGGTTTTCCTATATGGCTCAAACAAAGCAAGACGGCATCACGCTCAGGCAGTGGCTCCCACTCGTCGGGCTCACCTGCTGTGCGTTCGTGTTCAACACGTCGGAGTTTATGCCCATCGGCCTTTTGGCTGATATCGCCGCGTCGTTCTCGCTCACCGAGGCCCAGGCGGGCATCATGATCTCGGTCTATGCCTGGGGCGTCATGCTGCTGTCGCTGCCGCTTATGGTGTTTGCCTCGCGCTTTGAGTTCAAGCGGATGCTGCTGGGCGTGCTGGCCGTGTTTTCGTTGGGCCAGTTTCTGTCCGCTGTGGCGCCGACCTATCCCATCCTGGTCTGCGCGCGCCTGGTGGTCGCTTGCGCACATGCCGTGTTCTGGTCAGTCGCCTCGATTATGGCCTCGCGCCTGGTCGACACTCGCCACGGCGCGCTCGCCATCAGCATGATCGCTACGGGCTCGTCCATCGCGCAGATCTTTGGCCTGCCTCTCGGTCGCGCCATTGGCTTGGCCGTGGGCTGGCGCATGACGTTTGCCGTGGTCGGGGGCCTCTCAGCCATCGCGGTCGTCTACCAGGTAGCGGTGTTCCCGGCCATGCCGGCGGGTGAGCGCTTTACCGTCAAACAGCTGCCCGAGCTGCTCAAGAACCCGCTCCTCATCGCGCTCTACGCAGTCACGGTCTTCATGGCGACCGGCTATTACGCAAGCTACAGCTATATCGAGCCCTTCCTGGCGCAGGTCGCGCACGTCGATGCGGGCGCCATTACCATGACGCTGACGGCGTTTGGCTGCTCTGGTTTGCTCGGAAGCTGGCTGTTTGGCCGCCTGTTCGATGGGCATCGCTTCCCGTTCTTGGCTATCACGCTCTCCGGCGTGCCGGTGGCCCTGCTGCTCATGGGTCCGGCCGCATCGTCACTCGCTGCGGTTCTCGCTGTGTGCGCACTGTGGGGTTGCTGCGCCACGGCCTTTAACGTGGCGTTCCAGGCCGAGCTCATCAAGCACACGCCGGCAGATTCGTCAGCCGTCGCCATGTCGATCTTCTCGGGCCTGTTTAACCTCGGTATTGGCACGGGCACCGCAATCGGCGGCGCCGTGGTTTCGGGTCCCGGTATCGCTTGGATCGGCTTCGCGGGCGGGGCGATTGCCGTCGTGGGCGTCATCCTCGCCATCACCGTGCTGTTTCCGGCCATCCGCCGCGCCAAGCCCGTCGCCTAATCACGTCCCCTCATCAGTTGCGGTGGAATAGTTCCTGTTTAAGGCTTCTGAAGGCCCAGACAGGAACTATTCCACCGCAACTTATTTTGGGGAAGGGGGGGTGCACGCCGGGCATACAATGGATGTCGTTGTGTTGAGCTTACCGGGAGGTTGCTATGTGGGTATACGAGACGACGTTCTATCAGATCTATCCGCTGGGCTTCTGCGGAGCTCCGCGCGAAAACGCCGCGCCCGTTGCCGAGGATGAGCTCGCCCAGGCTGCCAACGCCGCGCCCAACCCCGATGCGCCCATCATGAAAATCGCCCAATGGGCAGACTACCTGCAGGAACTCGGCGTTGGCGCTGTGCTCATCAACCCGCCGCTCGAGTCTGATAGCCACGGCTACGATACGCGCAGCCTGCGCCACATCGACCGCCGCCTGGGTGGGGACGCCGACTTTGCCGCCGTATGCGACACACTGCATGCCCACGGCATCCGCGTGGTGCTCGACGCCGTCTTCAACCACGTCGGTCGCGGCTTTTGGGCCTTCCGCGATGTGCAGGAGCGCAAGTGGGACTCGCCCTACAAGGATTGGTTCCACATCAGCTTTGACGGCGACTCGTGCTATGGCGACGGCTTTTGGTACGAGGGCTGGGAAGGCCATTTTGAGCTTGTGAAGCTCAACCTGCAAAACCCCGCCGTGGTCGATTACCTGCTCGAGTCCGTGCGCCGTTGGGCCGATGTCTTTGGCGTCGACGGTCTGCGCCTGGACGTCGCCTACATGCTCGACCGCGATTTCATGCGTCGTCTGCATAGCTTTGCCCGTGAGCTCAAGCCCGACTTTGCGCTCATCGGCGAGACGCTCCACGGCGACTACAACCAGATCGTCAACGACGAGATGCTCGATTCCTGCACCAACTACGAGTGTTACAAAGGCCTTTACTCCAGCTTTAATTCGGTCAACATGTTCGAGATCGCCCACTCGCTGCATCGCCAGTTTGGCGGCGATCCGTGGTGCATCTACCGCGGCAAGCACCTGCTGTCGTTTGTCGACAACCACGATGTGCCGCGCCTGGCGAGCATCCTTACCGACAAGTTCTGCCTGCGTCCCGCCTACGGCATGCTCTTTGGCATGCCGGGCATCCCGTGCGTCTACTACGGCAGCGAGTGGGGAATTGCTGGCGAAAAGGGCGGCCCCGATGGCGACTGGGCGCTGCGCCCTGCGCTCGATGAGCCTGCGCCCAACGAGCTGACGGCCTTCATCACGCAGCTCACGCACCTTCGCTCGGCCGACGACGCGGCCGCCCGTGCTCTCAACTACGGTGCCTATCGCAACGTGGTGATCCAGAACAAGCAGCTGCTGTTCGAGCGCGCCTGCGATGACGCGACGGTGCTCGTGGCGGTCAACGCCGTGAACGAGCCCTATACCTTTGGAGCCGGCGAGCTCAACGGCTCCTTCGTCGACCTGCTTGCCGACGATGCGCCCACGGTCGAGCTGACGGGTGCCCTTGAGCTTGCGCCCTACGAGGTGCGTTATCTGCTGAGGGCCTAGGCCATGGCTGCGTCCGACGAGGGCTATCAACATATTGAGCATGGGTTTGAGCCCGTGTTCGACCAGCGCTCGCGCGTTTTGGTGCTTGGGTCGTTTCCCTCGGTGCTTTCGCGCGCCAATGCCTTTTATTACGGCAACCCCCAGAACCGCTTTTGGCGCGTGATGGCTGCGTGCCTCGGTGTGCCCGTGCCGCCCAACGAGGGCGACCCTTTGGCAGGCAGCGAGCCTGCGACGCTCGACGCCTCGATTGCCGCCAAGCGCTCCATGCTGCTTAACAGCGGCGTAGCCCTGTGGGATGTGATCGAGAGCTGCGACATTAAGGGTTCGAGTGACGCCAGCATCAAAAACGTCGTTCCGGCGCATGTCGAGCGCATTGCCGGCGCAGCTCCTATCGAGGTCGTTGTCTGTAACGGCGGCACGGCAGGCCGGCTCTACAAGCGCTATCTACAAGAGCGCACCGGGCTGCCGGCCATCGTTCTGCCGTCGACAAGTCCCGCCAATGCGGCATGGCGCCTGGAACGCCTTGTAGAGCGCTGGCGTGAGGCCGTTGATTGGGGCGCGCTGTAATTTAGATATCTGATTGGGCGCGGGTGCCGAGGCGTTTCATGATGGCATGCCAGATCGGTGCGGGCAGCGCGGGCTTGGCGCGCACCATGCCGTCGGCATCGACGCTTTCGGCATTGCCACCGCCAAGCAGCTGCGCATGCTCAATGGAGCAGCCCATGCGCACAGCGCCCACAAGCTTATCCATCGCTTCCGAAAAAGGCCGGCGTAAGAGACCCATGCGTGGGGAATGGCGAAGCGCTGCGATGCCGCTGCCGGCACAGATGACAACACCGTCACACCATGGTAGGTCACGTAGAATACATGCCCGGTATAGGCGGTCGAGGACTTCGTCCGCCTGCTTGTTGTTTTTGGACGCGGCCTGGACGACGACATAGATGCGTGTCTCTGTATTTCCAAAGCGATTGAGTATCTCCTCGACAGCGATCATAGCCTCATCGTCAAATGCATCATCAACAGCGAGCACCATGCCATCGACTACACCGGCGTCATCCGCCTCCAAGTCAACCGGGCGGGGGAGCGCGGTGCCAGAAAGCTGAGCATAGGCGGCGATGGCATCCTGCAGGTCCCAGAGCAAAAACTCAAGATCGGCGCTATTGGGAATGCTGATATACGCAATGGTTTGCAACGTTTTTGGTACATCGCCGCGTGCGGTCGTCTCCATGCCGCCTCCTTTCCGGTTGGTTTCCGTTTAGGTTACACCGTCTGGTGGCGCTCCGCCGCGCTATCCTAGTGCAACCCTTACGAAAGGAACGCCATGCGACTGCTCATGAATACCTCGCTTGCCACGCTCAAGCCCTCCGGTATCCGCCGAATCAACGCGCTCGCCGTCCAGCACCCGGGGTGCATCGCGCTTGCGCTTGGCGAGCCCGATTTTCCCACGCCCGATGTGATTAGCGCCGAGGTGACCGCCGCACTGGACCGCGGTGACACGCACTATCCGCCCAACAACGGTCGCCCCGCCCTGCGTGAGGCACTGTCCAAATATATGGATGACGCGGGCCTGGCGTTTTCCGCCGATGAGGTCATCCTGACCGACGGTGCGACCGAGGCACTGTCGGCAACATTCATGGCTATGCTCAACCCCGGCGACGAGGTCATTATCCCCACGCCGGCCTTTGGCCTGTACGAGAGCATCGTCGTGGCCAATCACGCCAAAGCGGTCTTTTTGGATACGGAGCCTGCGCAATTCCAGATTGACGAGGACGCACTTCGTACTTGCGTGACGCCGGCGACCAAGGCCATCGTCATCTGCTCGCCCAACAATCCTACGGGTTGCATCCTCAACACGGCGTCACTCGACGCCGTGGCGCGCGTGGCAGAGCAGGCGGGCATCTACGTGGTCTGCGACGACGTATACAACCGCCTGGTTTATGTGGATGGCTACGAGCGCTTTGCCCAGCGCCACCCGGAGCTGCGTGAGCAGACGGTAGTCATCGAGAGCTTCTCCAAGCCCTGGGCCATGACCGGCTGGCGCTTGGGCTGGCTCGCAGCCGCAGCCCCCGTCATCGCCGAGATCGCAAAAGCTCACCAATACTTAGTATCGAGTGCCGTCTCCTTCGAAATGGACGCCGCAGCTCGAGCCCTGACCGTCGACCCCACCCCCATGCTCGAAGTCTACCGAACCCGTCGCAAACGCGTGCTCGCAGCCTTAGACGCCATGGGCCTCGACGTAGTTGAACCGGCGGGAGCCTTCTACGCCTTCCCGAGCATCAAAAAGTTCGACCTAACCAGCGAAGACTTCTGCATCAAAGCCATCAAAGAGGCAAACGTAGCCCTAGTCCCAGGCGACTGCTTCGGCACCGAAGGCCACGTCCGCCTCAGCTACTGCGTCTCCGACCAAGATTTGGACGAAGGCCTCCGCCGCCTGTCCACCTTCATTTCAACCTTGTAGCCCTCAGGGATGCAACACATCAGCCCACCGACTTAAGGCTTATGAGTGGGGGCGTCGGCCAACGGGAAACCGGGCTGCCCCAAAGTCACCGCAGGCCGCGCCGCCGAAGGCCAGGCGCAAGGTTTTCGTAGATTCCGCACGAGCCGAAGAGCACTTAATGTGCTCTTCGTGCGAGCCCAGGACCTGACCGAGCGAAAACCTTGCGCCTGGCCTTCGGCGGCGCGGCCGGATGGTGGAATTGTGTGCAGCCCGGTTTCCCGTTGACCGACGCCGGGGTCCCCGCCATAATACTTTCGGTTCACGCACGAATCCGCTGCCAGAGACAGCCGGCGCAACCGGGCATCGCCCGCGAGCTTAATGGGACTTCCCGCCAGCCGAGGTGGTCGAGTAGATATGTCTTCTCGCCCCCGTCGCTCATGCAGCGCGGGGGCTTTCTTTTTGGACATGCCCCCGTCACGTCCTTGTGGCGGACCGTGCCCGGAAAGAATTCGAGGAGGTGTAATTCATGCCCCAGCAGTACAAAATCGACAAGGTTGCAGAGATCGAGTCCCGTATCGCCGAGAACGCCGGTCTGTTCGTCGTCAACTACAACGGTCTGACGGTTAAGCAGGCTCAGGAGCTGCGTCATCAGCTTCGCGAGTGCGGCGCCGAGATGAAGGTCTACAAGAACAACCTGGTCAAGATCGCTCTCAAGAACCAGGAGCAGCCCGAGCTCGACGAGATCCTCGCCGGCCCCGTCGCTTATGTGTTCTACGAGACCGAGCCGGTCGAGGCCGCTAAGACCCTTAAGGACTTCTCCGCTAAGTCCAAGGGCGTCCTTGAGATCAAGGGCGGTATCTCCGACGGCAAGGCCGTTTCCGCTGATGATGTTAAGGCTATCGCCGAGCTGCCCACCAAGGATCAGCTTCTCGGCCAGATCGCCGGTCTCATCTCCGGTTTCGCTCGCGACATCGCTGTCTGCGTCAACGGCGTTTCCTCTGGTCTCGCTCGTTCGATCCAGCAGGTCTCCGAGCAGAAGGCAGCCTAGTTGCTGTTTTCACCCGCGGCGGCAACGCCGCACCCCTGGCGCATTCGCGTCGTGTTTTAACTGATCTCCGTGCACAGACACGGAAACCGAAAGGACTTAGAAATGGCTAAGCTTACCACCGATGAGATCATCGATGCTCTTAAGGAAATGACCCTTCTCGAGGCTTCCGAGCTCGTCAAGGCTATCGAGGACACCTTCGGCGTTTCCGCCGCTGCTCCTGCCGCTGTTGTCGCCGCTCCCGCTGCTGGCGCTGCTGAGGCCGAGGAGAAGACCGAGTTTGACGTCGTGCTCGAGGGCTTCGGCGACAACAAGATCCAGGTCATCAAGGCCGTCCGTGAGCTCACCAACCTTGGCCTGAAGGAGGCCAAGGAGGTCGTCGAGGGCGCTCCCAAGGCTGTTCTCGAGGGTGCCAAGAAGGAGGACGCCGAGGCTGCCAAGGAGAAGCTCGAGGCTGCTGGCGCTGCTGTCACTCTCAAGTAATCAGGCTTTCTCGCCAGATTTCTTTGCAGACGGGGTTCGCATTGCGAGCCCCGTCTTTTTTGTTTTTCGGTCCCTCGACATCGGTAGCTCAAACTGCCATGTTCTGTGATTTGCGTCGTATCGGGTGCCCTACCGTTGGGCAATAAAATTGCACCATTCGAGCAATAATTTGCGTTGACCTGCTGAAGAATTGTCTCTGCCTTGTAGCGACATATAGTTCCAGCGGTAAGATGCTTGGGTATCGCAATTTGGTCTGCGGCTGTGTGCCGCACGCATGGGGCGCTTTTGCGCCTGCGAAAGGATCTTTGAATAACATGAAGGCAATCATCCCCGCCGCCGGTCTTGGCACGCGTTTTCTGCCTGGCACCAAGTGCACGCCCAAAGAGATGCTGCCGGTGCTCGACAAGCCCGTCATTCAGTACGTCGTCGAGGAGGCGCTCGACCCCGAGGAAGTCGACGATGCTATCATCGTTACTTCTCCCGGTAAGCCCGAGCTACTGAACTACTTCCAGCCCGATCGCTCGCTCGAGAACCTGCTGCGCGAGCGCGGCAAGAACGCCTATGCCGACGCCGTCGCCCACGCTGGCGGTATGCCGGTCGACTTCCGTTATCAGTACGAGCCCAAGGGCCTCGGCCATGCTATTCGCTCTGCTGCCGACGCCGTGGCAGGGGAGAACTTCCTGGTTCTTCTGGGCGACTACGTTGTGCCTAATCGCGACATCTGCGACAAGATGCTCGCCGTTTCCAAGGAGCACGGTGGAGCTTCGGTTATCGCCGTCGCTGCTTGCTCGCCCGAGGAAGTCAGCCGCTACGGCGTTATCGCCGGCGAGCGCGTCGGTTCGCTCGAGGGCGCCGAGGACGTTGCCGATGCAGAGCCGGGCGCTGTCTGGCGTATCGGCGGTCTGGTCGAGAAACCCGCTCCCGAGGCGGCTCCGTCCAACCTGTACATCGTCGGTCGCTACCTGCTGAGCCCGCTGGTCATGGACCTGCTGGCAGATCAGCAGGCCGGCAAGGGCGGCGAGATCCAGCTCACCGACGCCATGGCCCGTTCGCTCGACCGTGAGGCCATGTATGCCGTCGTCATCGACCCGCTGTCGGGCTACGACACCGGCACTCCCTCTGGCTGGATGGCCACCAACGCCCTCATGGCTGCAAGCGATCCCCGCTTTGCCGATGCCTTCTGGGACGCCATCGACGAGCGCGGCGGATTGATGCGCAAGTAAGCCTTCGGACATCGACATTTACGGGCGCGGACCTCGGTTCGCGCCCGTTTTTTATAAGAGCTGCGATTGCCGGCTCTCTGTTCACAGAAAATATATGAACAGATGTTCGATACACATACATCTACCTGCGTGTTTTCTGTCGAAAAACTTTGCTACTCCAAAAACTCAATCGCGTCAAGGCTTTTCTTGCCCAACGGTCGCTACCTGATAAACTATTAGGTTGCGATAACTGGCGAAGCTATGCCTCGCCAACCCACCGAGCATTTCCGTGAAGGAGGAAAAACCTGGTGACCTACGCATACACTGCCACTGAGCGCAAGCGCGTCAGCTTCGGGAAAATCCCGGAGGCCATGGAGCTCCCCAACCTTATCTCTGTTCAAAGGGAATCCTTTGAGCGTTTTAAGGACGAGGGCCTTCGTGAGGCGTTCAAGGAATCCAGCCCCATCCAGAGCCAGAACCATGTTCTCGAGGTTACCTTCGGCGAGCATCAGTTCGGCGACCCCGCGCACACCGTCGAGGAGTGCCGCGAGAAGGACATGACCTATCAGGCCCCGCTTCTGACCGACGTCCGTCTCACCAACAAGGAGACCGGCGAGATCAAGGAGCAGCTCGTCTTTATGGGCGACTTCCCCATGATGACCGATCAGGGCACCTTCATCATCAACGGTACCGAGCGTATCGTCGTCTCGCAGCTCGTCCGTTCCCCGGGTGTGTACTACAGCTCCGAGATGGATTCGGGCAAGCAGATCTACAAGGCCCAGATCATCCCGTCCCGCGGTGCCTGGCTTGAGTTTGAGGTCGACAAGCGCGACCAGCTCATGGTCTCCATCGACCGTAAGCGAAAGCAGAGCGCCACGATGTTCCTGCGCGCCCTTGGCATTGCCGTCACCAACGACGACATCATCGAGCTGCTCGGCAACTCCGATGTGATCAAGCGCACCCTGGAGCGCGACACCGCCCTCACCCGCGAGGATGCCCTTATCGAGATCTACCGTCGCCTGCGCCCGGGCGAGCCTCCCACCGTGGATGCTTCCCGCAGCCTGCTCGAGGGTCTGCTCTTCAACCCGCAGCGCTACGATCTGGCCCGCGTCGGTCGTTACAAGGTCAACAAGAAGCTTAACCTCACCACCGAGGAAGAGGTCACGGTGCTCACCGACGAGGATATCGTCGCGACGCTGCGCTACCTGCTGTCCCTCGCTGCCGGCGAGCAGGGCTTCAAGGTCGACGACATCGACCACTTTGGCAACCGCCGTATCCGCACCGTCGGCGAGCTCGTCGCCAACCAGTTCCGTATCGGCATGAGCCGTATGGAGCGCGTCGTCCGTGAGCGCATGAGCTCCCAGGACATCGACGAGATCACCCCGCAGTCGCTCATCAACATCCGCCCGATCGTGGCCTCCATCAAGGAGTTCTTCGGTTCCTCGCAGCTCTCGCAGTTCATGGACCAGGCGAACCCCCTGACCGGTCTGACCCACAAGCGTCGTCTGTCCGCACTCGGCCCTGGCGGTCTTGCCGGCCACAAGTCCGGCTCCAGCCGCCGCACCAACGTGCCGACGGCCGTCCGCGACGTTCACAACTCGCACTACAGCCGCATGTGCCCGATCGAGACCCCCGAAGGCCCCAACATCGGCCTGATCGGCTCGCTCGCCCTCTACGCCCGCGTCAACGAGTACGGCTTCATCGAGGCTCCGTTCCGTCGCGTCGAGAACGGCGTTGCTACCGACCAGATCGACTGGATGACCGCTGACGAGGAAGAGAAGCACGTCATCGCGCCGGCCAACACGCCGCTCGATCCCAAGACCAACGAGTTCATCACGACCGATGCCGAGGGCAAGATCGTCCGCCCGCACAGCGTGATCGCCCGTACCCGCGACTTCGACGGCTCCTTCGGCGCTCCCGCCGACGTGCCCGTCGAGGACGTCGACTACATGGACGTCTCGCCGCGTCAGATGCTCTCCGTCGCAGCCACGCTGATCCCGTTCCTCGAGCACGACGACGCCAAGCGTACGCTGATGGGCGCTAACATGCAGCGTCAGGCCGTGCCGCTGGTTCACCCTGCCGCTCCCTATGTCGGTACCGGCATGGAGCGTCGCGCCGCTCTGGACTCCGGCGAGGTCACCCTGGCCAAGAACGCCGGCGAGGTCATCTTTGCCGACGCCGCCAAGATTATCGTCAAGCATGCCGGCGGCATGGACGAGTATCACCTGGCCAAGTACCAGCGCTCCAACCAGTCCACCTGCATCAACCACCGTCCGCTCGTGCGCGTCGGTGACACCGTTGAGCAGGGCGAGCCTCTGGCCGACGGTCCTTCGACCGATCATGGCGAGCTCGCACTGGGTCAGAACCTCACCGTGGCATACATGCCGTGGGAAGGCTTCAACTACGAGGACGGTATCGTCGTGTCCGAGCGCCTGGTGGCCGAGGACCTGCTGACGACCATCAACATCACCCGTCACGAGATCGATGCCCGCGACACCAAGCTCGGCCCCGAGGAGATCACCCGCGAGATCCCGAACCTCTCTGAGGATATGCTTGCCAACCTCGACGAGGACGGCATTATCCGCATCGGCGCCGAGGTCGGCCCTGGCGACATCCTGGTCGGCAAGGTCACGCCTAAGGGCGAGAGCGCTCTGACCGCCGAGGAGCGCTTGCTGCGCGCCATCTTCGGTGCCAAGGCCCACGACGTCCGCGACACCTCCCTTAAGATGCCTCACGGCGCTTACGGTCGCGTCATCGACGTCGTCCGCTTTAGCCGCGAGAACGGCGACGATCTGGCCCCCGGCGTCAACGAGCAGGTGCGCGTCTACGTCGCCCAGCGTCGTAAGATCCAGCAGGGCGATAAGATCGCCGGCCGCCACGGCAACAAGGGTGTTATCTGTAACGTTCTGCCGGTCGAGGACATGCCCTACATGGCTGACGGTACCCCGATCGACGTTATCCTCAACCCGCTGGGCGTTCCTTCGCGTATGAACGTCGGCCAGCTGCTCGAGTGCCACCTTGGCTGGGCTGCTGCCTGCGGTTGGGATACCGAGCAGGCCGACTCCGACAAGTACGTCCCCGGTCCGTTCTTCACCGCCACGCCCGTCTTCGACGGCGCCAAGGAGGACGAGATCGCCGAGGTCATTCGTCGTGCCAACAAGAACATGCTCAACAAGGCCACCGCTGCCTTTGGCGATCACATGCGTCCCGAGTTCGTCACCCAGCTTGACGAGCGCGGCAAGACCCGTCTGTTCGACGGCCGCACCGGCGAGGAGTTCCGCGAGCCCATTACCGTGGGTACGTCCTACATCCTCAAGCTCGGCCACATGGTCGACGACAAGATCCACGCCCGTTCGACCGGCCCTTACAGCTTGGTTACCCAGCAGCCTCTGGGCGGCAAGGCCCAGTTCGGCGGCCAGCGCTTCGGCGAGATGGAAGTTTGGGCACTGTACGCATACGGTGCTTCCAACGTCCTGCAGGAGATCCTGACCGTCAAGTCCGACGATACCGTGGGCCGCGTCAAGACCTACGAGTCCATCGTCAAGGGCGAGAACGTTCCGGTTCCGGGTATCCCCGAGTCCTTCAAGGTTCTCGTCAAGGAGATCCGTTCCCTCGCGCTGGACATCGAGCCCATGCACGATGCTGACGAGGACGCCTCCGCCCCTGTGACCGCCGAGGAGACCTCTGCTCTCGACGACCTGGCTGCGCTCGCCGGCGTTGACGCCGACGTCGAGGCCCAGGATGCCGAGACCGCCGAGGCACCCGAGGCTGTCGCCGCCACGACCACTGATAAGGAGTAGTTGACTGTGGCAGATTTCGAAGCTACTGATTTTGACTCGGTAAAGATCTCCCTTGCCTCCGCCGACCAGATCCGTTCCTGGTCGCACGGTGAGGTCAAGAAGCCGGAGACCATCAATTACCGTACCCTCAAGCCCGAGAAGGACGGCCTGTTCTGCGAGAAGATCTTCGGTCCCGCCAAGGACTGGGAGTGCTCCTGCGGCAAGTACAAGGGCATCCGCTTTAAGGGCATCGTCTGCGAGCGCTGCGGCGTCGAGGTCACCTCGGCCAAGGTGCGTCGCGACCGCATGGGTCACATCGAGCTCGCCGCTCCCGTGTCCCACATCTGGTACTTCAAGAGCCCCACGAGCTTCCCGATGAGCCGTATGCTCGACATCAAGTCCAAGGACCTCGAGAAGGTTCTGTACTTTGCCAGCTACATCATCACCGAGGTTGACTACGAGGCTCGCGAGGCCGACGCCGACGACCTGCGCGAGGAGCTCGCCGCCGATCTGGAAGAGATCGATGCCGAGTGCGCCCGCCAGATCGAGTCCCTCAAGGAGCAGGGCAACCCCGAGAACTTTGACGAGTTCTCCGACGAGGAGCCGCTGACTCCCGAGGAGATCGCCTCTGGCATCGTCGACATCGAGGAAGAGTGCAAGGACGAGAAGCAGCTCCGCACGGACGCCTTCAACGCCTTCATGAAGCTCAGCGAGCGCGACCTCATTTCCGATGAGCCGCTGTTCCGCGAGATGACTCGCTACTACTCCATGTACTTCAAGGGTGGCATGGGTGCCGAGGCCGTCCGCGACCTGCTCGCTGCCATCGACCTTCCTTCCGAGGCCGAGAAGCTCAAGGCCATCATCGCCGACGAGGACTCCCAGAAGCAGAAGCGCGAGAAGGCCGTTAAGCGCCTCGAGGTCGTTGACGCCTTCCTGAAGGGCGGTAACAGCCCCGCGAATATGATTCTGGACGTCATTCCGGTCATTCCGCCCGATCTGCGCCCGATGGTCCAGCTCGACGGTGGCCGCTTCGCCGCGTCCGACCTCAACGACCTGTACCGTCGCGTGATCAACCGTAACAACCGACTCAAGCGCCTGCTCGACCTGGACGCCCCCGCGATCATCGTGAACAACGAGAAGCGCATGCTCCAGGAGTCCGTGGACGCCCTGTTCGACAACGGCCGTCGTGGTCGCCCGGTCTCTGGCCGTGGCGGTCGCCCGCTCAAGTCGCTCGCCGAGGCCCTCAAGGGCAAGCAGGGTCGTTTCCGTCAGAACCTGCTGGGTAAGCGTGTCGACTACTCCGGCCGTTCGGTCATCGTTACCGACCCTAAGCTGCTGCTGCACCAGTGCGGTCTGCCCAAGACCATGGCGCTGGAGCTCTTCAAGCCCTTCGTCATGAAGCGCCTGGTCGAGCTTGGCAAGGTCGAGAACATCAAGGGCGCCAAGCGCGCTATCGACCGCGGTGCCACCTTTGTGTGGGACATCCTCGAAGAGGTCATCGACGGCCGCGTCGTGCTGCTCAACCGTGCACCGACCCTGCACCGTCTGTCCATCCAGGCCTTTGAGCCGGTGCTGGTCGAGGGCAAGGCTATCCACCTGCATCCGCTGGTCTGCTCGCCCTTCAACGCCGACTTCGACGGCGACCAGATGTCTGTCCACGTTCCGCTGTCCAGTCAGGCTCAGGCCGAGGCCCGCGTGCTCATGCTCTCTGCGAACAACCTGCGCTCGCCGGCATCCGGCAAGCCGGTCAACATCCCTTCGCAGGACATGATCATCGGTGTGTACTACCTCACCCAGGTTCGCGAGGGTCTGCCGGGCGAGAACCACGTGTTCTCGAGCTTTGACGACGCGCTGCACGCCTATGACTGCCGCTCCGAGGTCGACATGCAGGCCAAGATCCAGGTCCGCGTGTCCGCTGCCGATGCCAACGTCATCAACGAGGACGGCACCCGTATCTTCCGCGTCAAGAACGGCAAGAACGAGTTCGTCGACTACGACGTCACCGGCAACAAGACCGCTCGCTTCGAGACGTCTATCGGCCGCATCATCTTCAACCGCCAGTGCCTGCCCGAAGACTACGAGTTCATGAACTACAAGATGGTCAAGGGCGACGTGGCCAAGCTGGTTGCGGACTGCTGCGATCGTTACCCCGAGGCCAAGGTCGGCCCGATCCTCGACGCCATCAAGTACTCTGGCTTCCACTACGCTACCCGCGCCGGCCTCACCATCTCGGTGTGGGACGCTCTCATCCCTGCCGAGAAGCAGGAGCTGCTCGACCGCGCCCAGGCCAACGTCGACCAGATCAACGAGTACTTCGAGGAGGGCTTCATCAACGAGACGGAGCGCCACATCGAAGTCGTTAACGAGTGGACCGCTTGTACCGATAAGGTTGCAGCGCTCATGCTCGACATGTTCGACGAGGAGAACCCGCTGTACATGATGGCCGACTCCGGCGCCCGTGGTTCTAAGACCCAGCTGCGTCAGCTCGGTGGCATGCGTGGCCTGATGGCAGACATGTCCGGCGAGACGATCGACCTTCCCATTAAGGCGAACTTCCGCGAGGGTCTGCTGCCGCTCGAGTACTTCATTTCGACCTACGGCGCCCGTAAGGGCCTGGTCGATACCGCATCCCACACCTCGGACTCTGGTTACCTGACCCGTCGTCTGGTCGACGTGGCCCAGGACGTCATCGTCCGCGAGGAGGACTGCGGCACGCACGAGGGCGTTACCTATAACCTCATCATCCCCGGCACCACCGACCTCAACACCGACCTCGTCGGCCGTTGCTTCATCGAGGACGTCGTGGCTCCCGATGGCACCGTGCTCTTTGAGCAGGACGGCTACATCGAGAAGGTCGCCGACATCCAGAAGATGGTCGATGCGGGCCTCAAGAAGGTCAAGCTTCGCGCGCTGCTCACCTGCCGCTCCAAGTACGGCGTGTGCCAGAAGTGCTACGGCTGGGATCTTTCCACCCGTCGTCCGGTCGCCATCGGTACCGCGGTCGGCATTATTGCCGCCCAGTCCATCGGCGAGCCCGGTACGCAGCTTACGATGCGTACCATTCACTCCGGCGGCGTCGCTGGCGTCGACGATATTACGCAGGGTCTGCCTACGGTCAGCCGTATGTTCGATATCGTCGGCAACGTCAACGAGAAGATCCTGGGTCGCGAGGCCGAGCTGGCTCCGTACTCCGGTCACCTCTCGATTAAGCCCGAGAAGTCCGAGTACGTGCTGACGCTCACCGACTCCGAGGATCACACCCGTGTCCTCGACGAGCGTCGCGTCCCCGCTTCGGTGCGCTTTATGCCCGAGATCGAGGACGGCTGCGAGGTTCGCGCCGGCGATCAGATCACCAAGGGCTTCGTCAACTTCCGCAACCTGCGCAAGCTGACCGACATCGAGTCGACGATGCACACCTTCGTTGAGAGCGTCAAGGACGTCTACACCAGCCAGGGCGTTGACCTGAACGACAAGCACATCGAGGTGCTCGCACGTCAGATGCTGCGTCGCGTTCAGATCACCAACCCCGGTGACTCCAAGTACCTGCTTGGTCAGTACGTCGACCGCTATGAGTTCGCCGACGAGGTCGAGCGCGTTGCCCGTCTGGGCGGTCAGGCTCCCGTGGCCGAGCCCGTCATCCTGGGTACGCTCAAGGTCGCGTCCAACATCGACTCCTGGCTGTCGAGCGCTTCGTTCATCCGTACCGCCGGCGTCCTTACCGAGGCTGCCATTGAGGGCAAGGTCGACCACCTGCTCGACCTTAAGTCCAACGTCATCGTCGGTAAGAAGATTCCTGCCGGTACCGGCCTCAAGCCGTACGCCAACGCCAAGCTGACGTATCGCACGGCCGACGGCTACGTGGACATCGACGGCCCGGCTTCGCCCAACGCCAAGTCGCTGCCCGAGTGGGCTCCTGTGGAGCTCAAGGACCTGGACGAGCAGCTCCCGCAGCAGCTCGACTGGGCCGGCTACGACGAGTTCGGTGGTGCTGACGGCTCGTTCACCCGCAACGGCCACACCATCTCCGCCGAGAAGGCTCGTCTGTACCTGTTCGACGACCTGGGCGTGTCGCAGCGCTGGACCAACAAGTTCAGCGAAGTCGGCATCGAGACGGTCGGCGACCTGGTCGGCAAGTCCGAGGAGGATCTGCTGCGCATCGACGGCATCGGTGCCAAGGCGATCGAGGAGCTCCGTGACGGCCTGGAGGCCCACGACTTGCTCTACATCCTCGAGAACAACGACGACGTTGCCGACGAGGAAGACCTCTCGCAGCTGCTGCAGATGGTCTTTAGCCCCGACGGTCCGGACGATATCCTGTTGGGTACCTCCGCTCCGACGCATCACGCCGACGCCGACGAGGAGCTCCTGGGCGCCCCGATCGACGACAAGAAGGCTCCCGCCAACGGTGCCATCAACGAGGACATGGCGTCCCTCGACGAGCTGCTCAACCAGCTCGTGGACACCGACGACGCCGAAGAGGCCAAGGACAACGACGAGGAGTAATTTCCTAGTACGTTAACCTCCCTTCCAAAGACCCGTTTCCCAACAGGGGAGCGGGTCTTTTTTGGTGAGGAACGCTGCCCCGAAGAGCACGTCGGATTCCCGGGCCGGGCGGCACAGGGGTTAAGTTTGTCGCGAGTTCCGCACGAGCCGGAGGCCACTTAATGTGGCCTCCGTGCGAGCCAGGACTGTAGAGCAGCAAACTTAACCCCTGTGCCGCCCGGACCGGGAATCCGCCCACGCGCACAGAAGGGGATTCCTTTTGTGTAGGCTTTGCGGAAATGTGGGTATTTTAGGATACGCCCGGCGGCGTGGTCTGTTGACGACACAGCTAACGCCACGTATCCTATCGAACTGCGTGTTTCGTAGGGGGATGCTGACCCCTCGATTCAAGCCGTTGCACTTTACAGAAAGCTGGAATCATTCGAGAAGGAGTACGCTTTGCCTACTATTAACCAGCTGGTTCGCCAGGGCCGTCGTTCCGTGCCCAAGAAGTCCAAGAACGCTGCCCTGCAGCACAACTCCCAGAAGCGCGGCGTGTGCACCCGCGTCTTCACCACGAGCCCCAAGAAGCCGAACTCGGCTCTTCGTAAGGTTGCCCGTGTTCGCCTTGTCAACGGCATCGAAGTTACTGCTTACATCCCGGGTGAGGGCCACAACCTGCAGGAGCACTCCATCGTGCTCGTCCGCGGCGGTCGTGTCCGTGACCTCCCTGGTGTCCGTTATCACGTCATCCGTGGCGCCTACGACGCTGCTCCGGTCCAGAACCGTATGCAGGCCCGTTCCAAGTACGGTGCTAAGCGCCCCAAGGCCAAATAAGCCAGATAACGTTTTGATACTTTCGCCGTGTGCCGCCTAAGCGCCGCACGGTAGACACTTAAGGAGATTTCACATGCCGCGTCGTGCAGCAGCTAATCGTCGTGAGGTTCAGCCTGACGCCGTTTACAACAACCGCCTGGTGACTCAGCTCATCAACAAGGTCCTTCTTGACGGCAAGAAGGCCACCGCTGAGCGCATCGTTTACACCGCTTTCGAGATCGTTGCCGAGAAGTCCGAGGGTGGCGACGCTCTCGCTACCTTCAAGAAGGCTATGGACAACGTCAAGCCCACGCTCGAGGTTAAGCCCAAGCGTGTCGGTGGCGCTACCTATCAGGTCCCGATGGAGGTCAACTCCCGTCGTTCCACCGCTCTGGGTATCCGCTGGATCGTCAACTTCTCCCGCGCTCGCAAGGAGAAGACCATGGCCGAGCGTCTCGCCAACGAGATCCTCGACGCTTCCAACGGCCTGGGCGCTTCCGTCAAGAAGCGTGAGGACGTCTTCAAGATGGCCGAGGCCAACCGCGCGTTCTCTCACTATCGTTGGTAAGTTAAGGTAAGGAACTAACATGGCTAAGCCTAAGTACAAGCTTTCCGATACCCGTAACATCGGCATCATGGCCCACATCGATGCCGGTAAGACCACCACGACCGAGCGTATTCTTTACTACACCGGTAAGACCCACAAGATCGGTGAGGTCCATGAGGGCGCTGCCACCATGGACTGGATGGTTCAGGAGCAGGAGCGCGGCGTAACCATTACCTCCGCTGCTACCACGTGCTTCTGGAACAAGGACGGTAAGGACTACCGCATCCAGATCATCGACACCCCGGGCCACGTTGACTTCACCGCCGAGGTCGAGCGCTGCCTGCGCGTCCTCGATGGCGCTGTCGCCGTCTTCGACGCCGTTGCCGGCGTTCAGCCCCAGTCTGAGACCGTTTGGCGTCAGGCTTCTACCTTCAACGTCCCCCGCATCGCCTTCATCAACAAGTATGACCGCGTGGGCGCTGACTTCTTCAACGCTATCGAGACCATGAAGGATCGTCTCGACGCTAACGCCGTGGCCGCTCAGGTCCCGATGGGCGCCGAGGACAACTTCTGGGGCGTCATCGACCTGGTCACCATGACTGCATGGGACTTCAAGGCCGACGAGAAGGGTATGACCTACCCCGAGCCGATGGACGAGATCCCGGCTGAGTTTGCCGACATCGCTGCCACCAAGCGCGAGGAGCTCCTCGACGCTGCTGCCAGCTTTGACGACGAGCTCATGGAGAAGATCCTCATGGAGGAGGACTTCACCGTCGAGGAGCTCAAGGCGGCTCTGCGTAAGGGCGTTCTGGCCAACGAGCTCAACCTCGTCTTCGTGGGTTCCGCCTACAAGAACAAGGGCGTTCAGGAGCTGCTCGACGCTGTCGTCGACTACCTGCCCAGCCCGCTCGACGTTGAGGCTGTCACCGGTACCGATCCGGACACCGGCGAGGAGATCCAGCGTCATCCTTCCTTCGACGAGCCCTTCTCCGGCCTGGTCTTCAAGATCATGACCGACCCGTTCGTCGGTAAGCTCACCTACGTCCGCGTTTACTCCGGCCGTGCCGAGTCCGGCTCCTACGTGGTCAACGCTTCCAACGGTCAGCGCGAGCGCCTCGGCCGCATCCTCGAGATGAACGCCGCCGAGCGTATCGACCGTGACGACGCTGCCGCCGGCGACATCGTTGCTTGCGTCGGCTTCAAGAACTCCACCACCGGTGACACCCTGTGCGCCGAGGGCAAGGAGATCGTCCTCGAGAAGATCGAGTTCGCTAAGCCCGTTATCGACGTTGCCATCGAGCCCAAGACCAAGGCCGAGCAGGACAAGATGTCCCTGGCTCTGACCAAGCTCGCCGAGGAGGACCCGACCTTCCAGGTGTCCACCAACCACGAGACCGGCCAGACCATCATCGCCGGCATGGGCGAGCTGCACCTCGAGATCATCGTCGACCGTCTGCTCCGCGAGTTCAAGGTTGACGCTAACGTTGGTAAGCCCCAGGTTGCCTACCGCGAGACCGCTGGTCACGACGTCGAGAAGGCTGAGGGCAAGTTCGTCCGTCAGTCCGGCGGTCGCGGTCAGTACGGCCACGCCGTCATCAAGCTCGAGAAGATGGAGGAGGGCTTCGGCTACGAGTTCGTCAACGCTATCGTCGGCGGCGTCGTGCCCAAGGAGTACATCCCGTCCATCGACAAGGGCATCCAGGAGGCCCTGAACACCGGTGTTATCGCCGGCTTCCCGGTCCTCGACGTTAAGGTCACCCTGTTCGACGGTTCTTACCACGAGGTCGACTCCTCCGAGGCCGCCTTCAAGATCGCCGGTTCCATGGCTATCAAGGACGCCCTCAAGAAGTCCGATCCGCAGCTGCTCGAGCCGATCATGGCTGTCGAGGTCGAGACCCCTGAGCAGTACATGGGCGACGTTATGGGCAACCTCTCCGGTCGCCGCGGCAAGATCGAGGGCATGGAGGATCGCAAGAACAGCAAGCTCATCCGTGCCAAGGTGCCGCTGGGCGAGATGTTCGGTTACGCTACCGACCTTCGCTCCCAGACCCAGGGCCGTGCATCCTACACGATGCAGTTCGACTCTTATGAGCCCGCGCCCAAGTCCATCGTGGACGAGGTCATGAGCAAGAACGCCTAAGTTCGAGCTCCCTGTTACGTAATCCGCGAGAACATCTCTCGCACTCTTTGGAGGTTTAAGTTGGCTACCCAGAAGATCCGCATTCGCCTCAAGGGCTATGATCACGAGGTCGTCGATCAGTCCGCGAAGCTCATCGTCGAGACCGCTCAGAAGACCGGCGCTCGCGTTTCCGGTCCTGTCCCCCTGCCCACCGAGCGCAACCTGTACACGGTTATCCGCTCGCCGCACGTGAACAAGGACTCCCGTGAGCAGTTCGAGATGCGCACCCACAAGCGCCTCATCGACATCCTCGACCCCACCTCGGGCACCGTTGATTCGCTCATGCGTCTCGACCTCCCCGCTGGCGTCGACATCGACATCAAGCTCTAAGCGATATCGCTCATAGCTTATAGAGCCCCGCTGCCATCTTGGTAGCGGGGCTCTTTTGTTTTGAGTTTAGATTTTGGGATAGCGAATTCGTCTGCCGAGCTGATGGCTGCGGCGCCCTATTCGCTCAGGGGGCGCAAGGACGCTTCTTCGAAGTGGAAGACGCACAAGCCGCTCTCGGTCTCAATGCTTGCGCGGCCGCAATCGTCGACCGTTCTAAATATGCCGCGTGCCAGCTCGTCTCCAGCGGGGGAGCGGGCGATAACGTGCTCCCCAATCCAATTGAGGTGTGCGACATATTCGTCGTGGACGGGCGCGAGCGGTCCGGCGTTTTCTTCCATGGCGTTGAGGCGCTCTGCCCAGGTATCTACAGCGTCTATAACTGCGTGATAGACCTCATCGAGGAGCATGTCGACGGCGGGAACGCTCTCGTTGAGGTCCGAGAGGCCAATTGCCGCCAGGCCGCCATCGGGCACCTCTTGGGGCGTGTAGTTTACGTTGACACCAATGCCGCAGACGGCGAAAGGTTTGCCTTCGTTATCGCGTGCGGCCTCGACCAGAATGCCGCCGAGCTTGCGTCCTCGCGCGACCAGGTCGTTGGGCCACTTGAGGGCTATTTCGCTTGCAAGGCCTTGCTTTTCGAGTGCCTCGAGCACCGCTAGGCCGCTGACGGCGGCAAGACCAGAGTACTTTGCGGGATTAACGCATGGACGCAGGACAATCGAAAGCAATAGGTTGCCGGCGGTTGAATCCCACTTGTGGCCGCGCCGGCCGCGTCCTGCCGTTTGCGCGCGGGCGGCAAGTCCTGTGCCGTGCGGCGCACCCTGTTTTCCTGCCTCGAGCAGGTCATCGTTGGTCGATCCGGTTACATCGACAATCGTTAATTGGGCATCCATAGCGGCTGCTACCTCCTTATTGAATAAGTGAATGACGCAATGGTGTCGAGAGATAGACACAATGTGAAGCCTTTGTCGCATTTGGACAATTTAATGTTAACACGTCAACAAAGACTGAAATGCGTTATCCTCTCTTGGTCGATGTAAACACGTCAACAACTCAAAGGAGGTTAGTGATGGGTTTCACGATTCTTGGAACAGGTTCGGCACTTCCTGAGCGCAGTGTTTCCAATGACGAGCTGTCTGAGTTCCTCGATACCTCGGATGAGTGGATTTTTACTCGCACAGGTATCAAGAGCCGCCACGTCTGCACCACCGAGTCACTTGACGACCTTGCCGTAGCAGCGAGCGAGCGGGCACTCCAGGTGTCCGGAATCGACGCGAGCCAGCTGGATCTGATCGTCTGCTCGACGACGACGGGTGACCACCTTGTTCCCGCCGAGGCGTGTGCCGTTGCTGAGCGACTAGGCGCGACGTGCCCTGCCTTCGATGTCTCGGCGGCTTGTGCCGGCTTCGTATTTGCGCTCGATGTCGCCGAGGGCTATATCGCCCGCAGCCGTGCCGAGCGCGTGCTTGTTGTTGCTGCCGAGCAGATGACGCGCGCGCTCGAGTGGACCGACCGTGCCACCTGCGTGCTATTTGGCGATGGGGCAGGCGCCGCAGTGATTGAAGCTGGGGGAGACAACCCCCTTGCCGTTGAGCTTTCGACGGCGCCCGACGTCGAGACGTTGCGCGTTCCCGGTCTGGTCGGTACCTCGCCGTTTAAGGCTTCCGCAGATAGCGCGAGCGTGCTGTCCATGAATGGCCGCCGCGTGTTCAAGTTCGGCGTCAACGCCATCTGTGACACGGTCCATAAGCTTGCGATCGATGCGAGCATTTTGGTCGAAGACATCGATCATTTTGTATTCCATCAGGCTAACGAACGAATCCTGAGCCAGGCGGTCAAGCGTCTGGGCGTGCCGGACGAGCGTGTGGTTCGCACGTTGCGCGAGACCGGCAACATTTCGAGCGCATGCATTCCGCTTGCCCTCGACCGGCTGGCAAACGCCGGTGCACTTCACACGGGCGACACCATCGCCCTCGTTGGATTTGGCGCCGGCCTGGATATAGGTGGCTATCTGCTTCGTTGGAAGTAGTTGCACATAGGAAAAAACGCCCCTAGGGCACAACCAAAGGAGAACTACCATGGCAGATCAGAAGACCTTCGAGCGCGTTTGCGACGTTATCCGCGAGACCGCCGGTCTTGACGATGTCGAGATGAAGCCCGAGTCCACGCTCGAGGAGATTGGTCTCGACAGCCTGGGCACCGTCGAGATCCTCGTTGCCGTCGAGGACGAGTTTGGCATCCAGCTCGATACCGAGGAGAACCCCAAGACAGTCGGCGAGTTCGCCGATACGGTCGAGGCGGCATTGGAGAAGTAGAGATGCTCAAGACTCCTCTCTGCGATCTGCTCGGCATCGAAAAGCCCGTGTTCCAGGGCGGTATGGCCTGGATTGCCGATGCCTCGCTGGCGTCCGCAGTGTCCGAGGCGGGTGGCTTAGGCATCATCGCGGCCATGAACGCCGACGCCAACTGGCTTCGCGACCAGATTCATGAGCTGCGCGCCAAGACGGATAAGCCCTTTGGCGTCAACGTCATGCTCATGAGCCCGTTTGCCGACGAGGTTGCACAGGTCGTGATTGACGAGCGAGTGCCGGTCGTCGTGACGGGCGCCGGCAATCCCGCCAAGTACATGAAGGCGTGGAACGAGGCGGGCATCAAGGTCATCCCGGTCGTTGCCTCGGTGGCGCTGGCGCGCCTCGTGGCACGTCGTGGAGCCACGGCGGTTGTTGCCGAGGGTACCGAATCGGGCGGCCATATTGGCGAGACCTCGACGATGGCACTGGTGCCGCAGGTCGTCGATGCGGTCGACATTCCCGTTGTGGCCGCCGGCGGTATCGCGGATGGCCGCGGGGTGGCGGCCGCCTTTATGCTTGGCGCCGCTGGCGTCCAAGTGGGCACGCGTTTTCTCGTTGCCGATGAGTGTACCGTCTCGGAGCAGTACAAGGAGATGGTCCTGAAGGCCAACGACACTTCGACGCGTGCGACCGGTCGCTCGACGGGACATCCGGTGCGCGCCCTCAAGAGCCCCTTCACCAACGCCTATGCCAAGAGCGAGGGTTCCGGTGCGAGTGCCGAGGAGCTCGGTGCTATGGGAACCGGTGCGCTGCGTAAGGCCGCCAAGGACGGCAACTACGAAGAGGGTTCGTTTTTGTGTGGACAGATTGCCGGCATGGTCAACGAGCGCCAGAGCGCACGCGAAATCGTTGACGACCTGGTCGATGGCGCCGAGTACGTCCTGAAGGGTGCGTGCGCATGGGTGGCGTAGCGTTTTTGTTTGCCGGCCAGGGTGCCCAGCACCCCGCGATGGGCGTCGACTTGATCGAGACATCGCCGGCGGCTGCCGAGGTGTTCGCCATTGCCGATGAGGTGCGCCCGGGGACGAGCGAGCAGTGCCGGAGCGCCTCCAAGGAGGAGCTCTCGCAGACCGAGAACACGCAGCCTTGCGTGTTCGTGCACGACTTGGCTGTCGCCGTCGCCCTGCGCGAGCGCGGCGTGGTGCCTGCCGCCTGTGCGGGATTCTCGCTGGGCGAGGTCGCTGCACTCACCTTTGCGGGGGCATTCGATACGCGAGCGGGTTTTGAGCTCGTGTGTGAGCGCGCGGCATTGATGGCCACGGCGGCCGAGCGTCACCCCGGCGGCATGCGCGCCGTCATCAAACTTGATGCTGCGCAAGTCGAGAACCTGGCTGCGCAGGCCGGCGAGGACTGCTGGCCGGTCAACTACAACAGTCCCCAGCAGACGGTTGTGGCCGGAGCGCCCGATGCGCTGCAGACCCTCGACGTCCTAGTAAAAGAGGCTGGCGGCCGCGCCATGAAGGTCGCGGTGTCGGGTGCATTTCATAGCCCCTATATGGCCGAGGCAACCTGTGGCCTTGCCGCATATATTGAGGCCGGTCACGCGCCGTCCCCGTTGCTCATTCCTGTTTTGGCAAATATGACGGCGGCGCCCTATCCGGCGGACCCCCAGACGGCATCGGATGTCTTGGCCAATCAGGTGAGCCATGCCGTACGCTGGGTCGATACACTGCATGCTCTGCAGGATCAAGGCATCGACACATTTATTGAGGTCGGCCCCGGCAAAACGCTGTCCGGCCTGGTCAAGCGTACGCTGAGCGACGTTCGTGTGTATTCGTGCGAGACGGCCGAGCAGGTCGCAGCTATTGCCGACGAGCTCGCATAGTCCACAGGGCTGTAACCCGAAAGGAATGACATGGGCAACTTGAACAATGGCGCGCTCGAGCGCAACGACTCACGTCGCGTGGCACTGGTCACGGGCGGCTCGCGGGGTATCGGCCGCGCCTGCGCTATCGGTCTGACGGAGGATGGCTACGATATCGCCGTCGTCTATGCCGGCAGCGTCGATGCGGCGCGCGAGACGTGCGACGCCTGCGAGGCGGCTGGCGCCACGGCGCGCTCATATCAATGTGACGTGGCCGACCCCGCTGCCGTCAACGCGTGCGTGGAAGCGGTCCTCAACGACTTTGGCTCCATTTGGGCGCTCGTCAACAACGCTGGCATCACCCGCGATGGCCTGCTCATGCGCATGGGCGATGACGCCTTCGACCGCGTGCTCGACGTCAATCTCAAGGGAACATTCAACATGACGCGCGCGCTCACCAAGACCTTTATGCGCCAGCGCGGCGGTTGCGTCGTCAACATGAGCTCGGTCGTGGGCCTGATGGGCAATGCCGGGCAAGCCAACTACGCTGCCTCCAAGGCGGGCGTGATCGGCCTGACCAAGGCGGTGGCGCGCGAGCTTGCGCCCCGCGGCGTACGAGTGAACGCGGTTGCCCCCGGGTTTGTCGAGACGGATATGACGGCAAAGCTCTCGGAGAAGGTGCGTACGGTAACCGAGGAGCAGATTCCCCTTAAGCGTATGGCGCAGCCCGAAGAGGTGGCCGGTGTGGTGCGATTTTTAGTGAGCGATGCGGCTGCCTACATTACGGGCGAAGTCGTACGCGTCGACGGCGGAATGGCGATGTAGAAACCAGGGCCGAAGAACGGCTTGGATGAGGAGACCATGATGGAACAGAGAGTTGCAATCACCGGTATCGGTGCCGTGTCGCCGCTCGGCAACACCGCGCTTGCCACCTGGGCGGCCATGTGCGCCGGCACGTGCGGCATCGGCCCGATCACGCACTTCGATACCGATGCGTTTGCCGTCAAGGTGGCAGCCGAGGTCAAGGGCTTTGACGGCAACGAGTACTTTGGCAAGCGTGACGCCAAGCATCTCGACCCCTGCGTTCAGTTTGCGATGGCGGCTTCGGACGAAGCCATGCACGATGCGGGCTTTGATGTCGAAGGCGCCATCGATCGCGAGCGCCTGGGCGTCTACGTGGGCTCGGGCGTGGGCGGCATGACGACGCTCGTCGACAACGTCCATACGATTGCCGAACGTGGGCCCCGTCGCGCATCGCCCTATATGATCGCGATGATGATCCCCAACATGGCATCGGGCAATATCGCAATCCGCCACAAGGCAAAGGGCCCGACCCTGCCCGTGGTGACCGCGTGCGCAACCTCGGCCCATGCGGTGGGCGAGGCGTTCCGCGCCATCAAGCACGGCTATGCCGACGCGATCCTCGCGGGCGGCGCCGAGGCTGCAATTATCCCCGATGCCGTTGCGGGCTTTACGTCCTGCCGCGCATTGACCACCAACCCTGATCCCGCGACGGCTTGCCGCCCGTTCGATGCAGACCGCGATGGCTTTGTGATGGGCGAGGGCGCCTGCGTGCTCGTGCTCGAGAGCATGGAACATGCGCAGGCGCGCGGTGCGCACATTTATGCCGAGGTCGTGGGCTACGGCAACACCGATGATGCCTATCACATCACGAGCCCTGATCCCGAGGCTGCCGGCATTGCCCGCGCGATATCGCTGGCGGTGACCGAGGGCGACGTCAGGCCTTCCGAGGGCCTCTACATCAATGCCCACGGCACATCGACCAAGCTCAACGATTCGTCCGAGACGGCGGGCATTAAGCGTGCGCTCGGCGAGGACGCGGCGCGCGCCGCGCACGTCTCGTCGACTAAGTCGATGACCGGCCACATGATCGGTGCCACGGGCGCCATCGAGGTCATGGCCTGCGCCATGGCGCTCGAGCAGGGCGTGGTGCCGCCGACCATTAACTACCACACGCCCGATCCCGCCTGCGATCTTGACTACACGCCCAATCGCGCGGTTCGCGCCGACCTTACCTGGGCGCTTTCGACCAACCTGGGCTTTGGCGGACACAACGTCGCCATCGCGCTGCGTAGATATACGAGGAGCTAGAGCATGGATTCCAAAAGACTTGCCGAGATAGCCGATGTTATGGAGGACCGCGGCCTCACGCGCGTACGCGTTGAGGAGCCCGATGGCACCGCGGTCGAACTCGAGCGCGCGAGCGCCGCACAGCCGGTTGCCGTGCCCATGCCCATGCCGAGCGCTATGGCCGCTCCAGTTGCAGCTCCCACAGTCGCGCCTGCCGCACCGGAGCCCGCCGCGCAGACACCTGCCGCCGCACCGGAGCCCAAGGGCACCGAGGTGACCGCTCCCATGGTCGGCGTTTTCTATGCTGCCCCGGCGCCGGGCGACGAGCCGTTTGTGCACGTGGGCTCTAAGGTCAAGGCCGGCGAGACGCTCTGCATCATCGAGGCCATGAAGGTTCTCAACGAGGTGACGGCAGAGGCAGACGGCGAGGTGCTCGAGATCTGCGTGGCCGACGGCGACCTCGTGGAGTTTGGCAGCTGCCTCATGAGGATCGGATAGGTGATATCCATGAACAAAGAAGAGCTTAAGGAACTGTTGCCGCATCGCGAACCGATGCTTTTGCTCGACGAGGCCGAGCTGGTGGGCGACGAGGCCCACGGCAAGATCACGATTACGGGCGACGAGTACTTTTTGCAGGGGCATTTTCCGGGAAACCCGGTGGTCCCCGGCGTGATTCAGTGCGAGATGCTCGCCCAAAACTGTTGCGTGCTGCTGATGGGCGATGAGGAAGCGCGCGGCGCGACGCCGTTCTACACGAGTCTGGACAAGGTGCGCTTTAAGCGTCCGGTGCGCCCGGGCGACACGGTTGATCTGGTGTGCACCATCACGCGTGCGCGCGGGCCGTTCCGCTTTGCGACGGGTACTGCGAGCGTCAACGGTGAGGTTTGCTGCCGCGCCGATATGTCTTTTGCACTCATGCACGAAAGTTAAGGAAGGCTTCATGTTCGACAAAGTGCTCATCGCCAACCGCGGCGAAGTCGCGGTCCGTGTTATCCGCGCGTGCCGCGATATGGGCATCAAGACCGTCGCCGTTTATTCCACGGCCGATGCGGACGCGCTGCACGTGCAGCTTGCCGACGAGGCGTATTGCATCGGCGGTCCGCGTCTTGCCGAGAGCTACCTCAACGACGATGCCGTGCTCACCTGTGCCGTAAAGTCGGGAGCTAAGGCAATTCATCCCGGCTATGGCTTTTTCTCCGAGAAGGCGAGCTTTGTGCGCGACTGCGACAAGTATGGCCTGGCGTTTGTCGGTCCTTCGGCCAAGGTGATCGACAGCATGGGCGACAAGGACGCCGCGCGTCGAACGGCTGCCGCGGCGGGCGTGCCCATCGTGCCGGGCTGCGATTTGCTCAAAAGTCCCGAGGAGGCAACGGCCGAGGCTGAGCGCATTGGCTGCCCCGTGCTTATTAAGGCGCGTGCGGGCGGCGGCGGTCGCGGTATTCGTAAGGTCGAGCGCGTGGAAGATGCGGCAAAGGCCTTTATTGAAGCACGCGCCGAGGGCGAGGCCGTTTTTGGCGACGGCGAGTGCTACATGGAGAAGTTCGTCGCGCCGGCGCATCACGTTGAGGTGCAGATTATGGCCGATAAGCAGGGCCATGTGTTTTCGCTCGGCGAGCGCGAGTGCTCGGTGCAGCGGCGCAACCAAAAGCTTATCGAGGAGAGCCCCGCGCCGTGCCTCGACGGACACGACGACATTCGTGCTCGCATGCACAAGGCAGCGCGTGACCTGGCTCGTGCCGTCGGCTACGAAGGAGCCGGTACCATCGAGTTCCTGTATTCGGACGACGGCAATTTCTACTTTATGGAAATGAACACGCGCTTGCAGGTGGAGCACCCGGTTACGGAGTTTGTGACCGATACCGACTTGGTCAAGTGGCAGCTGCGCGTGGCAGCCGACCAGCCTCTGCCCTTTGAGCAGGAGGACATGCCGGTCCGCAACCACGCCATGGAGTGTCGCATCAATGCCGAAACGCCGGACTTTCTGCCGTCATGCGGAACGGTCACCGCGTTGCGTGTGCCGGGTGGTCCGCGCGTGCGCTGGGATTCCGCCATGTTTACCGGTGCGAAAGTTCCGCCGTACTACGACTCCATGCTCGGCAAGCTCATCGTGTGTGCGCCCACGCGTGACGGCGCCATTCGCAAGATGCGCTCGGCCCTGGGCGAGCTCGTGATTGAGGGCGTGAGCGAAAACAGCGAGCTTCAGCTCGACGTGCTGGCAAACGACGAGTTCTTGTCGGGCATGTATCACACCGATCTGATGGGGCATCTCTATGCTGATGAATAGAAAAGCGAAGACGGTCAACGTCCTCGAGGGACCGATGACCGAGTCGTGCGCCGAGTTTCCCGCGCGCCACGTGTTTATCAAGTGCCCGGAGTGCCGCCGCGTGATCGATGAGGCGCGCCTGCACGACAACCTCGAGGTCTGCCCTCGTTGCGGCAAACACTTTCGCGTGAGCGGGCGCGACCGCATGCGCATGACGATTGACGAGGGCACGTTTGAGGAATGGGATGCCAGTCTGGCGCCGGAGGACTTCCTTTCGTTTCCCGGCTATGCCGACAAGCTCAAGAGCGTGAGCGAACGTTCGGGCGAGCGCGATGCCGTTGTGTGCGGCAAGGGCAAAATCTGCGGTTGCGATACGGCGCTCTTCTTTATGGACGCCAACTTTATGATGGGCTCGATGGGTTCCGTGGTGGGCGAGAAGATCTGCCGCACATTTGAGCGTGCGACCGAGCTGGGACTGCCGGTCGTTGGCTTTACCGTATCGGGTGGCGCCCGCATGCAGGAGGGCGTGACCTCGCTCATGCAGATGGCCAAAATCTCTGCGGCGGTTAGGCGCCATAGCGAGGCGGGCGGCCTGTATATCACGGTGCTCACTGACCCCACGACCGGAGGCGTAACCGCGAGCTTTGCCATGGAGGGCGATATTATCCTGGCCGAGCCCGATGCCCTGACGGCATTTGCCGGCCCGCGCGTGATCGAGCAGAACATGCACAAGCGCCTGCCCAAGGGATTCCAGCGCTCCGAGTTTTTGCTGGAGCACGGCTTTTGCGATGCCGTTGTTCCGCGTGGCGAGATTGCGCTCACGGTAGGCGAGCTGCTGGCGCTGCACGAAGGGCACGCGCCCGGCCTGGGGGCACCGCATGAGATCGTGCATACGGGTCGCCGCGGCAAAAAGCTGGGACACTTGTTCAAGCGCTCGGCCGCACCAAAAACCGCGCTCGAGATTGTCAAACAGACCCGCTCGGCAGATCGCGCCACGGCAGGCGAGATGATCTCGCTGGGCCTGGATGGATTTGTGGAGCTGCACGGCGACCGCTACTTTGGCGACGACGCCGCTGTGGTGGCTGGCATTGGCTGGAAAGACGGGCGCCCCGTAACGGTCATCGCCATCGAGCGCGGCACCACGACCAAAGAGCGCATGCGTCGCAACTTTGGCATGGCACATCCCGAGGGCTACCGCAAAGCGCGTCGCCTTATGCGCCAGGCCGAAAAGTTTGGTCGACCGGTTCTGTGCCTGGTCGATACTTCGGGCGCGTTTTGCGGCATCGGTGCCGAGGAGCGCGGCCAGGGCGAGGCGATTGCTCAGAATCTCATGGAGATGAGCGGCCTTAAGACACCGATTGTCTCGGTGGTGACAGGCGAGGGCGGCTCTGGTGGCGCGCTGGCGCTGTCCGTGGCCGACCGCATCCTGATGCTCTCGAGCTCGGCCTATTCAGTCGTGAGCCCCGAGGCCTGTGCGTCGATCCTGTGGAAGGATACCGAGCGTGCGGATGAGGCCGCCGAGGCGCTTAAGCTCACGGCCCCCGATCTGCTGGCGCTCGGCATCATCGACGGCATTGTTGACGATAAGGGCCTGTCGCATGAGGAGATCGCCGGTGCCGTCATGTCCTCGGCATTTGATGCCTTCGATACGCTTGGGCAGCTCGACGACGCGACCCTCACAAACCTCCGCTACGAAAAGTACCGCGCAATCGGTCGATACCGCACGATGTGACAAAGGGACAGCCCGCATGTCATATTGGGAAAGGCGTTCCATGCTACAAGTTTCTAACACCTCGTTTACAACGTCGGTTTCATCAAACGCCATGGCCGTGGTGGACTATCTGTCCAAAAGCATGATGTCGGCGCTGCCGTTTATTGTCTGCGCGGCGTTGTTCCGCACCGTCGCTGTCATTATGGGCGAAGGCATGCTGGGCCTGTGGTCTGCCGATTCCGATATCTATCGCCTGTTCTACAGTTGGCTCTATAACGCCGGCTACTACTTTTTGCCCATTTATCTTGGTTGGGCGGCCGCCCGCCAGCTCGGTTGCTCGGAGCAGCTGGGCATGATGCTGGGCGGCGTATTGATTGCACCCGATTTACTCAAGCTTGTCGATGCCGCATCGACGACGGGGGCATCGATGACTTCCGTGTATGGTCTGCTTCCTGCGCCGGTCAACGATTACACGACGACTGTTATTCCGGTTCTCATCTCGGTGCCCGTGCTATGGCGAGTGGAGTGTTTCTTTCAGCGCGTTATCCCTAAGGCCGTGGCGTTTTCGTTCGTTCCGTTTGCGACCATGCTTGTCATGGTTCCGGTTTCGCTGTGTATTACGGCGCCGGCGGGCAGCTATCTGGGCATGCTGTTGGGCCAGCTTATGTTTATGCTTGGCAATTCCGGTGGCATCGTGTCGCTGCTCACGCTCATGGGGCTTGCCGCGGGTTGGGAGTTTCTTAAGATTGCAGGCGTCAGCAACGTTGTCCTATCGCTTGCCTATGCTCAGTTTATGAGTGTGGGAACGGATTCGTGCATCCTGATCGCCGCGACGATGGCGACGTTCGCCGTTTGGGGCATGCCCTTTGGCGCGTCGCTCCGCGTTGCGGATAAGGACGAGAAGGCACTCATGCTGGGCTATTCAATCTCGGGTATTCTTGGCGGCGTAAGCGAGCCGGCGCTGTACGGTTGCGGCTTTAAATATGGCAGGTGCCTGACGTACATGGCCATTGGCGGCGCCGTCGGAGGCCTTGTTGCGGCCGTGGGCCACGTTACGGCCTATACCATCGGCATGACGAATGTCCTTATGGTCATTGGCTTTGCCACGGGCGGCATCTCGAACCTGCTGTGGTGCTGCGTTGCCGGCGGTGTGGCATTTGCGGTGTCTGCGGCGCTGAGCTACTGCTTTGGCGTGGTGCCGGCGCAGGGACAGGCGGCAGAAGACGGGGCCGATTCACCCGAAACAGTGGCGAGCGCTGCTGAAGTAAGCGCATAAACCTGTGCGACAAAAGGACGATTCTTTTGTCATGCTCCAAGGCCGTGGCCCGTGCGGGCTGCGGCCTCTTTGTATCTGGGAGACAAAGTGGCTACACTACAATCCGTTTGAGCAATAGATATATAGGTAGTACCGTGGGGGCGGATGCAGATGGTCGAGTGGATAGTTAAGCGCGCGCAGGGCGATCGTGCGCGTGTGGGCACGTTAGCGGGCATGGTGTGTATTGTCGCCAATGTGGCGCTTTGTGCTGCGAAGGGCGCAATCGGTGTGGTTTCGGGATCGGTTTCGATTGTGGCGGATGCCATGAACAACCTGTCCGATGCCAGCTCGAATATCGTGAGCGTGCTGGGCTTTAAGCTGGCGAGCAAGCCCGCCGACCCCGAGCATCCATACGGCCATGGTCGCTACGAGTACCTCTCGGGTCTTGTCGTGGCGGCGCTCGTGCTTCTCATTGGCCTTGAACTGGTGAAGTCCTCGTTTGAGCGTATCATCCACCCCGAACCTGTCGAGTTCTCGCTTGCCCTGGTGGCAGTCCTGGCGCTTTCGATGGTTGTTAAGCTGTGGATGGCGGCGCTCAACCAAAAGCTCGGCGACCGTATCGAGTCCGAGACACTGCATGCGACTGCCCAGGATTCCAAGAACGATGTTCTTGCCACAGGCGCCGTGCTGGCATGTGCAATTGTTTCGCAGGTGACGCACATCAATCTTGACGCATGGGTTGGCCTTGCCGTTGGCGCCTATATTGGCTGGAGCGGCTTTGAACTTATTCAAGATACGGTGAGCCCGCTTTTGGGTCAGTCGCCCGATCCTAAGCTGGTCAAGCACATTCGAGACAAGATCATGAGCTATCCCGGCGTTTTGGGAGTTCACGATTTGATGGTTCACGACTACGGCCCGGGCAGGAAGTTCGCAAGCGCTCACGCCGAGATGGCAGCCGAGGCCAGCCCGCTGGAAAGTCACGACACGCTCGATAACATCGAGCAGTCGTTTAGGAACGAAGACGGCATGATTGTCACACTTCACTACGACCCCATCGTGACCGACGATCCAAAGGTGGCGAGCATGCGCTTGCGCATCAACGCTATGGCTCAAGAGATCGATAGCCGCCTTTCGATTCATGATTTGCGCTGTGTGCCGGGCCCCACGCACACCAACGTGATCTTTGACTGCGTGCGTCCCTCGGATCTGCAGATGAGTGCCGAAGACTTAAAGCACGCGCTGGCACAACGGGTCGAATCGGAATATCCCAAGTCGATTGCCAAGATTACGATCGACGAAGACTACGTAGGGCATACCCACGAGTAGGGCTGTGCCGGCAAAGCAAGTTATACAGAAGAGGAGAGCATGAAGCGCCTATACCTACTCCGCCACGGCCAGACGGAATTCAACGTCAAAAAGCTCGTCCAGGGTCGCTGTGATTCACCGCTCACCGATCTGGGCCGTCAGCAGGCACGGGCAGCGGCCGCATGGCTCAAAGCCCACAGCGTCGTCCCCGACAAAGTGGTCTCATCACCCTTAGGCCGAGCCATGGACACGGCAAGTCTTGTCGCATGCGAACTCCTCGGTCCGGACGCCGCAGTCGAGCTCTGTGAAGGCATTATCGAGCGCAGCTACGGCACCTTCGAAGAAGGCCCCCACGACGCCCTGCCCACCGACGTTTGGGATCCGGGCGAGGACCTGGTCCCCTTCGGAGGAGAAGGAAGCCGCGCACTGCAAGAACGCATGGTAGGCGCCCTCACCAATCTCATGGGCTCCGAGGGCATCGAAACCCTCCTAGCAGTAAGCCACGGCAGCGCCAGCCGCCAATTCATCAAGGCTGCAGCCCCAGAGGGCTTCGAGCTCCCAACAAAACTCCCCAACTGCGCCATCATGATCTTCGATTTCGATGAGCAAAAGCCACAAGTAGAAGGCGAACCTCATCAATGTAAGTTCACCCTCCAGCAAATAGTGGACCCTCAACAAAGTAATTAGCTGAGCGAGCAGAGTTAAGCAGACATCAACGTATCGTCTCCCGAGCTTGGCAGAGGGGCGGGGCCGAGAGTAGTTAAGGTTGTCGCGAGTTCCGCACGAACAGGAGAGCACTTAATGTGCTCTCCGTCGTGAGCAGGACTGTAGAGCAGCAACCTTAACTACTCTCGGCCCCGCCCCTCTGCCAAGCTCGGGAGACGTGCCACGCACTTTACCTGCGTAAACAATGTGAGTGAAATATGAATCTCGATGGATACGCCCGCAGCCGTGTATACTAAACAGCTGTGTGAAACCAGGGGAGTATTCTGGCTGGACAAAATGCCTGCTTAATAGGGTTGTCAGGTAGTCCGGGCGAAATACAAGGCTGGGGAGCACGTCGTGTAAGTAGTGGTCCTCTAGGGGCGTACGCTCGGTGGTGTACGCATTGTCCCAAGACCACGCGAGAGTTGGGATCATATCTTGATCAGCATGATTCTCGGCCGCAAGATTGGCATGACCCAGGTTTGGGACGAGGACGACAACGTCGTTCCCGTCACGGTCATCCAGGCTGGCCCCTGCGCTGTCTCGCAGGTTAAAACTCAGGCAACCGACGGCTATGACGCCGTCCAGATCGGTTTCGGCGACATCAAGGCCAAGAACGTGAACAAGCCCATGGCTGGTCACTTCGCCAAGGCTGGCGTCGAGCCTGTTCGCTTCCTTCGTGAGGTCCGCGTCGAGAACGGCGAGGAGCACAAGGTCGGCGAGGTCGTCACCGTCGCTGATTTCGCTGATGTCGAGAAGGTCGACGTCATCGGTACCTCCAAGGGTAAGGGCTTCCAGGGTCGCATCAAGCGCTGGGGTCAGCGCCGCGGTCCTATGACGCATGGTTCTCACTTCCAGCGTCACCCCGGTTCTATCGGTCAGTGCGCCTATCCTGCGCGCGTCCTCAAGGGCGTCAAGATGGCCGGTCACATGGGTAACGAGCGCGTTACCGTCAAGAACCTTTCCGTTGTCCGCATCGATGCCGAGCAGAACCTCATCTTGGTCAAGGGCGCTGTCCCGGGTGCCAAGAATGGTCTCGTCGCCATCCGTATGGCCTAAGGGCCCAGCCCATTTAGCCCAGCGTCATACCAAGGAGAACACTTAAATGGCAAAGTTTGAAGTAAAGAACAGCGAGGGCAAGAAGGTCGCCGAGGCCGAGCTCGCCGCTGAGGTGTACGGCATCGAGCCGAACATCCACGTTATGCACCACATCGTCAAGTGCCAGATGGCCTCTTGGCGTCAGGGCACCCAGTCTGCTAAGGGTCGCTCTGAGGTTTCCGGTGGCGGCAAGAAGCCTTGGCGTCAGAAGGGCACCGGCCGTGCCCGCCAGGGTTCCATCCGTGCTGCCCAGTGGCGTCACGGTGGCGTTGTCTTCGCCCCCAAGCCCCGTTCCTACGCTAAGCGTATGAACAACAAGGAGGTCAAGCTGGCTATGCGCTCCGCGCTGTCCGCCAAGCTGGCCGATGGCGAGCTCGTGCTCGTCAACGACTACGGCTTCGAGAAGCCTTCCACCAAGGCTGCCGTCGCCATGCTCAAGGCTCTCGGTCTTGAGGGCAAGCGTCTGACCATCATCGTTCGCGATGAGGACGTCAACGCCTACCTGTCGTTCCGCAACATTCCCAAGACGTTCATCATCACCGCTGACGAGGCCAACACCTACGATCTCGTCAACAACAACGCTGTGCTGATGCCCGCCGACATCGCCGCTCACTTCGGGGAGGTGCTTGCATAAATGACCGCCCACGAGATCATCATCCGTCCGATCGTGTCCGAGCGTTCCTTCTCCGGCATGGAGCTGAACAAGTACACGTTCGAGGTCGCCAAGGATGCTAACAAGTATCAGATCAAGGACGCTGTCGAGGAGATCTTCGGCGTCAAGGTCGTTCGCGTGAACACCCTGACGGTCAAGCCCAAGACCAAGCGCGTGCGCTATGTCGCCGGCAAGACCCGTTCTTGGAAGAAGGCCATCGTCACGCTGGCCGAGGGCGACACCATCGAGGTCTTTGGCAACCAGGCCTAAGACTCGCTGCTGTTGAGTGAGCTCATGCCTCCCAAATAGGGGAGGCGAGAGCTCAAGGTTTTGGGCGTATAAAATGGACACGCCCGGAACCGTGTATACGTCCGGTGTCATCGCACCCGAGGCAGAACCTCGAATCCCTGTCTGCGATGGCTAACGGATTCCTATTGAAAGGGATTGTAATGGCTGTAAAGCACCTTAAGCCGACCTCCGCTGGTAGGCGTTGGCAGACGATCTCCGATTTCTCCGAGATCACCTGCACCAAGCCCGAGAAGTCTCTTCTCGAGCCCCTGCCCAAGAAGGCCGGTCGTAACAACAACGGCCGCATCACCACCCGCCACCAGGGCGGCGGCGTGAAGCGTCGTTACCGCGTGATCGACTTCAAGCGCAACAAGGACGGCGTGCCCGCCAAGGTTGCCACGATCGAGTACGATCCGAACCGTTCCGCTCGCATCGCTCTGCTGCACTACGCTGACGGTGAGAAGCGCTACATCCTGGCCCCCAAGGGCCTCGAGGTCGGTCAGACCATCATGTCCGGTTCTGACGCCGACATCAAGCCGGGCAACGCTCTGCCCCTCGCCGACATTCCCGTCGGTACGCTCATCCACGCCGTCGAGTTCCAGCCGGGCAAGGGCGCTGCTATCGCCCGTTCCGCCGGTAACTCCTGCCAGCTGATGGGTAAGGAGGGCAAGTACGCTATCGTCCGTATGCCTTCCTCCGAGATGCGCCGCATCCTCGTTACCTGCCGCGCCACCGTCGGTGAGGTCGGCAACGCCGATCACTCCAACATCGTCATCGGCAAGGCCGGCCGTAAGCGTCACATGAACGTGCGCCCGACCGTCCGCGGTACCGTCATGAACCCTGTCGACCACCCGCACGGCGGTGGCGAGGGCAAGAACCACACCTCTGGTCGTCCCTCCGTTACCCCCTGGGGTAAGCCGACGAAGGGCCTTCGTACGCGCAAGAAGAAGAAGGTCTCGAACCAGCACATCATTCGTCGCCGTAAGAAGTAATTTCGGATACCGAGTTTTAGGAGAAAGCACTTATGAGCAGAAGTCTCAAAAAGGGCCCGTTCGTGGAGACTCGCCTTCTCTCGCGTATCACCGCGATGAACGAGGCTGGCAAGAAGGACGTCGTGAAGACCTGGTCCCGCGCGTCCACCATCTTCCCCGAGATGGTTGGTCACACCATCGCCGTCCACGACGGCCGCAAGCATGTGCCCGTGTATGTTACCGAGTCCATGGTTGGTCACAAGCTCGGCGAGTTCGCGCCGACTCGTACGTTCCGTGGCCACAAGGCCAAATAGGGGGTTAACCGTAAATGGCAACTAAGTCTATTGAAACTGAGGCCACCGAGGTTCGCGCCGTCGCTAAGTACGTGCGTGTTTCCCCCAGCAAGGCCCGCCTGGTGGTCGATCTGATCCGCCGCAAGCCTGTCGCTCAGGCCTTCGACATCCTCCACTTCTGCGACCGCGCCGTCGCCGTGGATGTCGAGAAGGTTCTCCGTTCCGCCGTTGCGAACGCCGAGAACAACAACGGTCTGCGTGCCGACAACCTGGTTGTCGCCGCTGCCTATGTTGACGAGGGTCCGACGCTTAAGCGCATCCGTCCCCGCGCCAAGGGTTCCGCTTCTCGCATTCTGAAGCGTACTTCCCACATCACCGTCGTCGTTGCTCCTCGAAAGGAGGCGTAAAGCTGTATGGGTCAGAAAGTCTACCCCACCGGCTTCCGTCTTGGCATCACCGAGAACTGGCGCTCCCGCTGGTTCGCAGAGAAGGATTACGCTAAGACCCTCGGTAACGATCTCGAGATTCGTAAGTACCTCGAGAAGCGTCTTTCCCGCGCAGCTGTCTCCCGCGTCGAGATCGAGCGCGCTGGCGACAAGGTGAAGGTCATCATCCTCACTGCTCGCCCCGGCGTTGTCATCGGTAAGAAGGGTGCCGAGATCGATACCCTCCGTACCGAGCTCGAGAAGGTCGCTGGCGTCTCCAAGGGCCAGCTCTCCGTCGACGTTGTCGAGATCAAGCGCCCCGAGCTCGACGCCAACCTCGTTGCTCAGTCTATCGCCGAGCAGCTCGAGGGCCGCGTTGCCTTCCGTCGCGCTATGCGCAAGGCTGTCCAGTCCGCCCGCAAGGCCGGCGCTAAGGGCATCCGTATCCAGTGCTCCGGTCGTCTCGGCGGTGCCGAGATGGGCCGTCGTGAGTGGTACCGCGAGGGTCGCGTGCCTCTGCACACCCTCCGTGCCAAGATCGACTACGGCACGGCTGTCGCCAGCACCACCATGGGCGCTTGCGGCGTGAAGGTCTGGATTTACCTGGGCGAGAAGCTCCCGGGCCAGCCTGTTCCCAACCCTGCACTCGAGGGCTCTTCCCGTCCTCGTCGTCGTAACTCCGAGAGGAGGGGTCAGTAGTGCTTGCCCCTAAGCGTATTCTTCACCGCAAGGTGCAGCGTGGCTCCATGAAGGGCCAGGCCAAGGGTAATACCGAGCTGCATTTCGGCGAGTTTGGTATCCAGGCTCTCGAGGCCCATTGGATCACCAACCGTCAGATCGAGGCCGCTCGTATTGCCATGACCCGCTACATGAAGCGTGGCGGTCGTGTCTACATCACGATCTTCCCCGATAAGCCCATCACCAAGAAGCCTGCCGAGACTCGCATGGGTTCTGGTAAGGGTAACCCCGAGGAGTGGGTGGCCGTCGTCAAGCCCGGCCGCATCATGTTCGAGGTCAAGGGTGTTCCCGAGGAGGTCGCTCGCGAGGCTCTGCGTCTTGCGCAGCACAAGCTCCCCATCAAGACCAAGATTGTTGCTGCTAAGAACGCTGAGCAGCGCATCGAGAAGGAGATGGCTGAGGAGGCCGCTCTCGAGGCCAAGTGGGCTGCTGAGGACGCCGCCGCCGCCAAGGAGGAGAACTAATGAAGCCCGCAGAGATTCGTGAGCTCTCGGACGCTCAGCTCGTTGAGAAGCTGAAGGAAATGCGCGCCGAGCTCTTTAACCTTCGTTTTCAGATGGCCACCAGCCAGCTGGACAACACCGCTCGCGTCAACACCGTGAAGAAGGACATCGCTCGCGTCCTCACGGAGCAGCGCGCCCGCGAGATCGCAGCGGAGAAGTCCGCTGTCGCCGAGTAGGACCTAAGGAGAGAACATGACTGATTCGCGTAACTCGCGTAAGGTCCGTACGGGTGTCGTTACCTCCGTCTCCGGTGCCAAGACCATTGTTGTCACCATCACCGAGCGCAAGCGTCACCCCAAGTACGGCAAGATGATGACCAGCTCCAAGAAGCTGCACGCTCACGACGAGGAGTGCACGGCTGGCGTGGGCGACACCGTCCGCGTTATGGAGACCCGTCCTATGTCCAAGATGAAGCGTTGGCGCCTCATCGAGGTCGTCGAGCGCGCTAAATAAGCAGTCGCTCTTACGACTTGTACGTTTCCGAAGATGTGCGTATGCCTGGCTTGCATACCACGGGCCGCATAAAGGCTGCGCACCTCTCTTCGGTTCTTAGTTCGGAGGAACATCTACCATGATTCAGATGCAAACCATGCTGAACGTCGCCGACAACTCCGGCGCTCGCAAGATTCGCTGCATCAAGGTGCTTGGCGGTTCCAAGCGTCGTTATGCAGGCATCGGCGATGTGTTCATCGGTGCTGTCCAGGAGGCTACCCCTGGCGCCAACGTCAAGAAGAAGGACGTTGTCCGTTGCGTCGTCGTTCGCACCGTTAAGGAGATCCGCCGCAAGGATGGCTCCTACATTCGCTTTGATGAGAACGCCTGCGTTGTCATCAATAACGATGGTTCGCCCGTCGGCACCCGTATCTTCGGGCCCGTCGCTCGCGAGCTTCGTGACAAGAAGTACATGAAGATCGTCTCGCTCGCTCCCGAGACCCTGTAGTTAGGGGAGATATATGTATATCAAGAAGGGCGATAAGGTCCAGGTTCTCTCTGGTAAGGATCGCGGCAAGCAGGGCGTTGTCCTGCGTGCTCTCCCCGCCGAGAACAAGGTCGTTGTCGAGGGCGTTTCGGTCGTCAAGAAGGCCGTCAAGCCCAACGCTGCCAACCAGCAGGGCGGCATCGTTTCGCAGGAGGCCCCCATCGACGCCTCCAACGTCAATCTCGTTTGCCCCGAGTGCGGTAAGGTTACCCGCGTCGGTCACGAGAAGGACGGCAAGAACAAGCTGCGCGTCTGCAAGAAGTGCGGCCACAAGTTCTAAGCTGCCCGCAACATCAAGTTGCTAGCAAAGGCCCGGATGCCCCACGGCACCCGGGCCTTTTTCTATCCCTACTCATTGGGGACATACTCATTGGGGACAGACTTAAATGAGTGGCCGTTGAAATGCCGGCACCTGGGGGCGTTCATTTTCTGTCGGCAGCTGGGGACGACCATTCATTGGGGACAGACTTAAATGACCAGTCGTTGGGGGGGGGGGGGGGACAGTCTCTATGTGCCGGCAGTTTGGGACGATCCTTTGATGTCTGATGCCCCCAGAGGGGTGAAATAATACAGCTGGGTCTGTCTTTTAGGGCTTTGGTGTTCCGTCCCTTTATGTTTCACAAGGATCGTCGCATGCGCATTTACGCGCATAGCCTTGCGCGATAATGCGCATAGCCGCGCAAACATCTGCCAACTATGGCTAAATAATGACCGATAAGCAAATAAATACGCAAACACGAGCAGATACGCGCGCAATTGTGCGACTATAGGGTTGTTAGAAATGAAGAACTTCCGATGACTCAGGAGGCACATCATGGCAGATTCCAAACAGGCTCCGCTCGACGCCGAGGCAGCCGCAAAGGCGGCGTTTGCCTCGGTCCAGAATCAGCCGTTCCCAAACGACATCTTTACGGCTCCCGAGCTTCGCTGGGCAGTGATCGGGTGCGGTGTTATCGCCAACCAAATGGCCCAGTCCCTCGCGCTGGCCGGCCGCAAGCTCGCGGGTGTCGCCAACCGTACGCTTTCCAAAGCCCAGGCTTTTGCCGAGCAGTATGGCGTCGAGAAGGTGTACGAGACGGTCGAGGACCTCTACGCCGATCCGGACATCGACGCCGTCTATATCACCACGCCGCACAACACGCATATCACCTACCTGCGAGCCGCTCTGGCAGCTGGTAAGCACGTGCTCTGCGAGAAGGCCATTACCCTCAATTCCGCTGAGCTCGACGAGGCGCGTGCCATCGCCGACGAGCACAACGTCGTCCTTATGGACGCCACCACGGTGCTTCACATGCCGCTGTATCAGGAGCTGCGCCGCCGCATGGATGCGGGCGACTTTGGTCGCATGAACCTCGCCCAGCTCAACTTTGGCAGCTATAAGGAGTACGGGGACCTGACCAACCGGTTCTACAACCGTAGTCTCGCCGGCGGCGCCATGCTCGACATTGGCGTGTATGCCCTGTCCGTCATGCGTCTCTTTATGGCAAGCCAGCCCGCTGAGGTCGTCTCGCTGGGCAACACCTGTGAGACCGGCGTTGACGTTGCGGGCGGCATCGTCTGCCGTAATGCAGACCAGCAGCTGGGTGTTGTGAGCCTTACGCTCCACTCCAAGCAGCCCAAGCGCTCGGTTATCAGCTTCGATAAGTGCTACATCGAGGTCAACGAGTATCCGCGCGCCGATCACGCGACGATCGTGTGGACCGCGGACGGTCATCGCGAGGAGGTCGCCGCGGGCACCGAGGCTTATGCCCTGTGCTACGAGATGGCTGACCTCGAGCAGGCCGTCGCCGGCGACGATTCCAAGCGTGAGCTTCTGGATTATGCTTCTGATGTGATGGAGCTCATGACCAAGCTCCGCGCCGATTGGGGAGTCGTCTACCCCGAGGAGGAGTAAGCGATGCTTGCGGAAGATAGGCTCAATACGATTGTGTCGATGGTGCAGCGGGCTGGCTCGGTTACTGTGCCAGAGCTTGCCGATACCCTGGGCGTGACGGCGTCCACCATTCGGCGCGACCTGCAGACGCTCGACCGAGCGCACCGCATCGCCAAGGTCCACGGTGGAGCGACGAGTCTTGAGCGCGCGCACGTGACGCGCGACCTAACGCTCAATGAGCGCAGTGACCTCCATAACGACGACAAGGAGCGTATCTGCGCCCGTGCGGCGGCGCTTGTGGAGCCCGAGAGCTTTGTATACATCGACTCAGGCTCGACGACGCTCAAGCTCATCGAGCATCTTCCGCGCCTTGAGAGTGTCACCTATGTGACCGATTCCGTGCTCCATGCTCAGCACCTTGCTTTGCGCGGCATGCGCACCGTGGTGTTAGGTGGCGAGCTCAAGCCCGAGACCGAGGCGCTCGTTGGCCCCGATGCCCTGGCAACCCTAGACCGTTACAACTTCAATTGTGGCTTTTGGGGTTCTAACGGCATTGCCGCCGAGCAGGGCTTCACGGCGCCCGATATCGAGGAAGCGCAAGTAAAGCGTATCTCGATGCGCCATACCGCCAAACGCTTCGTAATCTCAGACGCCAGCAAATTTGGCATGGTGGCACCCGTAAAATTCGCGGACTTCCGTGACGCAACGGTTATCACCGCGGGCGAGGTGCCCGCCAAGTACCAGTCGATGGACAACGTCATCACGGTCTAGCGATGGGACAATGCCAAAACCACCACAAAGGTGCCTGCCCTTTTTGGCAGGTTTTAGGGCTCCCAGGGGCAGGGGGCTTCGATGTGGATGTGCTCACCGGTTACGGGATGCGTAAAGGACACGCTGTGGGCATGGAGCATCAGGCCGCAGGGGCGCGGCGTTCCGTAAAGGTCGTCGCCAACCAGGGGATGGCGCTCGCTTGCCAGATGCACACGGATTTGGTGCTTGCGGCCGGTGAGCAGCTCGACATCGATATACGAGCGCGTGGGCAGGCCACGACGGCTCTTAAGACGTTTGAGCACCTTCACGCGCGTCTGAGACGGCTTGCCGCTGGCGCCGACGCGCATCTTGCGGCTGTCGTGACGGTCGCGGGCGATGGGCTTGTCGATGAGCTTTTCGTTCCAGTCGATCTTGCCCTCGGCGAGCGCCAGGTAGTGCTTTTCGAAAGCGTGGTCGATGACCATCTGGTCAAAGGCGGGCTGCGTCTGCTTGTCGAGCGAGAACAACACCACGCCGGTGGTGTCGCGGTCCAGGCGGTTGAGCGGCTGCATGTCGGTCGCGGCAAAGCCGTCGCCCATCGCCAGCAGCAGGTCGCTGGCGTAGTCGGTGAGCGTGCGCTCGCCGGTGCCGTCGCCGTGGACGATCATGCCGGCGGGCTTGTCGATGGCCATGAGCCAGGCGTCGCAGTAGAGGACTTGAGGTTCTTCGTTCACGTGTAAGCCTTTCGGTTAGCTGATTCCCACAAACATGCAGCCCGAGGTCGCCCCGCGCAGACGGGCGGCGGGCTTACGGCCCGCCTGCGCCGCTTCGACGGCACGACGGACGCGGGCGACGGCACGGCTCACCTCATCCGTCTCGAGCAACGTTCCGTCAACCATGAGACGACGCACACCGGCATCGAGCAGCTGAGGAACCTGCGGCGTGAGGTCGATGGGGTAGGCATCGTACAGGCGAGAGCGGCCGTGGATGTCGGTGCGGACGGGCATGACCTTTCCGTCGATATTCTTGAGCGAGAGCTTGCGGGCACGCAGACGGCAGTTGACACAATCGTGGATGCAGCCGTTGGCAACCTGCAGAATGCAGTGTTCGCTCGTCATAACGCGCGGACGGCCAAAGACGGTGATGCCCAGAGCCGCGGGCGCGGCGGCGCCGAGCGAGGCAATCTCGTCGAGCGTGATCTCGGGCGAGAGCCAAAATGCGCCGGCTCCGCGCTCGGCAAGCGCCTCCATGCAGGGTATGTTGTGCACCGGCAGGCAAGAGCGAATCTCGGCCGTGGCGCCGGCATGCGCGGCTACGGCGAGCTCGGAGATATTGCCGACGGCGACGGTGGCTCCGGCATTGATCCAAGGATCGACGCGCTCGTGGTCGACGGCGCGGCAGACCTCGTCGAGTACGGGCACGATACCCTGCTCAAATGCATCGGCAGGGGAGAGTCCGACAGCCTCGAGCGCGTCGGTGGTCATATAGATGCGCGCGGCGCCCTCGGCGCGAGCCGCCTCGGCGGCTTCGAGCGTGGTGACGGCGGCGCAGATCTGCGGCTCATCGCGGTAATGCTCGGGCATGGCGCGCGTACATTTGTCGAGCAACGGAATCTCGAGCGTTTTCGCGCGCTCCTCGTACGGCGCCAGAATGGTCTCCTCCAATGCTTTACAGGCGGCGGCGCGCACCTTGTGCACGGCGGAGAAGCCCATGCCGCAGCCGGCGTCGAGCGAAACGTCAAAGCTCGCAGCCTCAAAGGGCGAGGAACCCATACGGCCCACATGCTCAACCAGGTCTGCCGCCTCGACGGCGCGAGTCTTGGCGGCCTCGACGGTGAAGCCTGTGGCGGTGGCGGCGAGCGCGGGGTTGTCACAGCAGGTGAGTGTGACGGTAAACGGCTCGCCCAGGCGCGCCACGACGGACACATCAACAGCTCGGCGGCGCAGCACATCGCGCTTGAGCGCGGCGCCGGCGGCGTCGATGGCACGCTGACTGCGAATCACGCGGACGCGGCAGCCCTCGGGCATGCTGCGGGGTACGCGACATTCGATGATGTCGCCCGCGGCGGCATCATCGGCAGCAATGGTGGTCAGGAACTGGTCAAACTCGTTATCGTGGCGAAGCTCCAGCAGGTCGCCCTTGCCCACGGGCTCAAGCAGCTCAATGCGGGCGATGGCGGCGCGGCGACGGCGATCGTCGGGCTTTAGTCCGCGTACATCGCGGTTGGCCAGACGGCTGCCCAGCACCGTGCCCACAATCTGGCCGCGGTTGTTGGAGCGCTCGTAGCTCATCATCTCGTCGCCCGAGGTGCCATCCTGGTAGGCGTGCGTAAAGTCGCGATTAAAGCAGCGCTTGAGCTGGCGCTGGCGAGCGGCGTCCTCGTGCTTATCTACGGCGACCCCGGCCAGCATGTCATCAATCTGGTGACGGTACACATCGACGATGGAGTACACGTAATCGGGAGCCTTCATGCGGCCCTCGAGCTTGAGCGATGCGGCGCCGGCGTCATACAGACGGCGAACAAGCTGCGACGTGTTAGTGTCGCGCGGGCATAGCGCGCGCTCGCGACCGGCAGGGGAGAGCGAGCGGCCGTTCTCGTCGATCAGCTCGTAAGGCAGGCGACAGGGCTGAGCGCACATGCCGCGGTTGGCCGAGCGGCCCGCCATGGCAAAGCTCGACAGCAGGCACAGACCCGAGTAGCAAAAGCAGATGGCGCCGTGGCTAAAGACCTCGAGGTCCACATCGGGCGCGGCGTTGTGAATGGCGGCGATCTCGTCGATGGAGAGCTCGCGCGAGAGAGTCACGCGGTCGGCGCCCTGCTCGCGGCACCAAAGCGTTCCGCGGTCATCATGGATGTTCGCCTGGGTCGAGATATGCGTCTCGATGCCGGGCATCGTGCGCTTGACCTCAAAGAACAGGCCCCAGTCCTGGATGATGAAGGCGTCGGCGCCCAGCGTGGAGCAGCGATGGATGAGTTGCAGCGCATCGCCCATCTCGGACTGCTTGATGACGATGTTGACCGTGACGTAGACGCGCGACCCGGCTAGATGTGCGGCGCGGCAGGCTTGCTCAAAGGCCTCGTCGGTAAAGTTGGTGGCCTTGCGGCGGGCGTTGAAGCTGCCCATGCCGCAATAGATGGCGTCTGCCCCCGCGGCGAGTGCGGCGGCAAAGGGCTCGGGCCCTCCGGCGGGCGCCAAAAGCTCGGGTCTGCGGTTGGTGGTTCGACTGGCGGTTGCGGTCATATCCTGCCTTTCAAAATGCTCAGATATTCAAAAGTATAGTGGTGCCGTTGCGGCAGGCGATGCCCGTGCTCCAAGCGGGATAAAGTCTTCAGCAGCTTGGGCTGGCTGACCCCGTGGAGAACCGTTCAGCGGTTCGGGGAAACCGTTGGGCGATAAAATATTCTCGTAAACTGATAATAATCTTGCATCGCGCGGAAACCTTGAGTACTATCCCAATCAAGCGCGGTGTTCAGACCGAACTGTGCCTCCCGGTGCGAACGCCGCGCTCACGCTTTCTAGTTAACCGTAAGGAGATAAACATGAGCAAGACCGTCGTGTCTTCCGATAACGCACCCGCAGCCATCGGACCGTATTCCCCCGGTATCCAGACCGGCAACATGGTGTTCCTGTCCGGCCAGCTGGGCATCGACCCCACAACTGGCAAGATGCCCAAGGGCGTCGAGGCCCAGGCCAAGCAGTCCCTTGCTAACGTCGAGGCCCTGCTGACTGCCGCCGGCGCTACGTTTGCCGATGTCGTCAAGACCACGGTCTACCTGGCCGACATTGCCGACTTCGCTGCCGTGAACGAGATCTACGCCTCCAAGTTCGAGGCTCCGTTCCCCGCGCGCAGCGCTTTCCAGGTTGCCGCCCTTCCGGCTGGCGGTCTGGTCGAGATCGAGGTCGTCGCCGCTCTCTAAGGCGTTGGCAACAACTAAACATGACATGCAAAAAGACCCTGCAGCGCGTGCGAGCTGCAGGGTCTTTTGTTAAGTGACGGATCGCTTGTGGAGCTGCGCTCCATTTTGCTCGTTAGCCCTCCTTGCGAACTTTTTGCAGGTAGCGGTAGACGCTGGGCTCCGAGATGCCCAGCGCGGTGGCGGCGCAGGCCACGGCGCCCTTGAGCATGAACACCCCGTTGCCGTTGAGGTGGCGAATGACGTCCACGCGGTCGCCCTGACCAAGCGACGCTACATCCAGCCCGCGCGCGCTCAGCAACTCGGCAATGCTGCGGTCGATGAGCTCCTGTGTGGACTCCGAAAGGCTTTCGACCTCGATAGGGGCGGGCTCCGTGCGCGTCGGCGCCGCGTCGAAGCACGCCATGAGCTGCTGCGCCATGGCGTTGATGGAGCGTACGGTCGAGAGGTCGGTGTTGACGCAGAGCATACCGACGATCTCGTCATTCTCGCGGATAAAGTACGTCGCCGACTCCAACGTCTTGCCACCGGCACCGCGGCCCTCGTAGCCCGTAATAAACGGCAGGTCGCGATACTTGGCGTCGTGCATGATCTTGAGTGCCAGATCGGTGGCGGGACCGCCGACCTTGCGGCCGCTCACGATGCCGTTGCGAATATCGACGATGGCGTGGTCGGGATCTGAGAAATCGTGCAGCACGATTTCGCTGTTCTTACCGAGTATCTGCTCCAGGAAATCGACCATCGGCAAAAAGCGACGTACGGTCTCGTTCACGGGCAACTCCTTGGGGTGAAATCGGAAATGTTCATAACAATTTTTTCTCATGGTAACACGCCATTCCTCATCTCGCATATTCGCAGGTACATTGCGTAATACAGACGAACGGTAGGAATTTGGCGGTAAACGGTTGACCAAAAGAAAAGTTAGATGCTATTTTGACCGGACACTTTCCTGACCTGCGGAAATTCGTTATCTCAGCTTAAGAATAGTCTGATAACAAAAAATTATTATTGAGAATGAGAATCATCTTTAATACGATATCCAACGAAGGCACAACCTCAACCCCGCACTGCGTCACAATAGAGCGTTAGATGCGAAAACAACTATTTCGAGGATTGGTGGTCAAATGACCCAGGAGACGGTTACGAACGGCACTGAAGCCCTGTTCACTCGCGAAGGCATGCCTCCCGTTAAGGAAATGATCCCGTGTGCCCTTCAGCACGTACTGGCATCGTTTGCCGGCATCATTACCCCGGCGGTCATCATGGCCGGCGTCTACGGCTTTAATAGCCAGCAGAGCACCGACATCATCCAGGTCGCGCTCATTCTTTCGGCGATCGATACGGCCCTTCAGGCCTTCGCTCCCTTCCGTCGCATCGGCGGCGGCCTGCCCATCGTCATGGGCGTTTCCTTCGCGTTCCTGCCGGCCCTGCAGGCCATGGGTGCCTCGGGCTTTAGCTTTGGTGCGCTGCTGGGCGGCGAGATCGTCGGTGGCGCCGTCGCGGTCCTCTTTGGTCTGGCCTACAGCAAGATCAAGTGGCTGTTCCCGCCTGTCGTGACCGGTACGGTCATCTTCTCCATTGGCGTCTCTCTCTATCCCACGGCTGTCAAGTATATGGCCGGCGGTATGGGTACGCCGCTGTGGGGCACCCCGCAGGCCTGGTGCGTCGCTCTTATCACCTTCGCCGTGGTCTTTGCGCTCGCCAACTTTGGCAAGGGCACGCTCAAGCTGGGATCCGTGTTCTTTGGCATGATCGTTGGTATGATCGTCTCCATCCCCTTTGGCATGATCGACTTCTCCAGCGTCGCCACCGCCCAGGTCTTCGCCCTTCCCAAGCTCATGCCCTATGCGCTCGAGTTTGATCCCGAGGTCTGCATTACCCTCGCCGTCGTGTTCCCCATGGTTGCCATCCAGGTTATCGGCGACGTCTCTGCCGCCTGCCTGGGCTCCATCGACCGTATGCCCACCGAGCGCGAGCTCTCCGGCGCTATCGTGTCCCAGGGCCTCACCTCTATGGTCGGCGGCCTGCTGGGCGGTCTTCCCACCAGCGCCCTTGGCCAGAACGTGGGCATCATCTGCTCCAACAAGGTCGTCAACAAGTGGGTCTTTGTGATCATCGCGGCCGTCTTTGCCATCGCCGGCCTGTTCCCGCAGCTCTCGGCCGTGCTCTCCGCCATCCCGCAGCCCGTCATCGGCGGCGCGACCGTCGGCGTCTTTGGCACCATCACCATGAACGGCGTGCGCATGTTCACCCGCGAGGGCCTCACGCAGCGCACTACCACCATCGTCGGTACCTCCGTCGTCTTTGGCCTGGGTATCTGGATGGCCAGCGGTTGCCTTGCCGGCGAGGGTATGCCCGCCTGGGTGTCCACCGTCATCGGCTCCAATGCCGTAACTCCCACCGCCATCATGGCCATTGTCCTTAACCTGATCCTTCCGCAGACGCCGGTCGTGGCTCAACACATCGATGCTGCCAAGGACGCTGCCGTGGATCTGGTCTTGCCCGAGAGCAAGAAGTAACCAATTCGGTGCTATTCGTCGGTGGACGCATCGCCTCGTCCGCCGACGTCATGCGGCGCCAAGCCGCACTTCAAAGGGTTTGTCCCTTTGGTGAAGCGTTGACGGGAGAGGGCCCGTTTCCGGTGTAGGCCGGCGCTTCGCACTCCGCCATGTCAGAGGTGTCAAACCCCGCCTCTGATGTCGAAGGGAGCATCCATGCTTCTGGTCGCTAACGGTTCCGTCTTTACCCGCAACGCTCAGGCCCCGTTCATTCCAAACGGTGCGGTCGCCATTGACGGAGATACGATCGTCGAAGTGGGCCCCGAGTGCGAGCTCAAGGCCAAGTACCCGGATGCCGAGTACGTCGACGCCCAGGGCAACCTCATCATGCCCGGACTCATCAACTGCCACACCCACATCTACTCGGGTCTGGCCCGCGGCCTTGCCATTAAGGGCTGCAACCCCACTAACTTCCTGGAGAATCTTGAGCAGCAGTGGTGGAAGATCGACGACAACCTGACACTCGACGGCACCAAGGCCAGCGCCTACGCCACGATTCTTGACTCCATCCGCGATGGCGTCACCACGATCTTCGATCACCATGCGAGCTTCTGTGAGATCCCGGGAAGCCTCTTTACCATTAAGGATGCAGCTCAGGAGCTGGGCATGCGTTCGTGCCTGTGCTACGAGGTCTCCGACCGTCGCGGTCAGGAAAAGTGCGACCAGGCCATTGCCGAGAACGCCGAATTTGCCCAGTGGGCCGCCAAGGAGCGTCGCGATAACGACAACCACATGATCGCCGCCATGTTTGGCGGTCACGCCACCTTTACGCTGTCGGACGAGACCATGGACAAGATGGCCGAGGCCAACAACGGCTTGACCGGCTTCCACATCCATGTGTGCGAGGGCATGAACGACGTGTGGGACTCCCGCCTCAACCGCGGCGGCATCAGTCCCGTCGAGCGCCTGCTGCAGCACAACCTGCTGGGTCCCGACACCATGCTGGGTCACTGCATCCACGTGACGCCTGCCGAGATGGATATCGTCAAGGAGTCCGGCACCTGGCTCGTCAACAACCCCGAATCCAATATGGGCAACGCCGTGGGCTGCGCCCCCGTGCTCGAGTTCTTCCGCCGCGGCATTCCCGTGTGCATGGGCACCGACGCCTACACCCACGATATGCTCGAGAGCCTTAAGGTCTTCCTGATCATTCAGCGCCACAACGCCGCCATGCCCAACGTGGGCTGGTGCGAGGCCATGACGATGCTGTTCGAGAACAACGCCAAGATGGCGAGCAAGTACTTCGATCGCAAGCTCGGCGTGCTCGAGGCCGGCGCTGCCGCCGACGTCATCGTTATGGACTACAAGCCCTTTACGCCGCTGAGCGAGGAGAACATCGACGGCCACATGCTCTTTGGCATGATGGGCAAAAACTGCCGCACCACCATCATCAACGGCCGCGTCCTGTACAAGGATCGCGAGTTCGTTGGCATTGATGAGGACAAGATCAACGCGTGGACCATGGCTGAGTCCAAGAAGCTCTGGAGCACGCTCAACGAACGCACCTACTAATTACAAGTAGATTCACGCGCGTCGGATGTTTCGCCGCGTTCGACGCGCGTATAGGCGGCCTCCGCGGGGTCGCCGGCGCTGTGCTAGCGCTACACCGTATTTGCGCCCGTCGCGCGGTCTCGCCGGGCGTTACAGAGAGGAGCTCATTATGAGCGACATCATGAGGCCGATCCCGTTTTCGCAGCTGATGAACTGGATCATCGAGGAGCACAAGACTCAGGGCGCCGTCTTTGGCGTGCGCAAGATGGTCACGACCAACCAGGAGGGCGCGCTTCCCATTTTTGACGAGCGCATCGAGACTCCGTTTGGCCCGGCCGCCGGTCCCAATACGCAGCTGGCCCAGAACATCGTGGCATCCTACGTGGCCGGTTCCCGCTTCTTTGAGCTCAAGACCGTTCAGGTTATGGACGGCGAGGAGCTCTCCAAGTGTGTGAACAAGCCCTGCATCGTGGCGCAGGACGAGTGCTACAACTGCGAGTGGTCGACCGAGCTCGAGGTTCCGCAGGCCTTTGCCGAGTACGTGAAGGCATGGTTTGCCTGCCACCTGATCGCTCGCGAGTACGGCCTGGGCAGCCCGGATGGTTTTGTCTTCAACATGTCCGTGGGTTATGACCTCGAGGGCATCAAGAGCCCCAAGGTCGATGCGTACATTGAGGGCATGAAGGACGCCAGCGGCTCCGAGGTTTGGAACGAGTGCCGCACGTGGGCGCTCGCTAACCTGGACAAGTTTGAGAATGTCGATGCCGCGTTTGTCGAGTCCATCCCGGCGCGCGTCTCCAACTCCATTACCGAGTCCACGCTGCATGGCTGCCCGCCGGCGGAGATCGAGCGCATCGCGACCTATCTGATTACCGAGAAGGGTCTCAACACCTACATCAAGTGCAACCCCACGCTGCTGGGCTATGAGTTTGCTCGCCAGCGCCTCAACGAGCTGGGCTTCGACTACATCGTCTTCGATGACACGCACTTCCGCGAGGATCTGCAGTGGGTCGACGCTGTGCCCATGTTTGAGCGTCTGATTGCCCTGTGTGCCGAGCGCGGCCTGGAGTTTGGCGTCAAGCTGACCAACACGTTCCCCGTCGACGTGACGAGGAACGAGCTGCCCTCCACCGAGATGTACATGTCCGGCCGTTCGCTGTTCTCGCTGACCATCGAGGCCGCCCGCCGCATTACCGAGCAGTTCGATGGCAAGCTGCGCATTAGCTACTCTGGCGGTGCTACGGTCTACAACATCCGCGCCCTGTACGATGCCGGCATTTGGCCCGTCACCCTGGCGACCGACGTACTCAAGCCTGGTGGCTACGAGCGCTTTAGCCAGATGGCTGGCGAGTTTACCGACCTGGATGGCAAGCCGTTCGCGGGCGTCTCTCTCGAGGCCGTGACTGCGATCCAGACCGACTCGCTCACCAACCCGCTCTACAAGAAGCCGCTGCGCCCGCTGCCCGACCGCAAGGTCGCCGGCAAGAGCCCGCTTTCCGACTGCTTTACCACGCCGTGCCGCACGAGCTGCCCCATCCAGCAGGATATTCCCGCCTATCTGGCGGCTGTTGACGAGGGCCGCTACGAGGACGCACTCAACATCATCATCGAGCGCAACGCCCTGCCGTTCATCACCGGTACCATCTGCCCGCATCCCTGCGGCCGTGCCTGCGAGCGTGCGTTCTACGAGCCCGAGGGCGCCCAGATCCGCGCCAGCAAGCTCAAGGCCGCCCGCGAGGCCATGACGGCCGTGCTGCCCAAGCTGCGCGCCCAGGCCATCGCCAACGACGGCGAGCGCAACGTTGCCGTTATCGGCGGCGGCCCGGCCGGCCTGGCGACGGCGTTCTTCCTGACGCGTGCCGGCGTGCCCGTCACCATCTTCGAGGCCCGCGATTCGCTCGGCGGCGTGGTCCGTCACGTGATCCCCGAGTTCCGTATCGCCAGTGACGATATCTCTCACGATGCCGAGCTCTGCTTGGCCTTTGGCGCCAAGGTACAGCTCAATGCTCGCGTGGATTCCATTGAAGAGCTCAAGGCCCAGGGCTTTACCAACGTGGTCGTGGCCACCGGTGCCTGGATGCCCGGCTCTGCGGGCTTGGGCGAGGGTGCCGAGCTCGACGTGCTGGAGTTCCTCGAGGCCGCCAAGAAGGGCGAGAAGCTCGAGCTGGGCGAGGATGTCGTAGTCATTGGCGCCGGTAACACCGCTATGGATGCGGCTCGCGTGGCCAAGCGCCTGGCTGGTGTGAAGAACGTGCGTCTGGTGTATCGTCGCACCAAGAAGCAGATGCCCGCCGACGAGGAAGAGCTTGATCTTGCTCTTGCCGACGGCGTTGAGTTCTGCGAGCTGCTGGCGCCCAAGGCACTCAACGGCGCCGTGCTGACCTGCGACGTTATGGGGCTTGGCGAGCCGGATGCAAGCGGCCGCCGCAGCCCCGTCGCCACGGGCGAGACCGTCGAGCTTCCCGCCACCACGGTGATCTGCGCCGTGGGCGAGGGCATCGATGCCAGCCTGTACGACGCCGCGGGCGTCGAGCACGACCGTCGCGGCCGCCTTGCCGCCACCTCCACCGGCGTCGAGGGCGTTTGGGCTGCCGGTGACTGCCGTCGCGGTCCGGCCACCGTGGTCGAGGCTATCGCCGACGCCGCCGAGGTCGCCCGCGCCATCGCCGGCGTGGACTTTAACAAGTACGCCGACTGCAACGAGCAGGCCGGCCGCGAGGACACCTGCTACGAGCGCAAGGGGTCGCTGTGCCGCGACAAGCGCAACTGCACCAAGACCCGCTGCCTGGGCTGCGGCTCGGTGTGCGAGGTCTGCTGCGATGTGTGCCCCAACCGCGCCAACGTGGCAATTAAGGTGCCGGGCCTGGCCAAGCATCAGGTCGTCCATGTCGACGGCATGTGCAACGAATGCGGTAACTGCGCCGTGTTCTGCCCCTACCAGGAGGGTCGTCCCTACAAGGACAAGCTCACCCTGTTCTGGAGCGAGCAGGACATGGAGAACTCCGAGAACGAGGGCTTCCTGGCCGTGGACGAGGACCACTTTAAGGTTCGCGTCGCCGGCACGGTCCGCACCGTCTCGGTCGATGCCGTCAACACCGGTCTTCCCGAGGCCGTCCGCCTGACCATCAGGGCCGTGCGCGACAACTATTCGTACCTTCTTAAGAAATAGGCGAGTCTCTTATGGCCAAATCCATTCAACATAACGTGGCCTACGTTGCCTGCGGAAGTGGTTGCGCTTCCGCAGGCGGCGACGCCCGCTGCAGCGAAGGCTGCATTGGCTGTGGCGCCTGCGTCACGGCCTGCCCCTACGGCGCCATTGCGCTGGTCGATGGCATCGCCCGCGTGGATCGCTCCAAGTGCACGGGCTGTGGCCTGTGCGGCATGGCGTGCCCGCAGCGCGTGATTGCCTTCGTTCCCGGCTACCAGAACATTCTGGTGCGCTGCAACAACACCGATAAGGGCGCCATCGCTCGCAAGATCTGCGACACGAGCTGCATCGGTTGCGGCATGTGCGCTAAAAAGTGCCCTGCCGGCGCTATCCGCATCGAGGACAACTGCGCCCATATCGACGGCGTGGACTGCCTGTCGTGCGGCATGTGCGCCGTCGTCTGCCCGCATGGCGCCATCCACGACCGCACCGGCATCGCCGCCGGCGTGTAGAAGGGAATCACCATGGCACAGGAATTCACTTTTACCGTTAACGGCGTCGAGCGCACGACGACGGAGAATAAACCGTTGCTGCGCTACCTGCGCGACGACCTGCATATCCATTCCGCCAAGGATGGCTGCTCCGAAGGCGCTTGCGGCACCTGCACCATCCATGTGGACGGTGCGGCCGTCAAGGCGTGCGTACTGACCACCGCTCTTGCCGCCGGTCGCAACATCGTGACCGTCGAGGGCCTGCCCGAGGACGTGCGCGAGGCCTTTGTGTACGCCTTTGGTGCCGTGGGCGCCGTGCAGTGCGGTTTTTGCATCCCCGGCATGGTCATGGCGGGCGCGGCGCTCATCGCTGAGGACCCCGAGCCCACCGAGGAGCAGATCAAGTACGCCATTCGCGGTAACGTCTGCCGCTGCACCGGCTACAAGAAGATCATCGAGGGCATTTCGCTGGCAGCTGCGGTGCTCCGCGGCGAAAAGCAGATCGACGAGGACCTGGAGCGCGGCGACGACTACGGTGTGGGCAAGCGCGCCTTCCGCATCGACGTGCGCAAGAAGGTGCTCGGCGAGGGCAAGTATCCCGACGACATCGACGAGCTCGATCAGCCGGGCCTGACCTATGCTAGCGCCGTGCGCTCCAAGTATCCGCGCGCCCGCGTGCTCTCCATTGATACCTCCAAGGCCGAGGCCCTGCCCGGTGTGGTGGGCATCCTGCGCGCCGAGGACGTGCCGGTCAACCAGGTCGGCCACCTTATCCAGGACTGGGATGTCATGATCGCCCAGGGCGATATCACCCGCTGCGTGGGTGACGCCATCGTGCTGGTGGTTGCCGAGGACGAGGCGACGCTCGAGAAGGCTAAGAAGCTCGTAAAGATTGATTACGAGCCGCTGGAGCCCGTGCGCAACATTGTCGAGGCTAGGGCTGCCGACGCCCCGCGCCTGCATGACAGTTTCTTTGCCTTTGGCAACACGGTGGAACTCAAGGACAACGTGTGCCAGAGCCGTCACGTGACGCGCGGCGACGCCGCCAAGGCGCTAGCGGAGAGCGCGTTCACCGTGACGCAGCGCTTTACCACGCCCTTTACCGAGCATGCCTTCTTGGAGCCCGAGTGCGCCGTCGCCTTCCCGTACAAGAACGGCGTCAAGGTGCAGTCGACCGACCAGGGTGCCTACGATACGCGCAAAGAGTGCGCCCACATGTTTGGCTGGGACAACGAGCCCGAGCGTGTGGTTGTCGAGACCATGCTTGTGGGCGGCGGTTTTGGCGGCAAGGAGGACGTTTCGATCCAGCACCTGGCCGCGCTTGCTGCCTATAAGCTCCAGCGTCCTGTGAAGTGCAAGCTCACGCGTGCCGAGTCGCTCGCGTTCCATCCCAAGCGCCACGCCATGGACGGCACCTTTACGCTGGGCTGCGACGCCGAGGGCAACTTTACCGGTCTGGACTGCGAGATCAACTTTGACACCGGCGCCTACGCGTCGCTGTGCGGCCCGGTGCTCGAGCGCGCCTGCACGCATGCCGTCGGCCCCTACAAGTACCAGAACACCGACATCCGCGGCTTCGGCTACTACACTAACAACCCGCCTGCCGGCGCGTACCGTGGCTTTGGCGTTTGCCAGTCCGAGTTTGCGCTCGAGAGCCTGATCGACCTGCTGGCCGAGAAGGTCGGCCTGGATCCGTGGGAGATTCGCTACCGTAATGCCATCGAGCCGGGCGAGGTTTTGCCCAACGGCCAGATTGCCGACTGCTCCACGGCACTTAAGGAGACGCTGCTCGAGGTCAAGGATGCCTACTACGCGCATCCCGGACATGCCGGCATTGCCTGCGCCATGAAGAACGCCGGCGTGGGCGTGGGCCTGCCCGATGCCGGCCGCTGCAAGATCCGCGTCGAGAACGGCGTGGCCGTGGTCTATGCCGCTACGTCCGACATCGGCCAGGGCTGCAACACGGTCTTTTTGCAGGACGTTGCCGAGGCGTGCGGTCTGCCGCTGAGTTGCATTGCCAATGGCGAGTGCTCCACCGAGAACGCTCCCGACTCCGGCACCACGTCTGGCTCGCGTCAGACGGTCGTGACCGGCGAGGCCGTGCGCGGCGCCGCCTTCCTGCTGCGCGATGCCATGGTTGGCATCGAGGCTGGTAAGCCTGCGCCTGATGCTCCTGTGAGCGCGCATGGCGACGGCGTCAAGATCGAATACGACGACGGTCGCGCCTACCAGCTGCGCACGCAGGAGCTCGTCTCCGGTCAGGGTATGCATCCTCAGGATCCCGCGACCGCCATCAAGGCGCTCGAGGGATGCGAGTTTGGCTACGTGTACTTGGAGCCGACCGACAAGCTGGGTGCGGATGTTCCCAACCCCAAGAGCCACATCTGCTACGGCTTTGCCACGCATGTGGTCATTTTGGACGATGACGGCCGCGTGAGCGAGGTCTATGCTGCGCACGATTCCGGCAAGGTGGTCAACCCCATCTCCATCCAGGGTCAGATCGAAGGCGGCGTGCTCATGGGTATGGGCTATGCGCTTACCGAGGACTGGCCGCTCAAGGACTGCGTGCCCCAGGCAAGGTACGGCACGCTCGGGTTGTTCCGCGCGCCCGAGATTCCGGATATCCACGCCATCTACGTGGAGAAGGACGAACTGCTGCCCGTGGCATACGGCGGCAAGGGCATCGGCGAGATCGCAACGATCCCCACGGCGCCCGCCGTGCAGAACGCCTATCGCGCATTCGACGGCAAGCTGCGTCCGGATCTGCCCATGGTGGATACGCCGTACAGCCGCGCCCGTCACCGTGGGTAGGGCGCAGACGGCATTGCTGATGGGCTGTTCGCGCACAACACCAACTGTATATGCTGCACCTTTGGCCCCAGCTCCATCGTGAGCCGGGGCCTTTTGCTTGGAGCGGAAAGCGTGTCCCGAAATGAGCGCTCAGAATGGGATGCAGTTTCCCCTTGGAGCCCTCGGCGGAAATTACATCCCAGAATCGATGCTCAGAATGGGATGCACTTTCCGGTAGAGCCTCTGGCGGAAAGCGCATCCCGGAATTCGGCTCCAGAGTGGGACACACTTTCCGGTTGGAGCTTCAACCGGAAAGTGTGTCCCGGTTTGGCAGGCAGACGGGCATAAGCTCAACAGCTCCTACAACTCCACCTCGTTGAGCCATGCCGGCAGAGCGGTCTGCCGGATGCCTGCCGTCTGCAGCCTTTTCGCGAGCAGACCCGCCGAGCGGACTTCGCTCATGGTAAAGCGCAGCAGAGGGTGACCGTAGAGCGATAGGTGCGCCTCGCGCTGTCGTTCGGCAACGAGCGCCTCGGCGGTGGTGCGTCCGGCCAACATGGTCTGGTCGGTATATTTGATGAGCCCGTCGAGCTCGCCCAGTGTGAGTTCCCGCGTCTGGCGCTCCCAGGCAAAGTCCGTTCGTATGGGCTTGGCCGAATCGAAGGGGTCCGTCAGCTCGTATTGAAGCCAGTCGGGCGCAAAGCCCGTCTCGATCATGACGGCTCGGGCGACCGATTCTCCACCGCTCTCGGCGCGGGCGTCGGCATATCGAAGTGTCGTGAGGGCAGTGCGAATCGCGCGACCATTGCGGGCGGTCGCTCGTTGTTCGACGGCCTCCATCAACTGCTCTCGCGTAAGGCCGAGCTTTGAGATCGCCGAATCGGCAATGGGCATGCCGTCTGCAAAGCCAGTTTGCAGCAGGCAATCTGTAGCCGTTTGGATGGGCGGCGTTACTGATGTGCCGGATAGACGGATTGCTCCGGCCGGCTCGATCTGATGCCGCTGAATATGCGCGCCCGGGCGAGCCGACGGCTTTGTCGAGCTGCAGACATGCACAACGTTCAGATGTCGCCACGAGACCTCGAGCCCCAGCAGGCAGGCGGCCGAAAACGAGCAGAACGTCCAATCGGGGTGGATGATCGCAAGGGCGCGAATAATCTCGCAATGACGCTGTGCCCGGTTGAGTTCATCCCAGCGCATTTTGCGCGCGAACAGTCCCGGCATGGGCGAGACGACCGCGCTGCCGATGCGCCGAAGGAGCGCTTTTCGGATTGCCGTGCTCGGGGGAATCAGACAGCGCCCCTCTTGTTCGGCTTGAGTGAGCAGTTGGTCGATGAGTTGGTCATTGCAATGGGTCATGAGCTACCGCCTCCTTTTGGGTAGCAAAAAACGTATCAGCCGCAACTTGCCGCCCAACTGACCAAAAGCTGACCAAAATCTAACCATGCAGGTAGATGGCCTGTTTTCGGCGACATTTTTACATTCGAATCGGTGGGCGGTGATCGGCTCCCGTGAACGGCAACAAGTTATGAAGACCTGGTAAGTTTAGGGACGTGTACTTTTTCGAAAAACGGTAGTCTCTCCGCGGAAAGTGCATCCCAGAATTAAGCCTCGGAACGGGATGCATTTTCCAGTAGATGCTTCAGTGGAAAGTTCATCCCAGAATTCAGGCTCAGAACGGGACACGCTTTCCGGATGGCATGCTTGGCGGAAACTACGACCCAGTATTTGGCTCCAGAACGGGACAACCTTTCCGAATCGGTCTTCAAGCGGAAACTACGCCCCGGATTTGACCTTCAGACCGGGATGCCGTTTCCGGTTGAGGCCTCGAGCGGAAAGCGCATCCCATAATCCCCAATGGCACCGCAGCGCATTTCGTGTCCGCGTGGGCGTTTGCGCCGGTCGTCGAATGACGTTATAGCTGGCTATATTATGGGTAGCTATAATGTTCGACTTTTCGACAACCCTCAGCCTGTGGCAGAGCATGGGTCGCCAATCAAGGCGGCGGTTGCCGAGGCCTCGTTACCGAAAATCCATTTGTTAAACCTGGCACCCGTGGGTAGAATAAAGTCGACGGCAGCCCAAGTAGTGAAGAGCTGGGCAGCGCCGTTACTCAGTTTAAGGGGTCAATGCCTTAACGGCGTCGACCCCTCTAATATGAGAAAGCCATTGTCAATAGGCGTGTTTGTTGAGCCCGGTTTAAAACCGGGCTTTTTCGTTTCCCGTCGGG
>NZ_JADMRH010000030.1:0-10716 GCF_015560135.1 Collinsella aerofaciens
CGGATTCGCGCCTCAGGACTCAGCGCAACGCGTTGCGCTGAGTCCTGAGGCTGTTGCAATGAAAATGAGAATCAAGGAAAACGAGTCTATCCTCAAAACCAGCAGTACCAATAGTGGCACCAAGAACGCCAAGCGCTCTATAATCGTTGAGAACGACGACTTCTTCGTCTCGTTCATGCACTGCAGCTCATTCATCATGAAAGTCGCCAAGTTCTGAAGTACTAGGTAAATTGCGGTCATAACCACAACGAACGTACGCTCAGCACCGGTTTGTAAGAAGCTGGACAAAGAGACGATTACGATGACCATGAATGTCTGGTAAAAGACACCGAAGAGCATCTGGCTCTTAATCGATGCCTTGTCCATCTCTTCTCGCTTCTGACCACCGGTCGTCAGGTAGACTCCCGAGGAAAGACCCAAGTGGAAAAAACCAACATAGCTTACGTAGAAGATATATAACTGCCAGTAACCAAACTGCTCAACACCAAGCAGCTTCGGGACAATCATCGTCTGAATAACTGATAAAGCAAGAGTAACGCCTTGGGCCAGAAAAGCGACACTCATGTTTTGCAAAATAGTTTTCTTGTTCAAAAGGAATCCAAATTATTAATAACTAATAATTAAATCAAGCAAGTCGAATAACCATGAACGCTCTCATGTTTTTGATCGAGCCAGACTAAGCGTATTAAATTGAAGCTATCACCCCCTGCAGGCAAGCACCGCGTCAACAAGCAAGCCTTTCCATGTGGCATAAAAAGACCTGTGCCGTAAAATGGAGGAGAATTCTCTCAGCCCTCTTGATTTAAGGAATGAGATTCTGAAGTTCAACCATGAATTTATATCGTCCAATAGTAATTCATCCGCTTTTTCCAAGGTCTTTTTTTCAAGGCCAAATCGCTTCATTAATCGGACACGATCAATTAAATCCTCGACATCATGTATTCTGTCTTCACGCGTCATCTTCTTTCTAGCAGACGCGTTGGTTGCATGTCGGCGAAACTTTACGAGCCTTTTGTCATACAAAGCTAATGTGCCTTTTACCTGGGACAGCTCCCAAAGCATGGCGTCGTGAGCCCAAGATTCTTTCCAGAACGGTTCAATTTCGTTTGCGAAAGTCTTACGAATACAATAAGCGCAGCCAGGTCGGGTAACGTATATCGATTTAGCATTAATTTGCTCGTGCAGGAGAGCACCATCATTGGCGCCGTTTCCGACATTTGGAACCTTTTTTGATCCGGTTTCATAGAAGGGCTCGACATCGCATGCTAAGACGTCAATTTCTGGATGGTTTTCCATCAGAAATGCCATCTCGGATACTTTAGAGGGTAGCCAAACATCATCTTGGTCGCACAAGAAAATTAAATCGCCGGTTGCATGCTTAATTAGCTTATGGAAGTTGACCTTCCATCCATTGTTTACTGCGTTTACCGCAACTGACCACTTTTCAAGCTTAAAACGATCAATATAACTGCGAATAATGTCATATGTTCCGTCTGTCGAGCAGTCATCACATATTAATACTTCGTCAAAGGTCCTATCTTGAAGCCTAAGTGAATCAAGCTGCTCATCGATATATTCAGAACCGTTATAACTTGAGAGTACAAGAGAGATACGCAAAGTCACTAACCCCTTTCCTCAATGTACAACCGGCTCTCCGTTTCATTTTTTTCATTACCCCTAGTCCTTGTCGTAAAAAATGTGGTCAGGAGATCGATAGCAATTACCGCGAAGGCACAGACCCAAAGTGGGCCGGAAAATACCGTGTCATCGAAAATGCTCCAAAGTGGTCCTTGGATTGCAAGAGAATATGTAATTAGCTTAGTAAGTGATGAAAGGCGCTGCCAATTCAGCATTGCCTTTACAAGTAGAGAGACAAGACCGTAAAAAAGGGGGTAAATTACAATGCCTAAAATTGAAAAATCCTGGAAAGCATCCATTAAAAAAGAGCCAACAGTTAAGCCAGGATCTGTTGCCATGTACGAATAGACAACAGTACTTGACCCTAACCACGAGGAAAAAGTCGTATCGAATCCGAGAAAGTTAGAGAACAATTTGATAAATGGATAAAACAGATGCGCACCAAATGTTGGTGTTTTGACAACGATGTTGTCGAGGGCATAGCGAGCGTTTTCAAGTGGTGAACTGATATAAATATATAACCAGGTAAAGCCGTCAGGTACATCAACGTTCATCTTGTATTGACTAGACACGCTCGAAAATAGGGTCGCAGTTCTAATCGAGCCAAAGTAATCAAATGCAAATACGACAGCGACAAATACACCGACAAGAAGAAGAAAAGTTTTACCGGAAACCTTTGTTTTCCCAGTGCGTTTTACGTATAAAAGCAATTCAAACAAAAGGCAGCCTGTAAGAATCCAAACGATAGGCCCACGACTCAAATCACAGGCAGTAAAATAAAGAAAGGCTACAAACAGCAATAGGCTAAAAATTATTGCCAGCTTTTGTTTTGCCATTCTTCCCACAAGATAAAAACAAATTGCAATTGGTACAGAGAGTCTGTAAAAATAGCCCCCTTTGAAATCTACTTTCATGCCAGCATTGTTGCTCAACCCTCTAAGTTGCCCTGCGTCAGCATTAGCCTTAAAAGCAAAAAAAGCCAATATTGCAATTAACGCTAAAAAAAACCAATAAATGATATTGTTTGGGATTTTTAACTCTCCGAAACACTCTTTCAATAAAGAGACATCCTTCCGACTGTTGGATGCGAAAAACCAAAATATAACGAATACAATTAGCGAGACAGCATTGATTAATAAACTGGGATGATATAAATCTGATAAGGCGAAATCATAGAGCCCCGTTCCTAAACTCCAAATCATCATTCCGATTCGATTCAAATCTAGAAAGAAAAGAACGCCATCATCTTGATACCAGTTATAGCAAATCAAAATGAATACAATAATCCATATAAAAGCAACGAAAAACAAACTAATCACCGTATGTAATGGCTCGCTAAAAATCCCTAGTTAACAATCTGCAATTGTTTTGACTAAAGACAGTTCTCATATAGGGCTATTAAATTTCGATAATAAACTTCGTCCGAGAGAATCTTCGGCTTCGGCCTCAGAGGCCGCTCCAGCATCTTCATCATCGCGCGTTCAAGATCCTCAACATCCCCAGTTTTGAACAGAAGGCCGTTTACACCTTCTATGACATAGTCTCGGGCAGCACAGCAATCCGGCACGATGCATGGAACACCCTGCTCAAGCATCTGAAGGGGGGTGAGCGGGGCCGCTTCGTGCCATCGCGACGGTTGCACCATCGCGATGGCACGAGCGGCCCCGCGCAATCCCATTTCTTCGGGCTTAAGCCAACCAGTGAACTCTACGTTATAAGAGAATCGTTTCTTAAGGTCGGACAGCATTTCACCGTCACCAATAACGATGCCTCTGGCGCCAATAGCGGTAACTGCTTCACAGAATAAATCAGCTCCCTTTTCTGGGCTGATTCGACCTATATACAAGAAGCGGTCACGAACTTGTTGAGTACCACTGTTATCGAACTTAATATGATCAACTGGATTGCGCAGGACCTCATAGGGATACTTGCTGTGCAGGAACGGAATAAGAATATCGCGGCAATATTCAGACACAAACGCATAGTGAATGTTTCGATTGTTGCGAACCCAACGGTCCTGCTGTGCCTGACGAGCAACCCGCCATAGCTTTTGAGCATAAGAGCGTTTGTCACAGTTGTGACAAACGCAAGCGCCCGACATAGGTTTACGCTCACAGATACGTTTCTCGTTATAATCATAAAAACCACCGTTGGGACAAACGGAGAAGTAATCATGGACAGTTAGAAGAACTGGGTTGCCTTTCTCAGTTGCTGCGGCAAATACAGCACTGCTCAAAACCTTTGTCCACGTATGTATATGGATGATGGCGCCCTTAAGATCATTGCGATTTAGAAGATCGCTGAATGACTTATAGACATACGTGTTCCAGACGCCTTTGCGAATGGCATCGAGTTTAGACGGGTTGCTGTTAATGGACGGCATGCCAAGACAAATAGTTTCGACATCGGAAGCAGCAAGCTCATCGCAAACAGGTCCTTCACCGCAGAAGAAAATCACCTTACGTCCCTTGGACGCAAGAAGTAGGGCGGTTTTAACCGCAACAGCAACAGCCCCACCTTCGATATAACCAAAGTCGCTAACGACAACGATGGGCTTAGTTTGCATTCCGATGTTCACTAGGATAACAACCCCTTAATGTACTCCCCCAGCTCTTCCTCCCAGCCGGGCATGTGGAAGCCGACCGACTCGAGCCTGGACAGGTCGAGCGCGGAGTGGACCGGGCGCGGCGCGACGGGGCTGGCGGCGCTCGCGTAGTAGTCGGCGGTCGACACCGGCACGACCCTGTCCCCGTTGCCGTTGGCGGCCTCGAAGACGGCGCGGGCGATGTCCGCCCAGCTCTTCACGGCGCCGGAGCCGGTGCAGTCGTAGGTGCCGTAGGGGGCGTGCGTCCCCAGCACGTGGAAGATGGCCTCGGCCATGTCGCGCGTGAAGGTCAGGCGGCCCAGCTGGTCGTCCACCACGGTGACCTTGTCCAGCTTGTCGTCCGGGTCGGCGACGCGGTCGGAGAGCCCCTTCATGGTCTTGACGAAGTTGCGGCCCTCGCCGATGACCCAGGAGCTGCGCATGATGTAGTGACGCGGGCACCCGGCCACGGCGATGTCGCCTGCGGCCTTGGTCTGGCCGTAGACGGACAGCGGGCTGAGGGGCTCGTCCTCCGTATGGACCTCGGCGGTGCCGTCGAAGACGTAGTCGGAGGACACGTGGACGAGCGTGATGCCGTGCCCGGCGCAGGTGCGGGCGAGAAGCGCCGGGCCGGTGGCGTTGGCCTTCCAGGCGGTCGCGCGGCCCTCGGGGGTCTCCGCTTTATCCACGGCCGTGTAGGCGCCGCAGTTGATCACGGTGCCGTAGAGCGACCAGTCGTACTGCGAATAGGCCGCCGGGTCTGACATGTCGAAGGTGTCGATGTCGCAGAAGTCGAAGTCCTTGGAGACGCCGCGCTCCTCGGCGAGCGCACGCACCGCATGGCCAAGCTGGCCGTTGCAGCCGGTGACGAGGGTGCGCTTCGGAGCCATGGGGACGACGTCCTTGAGCATCGGGTGGCCGAGGTCGGCATCGGAGACGGTGGCCTCGTCGAGCGGGATGGGCCACTCGATGGCGAGCTCCGGGTCGGCGAGGTTCACGAAGGTGTAGGTCCTCTTGAGCTCCAGGGACCAGTGGGCGTCCACCAGGTAGGTGTAGGCGGTGCCGTCCTCCAGGGCCTGGAAGGAGTTGCCCATGCCGCGCGGGACGTAGATGGCTCTGCTGGGATCCAAAACGGTCGTGAATACCTTGCCGAAGGTCTCGCTGCCCTCGCGCAGGTCGACCCAGGCGCCGAAGACCGAGCCGCGCGCCACGGAGATGAACTTGTCCCAGGGCTCGGCGTGGATGCCGCGGGTGACGCCGCGGCTGTCGTTGTAGGAGATGTTGTTCTGGACGACGCGGAGGTCCGGGATGCCCAGGGCGCACATCTTGGCGCGCTGCCAGTTCTCCTTGAACCAGCCGCGCGAGTCGCCGTGGACGGCGAGGTCGACGACCTTGAGGCCCTCGATGCCGGTCTCGGCGACGGAGAGGTCCTTCTCGAATGCGATGTCTGCCATCTAACTCTTCCCTCCTTACTGCCCCTGCGCGCGGTAGCGGGCCTCGGTGGCCTCCTTGACGGGGCGCCACCAGGACTCGTTGGCGACGTACCAGTCGATGGTGGCCTTCAGGCCCTCGGCGAAGTCGGTGTGCGCCGGCCTCCAGCCCAGCTCGCGCTGGAGCTTGGTGGAGTCGATGGCGTAGCGGCGGTCGTGGCCGGGGCGTTCGGCGACCCAGTCGAAGTCCTCGGGGTCGCGCCCCATCGCCTCCAGGATCATGCGCAGGACCGTGATGTTGTTCCTCTCGCCGTCGGCGCCGATGAGGTAGGTCTCCCCCGTGCGGCCCTTGGTCAGGATGTCCCAGACGGCCGAGGAGTGGTCCTCTGTGTGGATCCAGTCGCGGACGTTCTCGCCCTTCCCGTAGAGCTTGGGACGGACGCCGTCGACGATGTTCGTGATCTGCCTGGGGATGAACTTCTCCACGTGCTGGTAGGGGCCGTAGTTGTTGGAGCAGTTGGAGATCGTGGTGCGAAGCCCGTAGGTGCGGGTCCAGGCGCGCACGAGCATGTCGGAGCTGGCCTTGGTGCTCGAGTACGGCGAGGACGGGTGGTAGGGCGTCTCCTCGGTGAACTTCGCCGGGTCGTCGAGCGTCAGGTCGCCGTAGACCTCGTCGGTGGAGACGTGGTGGTAGCGGATGCCGTATTTCCTCACGGCCTCCAGCAGGCGGAAGGTGCCCTCGACGTTGGTGCGCAGGAAGGGCTCCGGGTCGGCGATGGAGTTGTCGTTGTGGGACTCCGCGGCGTAGTGCACGATCGCGTCGTGACCGGGGACCAACTTATCGAGCAGCCCGGCATCGCAGATGTCGCCCACGACGAGCTCCACGCGGTCGGAGGGCAGCCCGGCGATGTTCTCGGGGTTGCCGGCGTAGGTCAGCTTGTCCAGGACGGTGACGTGCACGCCGGGGTGGTTGTCCACCACGTGGTGCACGAAGTTGCTGCCGATAAAGCCGCAGCCGCCCGTGACGATGATGTTCCTGGGGGAGAAGGTCTCCTCTGCCATGTTCGTATCTCCTCGTTTCCTAGTACTCGCGCGGGCTGTTGACGATCTCGCCGGCGGCGACCTTCTTCAGGTGCTGCCCGTAGACCGACTTGCCGTAGGCCTCGGCGGCCTGCCTGAGCCCCTCGGTCGTGATCCAGCCGTTCTCCCAGGCGATCTCCTCGGGCACGGACACGGGCAGGTCCTGGGAGTGCTCCACGGCGCGGACGAACTCCGCGGCCTCATGCAGGCTCTCCATGGTGCCGGTGTCCAGCCACGCGTACCCGCGGCCGAGGGTGACGACGGACAGCGTCCCCTCCTCCAGGTACATCTGGTTGAGCGTGGTGATCTCCAACTCGCCGCGGGCCGACGGCTTCACCTCATGCGCCTTGGCGGCCACGTCGCCCGGGTAGAAGTACAGGCCGGTGACGGCGTAGGAGCTCTTGGGCTCGGCGGGCTTCTCCTCGATGGAGACGGCCCTCCCCTCGCGATCGAACTCCACGACGCCGAAGCGCTCGGGGTCGTCCACGTGGTAGCCGAAGACAGTGGCGCGGCCCGACTCGGCGTTCTGGACGGCGCGCGTCAGGTGGCGCGAAAGGCCGTTGCCGTAGAAGATGTTGTCGCCCAGCACCAGCGCGCACGGCTCGCCGGCGATGAAGTCCTCGCCGATGGTGAAGGCCTGGGCCAGGCCGTCGGGGCTCGGCTGCTCAGCGTAGGACAGGTTCACGCCGTAGCGGGAGCCGTCCCCGAGCAGGCGCTCGAAGTTGGGCAGGTCGGTCGGCGTGGAGATGACCAGGATGTCCCGGATGCCCGCCAGCATGAGGGTGGACAGCGGGTAGTAGATCATGGGCTTGTCGTAGACCGGCAGCAGCTGCTTGGAGGTCACGAGCGTGAGCGGGTACAGGCGGGTGCCGGAACCGCCGGCGAGGATGATGCCTTTCATTTGCTATAGCCTTTCTTTTCTAGCGGCCCTACGGCCAGCACGGTTTCCCAGAAGGCGCGCGCAGCAGTCGACAGCGAAGGCGATGAACTCGACCAGATTGCCCTCCCGAAGGAGCTGGGAGGAGACCGCTTTGACGAGCCGGCCCCCTTCACCGATCTCACTTGCATGCATGAGATCGTCCGCATGCGTTTCGAGAAAGAACCCGACGGCACGGTTGCGGGCAAACTGTTGGGATGGCGTCAAGTTGTGCGAGTGATAGACCTCGGCACATGGTTCGTACGCGACCTTCATACCCGAGGCGATAAATTTGGCGGCCATGAGCATGTCCTCGTTGGTGTTGACTTGATCGAATCCACCGCATTCGAGATATGCGGTCCGTCGATAGGCAGAACAGGTGTCAGATGCAAAGAACGTCTTAATCCCAAATTTCTTGAGATCGCCTTTTGACCGAACAGACGGTGTGTCGGGATAGTTGAAATCACGAACCAATTGTTCAAAACGACGGGCATTGGCCTTGGGGAGCTGCCTTCCGCTCACAAGCGCGACAGAGTTATCGGCCAGTAACGGTTCGACAAGCGTTTCCAGGTAGCGACTGGAAGCGGGTACAGCATCCTGTGTGAGAAAACAAACGAAATCACCCGCGGTGTGCCTCAAAGCTATGTCGCGGGTCGAACCGTGATTGAATTCCTTACGTTCTATGCGAACGAAGTTAACCCGAGGATGCTTGGCGACCTCGTCAACGGTGCCATCTTCGGAGGATGAGTCAACCACCAAGATATCGAAGGGCCTGAGAGTCTGAGTTTCGATGAGGGTCAAGAGCTCATCGATCTCGCCCGCCGCATTTAGGGTTGGTATGACTACGCTCAAGGAGGGAGCCATCACTTGCCCTTCCTCATTGCCTTGAAGGTCTTAACAAACACGCGGGCGTCTAGGCCAACCGATTGATGGCGCACATAAAATAACTCGCGAGCCTGCCTCTGGCCACTAGCCCACGTTGAGTCATTGCGGTCAGTGGCCGCCCACCAGCCGGTGATCCCCGGTTTGCAGGAGAGCACTTCATCACGGGCATCTCCATACTCGTACGTCTCTTCGAGCGTCACCGGTCTGGGGCCAATGACAGAGAGGTCACCCATGAGCACATTGATAAACTGCGGCAACTCATCGAGTGAGGTGCGTCGCAGGAAGCGACCAACGCGCGTAATGCGTGGGTCATCGTCGACCTTCTGCTCGCGTTTCCACTGAGCCAGCTGTTCGGAAGTCATATACTTCTCGGGATGATCATGAGCATCCGACACCATGGTGCGCAACTTAAATATGTATATCGGTTTTCCATTCTTGCCGATACGCTCCTGGCGGAAGAACGGCTTGCCGGGGGTGTCGATCTCAATTGCAACGCATGCAGTCGCAACGGGGATTAAAAGAACTGCGCAAACACCCGCCGAGAAAACAATATCAAATGCACGCTTAATAGCGAGGTAGCCCGGCCCACCTTTCTTGGGGGCGGCACACGACGAGTCCGGCGCAGGCGCCTTATAAGTGCCAGTTGCAACGAAACCCATAGCAGGAGCTGGGTTCTCGACAGGAGGCGGAAACTCTGTTGCCCTAGGAAATCTTGTGACTTTGGGCAAGTCCATTACATATTCTGTTTTATCTGACACGTTCTCTTCCAAGATTTTGTTCCCGGGTCGGGGATCCTCCCTGTCCTTTGCGGAAATCGCCAGCAGCTAGGCGATTACCTTTTTGAGGTTGCGCATGACGCGCTGCTCGTTTGAAAGCACGGCAAGGCCAACGCGCGTAGTTACGCGTCGGCCGCACAGGTTGAGCTCCAGATAAGCAGTGCATTTACGTCTATTGATGTCTTTAATGAGGCCTTCGTGGCCCAACAGCGGACCAGCCGTTACTACGACCCGGTCGCCATCTTTTAGGGCCTCGCTCATGGGCACTACGCGGTCTCCCCTATTGGTAAAACTGCCAATGAGCTGGGTCTCTTCTTTTGCCAGCGGCACAAACTGACCGTCCTGGGAAAGCACCCGAGCAAAGTCGTCCATGCGCAGCAGGTACTGTTGCACGGTCCGAGGATCTGCCGTATCGCAGATGAGATAACCGGGAAAGAGCGGCTTGGTCGTGACAATCCATTCGCCGTGTACCTTGATCTCGGTTTGATATTGGGGATAAAAGAGCTCTTGCATGGCACTCGCCGGCACCACGCGCTCGATGCGCTCGCGCATTACGTCTTCGCGACCGTTAATGACCTGAATCACATACCACACGAGCACCACCCCCTTGCTGTCTTACGTGTGGCTCACGGGGTTTGGGTATGGCTTCGCCAGGGCGCTTGTGCGCGGAGGCGCTCCATATTCAAACCCTGAGCCCAGTCAGACAAGCACGTGGCTCTGCCCCACCGTGAACGGTATGTAAAAGTGCAGTGGCTAGAGACGCGGACATGTATCGCAAAATGACCGCATCCCCAGCTGGCTGCGTGCGAGCCAGTCAAGCGGGAACAAAACTGAACCGCACGCAAACAGCGGAAGAACTGCTACGTTTAGGCATACAAACTAATAATTATTTGCACCTGTGAATTAACTCAATACAAATAAACAACGTCGCATGACTTCTTTATTGGAGCTCGTGGTGTTTCTGGCACCGCCGTTACGGCCGGATGCTGATCAACCCTGCACTTTGTGACTTGCTGAAGCCGTGAGCACAGTTGAGCTCATGTAACGATAGGTATCCTAGCACAAGCTGTTAGTGAAACTGATTTGGGCTGCGTTGGACAACATATCGTTCATTTGACGTGCTTAAGGGGGTTGTTTTGGAATGATGTTCACGTTGGCGCAGGTTATTGGGTTGCTGGCGATGATTAAGGGCGCTCCTGATGCCCAAACAGAACGGCGAAGAGTACTGATAATCGCGCTTGGCTAACAAACTATGTACAGACATGAGAAATAAATTGTGCAATTTTTTGTTGGAGTGGGTGGCGGTTTGTGCACGGAGATATTTGGCATGAAAGACGATATGAGAAAGCCATTTGGGTCGCCTCCCCCGCGGCGCAGCTTCTTTCCGCGGGCTCGGGATGCCACAAT
>NZ_JADMRH010000031.1:0-10639 GCF_015560135.1 Collinsella aerofaciens
GCCGCGGACGGGTTGATATAGGGAGAGGGCCTGACCCCATATCGTTGGGGCCAGGCCCGATTTTGCCTCTTGACAATATCCTGCTCATATTAAAAGGAACGTCCCTAACTGCCGGCTAGAGGGCACCGAAGAGAATGGCGTAGGTAGTGGATTCGCCGAGCTTGAGCTCGTCGCCGGGATTGAGTTGGGCGGAACGGCCGGGCTCGACCTGAATGCAGACGCGCGTGGCCCCGTTTACCACCACGGTTCCGTTGGTGGACGACAAGTCCTCGACGTGCCAGATATTTTGAGCATCGCACCAGATATGGGCATGGCGGGCCGAGACATCGTCGCCGGCGTCGGTAATATCGCCCTCACCAGTGGCCAGCGCGCCAATCTCAACACCCTGCTCACTCGGCTGAATCCAGCGCGGGGCGCTCACCACGTAGCCGTTTTGCACGCACAGCAGTCCCAGCGGATGCGCCGGCGCGACCTCGTGCTCGCCCGCGACCGAAGATGTGCTCAGCGAGCGCGGCGTCGACGTGTCGCCGCCACGGGTCGCATGAGCGCGGCGGCTCGCCCGACTTGGAACTAAGGCGGGCGTGAGAGCAAACGGCATAGGGAACGAATCTTGCGGATGTACTCCTCGACGTCAGGCAGGTAAGCCCCACGAAGTCACCGGGGAGGCCCAAGCGGCCCGGCACCACTTCCAGATTCTGACCAGGGCGAGTCGTTCGCCGGTGGCTGAAGGCTCGCTCCCACCCAAAAGGGGAGATTCGCGTTGTTCCCCAATCGCTCTCGCATCTTTCATTTTGCTCGAGGTGGGCTATAAAAACTTTCCTGGTGAAAGGCAGCGATTGGTTTCCTTTCTTTCTAGAGGAGCGCGCCTGTAATCTGTTTTCATCCTAAATCAAGTTAAGATCGGACCTTCCAGAGGCAACTCGACTCAAACTGCGAGGCTCCATGTTGGAATAAAGAGCGCTGTCGAAGTGCCAACAACACAAAGCTTGCCAGTCTCAAATAGAACCTTTTGGGAGTCCGATTGGGCCGCACACCGAATCCCCGCTGGTGGTTTTTTATAGCTGCGCAACAATAAACAAGGTTAGTGCCAGTCCAGCATGAAATTGAGGAACGTATGCATTTTTTCTCAGTAAGTGATCGTCGTTACTGCTTCGATGAGGTCACTCGCAATTGCTTTCAGGTTGACCAAGCATCAGAAGATGCGCTTCGCATATTTGAAGCATCGGGAAGAACGGTCAACTCGAAGTTGCTAACAAAGTCACTTGCTGCGAAAGGCTACGACCAAACGACCATAGCAGAACTTGAAGACGACATTGATGAGTATCAACGATTGTCTGAGCGGACTTTCTTAACAAAAGACACGCCTCGAAAACTTAGATCCATCGAACTCCACGTTTCACATGCATGCAACCTTGGTTGTAGTTACTGTTTTGCCGGTAAAGGAGATTATGGAACGTCTCCTCTGCTGATGACAGACGAGATAGCCTTCAAGGCGGTCGACTACCTCGTCGCAAGTTCATCGGAAAACGAAACGCTTGCGATCGTCTTTTTTGGTGGGGAACCCATGATTAACGAGCCGCTGATATGGAAAACGGTCGACTATTCAAAAAGAATATACCCCAATAGAAACTTTACCTATTCTATTACGACCAACGGAACGCTTTTGAGTGACACTGCTGTGAATTCTTTCAAGGAGCACGGGTTTTCTGTTCTGATTAGTCTCGATGGTACAGGATGCAAGCACGATGCATCGCGCCCGTACAAGACGGGAGGCGGCTCTTTCTCCGATATCGACAAAAACGTTCGTCGTTTTTCCGAGTCGTTCCCCTTCGGCGCAAGAGCGACCTTAACAAATAATAACTGTAACCTTGTTGAAGACTATCTTCAGTTTAAAGAGATGGGCTTCAGAAGGATTTACTTCTCGCCCGTGAGCTCATTCGATGAGAATATCAAACTCGACGAACACTCATTAAACAAAATCAGGGCGGGCCTAATAGATTTGGCGGATCAATATCTCAAACAGATTGATCAAGGGGAAAAGCCCTTGTTTAGAACATTGAAAACTGCAGTTGATTTGATTATGGGCAACAGGATCGCCTTTGTCGGATGCGGGGCTGGCAGGCGTTTTATTTCCGTGACTCCCGAAGGGGACGTATACCCCTGTCACAGGTTTGTCGGGATGATGCGATTCAAAATGGGCAACATCGTCACCGGAATTGACGAAACTAGGTATATTGAAAACTGGAGTCAGGGTGTCGAAAAAAGAATTGACTGTACGGACTGTTGGGCTCGGTCTTTCTGTGGTGGGGGCTGTAGCTGGGAGGCTGCAGACGAGCACGGCTACTTGCCCAAGAGTCTACACCCTGCATCATGTGAATATAGAAAAATGTGCTACGAGATGGCTTTTGACCTTATTTCCCGCCACTCATCTTCGCAGGAGAAAAATCAACGAGAAGCTACTGTATCGGAATAAGCGGTTCAGCGCATTGCTGTCACCATTGTGGAGGTGTTCGTTCTTCTGATTACCGTCTGCGAAGCTTATTGCTGCGTTCGCCGAAACCATTCTAGAAATATGGTGAACTAGACATCTTGGTTTGTTATACACAATATTGAGGTTTTTCTGCACTCAAAGGGAGGTAGTCGTGAAGCATATTCATCCGATTAATCCAGGAAGTGGCGACGAGGCAGGCGTGAAGCCGATGTCTTTTGACTGCCTCTTGGGCATTACTGACATCTGTACTGTTTATGATAAAGCAGATGGCTGTGGTGCATACGATTACTGCGACTATGACATGGATGGCGGCAGCATCTGCGTTGTAGATCACTGTGGCATTGATCAAACGTAGTCTCTAATTGGATTAAGGTGAGGAGCTGTTATGAAGCATATCCATCCTGTTGGTTCAAATGAACATCCTCCCGTTGAGCCTTGTTGTCTTGGAGTTGATATATGCAATTTTTACGACATCGCCGAGTGCCCTGTTGCGGATTGGTGCTATGTCGATAAAGAATCAAGCTGTGTTTTGCCAGCAGATTGGTGCGATCCAGTTGACGAGTAGTTTTGTGGCTAGGAACTATTTGGTCCAATTCAGAATAAGATGGGAACAAATACCAAAATCTCGTGTCTGGGAGGAGTTATGCCATTATTGCAAGGTCTCGTTGGATTAGCCTTTATACTTGCGTTATATCTGGCACCTTTTTTAATTCTATTCTTCATTATCCGACTCTTTCTTCGGAGAAAATAGGAGTGTCACGCAAACATTAGCGTAGCTTTCTTCCAATATGAGCCGAGCATTGGCAAGTGGAATAAGAAGCCCGACCGTTCGCCACATGAAAGTGATCGGACGGGCTTCTCTATTTAACCCGGGCCGCCACCCATAGCGGCTTTCCAAGCGTATTCTCAGTGCAAAGCAATCGTCAGTTTAATCCTATGCGCTGATACCGCATTTCATTTGTTCGGCTCGAATTCTACGGCCTGGCAACCCTCGCACTCTCCGGCAAATGGATTGAACGCGAAGGCAGAGATGATGTGTGCGTGGACATCGAGGCTGCTGTAGGCAACATACTGGGACATGGACCCCCGCTGCGCGTGGTACGCGGCCCGGCATATTCATTGCCGTCCAACCCCGTGTAGTTGCAGCAAAGGGTGGAACCTCAATGCTCAGCTCATGTTGTCCGTGGGACACGAGAATCGTAAGTACACTTTGGTGCGATTCTCACGCTGATACTGAGCCACCTGGAATAAGATACGTCGCGACAACACTTCGCTTCACCTCTGTCTCGACAAGATGACGTAGACTAAAGTTTCCTTCAGTAAGAGAACGAGAACTATATCTGAAAGCGTTGCGATGGCGTGAAGGCACCGAGTCCGAACCGCCTGAATGCTACGTGCATCTGCATCGCCTTTTTGTTATCTCTGCCAGTTGGGTAGCACTACACTTGTCATCATTTACCCTGGTACATGCTGCCTAAATCCACTACCCCTTCTACCGCGCCGACCATCTCGTCATCGTGAGAGACAACGATGATCAGCTGGCTTTGCTTGTTGCGCTTAACATAGGCCGCAAGCTCGGCGCGGCTTACAGCGTCTAACCCAGTCGTGGGCTCGTCGAGTACCAAAACTGACGACTTGCGTGAAATCGCCGACCATAAGTACACTCGGCGCAGCTCACCGCCCGAAAGCGCGGAGCAACGTTTCCCGAGCAACTCCTTCACGCTGTTTTCCAGCGAAAGTAGGCCATCTACACCCCGGTGATAGGAAGAAAAGGGCGTGTCGAAATACTCTAACAGCTCTTTCACCGTTTCGTCCGGCGCGAAGCACGACTGTGGGCAGCACGATATCTCTCTCGCACGTATGTAATCCAAGTCGCATTCTTCGATTGGCACGCCGTTGTATTTTACTTTGCCTTTCGATGAGTATAGCCCGAGCATCAAGTAAAGAAGTGACGTCTTGCCTCTTCCGTTTTCCCCAACTATGCAATATGTTCCAGGACCGGAAAACTTGAAAGAAAACCCGCCGAGGACCTCTCGGACAGATCCGTCTGGAAGGGCAACCGAGAATTCCAAATCAGATACCGAAATGTCATTTATTTCATCGAGTTTAGCTAAATCGGTCCGATTCCACCCCGATCTCTCCTTTTCTCTCGTCGCGATAGCCGTCCTATCCCATGATGCTTTGGCATCTTGATAGGATTTGAACAATGACATCATACTTTTCAAAGTCTTAAAGAGAACCGCGAAGTATGTACCGATGATAGTGTACTCGCCTATTGACATAGTTCCGTTAATGATTCGTACTCCGGAAACAACAAGTATCACCGCTTGAAACAACGCTGCGAAAAGACCATCGAGCGATGTCAGAGAATATGATAGCTTTCCGGAGCGCAAAACTTTGGGAAAATAGCTCTTAAACCCAGCGTCGAGCGCTTGTTCGCTCTTGCCGTACGAAGATGTCAGTTGAATGTTGAGAATCTGATTAAGCTGCGATGCAATTGCGGCGTAAAAGGCGCTGTCCGCCTCTTTCTTCTCATACGTGACCCTATACAAAAGTTTCCTCAACCCAGTAATTACACAGAAATACACGATGAGGAGAATGATGGAAAACACCGCGAGAGTTGAATCAATTGACCATATGATAAGCAATACGATGGGAATGGCTACAATGGACAGCGGCGCACTGATAAAATTCGCCAAAACGAAGGATGAGACCACGCTGGAGTCGGAAATAATCCGTTGCGTTGTATAGGCTGGATCGATGGTCCGACTCACCAAGTAATCGTCTCTTTCAAAACGCAAGACGGCCTCCCTGAGAAGATCAAAGGAAAGTCTCGTGGTTATGCGAATGGAAAGTGTTCCTGCAAAATAAGTAAAGAGGGTGGAGAAAACTCCTATTGACGCAACCAGGAGCGCGAAGAGTACGGCGTCTCTTTCGCTGCGGTTACCGAGAAGAAAATCTAAGAATTTCCCGTTCACGTATGGCATGGCATAGGAGAGAGCGGTTCCAATCACCGTGATAGCAATGAAGACGAAAGCCCCTTTTGCTCTGATGAACCTCGAGAGAACGCATCGAATCAAGGAAGGCCCCAATCTACCCGCCACAAAACATCAATCACTGATACCTTACACCTCAACACAACAGGAGCGAAGATTTGCCAATGAGACTGCTTTAAGATTGCCTTGGGCCAATACGATCTCAAGCTCTTCCTACAAGAGAGTCGGAATCGGACATCTCCTCCGACGAACCTGGCAATCGGGCGGTTGAAATATCTTTTTCAACCGCCCGATTGCCACAATAGATTTGAGCATCCGCCCACAAACGTCCGCGTTTTATACCCATCAAATCCTTTGCCTTTTGTCGTCTAGACTAGAAAAATCGCTCGAAATAACGCAACCGGCCTGCTCGCTTGAAGAAACCTAAGCCCGTAACGTAGATGTGCAAACTTCCGAAACGCCTTGCGCGGCATAGTGCGTATAAACTTCGTCAACCGCCTCAGAAATATCTGAGTATCGCGCCGGGTCAAAAGCATACGATGTCGCAGCTATACCCTGCACCCATTCGGAACGCGGATTAATTGAATAGCCACACAGCATCATCATACATGCATCTAGACCTGATTTCCCAAGTATCCGACGTATTGATGAGAGCATCGCGGGTCGCCCCTGCACCATCGTCGTCACCCCTATTAGCAGTATTTACCGTTTTTCTCTAAATGCGTATCGCCACCCTTAAGAATACGAAGTGTTTTATCCAGACCCGATTGTCCTCCATCTCAAACGAAGGGATAAGGAATCTCATCCGGAATCGGCAGTAACGGAGGATTCACAACGACAAGCGAAAAACATGAGTCATCTCTCAGAGGGGAGTAAAGGCTCCCCTCAAGCACCCTAGTTTCGTCATCCAAAGAGTTGATGGCAGTGTTTTTCTTACAAAGGTCGACAACAAAAGGGTTGATTTCTACAGATGTTACATCCATGCCACAGTTGGTAAGTATCAGGCCCTGTATTCTGGGGCCAGAACACAAATCGAGAGCCTTCCGTGCGCTCTGCGGTGTAAGGCGCCAATCTCAGCAAATCTGTCCCACAATACTGCGCTGAAGAACAAGACGGAACCCCTGAGCCAAACTCCCCTATACCTTATTAAGGCTAAGACAGGCAAGTTCACGCACCCGGCATATTCCAGAATAACATCCTATTGTTTTAGATGCTCTACAAGCATGAACAGCCGCGAATCGGAAAGATCTTCTAGTTTCGCCCCGACTGACCGCCAAGGGCCAAAATGGCCTCTCCATCCCCAGGCGACCGGCTCTGGCGCGCCGAGGAGTGTCCCCAAGTGCCGGCAGAAAAGGAACGTCCCTAACTGCCGGCTAGAGGGCGCCGAGCAGGATGGCATAGGTAGTGGATTCGCCGAGCTTGAGCTCGTCGCCGGGATTGAGTTGGGCGGAACGGCCGGGCTCGACCTGAATGCAGACGCGCGTGGCCCCGTTTACCACCACGGTTCCGTTGGTGGACGACAAGTCCTCGACGTGCCAGATATTTTGAGCATCGCACCAGATATGGGCATGGCGGGCCGAGACATCGTCGCCGACGTCGGTAATATCGCCCTCACCAGTGGCCAGCGCGCCAATCTCAACACCCTGCTCACTCGGCTGAATCCAGCGCGGGGCGCTCACGACAAAACTGTTTTGTACGCGCAGCAAGCCCAAGGGGTGCGCCGGGGCGGGTTCGCGTTCGCCCGCGGTCAGCGACATGCCAAGCGAACGCGGCGTGGAAGTGCCTCCGCCACAGGTCGCGTGCGCGTAGTCGATGGCATAGTTCACCGAGGACCGCACATCCGCCGAACAGCCGACGGCGATAAACAGCACCAGCACGGCCTCGGCGCGCTCGGCAGGCATGAGTTCCGCCGCCTGGGACAGGCGATCGAGCGCGTTGCGATAGAGATTCGTGTCCTGGTGGCACTCTTCGAGCGCGCGCACCATCGGTTCACCTGCAGGACCGCACACCATATTGATCACAGCCGTGGAGTCCATGGGATTGCGCTGGCGCAGGGCCAGTTGTGACATAATACGCGCAGCCGAGGTACCGTATTCGGCAAAGTAGCGCTGCTGAAGCGTGCCGACCGGCGCGCGAACGATAAAGCGGGAAACCCAAGAGCGATCGGCGGCTCGGCTCTGCGGGCTGCGGCCGTCGGCGAGCGGACGGGACGAAAGCACCAGGCCGCACAGCTCGATATGGCTCAGATGCGCCGCGCGCTTAAAGATGTCAAACATGGCCCCGCATGGGGTGAGCTCAACTTGAGATGCCATGACCTAGGCCTCCTTGGTCGTAGAAATAGAATCGGACGATACTTCAACAGATCCGTCAAAAGTACGGGCAGCTGCGGCTCCACCGGCAAGCGGAGTCGCCATCTGGGCTTTTGTGCGTCGCGGTGCCGAAACGGGAAGTTCAAAGGCAAAGCCCATCGCAAGCAAAAACCACGTAAGCGTATAGGTTGCAACCAGAGCGGCAACAAGGCCGCCCATCACGGCGCGTTGGGAAAATACGCTACATGCAGCCACAACCAGCACCGGAACCTCGCAGGCAGAAAGCGCAAGCACGCCCTGCAGGAAGCCCGAGCGCCGATCGCGCGCAAGTGCCCCCGCGGCAACGCCGGCTATGCCTGGCAGCGCCAACGCCAGTGCGGCAATAATACCCGGTAGCGACCCAGACCACACGAGCGATCCCAAAGTCGCCGTAACGCGAGCGCCCGACGCCAGCAGCGCGGCCGAAACCACGACCACAGCCCAAACCACGCCACAGACGACCGTCGCGCCGACCATCAGCGCGCGACGAACCGCGCGGCCAGACGCATCCATGGGGCACGGCGTGAGCGGCTCGCCGCGGAGCGAACGGCCGACATTTTGCGCATAGTGGTCACAAAACGCTGAGAGCGCCGCCTCGACCGCCGCCGGCTCGGGACGATCTTTTTGATGGCTGGACAGACAGGCCATCACCACGTCGAACAGCTGGGCATCGACAAACGCCAGCGCATCGCGTAGCTCTTCGGAATCCGGCTCAAGCCCTAGCTGCTGGGCCTGCTCGGCCGCGGCGAGCGCCACATCGGGCTCACGACGAAGCAGCTGAGTCAAATCACAACCGGGCGCATGGGCACCAATGGGATAGTCGGGCCGCGTGTCCATCTTGAGACGGTAGGGGCTCGCGATGTCGCGCGTCTTTTTGCGCGAACCCGAGGTGCCCGAAGTGCTCGGCGCGGCTTCGTATGGCGCGACGCCGGCAATGAGCTCGTAAACCGTGCTTGCCGCGGCATAGACGTCGATCGCCGGCGACATACGCAAAGCGCGCAGATCGGGAATATCGTCGGTGAGCATCTCGGGCGGGGCATAGGCAACCGTCGCGCGACGCAGCGTGGCATAACGCTCGGTAAAGGATGCCTTGCCGCCGGTACCGGCCACGGCCGACGCAGGCTCAAGCGCCAGCGACGAGCCAAAGTCGATCAGGCACAGGTCAAAGGTGCCCTCGGCAAGCTGCCGGTCAAGCGGTAGACGCGCCGTGCGCACCATAATATTAGCGGGCGAGATATCGCGATGGACAAAGCCCTCACCCACCAGGCTCATACGGCAGAGCAGATCGAACAGGTCGCGACCCAGACGCGCCGCCACAAGCGGCGACAGGCGTCCGGCATCGTCCACGGCGAGTCGCGAACGCAAGCGGGCAAGCGTCTCGCCCTCGACCCATTCCATGACAATTGCAGGCACACCGTCGACCTCGCCCCAGCCATAGAGGCGGGGAAAGCCCTTAAGGCCCGAAAGGGCGCGATGGCATTCGTATTCCTCGCGAAACGCCGCCTTGAACTTGGCGACCAGCGCCTCGTGAGCGGCATCGTCGTCAAACTCATCGCGCGTCGGCAAGATGAGCTGCTTGAGTGCCACGGCCTCGCCTTGGGCGTTGACGGCACGTGTCACGCGGCCGATACCGCCACGGCGCATGGTGGCATCGTCGGCAAACAGCATCGTAAAACGACGCAGATAGGCAGGCAGTTCGTCCTGACCGAGCGCAATGGCCGGCTCAAACCCGTCGACACGCGCCAGGCGCAGGCCGACCATGGGATCGCGACCGAGCGATTGTGGTGTGGTGGATGCAAGATCGGTCATCATAGGGCAAGCGCCGCCACGTTATTGTTGAAGTTACCGAGCGCGACGTCATCATCGCCGTAATGGCCGACCCATTGACATAGGTTGGTGTAACAGCCCCACAGATTGGCATACTGCTGATACCACTTTGACCGGGGCGAGAATGTCTGACGACCGAACTCAGCTCGAATAACAAACATCTCCCCGACCAGGCTGTCGCACGGTCTGGGATCTCCCGTAGAGTTATAGGTCGAGACCACGTCATTGGCACGAGAAACATAGCCGTCGAGCATGTTGTACTTGGTCACAAGCCAACTGTGAATGCTCTCTTCTTCAGCAGCGGAAAGGCCACCGGAGTTTGCATCGTTGTCAGTGTTGCCGCCCGTCGAGCCGCCGTTTCCAGACCCTCCGGTAGAGGAACCCGGCCCAGAGCCGCCGCCCGAACTCGATGAATCCGAGCCGGAGCCAGATGTATCCGAGCTACCGGGCTTTCCGGACTGCTGGGCGTCCTGCTCCTTCTGCTGCTCGACCTTATTCACCGTTGCCGCCACGCTATTGTTGGACAACCGATCGATGATCTTGGTGTTGGTGAGCACGATGGTTTTGCCATTGGCAAGCGTAACTTCGTTGTCCGGGGCCTCAGCGCCATCCGCATCGTCGGTGCCAAACACAATATGCGCGACCACACTTGCCCAAGCATATCCAGTCGTGGTACCCAGATCACTTTTGACCTCATGCCCCACGCGCGGCTCGCGTGCGGCATGCGCCTGCATCATGGACGGCACGGTCATGCCATAGGCAGAAACGCCAGCTATGACCAGCACCAGCGAGCACGACAGCAGTGCGTACGCCCGCGGTGCCAAGCCCAGTCGGCGTCGCATGCGCACCGCGGCGCCGCGCTTTATCTGAGTGCCACCGGGCCGCATGCGTTCTCCTCCAATCAAAACCACCCCTAAAAGGGGTGGTTTGCTCTTAGGGTATAACCCTTGGATTTCCGGCACGCGTCTAAAGGCGCC
>NZ_JADMRH010000032.1:0-10207 GCF_015560135.1 Collinsella aerofaciens
TGCTTCACCCTCAAATCAACGCGCATAAAGAAAGCCTCCCATTTCTCATGTCCAAGAAATGGGAGGCAGTTCAATGGAGATCGGGCTTATAGGGCTCAGCAAAGCCGAACCTACACGGTCAAATGACCCGCAGCTTACATCTGCTCGGGAGCGGAGACACCAACAAGGGTGAGCACCAGGGCGAGCGTTACGCGGACGGCGTCGCAAGCGGCCAGACGGGCGCGCGAAAGCTCGGGGTCGACGGGACGGCCCTCGCTCGGCAGCACCTGGCAGGCAGCGTAGAAGCTGTGGAAGTCGCCGGCGAGCTCCTCGGCAAAGTGCGTCAGACGGAACGGGGCGCGGTCGCGAGCGCAGCTGGCGATGAGGTCGGTGAGCTCGTTGAGCTTACGCGAAAGGGCGAGCTCGGTCGGGTCGGTCAGCAGCGAGTAATCGACGTTCTCACCGATGGCCTTGGCGGCGACGGCCTTCATGCCCATCTCGTCAGCCTGCTCGGCGGTAACGTCGGCGGCACGACGCAGGATGGAGCACACGCGGGCGTGAGCGTACTGCACGTAGTACACCGGGTTGGAGTTGTCGCGCTTCTTAACGGCCTCGATATCGAAGTCGACCATCTGGTTGGAGCTCTTGGAGATGAGCGTGTAACGGGCAGCATCAGAGCCGACCTCGTCGACGAGCTCCTGCAGGGTCACCATGGTGCCCTTGCGCTTGGACATACGGACGGGCTTGCCGTTGCGCAGCAGGTTGACGAGCTGGCCCAGCAGAACCTCGAACTTGCCGGGGTAACCCAGAGCGTCGCAGACGCAACGGACGCGCTCGATGTAGCCGTGGTGGTCGGCGCCCCAGATGTCGATGACATGGTCGACGCGCTGGAACTTATCCCAGTGATAGGCAACGTCGGAGGCGAAGTAGGTGTACTCGCCATCGGACTTGATCAGGACGCGGTCCTTGTCGTCGCCCAGGTCGGTGGAGCGGAACCACAGGGCGCCGTCCTTGGTATAGAGGTAGCCCATCTTGTCGAGCTTCTCAAAAGCGCGGTCGACGGCGGAGGTGCCGGCGGTCTCACCCTCAGTGTCCTTCACATACAGCGAGCGCTCGGAGTACCAACGATCAAAGTCGCAGTTGACGGCGTGGCAGAGGTCGCGCATGTTGTCGACCATCTTAACGTAGCCGCGCTCGCGGAAGCTCTCCATGCGCTCCTGCGGATCGGCCTCGACCCACTTGTCGCCGTCGGTGCGCCAGAACTCGGCAGCCTCGTCGATGATGTAGTCGCCGCCATAGGAGTCCTTGCCCAGGGTCTCGGCAAAGTTGTCCTGATACGGATGGGTCTCGGGATGCTCGTCGTTCTCATCGGCAACAAAGGCGTCGCGGTCGGCGATCAGCAGCTTGTGAGCCTCGTCAATATCCACGCCCTGCTTGGCGATGATGTCAGCAAGCTGCATATAGCGCGTGCTGATGGAGTTGCCGAAGGTGTTCATCTGAGAGCCGTGGTCGTTGATGTAGAACTCACGCTGGATGTCGTAACCGGCGTGGTCCATAACACGGCAGAGTGAGTCGCCCAGCGCGGCCCAGCGGCCGTGGCCGATGTGCATGGGGCCGACGGGGTTGGCGGAGACGAACTCGACCTGGGTCTTCAGGCCACCACCGACGTTGGACTTAGCGAAGTCCATACCCTTCTCGCGAGCCTCGCCAAAGATGGCATTCTTGACGGCAACGGAGAGGTAGAAGTTGATGAAGCCGGGGCCTGCGATCTCAACCTTCTCGATCGCGGGGTCCTCGGGCATATGGGCAACGATGGCCTCGGCGATCTTGCGCGGGGCGCAGTGGGCCAGCTTGGCGGACTTCAGGGCCATGGTAGAGGTCCACTCGCCATGAGAAGTGTCAGCCGGTCGCTCGATAGCGCAATCGTCAAGTTCAAATGCGGAAAGGTCGCCGGCCTCCTGGGCCGCAGCAAGCGCAGCGCGTACCAGCTCTTCAATCTTCTCGGGCATAGATCCTCCTTGTGTTAAAGCCCCCGAGCTCTTGGTCACTCGTAGGGCAAAAGCCAGAGTTTGTAGCACTCTATCACAAGCGACGGGCACTGTCGCAGGGTAAAGCTAATAGATATTGCATATGCACAAAAATGACTACAGCTTGTATGGAGTCACTCAAAGATGCCGGTCTGCCTGCAGATTATGCAGGCGTTGAAAATGTATAAAAGTGTGAATGAGCTGCGTCTGTTATCGAATACTCTTACCTATCAGAGTTGTGTGCTTTTCCTGCATAAAGTAAGGGTTTGCGCACGTCAGCGTGTTATTCTAGACATATGTAAATTCGTATAAGTTGGAGGTAGCATGTTCTCAATCGGTCAACACGTCATTCATCCGGGCCAGGGAGTCTGCACCGTCGTCGGTTTTAGGGACGACACACCGCAGCCCATGCTGCTGCTCGAGACCAAGCAGGGACATGCGCAGACGATCCTCATGTACCCCGTGGCGCAGGCCGACCGTTTGCACGCCGCCATCTCGCAGCAAGATGCCGAGCACCTGCTGAGCCACTATGACGAGCTGGAGTGCGACACCTTTACCGAGCGCAACAGCTCGCTTGAGGAGACGCACTTTAAGCAGCAGCTCAAGCTGGGCGCGCCCGAGACGGTCCGCGTGGCAAAGACCATGATGCACCGCATTCGCCAGGCCGAGGAAGCTGATAAAAAACCCAGCTCCTACTACATGCGCGTACTCAAGGAGGCCAAACGCCGCTCCATCGAGGAGTTCGCCGTGGCCCTTGGTGTCACCGAAGAGGCCGCCGAAGCCCGCCTAGCCCAAGCCGCCCTCAACTAACCCATCCGCGCCAAAAACCACCACAAAGGGAACAGGCACCTTTGTGGTGGTTTTCTTGTTCTAGTAGTATTCATTCTTATCGATACCCACGAGCACAAGGAGTCTCTTATGGCAGAGCCGCTTACCGCCGGAATCACCCGCGACCGCGCGTTCGAACTGCTCAATGAGCACAACAAGGACCCGTTCCATATCACCCATGGCGAGACGGTCGAGGGCACTATGCGCTACTTTGCGCGCGAGTTCGACCCCGAGAACGAGGAGTTTTGGGGCATCGTCGGTCTGCTGCACGACCTGGATTGGGAGGAGCATGAGGACGACCCCATTAACCACACCATCTATGCTGCCGAGATTCTTGAGGGCGAAGGTGCGTCTCCCGAGCTCATTCGCGCCATCCAGACGCACACGTCGGACTTCAACACCTCACTACCCAAGCCCGAGCTGCAGATGGAAAAGATCCTGTTTGCCTGCGATGAGCTCACCGGCCTGATCGGCGCTGCCGTCATCATGCGCCCGAGCAAGAGCGTTATGGACTTTACGACTAAGTCGCTCAAGAAGAAGTTCAAGGACAAACGCTTTGCCGCCGGCTGCTCGCGCGACGTGATTTCGCAGGGCGCCGAGATGTTGGGCTGGGAGCTCCCCGAGCTCTTTGACCGCACCATCGCGGCCATGCAGTCCTTCGCCCCCGACCGAGATACCTTCCAGGCCTAACCGTCAACGCCACCTAAAACCACCACAAAGGGGACAGGCACCTTTGTGGTGGTTTTTGTTTGCGCGGGCGTTAGGGACGGACCTGGCCGGTGCCGCGGAGCTTGTATTTGTAGGTGGTGAGGGCCTCGGCGGCAAAGGGGCCACGGGCGTGGAGCTTTTGGGTCGAGATGCCGATCTCGGCGCCCAGGCCAAACTCGCCGCCGTCGGTGAAGCGCGTGCTGGCGTTGGCGCACACGGCCGAGGCATCGACCGCATCCAGGAAGCACTCGCAAGCATCCGTGTCCTCGGCAACGATGGCCTCGGAGTGCATCGTGCCGTAGCGGTTGATGTGTGCGATGGCCTCGTCCTCGTTTGCCACGACCTTCACGCTCATCTCGAGAGCCAGGTACTCGCGACCCCAGTCCTCCTCAGTCGCGGCGACGTAGTTGTCGCCCTCGGCAAGCCCAGCGTCGGCACATGCGGCGCACGTGGCCTCGTCGCCGTGAATGAGCACGCCGTGGTCGTGCAGCACGGCAACGACCGCCGGCAAAAACGAATCTGCCACGGCACGGTCGACCAGCAGCGACTCGGCGGCATTGCACACGCCTACGCGCTGGGTCTTGGCATTAACGATAATGTTGAGCGCCTTATCAAAGTCGGCGGATTCATGCACGTAGATGTGGCAGTTGCCAGTGCCCGTCTCGATCACCGGCACAAGCGACTCGCGCACGCAGCGCTGGATCAGGCCTGCACCGCCGCGCGGAATGAGTACGTCGACAATGCCGCGGAGCTTCATGAGCTCGCCAGTGGCCTCGCGGTCGGTGGACTCGATCATCGACACGGCCTCGCGCGGGAAGCCCTTGGCCTCGAGCGCATCGGCCAGCAGCTCGGCGATCATGGCACACGAGTGATAGGCCAGCGAGCCGCCGCGCAGAATGCAGGCGTTGCCGGTACGGATGCAGATGCCTGCGGCGTCGGCCGTCACGTTGGGGCGCGCCTCGTAGACCATAGCGACCAGGCCCAGCGGAACACTCACACGGGTCAGGTCCACGCCGCTTGCAAGCACGCGGTGGTCGAGCACGCGGCCCACGGGATCGGGCAGCTCGGCGAGCTTTTCCAGCCCGGCGGCCATGCCCTCGACGCGCTCAGGCGTCAGCAGCAGGCGATCGAGCAGTCCGGCCGAAGTGCCCGCATCGCGCGCGGCGGACATGTCGAGCTCGTTGGCGGCGACGATGGAGTCGACACCGTTGCGCAGTGCTGCGGCCATGGCGCGCACGGCCTCCTGGCGCTGCTCATCGCTCGCCGTGGCAAGCGAGGCCGACGCTGCCTTGGCGGCAACGGCAAGATCGTGGACATACGTGGCTATATCGACCGACATGGGCGGCCCTTTCTCCTAGAAGTTTGCAACCATGGTAGCCGATTTGTGCATGGCCTCGCCCGCGGCGGTAGAATTGGTCAACCCGAAACACCGCAACGAACGGAAGACTCACATGGCCCTCATCACTTCGTACCACGTCCCCGGCCTTTACGTCGAGGATCACAGCATCGACGTCCCCCTTGACTGGCGCGGCCTGGAGCCGATGCTCCTGGCCGTCGGCAGCACCATGCGCCGCGGCGCTATGCCGGCACCCATCGCCGGCGCGCCCGAGAGCATCAAGCTCTTCTACCGCGTGGTTTGCGCGCCCGACCGCATCAACGACGATCTGCCACTGCTCCTGTTTTTGCAGGGCGGCCCCGGCGGCGAGAGCCCGCGTCCGCTGTCGCCCACAAGCGACGGCTGGATCGAGGAGGCCGTCAAGCACTTCCGCGTGGTCCTTCCCGACCAGCGCGGCACCGGACGCAGCAGCTGCGTGGACGGACGCACGATCAAGGCACTGGGTGATCGCGCAACGGCCGCCGGCGCCGATACAGCACGCTCGCAGGCGGACTTCCTCAAGCGCCACCTCGCCAGCTCCATCGTGCGCGATTTTGAGTACCTGCGCCTAGTGGGCTTTGGAGGCAAGCCGTGGGTCACGCTCGGCCAAAGCTACGGCGGCTTTTTGACGCTGAGCTATCTGTCGCTCTTCCCCGAGGGCGTGGCGGCGAGCTTTACCTGCGGCGGCATCCCCCACGTGCCGGCGAGCGCCAGCGAGGTCTACGCGCACACCTTCCCGCGCATGGCCGCCAAGACGCAGCAGTATTACGACCGCTACCCCGCCGACGTCGAGCGCGTGGCAGCCCTGGCCGATGCGCTCGAAGCACAGAAGCCCGTGCTGCCCGACGGCTCGCCGATGACGGTCGAGCGCCTACAGCTCATGGGCAGCGACTTTGGCATGAAGCCGAGCTTTGAGCGCATGCATTGGATTATCGATCACGCTTTTGTTGACGGCGACGGCACGCTGACCTGCGGCTCCTCGGTATCCGACAGCTTTTTGATGCGCGCCTTCGAGCGCACCAACACGCGCACGAATCCGCTGTACTGGACGCTGCAGGAGTTCATATACGCCGACGGCGACACTATGCCCATTGGCTGGGCCGCGGCTGAAGAGAAGGCGCACCGCGCCGAGTTCGACACGCTCGCACGCCCGCTCATGTTTACCGGCGAGGCCATGTTCCCGTGGATGTTTGAGCAGATGCCCGAGCTTAAGCCGTTTAAGCCCGCCATGGACCTGCTGATGGAAGACACCAGCTGGGACAAGATCTACGACCCGCAGCGCCTGGCCTGCAACGAAGTTCCGCTCCAGGCCGCGGTGTATTTCGACGACATGTACGTGGATTCGGGCCTGCAGCTCGATACGCTCAGCCGCGTGGGCAACTCGCATGCCTGGGTGACCAACGAGTTCGAGCACGACGGCCTGCACGGCAGCGTGGTATTCAAGTACCTCTTCGACGAAGCCCTCAACCGCGGAGACCTGCGCCGGATCTTCTAGCAAAGGAGTGTCCCCAAGTGCCGGCACAAAAGGAACGTCCCCAAGTGCCGGCACGAGAAAGACAGCGCTGCGGGAAACGATCCGCAGCGCTGTCTTTCTTTATGCAAATACGATCAAGTTATCCCTGTGTATCGCCGGCTTCTCGGCCAGGTCTGCCAGCAGGCGGTTGCTGGCGATCTGGTCCTGGCGGCGACCGGCAGCAAGCTCCAGCACGTCCGAATCGGCCTCGGCGATACCGCGGGCGACGACCATACCGCTCGGATCGCACACATCGAGCACATCGCCCTCGGCAAACTGGCCATCGACCTCGCGAATACCCACCGCAAGCAAGGAAGAGCCACGGCTGACCAGCGCCTTCGCGGCACCGTCGTCAACCGTCACCGAGCCATGCGCCTTGTCTCCCAGTGCGATCCACAGCTTGCGGGGTGCGATGTCCAGACGCTCCGCCGGCGGATCGAACAGCGTGCCCACGCTCTCGCCGCGGGCGAGGCGCACGAGCGCATCGGGCTCCTCGCCCGAGCAAATCACGCTCTGAATACCCGCCGTCATCAGGATGCGGCTCGCGCGAATCTTGGTGATCATGCCGCCCGTGCCCACCGAAGTCGAAGAATCGCCTGCCGAGGCGATAATCTTGGCATCGATCTTATGCACGACCGGGACGAACTCGGCCGTGGGGTCCTCGTGCGGATTGGCGGTATAGAGGCCATCGATGTCCGAGAGCGTCACGCACAGATCGGCAGAAACCAGGCAGCTCACAAGCGCCGCCAGCGTGTCGTTGTCGCCAAACTTGATCTCGTCGACGGTGACGGTATCGTTCTCGTTGACGACCGGCACCACGCCCAGCTCCACCAGGCGCAGCAGGGCGTCGCGTGCATGCAGGTAGGACGTGCGGCGGGCCGTGTCGTGGCGCGTGAGCAGTACGAGCGAGGTGAGCAGGTCGCGCGCATGGAACTCCTCGTCGTAGGCCGACGAGATGATGCACTGACCAGCCGAGGCGCAGGCCTGCAGGCTCGGAAGGTCGCCGACCGGCTTGCGGTCGAAGCCCAACACGGGATAGCCACAGGCAATAGCGCCCGAGCTCACCACGACCAGACGCCAGCCGAGCTTGCGCAGCGCTGCGGCTTGATCGGCAAGTCCGCCGATAAAGGCGCGGTTGACCTTGCCATCGGCGCCCACCACCGTGGACGAACCGATCTTTACCACCATCGTTTTATAAGAAGTCGTCATACGTCAAACCAATCAACTGTTCAGCGAACGGCCGAGCTGGCGGCCAAGGGAGCGTGACTCGCCCCTACCGCCCAAAGAATTAGTGAGCCCAGGGGAAAGCCGAAGCCGCGGCCATGTTCTTGCGCACGAGCTCGTCGCGCACCTGAGCCAGGCCCTGCTCCATGCCCACCACATAGGTCTGCGGGTACAGGAAGCGCTTGAAAGCTGCGTCCAGATGATCGAGCGCCCAAGCACAGCGCTCGCGCGCGTCCTGGATGCTCTCACGCGGAGCCACCGCACTGCCATCGCGCACGATCGGCACCAGCAGCTCGCGATACTCAAGTTCGGACACGTCGGTCACCAGGGCGGCATCATTCACGGCCACGAGGGTATTGCCGCGCGCGGAGCCCTCCCCCGCCAGATGGTCCTCGTCGTAGATCATGTCGCAGACCGGGCCGCCAAATCCGTCGTAATAACGGCGCACGCGTTGCACACCCGGGATCGTGCGCTTGTAGGGCTGCTCGGAGAGCTTGACCACCGGCGTCCATGGGTCTGCCTCGCTCGCACGGCGGGCGGAAAGCTTGTACACGCCGCCCAGCGCCGGCTGATCGTAGCAGGTCGCGAGCTTGGTGCCCACGCCAAAGCTGTCGATGGGCGCGCCCTGGTCGAGCAGCGACTGAATCGTATACTCGTCAAGATCGTTAGAAACCGAGATCCCCACATAAGGCAGGCCCTCGGCATCAAAACGGCCGCGCACATACTTGGAGAGCTTGGCGAGGTCGCCAGAGTCGATGCGAATGGCCGACAGGCGCTCGCCCACCGCCTCCATCTCCTTGGCAACCGTAATGGCATGTTCACAGCCCTCGCGCACGTCATAGGTGTCGATGAGCAGCGTACAGTTCTTGGGGCTCGACTTGGCAAAGGCGCGGAAGGCCTCGAGCTCGGAATCGAAGCTCATCACCCAGCTGTGCGCATGCGTGCCAAAGACGGGAATACCGTAGCGGCGGCCGGCGAGCACATTGGACGTAGAGGAGCAGCCGGCAACGTAGCTCGCGCGCGCAACGGCCAGGCCACCATCGGGACCCTGGGCTCGGCGCAGGCCAAACTCCGCCACGGGGCGACCGTCGGCGGCGAGCACCACGCGCGCCGTCTTGGTGGCGACAAGCGTCTGGAACCCGACGATGTTGAGCAGCGCCGTCTCGAGCAGCTGGCACTCCAGCGCGGGGCCGGTGACGCGCACCATGGGCTCGCGCGGAAAGACGAGCTCGCCCTCGGGCACGGCGTCGATGTTTACATGCGCACGAAAATCGCGCAGGTAGTCGAGGAATCCAGACTTGAACATCGCACCGCCAGCAGGGGCCTGGAGCGAGGCGAGGTAGTCGATGTCCTCGGGCGTAAAACGCAGATTCTCGACCAGCTCGGGCAGCTCGGCGGTGCCGCACATGACGGCATAGGCGCTGCCAAAGGGATGGTCGCGGTAAAACGCGGTAAAACAACCCTGCTCATTGGCCTTGCCGCTCTCCCACAGGCCCTGGGCCATAGTGAGCTCGTACAGATCGGTGAGCATTGCGATGTCGGTGGGATGAGAGATGTCGGTCAAAGCCATGGGGCGACCTTTCGGATGTGTGGTGCAGAATTTGAGGGTTGGACGAGAGCAGAGCATGCGGACATGACGCCCGATGCAAATCGGTTAGAGCAGGCCCATGCTGGTCAGGATCGTGTAGCCCATAAAGATGACAAACGCGATGAGGGCAAGGACAATGATGATTTTTTGAGCCGGCGCCATGCCAGGGATCTCGTTCTCGCCCGTAGGCTCCTTGGAGGTAACCATGCGCTGGGCAAAGGTCATCTCGTCACGACTCGGCTTAGGCTCGACGGACTTGGGACGAGCGGCCTTTTTAGGCTGAGGTTTGGGCGCGGCAGGTGCAGGCTTCGCAGCAGCGGGCTTGGGTGCGGGCGCGGGCGCCGATGCGGATGCGGCGTTCGCGGCGATCTCCTCGGCCTTCGCACGCTCGGCACGCAGGACAGCCAGCTCCTCACGCTCGCGACGGGCCTCTTCACGAGCCTCGCGGCGGGCCTTCTCGGCGCGGAGCTCTTCCAACTCAGCGCGCTCCTCGTCGGACAATGGTTGGGACTCAAGCTCGGCCATGGTACAGCCCTTTCTTTTAAAAAAAGCCGCCGACACAATGTCAGCGGCTTATCAAATCCAAGGGTGGAGACGAAGGGAGTCGAACCCTCGGCCTCTGCCATGCGACGGCAGCGCTCTCCCAACTGAGCTACGTCCCCAGGACAAGTTGATATTTTACCTACGGCTCGCCAACTGTCAACGCCCAATAACCAGTCTTTTTGGGGCGCGGGTATTTTGCCTTGAATATCAACTTCATCCGAACACCTCCCATATTCATCCGCACATGTGCGGATGAATATGGGAACCCGATACCCTGAGGGCCGGATCGGCCGGCCCCGGGAGATCGGAGGACGTCATGTCCGGAAAGAGCGGAAAGAGCGGGAAGGGCGCCGCGAGGGCGGTCCCGAGGGCCTACGGCAGGCTCACGAGGCACGAGCGGGACACGGTCCAGAGGATGCTGG
>NZ_JADMRH010000033.1:0-10096 GCF_015560135.1 Collinsella aerofaciens
GGCGCCTTTAGACGCGTGCCGGAAATCCAAGGGTTATACCCTAAGAGCAAACCACCCCTTTTAGGGGTGGTTTTGATTTTATGTCGCCAAGTACGCCGCCAAATAACCACCAAATACTGATCCAAGGTCTGTATGCGATGGCCTTCGCATCCCGTAGGGGTGCCGGCAGATTGCGCACGTCCTGGCCGATCGTGACCGCAACATGTTGGTCAAGCACAATCTTTTGGATTCTTTTGGCGTGAGCGGCTTGGTTTTGGTAGGATTTGTCAGCGGCTTGACTAAGGGGGTTTTATAACTGCCGTGCAGGTAGCCGTGTTGGTAACGTTTTACCGATTTGCCAAGAACCCCTCATAATTAATGCGTCTGCAAAATGACCAATTGCTTTGACCTGCTGAAACACTATATGTTGTGTTTGACCTAAAAAAAGAATACAGGATATAGATGCCTCTTTGTCGTATGATAGATGGCGGACAGAGAACGAGGACCTTATTCGCCCCATTTGGATGGATCTTCGAGCCCCTTGATTGGCTGCGAGGATTGTCCGCATGAGGGCCTATGGTTTTCGAAAACACAGATTGCGCGACGGCGCCGCAAGACAGGGGCAAGCCCTGCCGGGCATCGTTTGGCTCTGAAGCGCAATACGATTTCGACGCGAAAGAGGCAAGAGGATGAAGATCATCAAGCGCAGCGGCACCGAGGTTGTCTTTGACATCGATAAGATCGTCAATGCCATCCGCGCCGCAAACTTGGAGGTCGAGGAGAGCTCTCGTCTTACCGACCGCCAGGTGGTTTACGCGGCACAAAACGTCGCCGAGGCATGCGAGAACGCGGGCCACACCGTGTCGGTCGAGGAGATTCAGGATCTGGTCGAGGACGAGATTATGCGTCTCGACTGCTACGAGGTCGCTCGCCATTACATCATCTATCGTTATGTTCAGAGCCTGAAGCGCCAGAAGAACACGACCGACGACAAGATTCTGTCGCTGATTGAGTGCAACAACGAAGAGGTCAAGCAGGAGAACTCCAACAAGAACCCGACCGTCAATTCCGTTCAGCGTGACTACATGGCCGGCGAGATCTCCAAGGACCTGACTCAGCGTGTGCTGCTGCCCCAAGAGATCGTGGATGCCCATAATGAGGGCCTGATCCATTTCCATGATTCGGATTACTTTGCCCAGCACATGCACAACTGCGATCTGGTGAACCTGGAGGACATGCTCCAGAACGGCACTGTTATTTCGGGCACGCTGATCGAGAAGCCGCACAGCTTCTCGACTGCCTGCAACATCGCGACGCAGATCATCGCTCAGGTTGCTTCCTCCCAGTACGGTGGCCAGTCGATTTCGTTGACCCATCTTGCCCCGTTCGTCGAGGTGAGCCGTCAAAAGATTCGCGGCGAGGTCGCCCGCGAGCTCGAGGAGCTCGGCGTTTCCGCATCTCCCGAAAAGGTCCGCGAGGTTGTTGAGGACCGTCTGCGTGACGAGATCCGTCGCGGCGTCCAGACGATTCAGTATCAGGTCGTGACCCTTATGACCACCAATGGCCAGGCGCCGTTCGTGACGGTCTTTATGTATCTTAACGAGGCCCGTACGCCTCAGGAGAAGCACGACCTTGCCATGATCGTGGAGGAGACGCTTCGCCAGCGCTACGAGGGCGTTAAGAACGAGGCCGGCGTATGGATCACCCCGGCATTCCCCAAACTTATCTATGTACTCGAGGACGATAACGTTCACGAGGATTCCCCGTACTTCTACCTGACCCAGCTGGCTGCCAAGTGCACTGCCAAGCGTATGGTGCCCGATTACATCTCCGAGAAGAAGATGCGTGAGCTCAAGCTGTCTAAGGGCGAGACCGCCGGCAACGGCGATTGCTACACCTGCATGGGTTGCCGCAGTTTCCTGACGCCTGACCGTTCGGGCAACGGCTTTAACAATGTCGCCAACGCGCTGAACTACGACCCGGCCAAGCCTAAGTACTACGGTCGCTTTAACCAGGGCGTTGTGACCATCAACCTGCCCGATGTCGCACTGAGCTCGCATCAGGACATGGACAAGTTCTGGAAGATCTTCGACGAGCGCCTTGAGCTGTGCCACCGCGCCCTGCTGTGCCGTCATGAGCGTCTGATGGGTACGCTTTCGGATGCCGCACCGATTCTTTGGCAGTACGGTGCCCTCGCCCGCCTGAAGAAGGGCGAGACGATCGACAAGCTGCTCGTGGGCGGTTACTCCACCATTAGTCTGGGTTATGCCGGCCTGTATGAGTGCGTCAAGTACATGACGGGCCACAGCCACACCGAGAAGGAGGGCACGCCCTTTGCCATGGCCGTCATGCAGCGCATGAACGACAAATGTGCTGAGTGGAAAGCCGCGAGCGACATCGATTTCTCGCTGTACGGCACGCCGCTGGAGTCGACGACGTATAAGTTCGCCAAGTGCCTGCAGCGCCGTTTTGGCATTATCCCGGGCGTGACGGACAAGGGCTACATCACCAACAGCTACCACGTCCACGTGTCCGAGGAGATCGACGCATTCGACAAGCTCAAGTTCGAGGGTATGTTCCAGCAGCTTTCGCCGGGCGGTGCCATCTCCTACGTCGAGGTTCCCAACATGCAGGACAACCTCAAGGCTGTCATTCGCGTGATGCAGTACATCTACGACAACATCATGTACGCCGAGCTCAACACCAAGAGCGATTATTGCCAGGTGTGCGGTTACGACGGCGAGATCAAGATTGTCGAGGATGACGGCAAGCTGGTGTGGGAGTGCCCCAATTGCGGCAATCGTGACCAGGAGAAGATGAACGTCGCCCGTCGCACGTGCGGTTACATCGGTACCCAGTTCTGGAACCAGGGCCGAACCGAGGAGATCCGCGACCGCGTGCTGCATCTCTAATAACCATCCCAGGCCGCCCCGTAGCGAGGCCCCGGACCTTTACTCGCTATTTCGGACAGTCCTGGCTCACGACGGAGGCGCCACTGGCGCCTCCTGTTCGTGCGGAACTCATATCGAGCAAAGGTCCGGGGCCTCGCTACGGGGCAGTCAAGTTGACGTAACTGAGATGCAGCTCGTGGTCTGCTCACTCCTCGAAGTTCTTAGCGGACATGAGTTGACTTGCAACAACGCTTTGCTTGCGATGACGGTTGAGCTGCAACAAAGTTTTTATTAGACCTCGAACCCTATACTCGATGTTCGCTACGTTCATTGAGTATCGCTCGCGAGGGGTCTGGAGTATATCGTCCCGCCCGCAGTTCTGCAGCGAGCGCAGCGAGCGAAGCTGTTTGAGGACGGGATGATATACTCCAGACCCCCAGAAAGGTTACCTATGAACTACGCGAACATTAAGTATTTCGACATTGCTGATGGGGAAGGCGTTCGTACTTCTCTGTTTGTGAGTGGGTGCCGTCGTGGGTGCAAGAATTGCTTTAACTCTGTTGCGTGGGACTTTGCTGCGGGCGAGTCCTTTGATCGCACCGTCGAGGACAAGATTATCGAGAGCCTCGATCATCCCTTTATTGACGGCCTGACGATTCTGGGCGGCGAACCTATGGAGCCCGAGAATCAGGCGGGACTCGTTGAGTTTGTCGAGCGCGTTCGTGCCGCTTATCCTGCGGGGTCAGGAAAGACCATTTGGTGTTTTACCGGCGACGTGCTCGAGGAGCTTATGCCGGGTGGTCGTCACCATACCGAGGTCACGGACCGTATCCTTGCCTGCCTCGATATGTTGGTGGATGGCCCGTTTGTTCAGGATCTGTACGATATCTCATTGCGCTTTAGGGGCTCGAGTAACCAGCGTGTGATCGATATGAACGCCACGCGCGACCGTGCTGAGCGCGAGGGCGTTATGCTTTGTGATGCGGTTGAACTTTGGCGTGATGATCCGGTCTATTCGACCCATACTATGTAGCTTGTGGTCGATGCCGAAGAGCGTGGTACCATAGCGCGAACGCAAAATCGGAAAAGTGAGGCCCAGATGGTCGATCAGGAAAAAGTCGAGGCCGCCATTAAGCTGTTGCTTGAGGGCATAGGCGAGGACCCAACTCGTGAGGGCCTGCTGGAGACCCCGGCGCGCGTTGCCCGTATGTATGGTGAGATCGCCGGCGGTATGGACCAGAGTGCCGAAGAGCACCTGTCCAAAACCTTTGCCGTCGCCTCGAACGACTTGGTTATCGAGCGCGACATCACGTTTTACTCGCTGTGCGAGCATCATCTGCTGCCGTTTTATGGCAAGGCTGCGATCGGCTATATCCCTAACGGTCGCGTGGCGGGTCTGTCTAAGCTCGCTCGCACGGTTGAAGTCTATGCCCGTCGTCTGCAGCTGCAGGAGCAGCTGTGTGCGCAGGTTGCCGACGCTCTCATGGATTATCTCGCTCCCCAGGGAGCGATTGTGCTCATGGAGGCTGAGCATATGTGCATGACCATGCGCGGCGTGCAAAAGCCCGGCACCAAGACCGTGACGCTCGCTCGCCGCGGCGTCTTTGAGACCGATCCCGCGCTCGAGGAGCGGTTCTTTAGGATGCTGGGCCGATAGCATGAGGGTCGTCAACGACTTTACATCGAAGACCGATGAGGGGACGTCGCGTCGCGGCTTCATGGCTTCGGGCCTGGCCCCCTTTGGTGCCATGCCTCGCATTGATTACATTTGTGCCAACGGGCTGTTTCGGCGGCACCTGGGCAACATTGCGCAGTTGGAATCGGGGCGCATCTTCTGCCGCCACGGTATTGACCATCTGCTCGATGTCGCTCGCATTATGTGGATCAAGAATCTCGAGGAGCAGCTCGAATTTGACCGCGAGGTCATCTACGCCACGGCACTTCTTCACGATATCGGCAAAGATGAACAGTATGAATCGGGTATATCCCATGATGTTGCAAGCGAACGCGTCGCTGATGCGATTCTCGGCGGCATGCCCGATGATGTGGCGTTTGAGCCGGCCGATGCCGCAGCCATTAAGACGGCCATTCTGGGCCATCGAAAGCTGCGCGTGAACAGCCAACCGCTTGAGCGTCTGCTCTATGCAGCCGACAAAGCGTCGCGCGCCTGCTTTGCATGCCCCGCGCGCAATGCTTGCAACTGGAGCGATGATAAAAAGAACCTGTCGATTCGCGTATAGTTAGTTTGCGCGGTCGGGGTTCTAAACGAAGGAGACGATCGCGATGAGTAACAAAAAGCTGCCCGAGAATGCAACCAAGACTGAAGGCGCCGAGCTCGCCCGCCGTGGCAGGGGCGAAATATCCACCGCAACGGCGGTGCCCCACGTGAGCTATGACGATCTGCGCCATGCCGACCGTATTGTCATTGACGGGCTTGAGGTTTTTGCCAACCATGGTGTGTATCCCGAGGAGAACGCGCTGGGCCAGAAGTTCATCGTGTCCTTGGTGCTCTATGCCGACCTGCGCGCTGCGGGGGAGCACGATAACCTGGACGCCTCGATTGACTACGGCTCGGTGTGCCACGATGTCGATGGCTATCTGCGCGAGCATACGTTTAAGCTCATCGAGGCGGCAGCCGAGGGTGTGGCCCAGATGCTGCTGCGTCGTTACCCCCTGCTGCTTGGCGTGCACGTTAAGCTCGATAAGCCTTGGGCGCCCGTCGGTCTTCCCCTGGCAAGCTGCGGTGTCGAGATCGAGCGCGTGCGCTAGTCGACGCTAGAGCTTGTTGAGGGGCGGCTGCTTGAGCCGCTGCGACAGAGCTCTATTGTTGGGACAGTACGTGTCGAGCAGGGCGTGAAACCGCTGATTGTGGCTTGGCTCGAGCAAGTGGACGAGCTCGTGGGCGACAACCATGTCGAGGCATTCGATGGGATAGGCGGCAAGTTCGCGTGCGATGCGAATGGCGCCGGATTTGGGAGTGCATGAGCCCCAACGCGTTTTCATGCTGCGTACGGAAACGCGAGAAACGGCGACACCCATTGCGATTTCGTATGCGTGCACCATATCGCGCAGCGCCGATGTGACTTCGGACGTATAGAGCTGGTCGATGTGGGCTTGGAGCTCATCGGACGTTAGGCCGTCGAGGATTGCGTGCCGCTTGGTCTGTGGGCCTTCGTCCGATTTATCGGTACCCATAAAACTTGCGAAGGTGGCCTGTTTGGGTCGCGGTGCGGGCGATGCAAAGTTGTGATCGAGCGCATCTTGTACCGTGATGGGCTTGCCCCAAAGTGCAATGATGGACGAGTGACTGAGCGGCTCTCGCGCCGTCGCCTGACGTTGCTCGCGCTGGGCAAGTCGGCTGATAATCCAGGCGCTGTTGCGTTTCACAAACGCTTCTATACGCTCGCGAGTGGCGCTGAGCGGTGCGCTTGCGTGGACCTCGCCGCTCGATGTGACGCGTAGGTTGAAGTTCTTGACGCGCTTTTTGGTAACGACGACGGGGATGGGCGTCCCATCCGGTCGGGATACGGAAATCGTAAACTGCTGCGCCAAAAGCGGTCCTTCAGATTGGGGACGGGCCGGCATGTCGACCGTTCGGCATGCCGGCCCGCTCAAGGGATGTGAAATTAATAACGCTCAAAGAAGGCAAGCGCGTTGTCGCTGCAGAGCTTCTGCATCACGGTCTTGCCAAAGTGCTTGGAGAGCATGTTCTGGAACTCGGGCATCTTGCTGGCGTCGGAGAGGAAAGCGGGCACAGTGGCACCGTCCCAGTCGCCGCCGAGCGCGATGACGTCCTCGCCGTCCAGGTCGAGCCAGTGCTCGATATGTGCCGCTAGCTGGTCGAAGGTGACGTCTGCGGCGGTCTTGTCGGTTGCGTCGTTGGAAAGGAACTCGCTGCAGTAGTTGAGACCGACGATGCCACCCATGTCGCGAATGGTGCGGAACTGGTCGTCGGTGAGGTTGCGCTTGACGCCGCAAACCGCACGGGAGTTGGAGTGACTGGCGACGAAGGGGCGCGTGGCGTGGGCGACAACCTCGTCAAAGCACTCATCGTTGAGGTGGGAGACGTCAAGCACCATGCCGGCGTGCTCCATCTGCGTAAGTGCCTCGATGCCGGCGGCGGTGAGACCGGCGTGGGTATCGTGTCCGCTCGCGAGCGGCCCCTGCGCGTTCCAGCTGAGTGATGACATGAGCACGCCCAAGCTCTTGAGCACTTCGATCAGTGCGGGGTCCTCGGCAAAGAACGTGGCGTTTTCGATGGTGTGGATGCAAGCGACCTTGCCGTCCTTGAGCGCGGGACGAATGTCTGCGGCGCTGCGCACGTTGACCATGCGGTCGTGGTTGAGCATTGCCTGGCCGCTCATGTGCGCCATGATCTGCGCCTGGAAGCGCGCGGCGTGGGCGGTGGGAATCTCGTCGGGGACAAACGTGGCGAAGCACTGCGCCCACGGCGTGTTGCCGATCTTTGCGAGCGATATGGCGCAGGCGTTGCCCTCGATGAGGTCGAAATCTTGCGGATGCGTTTCGTCGCCGGGGAAATAACCGTCGGTGCCGGCGGTAAAGCGCAGGTCGAGATCGAGCGTGGCCCAGCCGATGCGGTCGGCGGTGTCGCAGTGTAGGTCAAATACGGGATATGCCATGGTTCCTCCGGTTGCAGCGTTTCTTTGCAAACTGTCTTTGAATTGTATGACTAGGGTATAGTTAGCGCCATATGTTCATGGCGGCCCACGTTGTGCGCCGCCCTTATCACGGAGGTTACCATGTCCAACCAGGGCAAGAAGGTCAAGACTCATTATCGCGGCACGCTCGACGACGGCACGCAGTTCGATAGCTCCTACGATCGCGGCGAGCCGCTGGAGTTCACCTGCGGCGCCGGTCAGATGATCAAGGGCTTCGACGCCGCTGTTGTCGACATGCAGGTGGGCGAGAAGAAGACCGTGCACATTCCTGCTGCCGATGCCTACGGCGAGCACAACCCCGAGATGGTTATTACCTTCCCGGCCGAACAGGTTCCCAACATCGAGCAGATCGAGAAGGGCATGAAGCTTTTCCTGTCCACGCCGAGCGGCATGCCCGTCTCCGCCGTGGTCATCGACGTAACGCCTGAGGCCGTGACGCTCGACGCCAACCACGAGCTGGCCGGCAAGGACCTCAACTTTGATATCGAGCTCGTTGAGGTCGAGGACTAGGCTATGCCTGTGAATCTGGTTTCGACAGCGTGTCTCGGAAATCTCAACGACCCGTCCTATGAGCTTTTGCTTCGCCGGGAGCTGGGCGGTGTCTTTGGGGTCGATGAGCTACTACTCGATTGGGACCAGGCCGATGCCCGCACATTTGTGGGCGTGACGGAGCTGGGGCGTACGGTCGATATTCGGCTGGGCGCTGCCGATGGCGATCGCCTTGCCGATGGCGATGTGCTTGTCATCGACCGTTCGGGCATAGTGCCCGTGGTGGTTGTCGTACGTCTGCGCAGCGCCGAGGTTTATTTGGTCGAAGTTGACCGCATGGACCCGATTGCGCTCGCGCATGCGTGCTGGGAGATCGGCAATATGCATACGCCACTTTTCCGAGGCGATTCGGACGAGCATACCGTGCGCATGTATACGCCGGTGCAGCCTGTTTTGGGCCGCATGCTCCGGGGCGTCGAGGGCGTTCGGCTCTCGGTGGTTACCCGTGAACTCGATTCGGACCGGCGCTTTGCGTCGAGTGCGGCGGATGCCGTTGTGAGTATGGCTCCAGACTTTACGATCGTAAAGAAGCCGCGCGGTTAACGTGCGTATAAGTAAGACGGACTTTGAGAGGCAACTATTCAAAGTCCGTCTTTCTGTTGATGAGATGCTGTGGGGGAAAGCATATGGGTCTTGAAGGAATCAAGCTGATTGCATGCGATTTGGACGGTACGTTGCTGCATCCGGGGGAGCGCGAGCCGCGTTCCGAGGCCTTTGAGCTCATCGATGAGCTGCATCGTCGCGGTATCGTGTTTATGCCGGCGAGCGGCCGTCAATATGCGAGCTTGCGCTATCTGTTTGCCCCGGTGGCCGATGAGCTCGCCTATGTATGCGAAAACGGAGCTCTGGTGATGAGCGAGGGGCGTGCCGTTGTCAAGCGCTCCATGGAGCGTAGCCTTGCTATGGATATCGCGAATGCCGTGGTTGCGTATCCCCATGCCGACGTGACCCTTTCGTGTGAGGGGCACCTTTACACCATAAGCGGCAACGATGCGTTCGTCGACCATTTGCGCTATGAGGTCCACTGCGATGTGGCGGTGGTCGACCGTCCCGAGGACATTGACGAGGATGTCATTAAGATTGCGTTTCAAACGCCTGAGACAGAGCAGCCGGCGGCGCTGGAGTATTTTGTGCGTCGCTTTAGCGATCGGGTTGATGTGATGACGTCGGGAACCGAATGGACGGACTTTATCGGCTTTGATTCGGGTAAGGGTTCCGCGCTTGCCGATTACGGTCGTGCCCTGGGAATTTCGCCCGACGAGATGATGGCGTTTGGCGATAACGAAAACGATCGCGACATGCTCAACGTCGTGGGCCATCCCTATCTGATGGAGAACTGCAACCCCACCATGCGCGGCATCAACGACCGCGTCCGTTACGTGCGCACGGTCGAAGAAGAGCTGCGTCGCCTGCTCGCCGAGTAGGCATGTCCCAAACATCTACCGGCAGTCGGGGCAGAGACCCTCGAAGATGGTGTAGTGCGACGTGACGTGCCAGCCGATTTGCTCGGACGCTTTGGCGTCGAGCTGGGCATCGAAGGGGAGCGGTACGTCGATGACGCGGCTGCATGAGGTGCAGATGATATGCGCATGCGGCTCGATCGTGCGATCGAAGCGGCTGCCGCCCGGCGTCTTGATGGAGAGAATCTCGCCGGCGTCGGCCAAGAGATTGAGGTTGCGGTAGACCGTGCCGCGGCTGATCTTGTCATCCTGTTCGCGCACGGCGTTGTAGATTTCGTCGGCGGTGGGATGGTTATAGCTTTGGCGCACGGCGTCAAGAACCAGCTTTCGCTGCTTGGTATTCCTTCTTTGCACCGCCATGCGCCTCGCCTCTTTTCTATCAACGGCCGTAGGTAAATGATACCGTATTTAGCACACAATACTAATAACGAGGCATGAAACCGTCTTCATTGGTAAGTGGGCCTTGATTATCGACTTCATCCGAACACCTCCCACATTCATCCGCACATGTACGGATGAATGTGGGAACCCGATACCC
>NZ_JADMRH010000034.1:0-10026 GCF_015560135.1 Collinsella aerofaciens
GGAGCTATTTCCGCGTTGCGCTAGCTGCGGAAACGCGGGGTCCGTTCAGGCTGTTGCGTTGAGATTGAAAATCAACCTCCCTCTTTTTTCAAAATGTCGCGCACCTCGTTCTTAGTAATCGGCTTTTCAAACAACGAAAGCAAAGCGAACGAAAAATCATTAACCGCACACATTCTATGGGTGGCACAACTCAGCAGTACTCTTAACCCCTCTTTTGAGCGTCCGACTTCTTTCACAAACGAACTTTTAACCAATTGAAAACCATTATCGTGCATTACATAATCGGCATCGATATTTGTATTCAGCAATCCATAATGCAACAGTTCTTCTATCGCCCTTGTCAGCTCGAGATCGCCCTGATCAAGGATAAGAGAAATGCTACAATCAGCCTCCAATAAACGGGCCAACTTAAGGTATACCAACTGGGAAACAGCATAGACATGATGGTATTCAGAATTATAGAAGTAGGCAAATGGCTCAACGAGCACGACAGAGGTCTTGGAATCCAGCCAGATTCGATCAGCTGGATTTAGACTAGTTAGCCGTCGCTTTACTTTGGTCAAATGTCCCTTATACCTGACAGCGTGAATAGAATCTAGGATCCAGGTCACCTCTGAAATATGAAGCCGCTGGGGCAAGTCAATTGTGTCGCTACCGTTTATGACCTCTTGCATATAAAAATCAATATGATGCTCATCAGATAAGGATTTTGCTTCATTTAAAGTTAAACCAGTGCCTGAAACATAATCCACTTCGAGGCGCAAATCCTCATATTGGGACTTCGGCATTACAGAGACACCATACTTATCGGGATGATTCCAAACATCCGACCCCATAACGAGACCAAAATTCGTAAATCCTCTCGTGGAATATGGAACACCACATACCTGTTTTGAATAATTCAAAACATTCTCTGTATAAGCTAAGGTGTTCAGAGCCTCTTCTTTAGTTTCGGTCGGAAAGCCAATCATAAAGAATAGATGAACAGGAATACCCGCATTGAGACAATCATGGATATTGCGATCAATCCAATCAACTCTCGTGTTCTTCTTCATTAGATCAAGAACTCTTTGGTTGTATGACTCGAGGCCAAACTGAATCTGCCTACATCCACTTTGGTATATCTTGTTGAAAACGTCTGTACTTAGGGTTGGAGAGAACCTCGTTTCTCCATGCCAGAAAAACGTTTTTCCCGATGCGTTTATTTCATCCGCGAGTTGCTCCATTCTTTTGCCTTCGAATGTTTCATCCACAAAAGAGAAAACTCTCGTGCCGTATTTTTCATTTAACCGACACATTATTTCAAATACTCTCGATATGGGCATCTTTCGGTAACAACCACCAGTAGCACCGGGAATGGTGCAGAAGGCGCAATGATTAAAACACTGCCTAGAGGAATAAACCGGCAATATTAACTCAGGCATGAAGTATTTAGAAAGGGCGAAGCCATCGAAATCGGGAACTGTATCGTTGATAAATGTTTGCTCAATCCGATGGTTTTTATATATCTTTCCACCTTTAGCATGGCAAAGGTTTGGAACACAGTCGAGATTGTCATCACCAGAGTCAAGAGCCTCAAGAAGACGTGCAAGCGGCTCTTCGCCGTCATACATCATTATCGAATCAATGTATTCAAAAAAGGGATGCCATTCTTTCATGCAGTCATCTGCTAAACGAGTAATGTAATTGCCGCCCAATGAGACGTGTTTAACAGATGGACATTCTTCTTTAATCAGTTTCGCTAACGTAACTGCGGAAATCAATTGGAAACAGCCGCTCACCGAAATCCCAATAAACTCGATTTTTTCCCTCTGAATACGCTTAAGAAAGGCAGTTTCATAGAAGGAAATAAACGGATTATGCAAGGTATCCGCAAGCGATTTCATTATTTCTGGTGTCGAATAATAATCATAGGGCAGATCTATGGAGTTGAACGTGTATTTAACTCCATATGAGACGTGATTTATGATATAGAGTGCATTTCTAAAAATGTTTTCAGCATATTATCTTTCTTTTAGATTAAAGTATCTCTTTGATCTGAAAATATCTTTTGCTTCGTCAACATTAAGTGCTGACTTTTGTATCAACTCGATTGTTAATTGAACATTCGAACTAAACGAATCCTTTGATTCCCGATACCTTTTACAGCACTCTTCGACATGTCTAAAAGATAGGAGGTCATCGTAAAATTCCACGTTTAAGTCAACAATGTCAACTTTGTATTGTTCAACCTCTTGAAGATATGACTTCAAAACAGGCAAGGCAAGATACGGCCCCACTGGACTCCATCCTGGGGGAAATACTAAAAGCGTTTTAGGCATATCAACGTCACATCTTTCGCAAATAATTCAATTGAAACACAACTACCATCATAATTGAAAATACACCAAGTCCTGTAACGAGAATTGAGAACATCGCGATGCTCGTGAACAGCGAAACAAGGAGTGTTGAAATAACAACAGCAACCGATTGCAAAGACTCCCTAATTGAAAACAGGCTTATCGATTCAGATCCGTCTCTCGCCAAATCCTGCAGCGATGTTATGAGAAGCACATCTTGAATGGCGTTTCCGGCACCGACGATAAAAAGGAAAATAAACGATATCCCAGACGCATAGCGATAGCCAAACGCCAGATACGCACCGAGCGCAAGATACGTCACAAAACAATATGATTTAACGCAATCGGAACCACTGATTAAACGACCATATATTGTATTTCCGAACAACAGTCCGATTGTAAGACTACTCTGAAGGAATCCGTATTGTATCGATGACGAGTCAAATTGCAATTGCGCTATAGCTGGCAAAAGAGAATTCAGAGAGCCGAATGCCACGCCACTAGAAATATCGATTAATAGGAAACCAATTGCCAAGTGCTTCGCGCTAAGATCACTAAATGCAGTCCTGTTTTTTTCATTTTTGCTTATCCCCTCTTTATCATTAACCTCGATAACCGACGGAACATCTCGCAGCAACCAGAACGACGCGGCAAAAGAAAGCGCGTCTAATGCAAGAACAGCCTCCGCCCCAAATTGAGCGACAACAAAACCGCCGGCAACTGGCCCCAGAACCATCATCAAATTCTGCAGAAACCCAAACGAATTATTAATTACGTCGCGATTGATACTATTCGTATTGGCTCTTAACAACGAGTAAAAGCAGGGCATTTCAACCGTTCGGCAAAGCGATACCGCGCACGTAATAGCAAACATACTCCATTTACTATCAACAAAAATATAGCAAACGAATAATCCCGCGCGAATTAAGTCTGCCAATCTCATGGCCTGCAGTGTCCCGATACCCATCTTCTGAGGCAGCTGCGCGAGCGCAACTGAAAACAGAGAGGGGGCAAATCTGCAGCAGACCATCAAAGCAGTTGCAGAAACATCGTGAGTTACCTCGTAAATCAGCATTGGCAAAGCAATATTCGCACACCAATTGCCTATTTCGCTTATCCCTCTAGCAATATATAGGACCCGAACCGGATGGCTAGCTCTCAATACCGTGAACATCACGATTAACCTCGTATTTCAGGCCTCGTTCATCCCTTAATAGGAATCCATAATCAACCAAGTACCGCCTCAACACGGCATAATCAGGATAGAGCTGTGACAGCACACGATTAACCTGAAGCTCCGTATAACTTGTATTTAATTCAAAGAAAGAGACGGCCCATAGCAGCATGATTCTTTTATAGCTTTCCTTTTTTGGAATTGAAACCAGCTCGCCATTCTTGAGAAATCGTTTTTTAAAGTCTATTAGCTCATCCATTCACATCCTCCATTTCATACGCATCTAATACTAAAAATGCATACGCTTTAGGTCATCTCATTCGGCTTCTATATTCGAACTAAACTCGAACTAATCTAAATGATTTGCTCAAACACTCTTCGAAAGCTCGTTTTTCACTCTGAGTAAAATGCCCTTCCCAGTCAGTCCACGAACAGGAAGGCAACTCACAACGAGCGGAGTCGAAGCCCTCTGCCGTCGGTCGTTCAAAATGCACGATAACCTTTTCGATATCCCCATCTGTTATCAGGTCAGAATGAACGACCTCGGTACCGTCTTCGAATGTCATATATGGGTACATCACGTAAACCACCTCGCAATCGTAAATCCAGTTTAGCATCAAGCTATTGCACCAAAGACAGCAAGCCCCCCTTGATGAGTTGATGGTATCTGTTAAATGTCACGTACGATTCACATCTGGTGGGTACCCTGATGGCTACACGAAACGAAGCAGATTTACACCGGGAGGACCCCGTATGACAACCAAGTACACCGACGCGCCGCGCACGCGCGTCATGACGCCGGCATCGCTCAACAACGGCGTGCACGAGAACCATTCCATCGGACAGACCATGGCCATCGCGCCCAAAAAGGGCCTGTTTGACGACATTTCCATTCCCCAGATCATCGCCGGCGCCGCAGCTGCCGCCACGAGCGTTGCACTTGCCTCCAAGATCGGTATCGCGGGTTCAGTAATTGGCGCCGCCGTGAGCTCGGTCATCACCGTTGTGTCCTCGCAGGTCTACCGCCACTTTATCTCTGCCAGCGCCAAAGCCCTCAAAGGTACGCACGCCGACGTCGACTACCCCGCCGGCGCCTATAAGCCCGTTGAGGTTGATGCCGAGGAGCACCTAGGTGGCGCCGCGACCACGCAGGAGATGCGCCAGGTTGCGGGACGCGCGACCACGGCGCGTGTCGCCCCCAACAGCCTGCGCGCCAAGGCGGCGGCAGAGCGCAGCCAGACGCAAAAGAAGGTCATCGTCTTCTCGATCGCCATCGCCATCGTCGCGGTCATCGCCTGCGCCGGCGCCATCCTTATCACTACGGCCGGTGAGGGCCTGGGCGAGCGTCCCGAGCCAATCCTTTCGTCGCACACGACCGAGCACGACGCGGATAACTCCGGTCAATCGCAAAGCCAGCAGGACGACCCGCAGGGCAACTCCGTATCCACCGACTCCTCATCGAACACCCCCGATCAATCGCAGGGCGTCGATTCCTCTACGGCTAACAGCGGCACGCAATCCGGCACGACCGACTCAAGCCAAACGACTGACGGCTCTCAGCCGAGCACGGGCGACCAGACGAGCGGCAATACATCGGGCACGGAATCTACCGACAACAGCAGCACCAACAGCTCGAGTGGAACCGCGTCCGGCACGACATCTGACAGCTCGAGCCAAGGCACGGCATCGGGCAACTAAGCACGTTTGCCTCTCATAGAGAACCGACCTGTATAACGGGCGCGAACCGGCAACGGTCGCGCCCGTTTGCTTTGGGTGCCGAGATAGCACGCCCCGTGCGATGGTAAGATGCTTTGGTGTGTAAAGAGGAGATTTGCCATGAGCAAGACAATAGTTAAGCCCACGCTCTCACTGGGCAACCACATCTATCTGTATCGCCTGCTGCGCGACGCGATTGGGTGCGGTAAGCAAACGTTTATGACGCAGGTCGAGGAGGCGCTCGCCGCCGGCGACATGGCCGCTTATGACCTGGGCTTCGAGTCCACGCGCGAGTTGCTCGAGGAACTCGACGACTGCATTAAGCTGACCGTCTTTAAGGGCGGCCGCCTGTATGCCACCGTCATCGCCAACGAGGCCTGGGATGCCGCCCTTGCCAAGGGCGAGGACAAGCCCAAGACAGCCAAGGGAGCCAAGCAGTCCTACAAAAAGAAAAAGCGCGGCGAGAAAGACCTCAAGGCTGTGCGTCCCAAGCACGTTAAGCGTCCCGAACCCGTAGTTGAAGCTGTGCCCGAGCCCGAGATCGAAGTCGCTATTGAGGTAACGGCAGAAGCCGAAACCGAAATCGCCGCCACGACCGATCACGAAGTCATATCCGAGCAGGAAGCCACCGCGGAGCTCAACGAGGCTCCCAAGTCGACAACCGAAGAAGCCGCCAACCAACCCGAGACGCCTGCGTTCCAAAACAGCGATGTCTTTGGCGACGAGGCTGAGGACGATCAGCCCGAAGAGCCCGCAGAACAGGACGCTACCGAGGCGGCATCGGAGCCCGAGACGCCGCAGCCCGCCATCTCGCTTACGGTCGTCTATGACCCCGAGAACGCCAACGCCGGCATCACCACCATGGCATCCACGCCCATCGAGGCAAAGTCAAGCGTCGAGAATGAGAACGCGACGCAGGTTGAGGTTGAAACCGCAGTTGCAGACGCGCCCGTCACCGTAAAGCCCGCAGATTCCGAGATCAAGCCGGAAGTAACGCCGGAGCCCGCACCCGTCATCGAATCCGTGCCCGTCTCTGCTTGCGACCAAATTCCCGCACCGGCACCGGCTTCGGTACCCACAGCGGCCCCAGCCCCCGCACCCGTAGCGCCGACCATCCCCAAGGACTTCCCCGTCGATTTCGCAACCGAGGTCTTCTGCCCCGGCCCGCTTCTACACCAGCTGTCGACCTATCTCCCCTACGGCGCCGACACGCTCGGCATCGTCGGCGAGTACTATTGGATCGCCCGCGAGCGCGGTACCATCGAGGCTGCGCGAAATCACGCAAGCTTCCCCCTACGCTACACGCAGGCCGGCGAGCGCCACGAAGTCATCGTGCGCATCCGCCGCAACACCACCGGCGGTCTCGGAGCCGCCTGGATCATCGATAAAGTCGAGCCTTCTACCAAGTAACAAAAAGGGACGATAACCCCAAGGTTATCGTCCCTTTCTCGTTAGGTCACCTGAGCTCGACTAATCGCGCGTCAGCTTGCGGTGAATACGATGCGGCTGGGCTGCGTCCTCGCCCAGGCGCTCGATACGGTTGGCCTGATAGGCCTCGAAGTTGCCCTCGAACCAATACCAGTTGCCCGGGTTCTCGTCGGTGCCCTCCCACGCCAGAATGTGCGTGGCGACGCGGTCCAAGAACATACGGTCGTGGCTAATGACCACCGAGCAGCCCGGGAACTCGAGTAGCGCCGCTTCGAGCGAGGACAGCGTCTCGACATCGAGGTCGTTCGTGGGCTCGTCGAGGAGCAGCAGATTGCCGCCCTGCTTGAGCGTGAGCGCCAGGTTCAGACGGTTGCGCTCGCCACCGGAGAGTACACCAGCGCGCTTCTGCTGGTCCTGGCCCTTAAAGCCAAAGCTCGCCACATAAGCACGGCTCGGAACCTCGGTCTCGCCGACCATCATGTGGTCCAGGCCGTCCGAGACGACCTCCCACAGGTTCTTATCGGGGTCGATGCCGGAACGGTTCTGATCGACATAGGAGATCTTGACGGTCTCGCCCACCTCGAGCTCGCCCGAAGTCAGCGGCTCCAGGCCCACGATAGTCTTGAACAGCGTGGTCTTGCCCACACCGTTGGGGCCGATGACGCCCACGATGCCGTTGCGCGGCAGGGTGAACGAAAGGTCGTCAATGAGCACGCGGCCATCGAACTCCTTGTGCAGATGATGGGCCTCGAGCACCTTGTTGCCCAGACGCGGGCCCACGGGGATGCGGATGTCGGTCCAGTCGAGCTTCTGGCTTGCGCGGGCCTCGGCCTCCATCTCCTCGTAGCGAGCCAGACGGGCCTTGTTCTTGGCCTGGCGAGCCTTGGGCGAGCTGCGCACCCACTCGAGCTCGGCCTCCATGCGCTTGGCGAGCTTGGCGTCGCGGTTGCCCTGCGCCTCGATACGCGCGGCCTTGGTCTCCAGATACGTGGAGTAATTGCCCTTGTAGGGATAGAGGTGACCACGGTCGACCTCGCAGATCCACTCGGCAACGTTATCCAAGAAGTAGCGATCGTGTGTGACGGCAAGCACCGCGCCCTGATAGTTGTGCAGGAAGTGCTCGAGCCACAGGATCGACTCAGCGTCCAGGTGGTTGGTGGGCTCATCGAGCAGCAGCAGGTCGGGAGCCTCGAGCAGCAGCTTGCACAGGGCCACGCGACGGCGCTCGCCGCCGGAAAGCACGTTGACCGGCATGTCGGAATCGGGCAGCTGCAGGGCGTCCATGGCCTGGCCGAGCTTGGAATCGATATCCCAGCCGTCGGCGGCGTCGATCTCGTCCTGGAGCTTGCCCATCTCGGCCATGAGGGCGTCCATGTCGCAATCCGGGTCGCACATCTCCTCGCCGATCTTGTTGAAGCGATCGACCTTGGCAATCATGTCGCCAAACGCCATGCGCACGTTCTCGATGACGGTCTTGTCATCGTCGAGCGGCGGCTCCTGCTGCAGGATGCCCACGGTGTAGCCGGGAGTGAGCCTGGCATCGCCGTTGGAGACCTCCTCGATGCCGGCCATAATCTTGAGCAGGGTCGACTTGCCCATACCGTTGGGGCCCACGACGCCGATCTTGGCACCGGGGTAGAAGCTCAGGGTCACGTCGTCAAGGATCACCTTGTCGCCATGGGCCTTGCGAGCCTGATACATCTGGTAGATAAACTCTGCCATTTGCCTGTTCTATCCTTTCTACCTGCTGTTTCCCTATTCTTGATTCGCTTTAGTGGAAACGAAATGAGGGAACCAGCTCTGAAACGTAACGAAAAAGGGGCATGGTTGCCCACACCCCCTAATACTACCTGGGAAAAGTCCCCCGGAACATACCATGAACTGCGTACGCTAGTTTTCCGCAACCTTAACGAGCGGCTCGCTGCGATTTGCGCCACAACAGATACGAGTAGACGTAAACGGCTCCAACCGAACCAAACGCCAGAGCCGCAATCACCGCGGCGACGACTTCACTCGAAAGCACGCTACCTGCCACGCCCATCACAATCAGGCCAATACCCAGCACCATAAAGCAGGCGCCGCCAAAACGCTGCGTACGGCGCCAGTTCTCGGGATCGGCAAGCGCCCAGGGTGTCTTGATACCGAGCGTATAGTTCTGCTTCACACGCGGCAAGTAGTTGCCTACGCCGATGAACAGCAAACCGACAACACCGGAAATCAGCACGTTGACCGAACCGACCGCCGGCACCACGCCCCAGACCGTAAGCTCTCCCAGCCAGCTTATGGCGCACATGAACAAGGTGAAGGCGATTACGAAGCCCTGGTAGAACTTGCCCGAGGTTCGATATGCCTCACCTTTGGGGTCGATGCGCGGCACCACGCAGAACATTACGAGAAGCGCCAGAGGCAGCGCGCCGAGCGCGGAGGCCATCCAGCTAGGACCCCAACCGTCGACGGCGCCGTTCGCGCCCCAGTGCGTGGGAATCTGCGCAGGCAAGCTCGGCATCACCATGAGGTGCGCTACGACATTGGCGGCGCACAGAGCGACCAGCGCAATCCACACGCGCGACGATACCCCCGTGGGGTGAATGCCCTTGTTTTCGTTATTCATCCTTATCACCTTCAGTGTTTGTAAAGCCCATAAACCAGCCAATTAAATCCTGCATGACGGTGGTGTTTAAGCTGTATACGATGTTTTGGCCATGGCGCTCGTCGGTCACCAACCCGGCATTTTTGAGCGTCGCCAAGTGATGGCTTAGCGACGGCTTACTGATATCGAAATGCTCGGCAAGCTCCCCCGCCGTGCAATTGCCCTCGCGCAGCAACTCCAAAATACGCCGTCGCGTTGGATCGGCAAGCGCCTTAAAACCCTCTCCCGGCATAAGACCTCCTCTCACCAGTTCGTTCGACGCGCACACTATACTCGATATTTAGATGTTTGTCTAATTATCTAATTCAGCAATAGCCATAGAACACTCGTTCGCTTTTAGTTACAATACCGTTAGAAGCAGATGGGCCAGCTCCCCTCTACCAGAGAAGGAGATGGACTATGAGTATTGACGATGTCCTGACGTTGTTATTGCTTGTAATCGCGGCTGTGGAGCTCGGCATCCACATTGGAGGTCGAATGAAATAGCCGCCCCCGCGTAATGCGAAGACGACCACTTCTCACGCCATAAACGTGTTTCGGAGTTGGCCAACCCGCGGCCACGGGTGCCATCTGCTTCAATCTTATGCGAATCCCCGCTTCATTTCAACATGCCCCAAGGCCTCAAATGGAGGCAGAATAATACCTTGATTATCGACTTCATCCGAACACCTCCCACATTCATCCGCACATGTACGGATGAATGTGGGAACCCGATACCC
>NZ_JADMRH010000035.1:0-9339 GCF_015560135.1 Collinsella aerofaciens
TCAAGGTGCACGCTTTGCGGCTCATCCGGTCCGACCGGGCCGCGCGGCAAGGAGATATATTGCCAGACCGGAGGGGCGCCGTGGGCGGGAATCGCGCACTCCATATTTTGTTCACAAATGAATAGGTCCCTCAGTCGCATCACTGAGGTTAAAACTGAAGCATTGGCTTCTGATATTGGCGATGACCAGCTGTTTTATGTGTATTGAGACATCGGTCATCTCTGGAGCGCTACTTTACTCCAAAGGCATCAGTTATTTGTTTCCCATCGGTAAAAGGCGGGTTTTGTTCGCCAAGCGTTCTTATATATAGCTAGATACGGGTTCGAACCCGTGCACCGGCAACAAAAAAGCGACCAACCGGAGTCGATCGCTTTCTTTTCTATGGTGGGCCGTCAGGGGTTCAGCCTGCTTCGCAGGCGGCCGCTGCGGCGCTTTCGCGCCTTGCGCGCTGCACTGGCAAACGCTCACGCGTTTACTCAGCTCCGCGCCCCGACGGGTTCGAACCCGTGCACCGGCAACAAAAAAGCGACCAACCGAAGTTGATCGCTTTCTATTCCATGGTGGGCCGTCAGGGGTTCGAACCCTGGACCTTGGGATTAAAAGTCCCCTGCTCTGCCAGCTGAGCTAACGGCCCGCGGGTGGCATTGTACCACGGTCTGGGACTATTCCCAACTCCATTGGCCGTTCTGGAAAATCACAACTTCACGTCCATCAGGCGTAATGCCCGTAATATCGATGTCGTCCGTGCCGATCATAAAATCGACGTGCGTGCTCGAGACGTTAACACCATGCTCCAGGAGCTCCTCCTTGGACATGTCGTACCCACCCTCGATGCATTCGGGGAAACCGACACCTAGCGCGAGATGGCAGCTAGCGTTCTCGTCATAGAGCGTATCGTAGAACAGAACACCACTTTCGCGGATCGGCGTGTTCTTGGAAATGAGCGCGACCTCTCCCAGGTGAGCAGCGCCCTCGTCAGTATCGATGATACTTGCGAGCGTTGCCTTGCCCACGCGGGCGTCGTAGTCCACCACGCGGCCGCCCTCGAACTTAATCCAAAAATCGTCGACTTTATTGCCGTGGTGGATGAGCGGCATGGCCGAGTACACGATACCGTCGGCGCGCATGCGATCGGGCGAAGTGAAGACTTCCTCGGTGGGAATGTTGGGGAAGAAGGGGTGCCCATCGGGCGTCTTGCCCTTGCCGCCGGCCCACTCGTGACCCTTCGTCATGCCAATCGTCAGATCGGTTCCATTTGCCGCGGTGTAATGCAGGCAGTCGAAACGATTGCCGTTCAGGAAACGCAGGTTCTTTTCGAATGCGGCGTCATGGAGCTCCCAGTCGCTCTCTGGGTCCTGGCCATCGGCGCGAGCGGTGTGCAGAATCGCATTCCACAGCTTATAGATTGCAACCTCATCGGCGTCTCCCGGGAACACCTCGCGCGCCCAAGCCACGACCGGAGCGCCGGCGATGCACCACGGATTGATGTTGTAATCCAGTCCACGGCGGAAAACTTTGCACTGCGTGTTCTTTGCCTTAGAAGCTGCAGCGGGCTTAGCGGGATCGATGCCCTTAAGGGCGGCGGGGTCCGCACCCTCGATAAAGATAAAGCAGGCACCGTCCTGGGCCAGGGAATCCAGCTGCAGGCGCTTCCACTCGGGCGTCTGCTCAAAATAGCTTTTCTCGACATGCTCGTACGTGAGCCTCGTCACGGCATCATCGGCCCAGATGACCGTCACGTGGCCGGCGCCGGCAGCATAGGCCTCCGCGACCACCACGCGCGCAAACGGCGCGCACTCAACCGGAGACTGAACGACGACTTCCTGGCCGGGCTTAACGTTTACGCCCTTGCGGACAACCAGGCGCGCATAGTTTTTAATCTTGGGCTCCAGGGACTTCATACCCTCCAGGGCCTCTTCGACCGTCAGGGCAGCTCGAATCATGTGCCACTCCATCTATCTATAGAACAGTAAAAAGGCGCGCCGCAAAAACGACGCGCCTTATATCTTAGCGATAAGTATGTATGCAAACGCTACTTCTTCTTGGAGTCCTTCTTGTCCTCCTCGGCAGCTGCGCGCTCGATAAGAGCGTTGAGCTTGTTCTCGGACATGCCCTCGGCCTGCGCGCGGTACATGTTGCGCAAGGGACGAATACGAGCGAAGTCGTAGATAAAGTCACCTAGGATGATGACATAGGACAAAACGATGCCGACCATCTGGACAGGGCTGGACACCATGCCAGCGGGAGCGAAGTACAGCGAGGCCCAAATTGCCACGACGAGCACCATGCCAATGGCGAGCACAATCCACCAGATGCGACGGCGCTTGGTGTAGTCCTCGTCCTGCTTGAGGAGGATATTCGACACCGTATAGATGCGGTCCTCCTTGGCGCGCTGCTTAGCCTTGCGGGCGCGCTTCTCCTCTTTAGAGAGGCCCTCGAGGTTCTCGCCCTTCTCGAGCTCTTTGCGGCGTGCCTTAGACGAAGCCGGCACGACGCGAACGGAGCTCGCTGCTTGGCGGGCGGGCTTAGCAGATGCGGCAGACTTGCGCGCAACCCCGGTAACTTCGTGGGATTGCGTGCGCTTGTTCGTGGCGCTACGGGTACTCACTTATGCGTTCTCCTTCATGCTTGTGAACTGGGAGCCCGTGATGATCTGGAAGGCCTCGCGATAGCGCTCGGACGTGCCATCGATGACCTCGGCGGGCAGGTGCGGGGTCTCCCCCGTCATATCCCAGTTGGCCTTGAGCCAATTGCGGACGAATTGCTTGTCGTAGCTAGGCTGGATCTTGCCCTCCTCGTAGCTGGCAGCAGGCCAGAAACGGCTGGAGTCGGGCGTGAGGCACTCGTCGATCAGCGTGACCTTGCCATCGATGACACCAAACTCGAACTTGGTGTCGGCAATGATGATGCCACGGGTCGCGGCGTACTCGGCAGCGGCCTTGTAGATCTTGAGGGAAAGGTCACGAATCTGCGTGGCGATGTCCTCGCCCACGATCTCGCAGCAACGCTCGAACGAGATGTTCTCGTCGTGGTCACCGATCTCGGCCTTCGTGGACGGCGTGAACAACGGCTCGGGAAGCTTGGAAGCCTCGGTCAGGCCCTCAGGCAGCTGGATGCCGCAGACGGTGCCGTTCTCGTCGTAGGTCTTCTTGCCCGAACCGGTCAGATAGCCGCGGACGATGCACTCGATAGGAATCGTCTGGGCCTTCTTAACCAGCATGGCGCGGCCAGCGAGGTAGTCACGATACTCAGCAAACTCCTCGGGGAAATCCGCCGGGTCGATGGAAACGAGATGGTTGGGAACGATGTCGGCAAACTTATCGAACCAGAATGCCGAGATGCGATTGAGCACCTCTCCCTTAAACGGAATCTCGTCGGGAAGAATGAAGTCGAACGCAGAAATGCGGTCGGTGGCGACCATCAGCAGGTTTTCACCGGCATCGTAAATATCACGAACCTTGCCACGGGAATCCGGACGACGCTCCATCGTTGTCACGTGAGTCACTCCTTACCTAAATACGACAGAAATGCGGGTTCTTTCCCGCATGTTTTCGCAAACTCGGAGCGGCAGGGACGCGGCCCCTCCTTCACCGAATAGCGAAAAGCTAGTGCTCCATTGTAGTAGATGCCGCGTCCGCCGTGTGCTCGCGGGGCAGATGAATTGTAAAAGTCGTACCCTTTCCAAGCTCCGACTCCACGGATATGTAGCCATGGTGACGCTCGACGATCTGCTTGGTCACGGCGAGGCCGACGCCCAGGCCGCCAGCTTCGCGGGCGCGGCTGGCATCGGCGCGCCAAAACCGCCCGAAAATGCGCGACAGATCGTCCTTGGCAATACCGATGCCGGTATCAGAAACGGCAATGCTGACGTGCCTGCGGTCACTGAGCACCGACACCACGACCCAACCGCCCTCGGGGGTGTAGCGCATGGCGTTGCTCATGAGGTTGATAACACATTGCGTGATCATGTCGGGATCGGCCTCGACGACATCGTCGTGCCCTTGGGTTTCATCTGCAAAGCGAAGACGAAGGTCACGGTCGGCAAACAGACGCTCCTGGCCGTTCACAATCGATCGCACGAACGGAACCATGTCCACCGGTTCTAGATTGAGCGGAGCCGTGCTGTTTTCCATACGCGATAGGTCGAGCATCTGCTGCACCAGACGAGCCAGGCGACGCGTCTCGGAAGCAACGGTCTCCAAATGCTCATCGTCGGTGGGATACACGCCATCCTGCATGGCCTCGACCGTTGCGAGCATGGCCATAAGCGGCGTGCGAAGCTCGTGTGCAACGTCTGAGGTCAGGCGCTTCTCGTGTTTCATATCCTTCTCGAGCGAGGTGGCCATCTCATCGAAGGTCTCACCCAGCTGATCGATCTCGTCATCACCGCGCAGCCCCGTGCGAGCCGACAGGTCGCCGTCACGGATTTGCTTTGCGGTACTGGTGATGCGATGAATCGGTTTGGTGAGCATGCGCGACACGAGCGATCCGATAACGACCGAAATGCAGATTGCAACAACCGCGGCGAGGGCCATGGCGTTAAAGGTCTTCTCCCTAAACGCAGAGTCCGCCTTGGTGAGCAGAGCGTCGGAGCCGATGGCCCACAGCTTTACCTGTCCGACATGCTCGCCGGAAGACGTTACAATCTCGACGTTAGCAACGCTATCGGAGTCGGTTGGAGCAGACGAGACCGGGCTATGCGATGCCCTCTTGCCGCTCGTGTCGTCGGTCGTAGCCTGGTTTTCGCGTACATCGGCGGTGGCACTTGCCGAGGGCCAGGAATCGTCATAAACGATCACACCCTTTTTATTGACGACCTGCATGCCCAGATCGTCGGAAACCAAACTCGACGTTGCGACCGTGCGCAGTTCTCCCGCGGTCCAAGAGCCGTTTTCCTCATATGAGGTCGCCAACTTCTCGGCAGCGGAATTTGCGATTTCGACGATATTGGAGCGTGTGTAATCCGAAAAGACCGTGCCCCACACAACAGAGACAACGCCCACCAGCACCAATACCGTCATGAGCGATGTCAGAGCAAAAGCAAGTGCCATGCGCGAGGGATAGCTCATCGTTGGCCGTGAATCGGAACGAGGCGTGTTCCAACTAGCCTTGGAACCCGCCTCGCTCTCCTGCTTGTGCTTTTGTCCGATTTCAAAGCGCGCAGGTGTCATATGTGATTTCCCTATTTCTCGTCCGACTTATCGGTCTTGGCCGGAGCCTCGAAGCGATAGCCGACACCATGGACGGTGTAGAGCCACTTGGGCTTCTTGGGATCATCGCCCAGCTTGGCGCGAAGATTCTTCACGTGGCTATCGATGGTGCGCTCATAGCCCTCAAAGTCATACCCGAGCACTTTCTCGACCAGCTCCATGCGGTTATACACACGGCCGGGATGGCGGGCAAGCGTGGTGAGCAGCTTGAACTCGGAAGCCGTCAGATCGACTTCCTTGCCCTCGACCAAGATCTTGTGGCCCGAGATATCGATGACCAGATCGCCGAAGTCGAGTACCTCGACGGCGGGCTCGTCGGCCTGATGGGCACGGCGGAACAGAGCGCGAACGCGGGCGACGAGCTCGCGCGGCGAGAACGGCTTAATCAGATAGTCGTCGGCGCCGAGCTCAAGACCGATAATACGGTCCTCGATCTCGCCCTTAGCCGTCAGCATGATGATGGGGACATCCGAGGTATCGCGAATGGTGCGGCAAACGCGCTCGCCGGGGATCTTGGGGAGCATAAGGTCGAGCACGACCAGGTCGAACTGATGCTTCTCGAACTCCTCGATCGCGGACTGGCCATCGCCGACGCCCACAACCCAGTAGCCTTCGCGCTCGAGATAGGCAGCGACGGCGTCACGGATTGCCTTCTCATCCTCGACCAGCAGAATCTTTTTTGCATCTGAAGCCATAACACGGCCCCCCTGTCTCAATTAGCTAAGAACAAGCCCATTTTAACGCACCTGAGCCCGCCAGATGCCGCTATGACGCGGCAGCTCGGCGGGCGGTACTCACAATTACAACGCGTTTATTCCCCTGTTGGCGCCTTTTTAACCCCTCTAAGCTTAAAGAGAGAATAGGCGTGCAGTGACCGTCTCTGGTATACCCTGGCTGTTGCGCACCGTGGCGTACGTAAGGAATGAGTCCGATTTTCCCGCCGTAGCTGGATAATCGCCATACTCCAAAGCGCGGTCGGGCGACAGCAGCGAGCCATAGGTCTTGGCAGAGGTGTCGATCAGGAAATGCGACGCCTGTACCTTAACAAGGTATTTATTCTTCTTGCCAGCCGCACATGCGAGCGGCTCGCGTGACAGGAAGAGGTACGGCCCTCCCTCATTACCGATATACGTGCCCATATTGCCCAGGCTGCCCACGCCACTATAGGCCGCCTCGATAGAAAACACGAAGGTATCGCCCATATATACGGCCTCGAAAGGCGAAACTGACGAAGGGAGGACCAACTGGGCACGCTTGGTGTTGTTGCCGTCGGTCAGATCGATTGCCGTTATGCCGTAGTAGACGCCCTCGTCGTTGCGGACACGCGGCGAGATGGTCAAAATGCCGTCGCTCGCGCGCGGGGCCGATGCAAAGCGGCCCGTCGATTTCCAAATTACCTCGGCCTTGGATTCATCAAGCGAGCGACGATAGCAAAACGAATCACTACTCGTTTTATTGCCGCCTGCCGAAGGCATTTTATACCAGATGACCGATGACCCGAACGCCGTAAACAGGGGCGGATCATAGTCCTTGCCACCTCGATCGAGCTCAACCACGTCGCCAGAGAGCGAAGCGCCCGACAGATTTTGAGCGTAGAGCTTCCACGATGAATTGGCAAAGTTCATCTCAACCCACGCGAATACGCCGTCGCCGGCACGGACATCGTAGAATGCATATCCCGTGCCCTCGATAGGATCCTCGATTAATGTGGTAAGCGAGCCATCACCCAGGTTGAGCACACCGAGTGTGTTGGCGTGCAGCGCCGATGCGGGCGCCATCATCGCCGCGGCGTAATCGCCGTCGCAGTAGTACAGCAGCGTACCCAGAGGCAGCGTCCACGACGCCGCCGGCTCAAGATCGATGTCGACTGCCTCGTACTCATCCGTAATCGAGATGATCTTGGAATCGTCCTTGATAACCTGCGGCTCGCCGGCGGCATCATCGCTGGTGCCCGTTTTTTTCGAGCATCCGGCAAGCACCGTGGCAGCGCCCGCGGCAGCCCCACCGAGTACAAAGCCGCGACGCGATATTCCGTTCTTGATGTGATCGGCGATACCCATTAGGCGATCTCGGTGCGAGCGGCCTCGATAGCGCGTGTAAGCTGGTCGGCGCAGGAGGTCTTTTTCATACCGCAGGTATTACCGGCGAGAACCTCGATTACGCGATCGGCAGGAGCGCCCTCGACCAGCTTGGAGATAGCCTTGAGATTGCCGTCGCAGCCGCCGGTAAACTCAACGCCCATCACCTTGTTGCCGTCATCGGAAAGATCAAGGTGAATATTGCGAGCACACACGCCCTGAGGCTTGTAATCAAACGAAATCATGCGATCCCCTCTCAGAATGTTATTCGAGACGACTATTATCCCCGTCTTTCCCTAAATGCAACGAGGCGCTTTGCCGGCAACACACATTACCAGCAAAGCGCCCTAAAAAGCTAACGTTATGCCCGAACCTACTCGAAGCTCAGCTGCTCCAGACGATCAAAGACCGTGTCGATACGGGTGAGGAAGTCCCACGGATCAAAGATCTCGTCGAGCTTCTCCTGACTGACGGTGCAGCGCGGGTCGGCCTCGAGACGCTCCTTAAAGGTGGGGCCGGAGACACAATCCTGTACCTCGTGCCAAGTTGCCATGGCGTTCTCCTGCACAATGGCGTACGCGTCCTCGCGGGTGATGCCCGTGTCGACGAGGGCGAGCAGCACCTTGGAGGAGAAGATGAGGCCGCGGGTCTTATTGAGGTTGGCCATCATGCGGGCAGGGTACAGCTGCAGGCCGTCGATAACGCGGATGAGGCACTGGAACATGTGGTCGAGGGCGATGAAGCTATCGGCCTGGGCGACGCGCTCGGCAGAGGAGTGCGAAATGTCACGCTCGTGCCACAGGGCGACGTTATCGAAGGCAACCTGGGCGTTGGACTTCACGACGCGCGACAGACCGCAGACTTTCTCCATGGTGATGGGGTTGCGCTTGTGCGGCATGGCTGAGCTGCCCTTTTGGCCCTTACGGAACGGCTCCTCGGCCTCGAGCGTATCAGTCTTCTGCAGATTGCGGACCTCGGTAGCGATGCGCTCGCAGGTGGCTGCGGTGGTGGCGAGAACGCCGGCGAGATAGGCGTGATGGTCGCGGCTGATAACCTGCGTGGACAGCGGGTCGTGAACCAGGCCCAGGTGCTCGCAGACATACTCCTCGACGAACGGCTCGATGGAGCTGTACGTGCCGACAGCGCCCGAGATGGCACCAAAGGCAACATTCTTGCGGGCGTCCTCAAGACGATCCAGATCGCGCTTGAGCTCCCAGGCCCAAGAGCCAAACTTCATGCCGAAGGTCATCGGCTCGGCGTGGATGCCATGAGTGCGGCCGGCACAGAGCGTGTTGCGCTCCTCAAAGGCGCGACGCTTGCAAATCTCGCCGAGCTTCTTGACGTCCTCGATGATCAGGTCGCAGGCCTGGGTGAGCTGGTAGCACAGGGCCGTGTCGCCCAGATCCGAGCTGGTCATGCCATAGTGAACCCAGCGGCTGGGCTTGGGGTCGCCCTCGGGAACATCGGCATCGATGTATTCCTTCATGTTGGTCAGGAAGGCAATGACGTCGTGGCGCGTGACTTCCTCGATCTCATCGACCTTCGCCTTCTCAAAGTTGGCATGGTCGCGGATCCACTGGGCCTCGTCTTTGGAAATACCGATCTTGCCGAGCTCCGCCTGGGCCTCGCAGGCCAGAACCTCGATCTCCTGCCAAATGGCGTACTTGTTCTCGAGGGAGAAGATGTGTCCCATCTCCGGGCGGGTATAGCGATCGATCATAGCGGCTCCTTTTTGGTTATTGGCACGTTGGTCGTAACCCATCCATTGTACCGTGCGCAGGTGCAAGTATGGGCAGCAGGCATTAACCTAACATTTTGGAATTGGAGCCTTGAATATCAACTTCATCCGAACACCTCCCATATTCATCCGTACATGTGCGGATGAATATGGGAACCCGATACCCTGAGGGCCGGATCGGCCGGCCCCGGGAGATCGGAGGACGTCATGTCCGGAAAGAGCGGAAAGAGCGGGAAGGGCGCCGCGAGGGCGGTCCCGAGGGCCTACGGCAGGCTCACGAGGCACGAGCGGGACACGGTCCAGAGGATGCTGG
>NZ_JADMRH010000036.1:0-8057 GCF_015560135.1 Collinsella aerofaciens
CGGATTCGCGCCTCAGGACTCAGCGCAACGCGTTGCGCTGAGTCCTGAGGCTGTTGCAATGAAAATGAGAATCAAGGATATTACGAATTATGGAGGACATACCATGAAAACCTTAATATCTTGTGCCTACAATATGGATAATTGCTGTGTGGAAGTGAAATTCAGCGACGGCAGTATGATTGCGATTGACACTATCGCCGTTGAGAACGAGATTGCTGACAATATGTATCAGCGGTCAGAGCTGGATTATTTGATCTACAACGCTCCTTTGGAGTATGCAGACCTTATCTTGAACGGCGATCCCGAAACCTATTTGAAAACTGTAACAGAATACAAGCCTTGGGATAGCTGACAACACGCTGCCCGCAGGAGAAAATCCTGCGGGCGTTTTTCTGTTTATATTATTTCCCTCCGTTGGATCTCAATTTAGGAAAGAAGATGACAATCTTGAAGCCCTTTCCCCACTGGGAAGCTGCTTCCAGATGAAGATTTAGATCGTCGGCCATCTTCTTAACCAGGTAAAGTCCCATACCGGTAGCCTTCTTTCTGCTGTCAGTAGAATCCCCGGTAAAGCCCTTTTGAAAAATGTACGGCAGATTATATTTTTTTACGCCAATGCCGTTATCTTCAACAGAAAGGATATCTGCGGTCTCCGAATGTATCACGGAAATTGTAAGCATGGGACTATCGCTGCTATATTTGATGGCATTGCTAACGATTTGTCCCAACATAAACTGAAGTCCTCTACGGTCTGTATAGACTGTTTCAGATTGCAGTTTGTTGAGAATGGCAAACTGCTTCTCTTCAAGAAGTGGGGCATAGTCCTCCAGAACTTCACCCAAGCAGTCATTCAAATTGACATCCTCAAATCGGTAATCCTTTGTACTGCTCTTCAACCGGGCATAGTACAGCATCTGCGTGACATCCTCCTGAAGCTGACTGCGGACATAATCCAGCTTTGCTTGCAGGGAAGGAGAGATTTCATCGTTCCGGTTATCCAAGAGCATGGTCAGCAACGATAGGGGCGTTTTCGCTTCATGTGCCCAGCCCTCCACATATTCTTCATAGTCCTGTAGGGCATCTGCCATACTGTTACTCTCAGTTTTGTGTTCCTGTAAAACTGATGCCAGAAGCCGGATAGATTCTCCTTCTTCCCGGCTGATGGCACTGAGCAGCCGTTCCTCGTTGCAGATGGTAGGATCACTGAGGAAATCCCGGAACAGTTCTCGGCGGGTAGTCTCCCGCTTGTTTAGTACAAACAGAATCGCTGAAAACAAAAGGAGGCTTGTCAGAACTACTAACCCAATCAAGGGTTGAAATGCCTGAATGTCAGAAATCCAAAGAATGATAGCACAAAAGCAATCCACGCCCAACAGCAACAATAGCCAGGGGTAGTATCGCTCTGTTATGCGCCAAAGCTGCTTCATGGAGCCACCCCCGTTTCCAGACGATAGCCCATCCCACGAACCGCAACGATTCGCTGCTTCATCTCAAGACCGGACATCGTCTTTTTCAGCCTGGTCAGATTAACCTGCAAGGCATTTTCGTCTATGTATTCCGTGGTTCCCCATAGTGCTATGCAAAGTTGCTCCGTCGTGACCAGAGCATCGCCGCCGGACAAAAGAGCAACCAACAGTTTTCCCTAATTTGGAAGCACGACAGAGGTATTATGAATATAAAGCGTGTAGGTCTGCTGGTCTAACAGGAAATCTGGTCCCTCTATGAGATTGGTACGGCCTTCATACCTTTTGAGAATATTGGATACCCTGGCAAGAAGCCGGTCTTTTCTGCACGGCTTCGTCAAATATTCATCGGCACCCAAGTGGAACGCTTGCAGTTCATCCTTTACCTCATCTCTGGAAGTTAGTACCAGGACGGGGATAGCGGTTTTATTCTTTAGTTCCTGGCAGATTTGAAAGCCACTGATCTCCGGCAAATTCAGGTCTAAGATCACAAGGTCAGGACGGAGGGCTGCCAGGAGCCGAGCGGCATCTTCAAACTCGGTGATTGCCTCCGCAAGATACCCGTCCTTTTGGAGCATATTGCAGAGTTCTTCCCGCATATAGACTTCATCTTCCACAACAGCAATTCTTTTCACGACAGCACCTCCTTCCAAATTATTCTTCTCTCTGCGGCTGCATCAGTGTCAGCAAATACCGATCACTGGAGTGCTTGACCACTCTCATATAAATATATTCTATCACGCAAAGCAGCAAAATCATAGTAGCAGATACAAGCAGCATTTCAGGCACTGTCCCACGGGTTCGGGACGAGAGTATCCCTGTAAACAACGCTCTGACTCCAAACAGACTGCTGACAGCTGCAACCAATACAGGAAGTCCCATAAACCACGCAATCTGCTTTCCGGCAGACTGGCAAAGGCTTTCGTAAGTGGCTCCCAGGCGGATCAGGGTCTGGTATCTACGCCCGGTTTTCTGCTGGCTCATCAGGAACTGAACACCCACAATGGTGTTGGCAACCACCAGGAACACAATCGCCAGATAGAGGGTAATATAGATGGATGCTACGGTGTAGAAAAGCTGGCGGCCCATATTCTGAAGATAGCTTTCATATTCGATACCTATTTTGTCCAGCTTCTCGTTCAGATCGGAATAGGCAGTCATAAGGCTATTTCCATTCAGAGCTTGCTCACTGAGCACCGCATTGACATAGGTATCATACATTCCCTGACTATAATATAGGAATGCTTCATCCGGAAGAATCAATGCAAAGGACAAGGCTATAGAACGGTCCGTGACCAAATTCACAGACTGAACCTCTCCTGTAAGATGAATCGGACTACCATCCAGTTCCACCTTGGGCTGCCCGGCCAATACTTGGTTCAGCATTGCGGTACGGCTTGCCGTAGTAAACTCTGTATCAATATAGACAGTGGCCTCCTTTTCGCCTAATTGGAGAGCCGGATTGCCGGACAATTCCAACAAACGATTATAGTCCGATAAACAAATCAAATATGGGTATGTGGCATAACCAAGATTGTTCAGAAGGACATCCCGGTCTTCCGACTGGGGCAGGCTCCGAAGAGAGTCCATAACAGCGTCCATGCTGTAGGCATTATCATAATCTTCTGTGGTGCGAATACGCCCAACCCTCATTTCAAAAAGCTCTGAAAATTGATTTTCCAAACTGTTTTCTTTCAGGACTGCCTTTATATTCGGAAGAACCTGCGATGAATCTTCTGCAGTATGATCTTCAAAAGTATAGTCGATTACATGGCCAGAAGACAGGCTATTCGTTCCTGCAATTCCTACGCCCGCACCAAAACAACACAGCGCCGCCAGAATCAGCAGGGAGCTGATGGCCATGGAGTTTGACTGATGAATGACATTCTCCTGAATCTGCCGGAAGGTAAATACATGAAGCTGCTTATTTCCTTTTCCTTTCTTAACAATCAAAGCAATCAGCGCACGTATCCCATAGAAAAGCAGCATCGTACCAACTATGCCCAACAGCAAAGTCAGTCCCATCATACTTACCTTTGTCCATGCAATTCCCTGAATCGCCATGTAGTAAGCCACTGCCAACATCACACTTCCGCATATAGCAGCCAGTCCATAGACAACAGATGGCATTTGCTTTTTGGGGCGGTTCGTTGGCTGGGATAGCAAAGTACCGATCTCCTGGCGGCTGATTCGTCCACTCAAAATCAGAAGTGCCGTCAGCTTAATTGCCAGAAATCCTGCCAGCGTCCATTCAATCGCAGACCAGGATAAAGAAAACTGATGACCGATGATCCCCATGCCTACCAGCTTGGCGGTGACAAGACTGACAATTTCTGAAAGCACCACAGCCACAGGTAAGCCTATGAGCATGGCAAGAATACTGGTCAGGCAATCTTCCGCCAGAAGCATACCAAACAGTTTACTTCTACGCATCCCCAACATTAGATAAACACCAAGCTCATGCCGTCTGCGCTCGAACTGATACTTGCAGGCAAAATAGATCAAAAAGAACAGAATACCGAGGGTCATTCCATAAAACGCAGGAATCAGAAGCAGGAGTTTGTCAACTGCGTCACTCTCCATTTTCTGCAAAAAGAGCATCACATCTTGAGTGGAGATGGAAAGAATCATGTAAAAGGCAACAATAGAAATCACCAGGGAGCTGAAAAACAGACCGTTTTCCTTTCGGCTGCGGCGGCTGTTCCGAAGAATGAGATTAGAGAACATTTGCGCTGCCCCCTCCCAGTTGCGCCATCACCTTCAGGATGCGCCCGTAGAACTCCTGCTGGCTTTCGTCTCCACGCCGAAGCTCATGAAAGATCACGCCATCCTGGATGAACAGGATGCGCTTACAGAAGCTGGCGGCATTGGAATCATGGGTTACCATCAGGATCGTAGCTTGTTCGTCACGATTCAGGCCGGACAGCTTCTCCATAAGACTTCTTGCGTTCTTAGAATCCAGCGCACCCGTCGGTTCATCGGCAAGGATCATTTGGGGATGTAAGATCAGAGCCCTTGCTGCCGCAACACGCTGACGCTGGCCGCCGGACATCTTGGACGGAAACTTATCCAGAACATCAGTGATTTCCAGATAGTCAGCCAACTGCTTCAGCCGCTGGCTGCTTTCTGCTTCGGATACCCCATGCAAGGAAGTCGGGAGCAGGATGTTTTCCCTGCCAGTCAGGTTGTCCAGCAATTCAAAGTTCTGGAATAGATAACCAACTTTTTTGCCACGGTACTCTGCAAGAGCCTTTCCCCTGAGGGATTGCAGAGTATCGCCCTCCACCTGAATGCTTCCACCGGTGGGCTGAATCACAGTTGCAATACAGTTGAGAAGCGTGGATTTACCGGAACCACTGCTTCCCATAATGCCGAGAAACTCTCCCGGCATCACCTGGAGGGTGATCCCATTCAGTGCATTTGTTTGACTTGGCACATTGCCATAGATTTTTGTTAAATTTTCAATATTCAAAATGGGTTTCATGTGAATACCTCCTATCATTTGTAATAAAATGATAGCATGGGAACACAGCAAATACCACTTACAGTTGTTGTAAGGATTCAGGATATAAGTGGCGGCTCAAGGGGGACGAGCATATATTTTTTAAGAGCATCAGGCGACAATGATAAAATATACCGGATCGCCTCATTGGCAAACCAGTTCGTTTTAATTGTATCCCAATCAGCAAGCCGAATGATTTCTGCTGTGCCGTTCTCAAAATCAACTGACATTTCGCCCCATTCGCCGTCGCAGTCTGCCTGGTATTCGTAGATTGCGGCGGTGATTTTCTTTTTGCGCTTGGTTTTGGATTTCTGTTTCAGCCGGACTGCATGGATAGCACCCTCGGCAACCAAAAACTCCGTCAGCTTGTCCACTGCTTTCCGGTAGGCTCGCTCTGCACCGCTGGCTGTGCTGCCCTCAAACATAACCGCCAGTTCTTCAAAGGTGGGGCGGTTCTTCCATGAGCCGACACGCCCACAGGTCATACAGATCGCCAGCCGCTTTTCAAGCAAGGTTTGCTCCCGGTAATTCAGTTTCTCAAATGCCCGCTGCACCTTTTCAGCCTGTATGCCGTTCCAGAGGATGTCGGTATAGTTCCATGTATCATCAAGGGCAACATCTTCACCTGTTTCCTCGCCATCCTCGTCCGTTACATAGAATGGCTGCTGATTGCGGATGCCACGGACTACTTTCAGGTATCCTTCCGCAAGGGCAAGGTCGCAGTTGTATTTCTTTGCAAATTCACTGACCGCATCCTTCGTTTTATGAGCTTTTCAAGCAGCTTGAAGGTCGCACCGCCCACTTTGACTAGGCGGTAAACATGAGCGAGCTGCCGTCGATTTCCGACATATTTACCGATGATGTTAATGAACAACGAAAGATTAAAGGGAAAATGGATAAAGCTAATTTTATTTCAGTGCCCGAGTGGGCGTGCTGCGTCACCACCGTCGCTGCTGAGCGCCTCATCCTCGGCCTTGTATGGAAGTTTGGAAAGCCTTCCACAAACAAAAAAGCCATGGGCTTTTACGCAAAAAGCAAATGGATTGAGGAGCACTACCACCTGAGCAAGAACACGATTTCCCGGGCCCATACCTCTTTGAAGAAAAAGAGGTACATTCAAAAGGCGGGTGACGGCAGCTGGATGCTTAATTACGCTGCAATCTACCGCGCCGCAGTCGAAAACGGCTGGGAGCCTCCGAAATCTTAAGCCCACAAACCGACTATCGAGGTCGTAAGAGTCGGCCACCGTCAGGGTGCCCACAAGAACATGCCGCGGATGTAAAATAAAATAGGGTCGAACCGAAACAGTTCCCGGACAATTGGCGTCCGGCCAGACACTTCGATTCGACCCTTTTTCATGCCCGCATCTAAAACAATCCCATAATCATTCTCGGCATCTTTAACGCCATCACTCTCCCGCCACCAACGCGTCGTAGGTGCCATTTTGGTGCCATTTTCGACGAATCGATATGGCCGTCCATTCATGGCCTTTAAGGCACGTGATACCATGAAAACGTGCGGTATTTCTCTAACCGAAAACCTGCGTGAACGTATGACTTGAGACGCTTTTAGAACTCACCGATCGCAGGACGACTACAAAACAACAGCGGCCGCGTATTTGTTCCCAGCCGTACGGCGTGGCGGAGCCATGCCCATTGTTGATTGGAGTGTCGCACGATGACAGACGAGAGAAAAATCAGGGAGATCTACGGCGTGAAGTCCGTCCACGAGGAGGCCGCCGAGCGAACCGAGGCGACGTGGCGGGAGAAGCTACTGCGCGAGACGGCCGACCTCAGGACCGAGAACGCGCTGCTCAGGGCCCAGCTCGACGAATTCAACCGCAAGCTCGTCGAGGCAACGGATCGGAATGAAAAGATTGAGGCCGACTGCAATGAGCGGGTTGCCTTTATAGAGGAGAAGTTCGAACTCGATACCGCGAGACTCGAACTCGAGAACAACGAGCTCCACGCCGCGGGCGTCAGGTACCTCTCCCGTGCTAAGGGGCTCGGCAGGCAGGTTGTCCAACTCCATGCCGAGGCTGAGGCCATGGTCGATGAGATCGAGCGGCTGCGCGGCGAGCGTGACGCCGCACTGAAAACCCAAGCCGACACACTCCTGGCCCAGCGCGACCTGATGGCCGAGGTCGCCGCCCTCAAGGACCGCCTCGCCGCCTCCGAGCAGCGAGCGGCCGTGGCCGAAGCCAAGGTCGAGGTCATGTCCCAGATGAAGGGCGAGTAGCCCCGCGTTTCTCCTATCAGGCGGCTGATTTCTAGAAACCTTCTAGAACGCTTCTAGCAGGTTTCTAGAGCCGGGCGCAGCATCTTCGATCGGCACGATGTCTCGGTAGACAAGGCGGTGCCTGTCGTCGCGCCATTCGTCGCCGTGGTAGTGGCCGAAGAACCAGGCGCGGTAGCCGAGCTGCCCGTCGAGCTCGGCAAGGAATCGCTGAAGCCGGTCGTCCAGATACTCGCGTTCGCGCTCCCGGCACAGCTTCTCTGCCAGGTCGGCAGGAGCCTCGTGAGTCACCACGTAGTCGACCTTCCAGCCCACGCGGTCGAGCGAGGCGCGGCAGCGCTCCATCTCTTCCTCGCTCGGCATCTCCTCGGGCCACCAGCTCCTCCCCTCCCTGCGACACTGCCTGTCGTTGCTCGCGGCACCGCCCATGGCAAGGACCGTGAGCCCGCCGATGTCGAACACCTCGCCGCGCATCAGGTGCAGCACGTGCGGTCGCGCCTCATGGACGAGCCCACCGTTCCACTCCCGTACCGGCAGATTAGCCAAGGCGTGATGGTTCTCATGGTTTCCGTCGACGAAGCACGTAGTCCACGGTTTGGACTCAAGCCAGTTGAGCCAATACTTCTCGGCGTTTGAGCCGTCCCAGACAAAGCCGAAGTCGCCGGCAACGATCACCACGTCATCGCGCGTCAGGGTCCGGCCCAGCGGCCAATTCTTGAAGGCAAACCGGCTGGACCCGTACTCGGCCCTGCCGTGCACGTCGCCCGTCACATAGATAGCCATCAGTACGCGCCCCACGGCAGGAGTTTGTCCCCGAGTCTCACGATCCGGTCATACAGCACCGTGTGCCGTTCGTC
>NZ_JADMRH010000037.1:0-7867 GCF_015560135.1 Collinsella aerofaciens
GGAGCTATTTCCGCGTTGCGCTAGCTGCGGAAACGCGGGGTCCGTTCAGGCTGTTGCGTTGAGATTGAAAATCAACCTCTCATAAAAACATCTCAACTACAAATGTTACGGCCTATCTATTGTCCGTAACTCGTGAAGCGGCAATCAGCCCCCTAGATTCTATCTATCGACTGGTCATACCCCTTGTTAAACTCCATGTAACTGGTCATGCGATAGTTTGAGATAGCAAGCTCGTGGCAAAAAATGTCGGTATCATACTGCTTATCCTCGTTGGGATTGTACTCACAAAAGACCCACTCGGCGTCGCGGTAGCGTGGAGCCAGAACGTCGCGGTAGTATGGCTTGTCGACTTTGTCGAACGAGTTGCCCATGATAATTACTGTATTAATCTTGGCAAGGGTGTCCAAGAAATGGTTAAGGGCCTCGTAGTTGCCCTCGATGTTTTTCCATGTATCTGCACAGCGATCGCATGCAACTGTTACACCCTGTTGAATAGTTGCACCGTAAAAGTCATCCATTCCGTACTTGTCTTCAAGCATCTTTCGAAGCTCGAAGGGATTATTGTCAGGAGAGCCAAATTGAAGAAGTTCTTTTTTATCCAAGACGCAACCATGGATATGGAGGATCTTGTCTGGTCGAACACCGTAGACATGTTCCAGCGTTGGAGTGTAATTAAAGGTAATGAAAGAAGCAGTGTCTGGTAACTCAAGCAAGGGTTTTGCTTTAGACACATCGATTGACTTTACCCATTCCCTAAAGCGATCCCTGGTGAGCTTCTTCAGGTATTCAAGACGCGTCTGCAGTTCAACCCAGAAATCATCCCAGCCTGGATTATCTTCGGTTAAATCGGGGCAAGTGTGCTCGAGTGTTTCATAACAAAGATCGTCCCATTCAATACCGAGTGATTCTTCGAGAGAGCTCCATCGACGATCGCCCTCCTCCATGGAGCTGGATTTGCAGCAAAGGCTGCTCTCGTGGAGGAGACATTCCGTCGCGTAGTCAAATGATTCGAAGTCAGCAACCACTCGCTCATCATGGACTAGCAACCAATCACGATAATCCGAATAGCTGGTCGCTAGGCCATGATGAAGATCAAATCCGTTTCCAATAATAATTAGGCAACTATCAGTGTCATAATCTGTGCCGATACAACGCTCTTGCTCGATTTTGCCCATTAGTCCGGATGCCTCCCATTGCAGACATTTGTTTTATAGATTCTAAACTTAGGGCATATTTAACCAACCGCCCCCGCGGCCTCCAATACGTCCTGGACGTTGCGCTTCGAGATGTGGGTGGTGTTGGCGATCATATTCCGTGACAGACCGTTCAACCAAACATGCACTTGCTAAGCGCTTGCTAAATAAAAGAAGCTGGCTAACATAGATAAATCCAATATTAGCCAGCTACCTTATTAATTAAATTGTTATAGTTTCAGAGAGTCTGGTAAGTGGTCTTCCACTACTCTCGATAAACCAAATTACACAAAACGTAAGCGGATTAAAATGCCTCCGGTGCGTCCAGCTTGGAATCACAAGTCGCCGCTGCCACGCTCTTGCTCTAAACAGAGTCAAAATTCATGAGAAGAGTTCACAAGGAAATAATATAAAGGTCTTTAATACTCGCAAGCTGCAACTTGCGTCGTTTATTAAATTAATCAACGATTGAGATGTAATCGAGAAGTCACGCCATCACTTTTCGGATTGGGAGTCACTTCTTCCTGCGATCAGGTGAAAGCTTAATTTTAGGTTGGTCGCACGACTAAACGCGACTACCTCGCTACGCCTTCACCACAGGTGTCGACCCCGAGCTTGATAGGCGACAGTTCGATGTGGTCTTTACTTGCGTCGAATTGACCCAGCAGGCCAGCTATGGCGGCGGATACACTATCATCGATGTAAAGACCGCATTTGCCTCCACGCTCAGCTGCTCGCGCGAACTCCACGAGCTCGTTGCGAATTCCCTCGCCGTCAAGCTGGAAGAAATACCGCTTGTTTTGAGAAGGATCCTCTTTGCGTACCTCGAAGTAGTCTGTTTTCCACCAGGGAGCAGGTACGTAAATGTAGCCATCCGTGCCGGAAACCACAAGCGACCCCTCTGATTTAGCCGCCTTGCCGAAAACCGCCTCGCCGTAGCCATCCTCGAATGCCAGTCGGATTTCACCAAACGCATCAAAGCCTGCATGGCCTTCAAGGTCGGCCCTTACAAAATCGGCAGATCTATAATCTGTTCCGAGTAACTGCAAGATGGGCAGCAACGCTGCTGGACCCCAGGCTTTGGAGCTCGACCACTTGCCCTCAACGCTCGAGATGTCCTCACTGCCAAGATCAACAAGGCTGGTGCATACAGCGCGCACCGACAGAACTCGTCCAATGTGACCACTCTTGGCGAGCAGAAGCAGTCGATGGTAGGCCGTTGAATACGCCGTCTTGATCGCGTCGGCCAAAACGAGGCCCTTTGAGCGTGCGAGCGCCTGCAGTTCCTGGCACGCCTCACGCGTTGAGGCAATGGGGCTCTCACATAGAACATGTTTGCCCGCCTCAAGCGCTCGCTTAATCTGTCCATAGTGCTGATTGGGATACGATGCAAGGTAGATTGCGTCGCATCGGCCGACTATCTCATCGAAATCATTAACCTGTTCGACTAAGCCACAGCCTGCGAGGCTTCCATCACTGTCGATCATCGCGCAGGTGGGGTCAACGCCATTCACGAAGGCACTTTCACGCAGATACTTCTCCACTAGCACACGCTTGCCCACGTACCCCATTCGTAGATGTCCACTTTCGGCGCGAAGCTCGGTGCTCGAGACGCCTTGCGTACGATCAAGGTAGACTACCTCGCAGTATTCCCTGAGATAGTCGAACTTACCGACCCAGTCAGAGCCTACGGTGAACACATCGATTCCCATACGTCTGATGTCGTCAATCTTCTGGCCCTCGTACTCTTCAACGATTACTTCGTCAGCAATCCCGAGCTCTTGGACAGAACGCATGCGCTCGTTGAGGGTCTGGGAAACGTTAATCTTCCCGCGCACCTTGTCGAAGCCATCGGCGGTTACACCCACGACCAGGTAGTCGCCGAGCGCCTTGGCGCGTTCCAGCAGGCGCACATGGCCCCGGTGCAGAAGGTCGTACGTTCCATATGTGATCACTTTCCTCATGGGCCTCACCTTCCCTTTCATGGCTTGTTTAGTTATTGCCGCAGTGCTCGAGCTTCGCGACATGGAAGGCTTTCTCCCACCCATGGGCCTCGTACCAAGGCCACAGTGGCTCTATGTAGCAGTACAGCAAAGGTATGAGGCCGCGCGCGGCCACTTCGACGGCCAGCGATGAGAGCACCCGCGCCCCGACACCCTTCTCCGCGCCAGGGCGTGCCTTGAGCCCGCCGCAGACGGCAACATCGTCGGACTCGGCATAGGTCGCCATATGCGCAGCAATTCCTTCGCTATCCCTAATGACTATGCTCCTGCAGCCCTGCAGCCGCTCTCTCTCACACAACTGAGCCACGAGCGCGCCGACGTCGTAGTGCTTGCCAATCTCCTCGTCGCCGCAGATGAGCCTGGCTATCTCAGGATAGTCGGCCTCGGTCGCCCTGACCGCCGCGGGGTCTGGTACCTGAGTTCCGTCAGCCCGCATAACCCACCCCTCAGACAAACTGTAGTCGGCGAGCACGGTGGCGAGCTCTGCCGCTGCACTGTAAGAGGTCTGGACCATGGAGGGGTCCATTTTCTCAACGAGGGTCGCGACGGCCCGGATTGCGCGGTGGCCTGCCTGCCCGCAGAAGACGACCTGGAGTCCGTCATAATATCGGTAAACGACCGCCTCGAGGCGGCTTCCGTCGAAGACCTCCCAGCACGCAACGTTGTCGCCCTCGAACCCGTAGGTCAGCGCATCGATAAGTGCGTAGGGGTTTTCAACGCGCTGACCTTCCAGAACACGCCGCAGGCCCTCGTCCCAGCAGGTCACTTTCTTCACATTCACGTTCGTTTTCCTTAAAACTCGTAGCTCGATACCGGCGAGTGCTGCCCTCGGCGGTCCTCGGGCGGCAACTGCATGTAGTCGCCATAGATGTAAGTGAGGATCGCGTCGAAGTCACGTGTCCCCATCAAACGTTTCCCTTCGAACTCGTACTCCGACAGGTCCTTAAACCACTCCTTAGGCATCGCGTAACGCTCTTCGAGCGGATTTTCTCGATAGAGGGTACCGGTAGCTGGAAACAGCAGCGTCCTCACGCGGTTGGGGCTGTCGTCCGTGCTCTTGCGCTCCATTGGAGCGGCGAGAGCATAAACCGCCTTTGCGGGTATCTTGGACAACAGCGAGAACCAGGCCCTGAGCGGAGACGACACGCGGGGGTCGAGTCTGCCGACCTCAGACCATAGGACCTTGCGCAGACACATGCACCAGAAGTCCTGCAGAATTTGGCCGCCCACACCAAGAGGCACGTCGTCCATGGGGAACACGTCGACAAAGACTCCTGTTTTGCACTTCAAGTGCTCCTGTCCGACCCTCACGTACTTCGTTCCGGTGCGCCTGAGCTTGCCGTACCCCCACCTGTATTCAGGATCGCTCAGATGGTCCTGGAAGAAACAGATGGACGGGTCCATCTCATGGGCGACAGAACGGAACCTCTCGTAGTCCTCACGAAGCATTGCAATATCAGCATCATCATCCCAGGGGATATAGCCCTTGTGGCGCACTGCGCCAAGGAGCGTCCCGCCGAAGATTGTGTACGCAATCCCGTGAGCGCGACACACGCGGTCGAACTCCACGAGCATGTCGAGCTCCAATAGCTGCATGCGCCGGAAGTCCTCTCCTTCTATGACCTTTACCTGTTTCATCTGCGCCCCCATCTAGAACAGACCCTCGGCCGATAGCGAGGTAAGGCAGTCGATAAGCCTGTCGTTGTCCTCCTCTGTGATGGCACCGATGTGCCCGATGCGGAACACCTCGTCGCACAGCGCGCCGCCGTTTGGGCACAGCCACATGCCGTACCCGGTTTTGGCGCGCTCGATGATTGCCTTCGCGTTGCTCGCGGGGCAACGGAGCGCCGTCACTGCATTGGAGGGGTTCTCGGGGACCATCTCGAGTGTGGTGCTCGTCAGGGCGTCGCGCGCGACGCGATCTCGGCGCGCTCCGCGTCGATCCCGCGCGCCTCGATCGACCTCAAACGCGCATTGATCTCAAGCAGCGTGTTGACAGCAGGCGTCCAGGGAGTCTGCCCACGCTCGCCGTTGCGCAGGGCTTCCTTTAGGCTCAAGTAGGAGCAAACCTCGGGATTCTCCGCTACCCTTTCCTGTCCGCGCGGCGAGAGAGCCATGAGGGAGATGCCCGGGTGGCAAGCTAGCGCCTTTTGCGAACCCGTCAGCACCACGTCGGCGCCGAGAGCCGCCATGTCTATCTCTTCGGCGATGAACGCGCTCACTGCGTCGACGATCAAGAGCATCTCGCGTTCGCGGCAAAACTCGGATAGGAGCCTCATGTCGTACAATAGTCCCGACGAGGTCTCATGCATGTTCACGAGCAACGCACCGCAGCCGGATTCCACCGCATCCTCGAGGTTTTTCCGCGTGACCTGACGCCCGAACTCAAGCTTAATCTCGTTGACGTTGTGCCCGTGAAGTTGGCATAAGTCGACGAACCTCTGCCCGAAACTACCGCCATTGACGACGGCAACACGCTCAGCGGGTGCCAAGACACTCATCACAGCGGCCTCCATGGCACCTGTGCCCGAAGCCGTCAGGAACACACAGCGCGAGTTCCTAGGAGCGGACAGCAAGCCCAGCATGATGCGCTCGTTCTCCAGCATCACCTGAGAGAACTCTGGCGTACGGAAATAGGGCGCGTTCTTGGCTGAAACTTCCAGTACCTCGCTAGGGCTCATAACCGGTCCCACAGTAAAGTTAAGCATCTGCATTCTCCAAATCTCTAGTTAATTCAGATTTCAATTAAAAGGTGAAATCATCACCCGAAACCAATGGCGGCAGCTCTAAACACGCCTAATGATTGAGTAAACGTGGTGCCCCATACGCTCCTCTTTTGGCGGCAGCTGCATATAATCACCAAAGCAAGACCTCAGCAGCGGGTCATAGCCGCTAGGCACGGGTACGTCCATATCCTCAAAAGGCATATACACGGTGTCTTCGAACCACGTTCGCTCAAAGATGCTCGATTCCGGAGTTCCGGCCCATGAGATAAGGCCAACGTACTTTCTGGAATCGAACGAAGACTCCGTGCACAGAGTATTAAGTTGTTCCTGGTACCTCTCAGGCTTTCCTAGCATTCGGCTCAAAATAAACTTAGCTAGTTTTTTTGCTGGATTGATATCTCTGTTGCAACAATCAAAATTGCACGCCTGTAGATAGCGCAACATCAGCTTGTGTGCTACTCTCTTTTTATCCAGAGCTTCGCTCATGTTGTCGGCCAGGCCGTCCAACGGGTAAATATCGATGAAAGTCCCAAGTTCATCGACCTCGTTGCCGTACTCCCCTACCATCTTATATTCAGGATTAGAGATGCGCGTTATAAGGAACGGCCTTCTCAAATCGATCTCCGGTTTCACGGGCGTGTACTTGTCGAGTTCTGGGAAGCGTCCATCGAAGCAAGCTAAGAACCGCTCGTAGTCTGAACGGGGCATCGCGATATCTAAGTCATCATCCCAGGGAATAAACCCTTGATGTCTCACAACGCCGATGAGGCTTCCGTACATCAGCCAATACGTAATACCTTCGCGTCTGCAAACAGTATCGATATCTTTCAGAATCTTTAGGGACTCTAGCTGAATATCCCTTAGCTCGAGCTCCCCCTCAACATGCGGTGCGCTGGACTGCATAAGTCCCATAAAAATCATTTCCTTTCACAGTTATTATGAAAATGCAACGTGCGGGACACCGTCACCTACGGCCTTAGTTTTTTCATGGTCTCTACCAGTTCGTGGCGGAAAAAGGTCAGAAACGCCAAATAAATCGAAGAATACAAGCAGAAAGCCGGCACTGGTGATAGTAAAAATGCCGACAGGATGAAACCAACAGTCAGCATGATCTCAGCAGCACCGATGGAGCTTGCAGGGACCTTCATCAGACGGTTCATGTAGAACTCAGACCATAGGCTTCGGGCGACAATCACTACTGTCATAACCGAAATGACTGCAAAGACGGAACCAAAAGCGTAGACAGCTAATAGGGTAAGGATTAAGCAGGTAAATGCGGATACCATGTTTACAAGCAGCATCACGCGTTCTCGCCGAAGAACGTTATAGTAAGTCACGCCAGTGATGTTGTACTTGCTGTCAAAAACACAGATGGGCAGAAGGAATATCAGGTAAGTAAATGTACTTGAGTAGTCGGGCAGCCACATCGATAGCAACCAGACCATCGGGAAGTACAGAGCGTAAACACCCGGAAACAAAAGCCCCATGGCGTCACGCGCGGCGTGGTAGAACCTTCGAACCTCATCAAGTGTCGCTTGCCGCAACGAGGGGAAAAGAACCATGGAGGCTTGCGAAACGAACGCAAGGAAGAAGCTCACAAGAGAAAGGGCGAGCGACAGCTTGCCGAATGTCTCAATCCCCCACCGCGCATCGATGAAAACACGACCGATACCAAGGATTAACATGCTCATCACATTCGCGAGCATCATTGGAAAACCGATCTTGATGCTCGCCCATCCAAGCCGCGACGCCCGGCGAAGGCCAAGCCACTCAGCTTCCCAAAAGTCGCGCAAGTTCCATGCGCAGTAGCCCAGCTGCATCAAAGTGGAAGCCGTATAAGCAAATACGTAGGGATAAAACGAGTCTATGGTTGATTTTCAATCTCAACGCAACAGCCTGAACGGACCCCGCGTTTCCGCAGCTAGCGCAACGCGGAAATAGCTCC
>NZ_JADMRH010000038.1:0-7707 GCF_015560135.1 Collinsella aerofaciens
GTAAAGGCCGTCAATGACACCAAGGCCGCGCTCGATGCCGCGAAGGCGGATGCCATCGCCGCCGAGTCCCTGGTCTCTGCCGCCGAGCAGACAAAGGCGCAGGCAGACGCCAAGCTGTCGAAGCTGAACTCCATCGATGCCGGCGCGGCGATCGCTTCCGGTCATGACGCGAACGCGGATGACGCCCTCAACGCGCTTTTCGCCGCAGCAGTCGAGGCACGTGCCAAGGTCGCGCCCGCCAAGGCTATCCTGGACGAGAAGCAGGCCGCGGTGGACGGGCTCCAGCCCGGCTATGATGCGGCACTCGCCGCCTACGAGTTGGCGAAGTCCAACCGCATCGCAGCGGAACAGAAGCTTTCCGATGAAATTGCACGACAGGAGGCGGAGGAGGCCGCAAAGCAGCAGGCGGCATACACCCCGAAGCACCTCGCCGGCACGGATACCGCCCAGCCCGGCAGCCTCGCCCAGACCGGCGACCGCGCGGGACTCATCGGCGAGACGTTCGCCATCGGCGGTACCGTCCTCGTGGCAGCCGGCGTCTTCCTCGATCAAAAGAAGCGCCGCGAGCAGATGTAGTGCAAATCGCATAACGACTCGGAAAGGGGAATCCTGCAAAAAGGAACTCCCCTTTTTTCGTTTCGCCAGCCACGGTTCGTTGAGGCAGCTTCAGCTTAAGGGCCACAGATTAAACCGATCTACAACTGTGACCATATGACTGTGCGCACATGTTAGCATGGTCATATGGTCACCTATTTACAGCTGCGATTATGATGCAATAACTCAACCGTTAGTGCTTATTAAACAGCCAATCGAAGCCAGGCTTGCCCAGTGTTTGGCGCATCTGCCCCACCTGAATCTCCGTCTCCACGCCATCCTTGCCGATGACGGCGGCCATGTTCTCAGCGGTCAGCAGCCAAGATAACAGACGGGCGGATCCAGCTCAGCATATAACGTTCGGTAATACATGACCATGTTAATGTAGTCATATGTTCACGCATTACAAGCTGGGACCTCATGTATTAGAGCTCGAGCTGCGCCCGTGCGTCCTTGGCGTCTCGCGTCCGACCGTCATCAAATGGCTCAAGCCGGGCTGGCGCGATAAGCGGAATGAGGTCGTGAGGCGGATGGACGCCGGCATCGTCACACCCATCCGTCTCACGAACGATGAAATCGCGTGGACGCCGGAGGCCGTGACCGTCAGGGCGTCCGGCGGGGAAATCATCGGGCTCGATACGTGGGGCATGGCGAAGGTTCTTACCGGAGCCTATGGTCCCGACTCTCCCGGTCGTATTCCTACGATATCGCCCCTAAATCACCAATGTGTCAGATAAAGAATGATGCAATGGTTATGATCAAGCATACGGCGGATAAGGCGACTGCGCCTTTTTTCCTCTCCTTTAGTCCGACGAATAGGGTTGCCGTAAAGTAAAGGGCGGAAATGCAGTCTATGGCAAGCAAAACGAGTTCCTTGGGCGGTTTCAGCAAAAGGTCGCTAGCAAAGAGTAATGCGAGCAGGGTAAAGCAGATTGTGACCAAGTATCTCGATTGATTTTGCGACAGCATGGCAACTGCCTTTTAGAACAGGCAAGTGAAAAGTCGGTACGATGCCGCTGCGGTTGCATACAAAGCGCCGCCAGGACCGCTTTTCACGTAACCGGCGATCACACCAGCGGTGCCAGCAACGTAGAGATCGCGCAGGCAAGCCTCCTCCTTCGGGATCAGCTTGACCTTGTGAGGAACAGGGCGGTTATTTGCAAATCCGTGAGAATCGCACCACGCCTTGGAATATGAATCCGTGCAGCGCCCGCGCTCAAAAGGGGATATATTGTAATTTTCGTCGTAGTTGTCTCCGACGTAGATCTCACTGCTCTCGGCGGGAGATCCCTCGTCGGCATAGGCTGCCGCAACGGGTACAAATGGTGTCATGACAAGGGAGAGGCAAAGAGCTGCTGAGACGATGGAGGGCAGGCATTTCTTCATGGCTGGCTCCTTAATCTGGCCTTTGATAGTTACTCGATGTCGCCTCCTTCCGCTTTATATCCGTTGTATTCGGCGTATTTCTTTAATAAGGCAAGAGGTTCTTCCTCTCCTTCGGATGAGCCGATGATGTTTCCTTGGTCATCCAGTATGAATACGGACGGAATATGCTCAAGTTCATATTGGTCATACACGGTCTTATCTTATTCTATGTATATGGGAAAGTCTCCTTCATGGACCGAGGCTTCTTCAATCGTGCTGTCCTCGGAAACAGTGAAAAGGTTCTTCCTTAAGGCTGCGAAATTATCAAGTTGTTGCATATCCTCTATGAGAGATTCGCAGTGCTGACGCCACGATGCCCAGAACATCAAGATGTTTTCCTCATTAGGTTTTAGCTTGTCAAAATAATTGACGTTTCGGCCGAGGCTGAAATCTTGGCCCTTTTTAATGGACAAAGATGAGGGATAAGCATCGTGTTGCGGTTTGATATTGACGGCGATCAAGGCGGCGAAACACGCCAGAGCCGCCAAAGTCAGTAAGGCGATAACGCATTTTCTCGGTTTCCAGCTCATGACAGATCCCTCTCTCATGGTGAAACGCATACATTATGAGATATATACATTATACGCTAATTAATTTCAATATCCATCATCTAACTAAAGAATACTGCCTCACTGGTTCAGCGACGATGCGTTTTTACCCTTGCGTTCCTACTCGCGTAACCGCCTCGCTGCGTCGGTGGTCGGAAGGGCCCCGTCTCGCATCCAGCGACCTTGTAACCGTATCTGTCGAGCCGGGCGGCAGCGCATCCCAATCGACGCACTTCCAGTCGCCGTCCGGCGCGTGCTGCATCACGAGGCCTCCGGCGGCCGTGAGCGCGTGGATATGCTCTCCTTGCAGGCCAACGATGATTCCGCCGGTGCATACGATGCTAGGTCGCTGTGCCGGCACTGCACAAACGTATTGGCCTTTGTGCCCCTTTTGGCAACTTTAGCACGGCTGTGGGTTAAAACAACCCACAGCCGTGAACACGTTAATGTAATACTATGCTAATTGCATAACATGTTCATATATTTCTACCTGCGACTTATAATTGCTTAATGTAGTCACATGTTAATGTGCTAATATATGACTATGCTATTTCAGAAAGGGGAGGACATGGCGACGAACATCCTGCTAGTCAATCAGAAAGGCGGCGTCGGCAAGACCACGTTCGCCGACGAGATCGCCTGGGGTCTCGAGCGCCGCGGCCACAAGGTCGGCTTCGGTAACCTGGACCCTCAGGGCGGAGCGAACCACGAGAAGGGGCTGCTCGACGACGAGGACGCCGTGAACGTCATCGACACGCCGGGGTTCCTGAGCGATGACACCGCCGAGTATGCCAAGAACGCTGACATCGCGATTATCCCGGTGCAGCCCGGCACGCTGGGCCTGAAGCCCATGAAGCGCACGATCAAGGTCATCACCGAGGCCAATCCCGACCTATCGTTCGCCATAATCGTCAACAACTTCGCGGCAAACCAGACGGTCGACCGCCAGTTCCTCGAACTGCTCGAGGCCGACGACCTGCCCGTGCTGGGCACCGTTCCGACCGCGGCGGCCTTCAAGCAGGGCGCGGCCCTGGGCAAACCCGTATACGAAATCGCCAAGAGCGGCAAGGCCGCCCAGGCAATCGAGAGCATCTTGGACGAGATCGAGGAGGTCCTGTAATGGCCGGAAAGTTCAAGAAATCGACCTCCTACTTCGACGTCGCCGCGGAGAAGGCCGAGGAGAGGCAGCAGAAAATCGTTGAGAGCGCATCCGAGCCCCAGAAACCGGCTCCGCAGGTACGGAAAGCCGGGCGCCCCAAAAAGGGCGCTGAAGGGGCATCTGAGAGGCTTGTTCAGCTGTCTGTCTACGTTCCCGAGAGCTACCGCAAGCGCTTGAAGCAGGCCGCGCTCGAGGAGGACAAGTCCGTTTCCGACATCGCACGTGAGCTGTTCGACGAGTACCTTGCCGAAAACGGGTTTTAACGAAGAGAACGACGTAACGTTCTTAACGTTGTGACAAAATGGAAGTCCAAGAGGATCAGGACAGGGGTATCGAAAGGTGCTCCTGTCTCTTTTTAGGCCACTGAGAGCCGATTTAAGACCTCGTTTTATATAGCAATGAGAAAACGGTCAAACCCCACCAATAAGTCGTCCTATTTTCAATTCTGTGACCTTCTAGCGGTATTCTGTGCAAGGTTGACTGAATACCGGTATCCCGATCGACCAGGAATCGGATTCGGCACTCATTGCCGAATTGGACGGGTTGCGACTGAGTGCGATAGGTCGCCCGGGGAGCCGAAGGCGACGCCGGCGCCGGGGATCGGCGAGAACGTGGGTGGGGAGTTGGGGCGGAGCCCCCACACTTTTGGCCGAAGGCCATGCCAAGGAGCCACAGGCGACGCGGAGCGTGCGCAAGCGCGCGGAGGGCAAGGAGGCGCAGCCGACGCGCAGGGAGCCGAAGGCGACCGGAGTGCGAGCGCAGCGAGCGCCAAGGAGCCACAGGCGACGCGGAGTGAGGCGTAGCCGAACGGAGGGCAAGGACGAAGGATCTCCTTGTTTGTATATCGTTCGATCATTAAATGCTTTCTGGTAGATTTCTCCGTTTCTCCCTTGAGCTCAGACTAAGTGAATCTTATTCACTCTAGTCAGACTTGGTGGGTTGTATGAACCCATAGTTGTGGTTATTTCAACCCATAGTTGTGGTTATTTCAACCCATAGTGCATGGGTTAACTGAACCCATAGTTGGCATGGGTTATTTCAACCCATAGTCTCGTGAGACAACCCATAGTTGATAAGTTGGCCCCGGTTAACACAGGCTCAAACTATGGGTTGAAATAACTATTCCGGTACTTTTTGGCATTTTTCGATCGCTTTCTATGGGTTGGATTAACCCATAGCTAGAAAAGTGGCTTAAATTGTCTATGGGTTCTTTCAACCCATAGCTATACCGTCACGGAAAAGCGTCCGCGATCTCTGTCAGCAAGACTATTGGTTGTTCTAACCAATAGTCTTGCTGAAGAACCATTATTTAACCCCCTATCAATAAAATGATTTTTCGCCAAACTATTGGTTAGAACAACCCATAGCTATGCTGTAGGTTCTTTCAACCCATAGTTTGTAAGAAAAAGAAATAGGGCTATGGGTTCATACAACCCATAGCCCTTCAAACTAGGCAGAATGCTTTGCGTCCCACTGAGCTTTGCGTTTCGCCGAATTCTCGGCGCGTTGCTTTTTCCTACCCTCCTCGACTTCGAGCCTGCGCTTAGCGATCGCCGTCATATCGAGCCGGTACTCAACAGATTTGTTATTACCACGCGGCGACTTAATCAAAAGACCGAGTTCGACGAGCTTATCGATTCTCTTCTTGACGTTCGACCGATCCGAGTTGACGTCCGCCGCCATGGTGGCAAGGCTGATGTAGCAGGTGGATTTGTAAACGTCTTTGCGCTGGAACGACCAAATCCGCCCCATGATATCGGTGTCAAGTCTAGGCAAACCGAGCTCGAGCATCCACGGCGGCTTGATGATCGCGACCTTCTCGCTGACCATATCCTGCACCATGTGGGCGACACGGGACGATTCATCCGATGCCCGGCGAAGTGCTTCGCGGTGACTCTCACTATTGGGCGTGGCGGCATCTGTGACGGCCTGATTCGCGAAATCGGACGCCGCCCCCATTCCAGACGGGCTTGCGGGGCCGGACGGGTGGCTATCTGTGTCCCACGGATAGCCACCGCCCACATCCGGTTTTAAATTTCTGGTATCCATAAACTAGCCTCTCGTTGAGGCTATCTAGCCATCAGTCGAAGTGATGCCATAGTATTTTGGTAGTACTTCAACATAGGGACCCAAATCGAAGCATACGTGTGCTAGGATTGCAGGTAACAGGCCAGAAAGCCACATTTGAACATGGAAAAAGCCCTTCTTACTTGGCGGTAGGGGGCTTTTTTCATATCTATTTTTGCTCTTTAACACGCTCCAAAAACTCGGCGATAGCGATCGCCGCCATAGACGACTTAGCTACACCGCGGCTCTTCGCGTAGTCATCGAGATCACGCCAAATTTCGAGAGGCAGAGTAACCTGGATTCTTTTCTTCTCCTCGGCCACTGCCATAGACAATTACCTCCTTCGTTGAACAAACGAAATCGTATCACTACTGATTGAAACAAAGCGTATCACAAATACTGTCTAAAATACAAACTAACACAGAGTGGTACACCTAAATTCGCTAAATCTTTTCGCCGGCCAGATAGGCACTCGAGTTTCCAAAAGGGATACAGGAAATTGCCGAAAAGGGCACAGGGGCGGCGAGTGATTCACCAAGAGTGAAGGTGGGCCCTCTTACCCAAGCGTTACTCGTTGCTTTGACTGGCAACGCACTAGGGCGACGGGAGTACTCGGGAGACCTGCCTGTATATTATGCAGCTGATTGAATGGCAACAGGGCCGGCGACGCAGACGACCCTGTAGCTGTCCACGCGGGACAGGCCGCGCATGTTGAGTTCAACGCGTCTCGTGACTGTTCAGATTCTGTGCACCGGGCGATTTGTTTTGGTCGTTTAGCTGGGCTAATGGTGATTATTGGCTGCTGGGCTGGAGGATTTGGACTAATAGTTGCTAATAGTGGCCGGATGAAGAGCTGTTCAAGCTATTAGAAGCAATAGCGAGTACGGTCTTGGCTGGAAAACAGGTCGCGAGCAGGGGAGGGCCGAGCATGTACGGACCGGTGAGCAAGAACGGACCGGCGTTGGAATTTGGGGAGATCGGCGAGGAAGTTAAGGATGAGGTTCGGCGGCAAGCGACTGGCGAGGCCGTCGAGAGAGCCAGGGGCAAGCTCAAGGCCCGTGACGAGCGCAAAGACGATCCGTTTTGGGGTCGCGGGAATCAAGAACACCTTCGTCGATCTGCGGAAAGACTGGATTCCGGCGAGGGAGTGGAGCACGGATTGATCGAAGAAGAATGACGCTCTGCTAGAATCAGCAGCGCTGTCGGCAGTCCTCGTGCCGGGCAGAGCCCTCCATCCGATGGGAGGTGATGCCCATGACCGATTTCACCGAGTTCGTGAAGCTCCTGACCGCCCTGGTCTCGCTCCTCACGGCCCTCGTCGGCCTTTCCAAGGCACTCAAGCAGGGTTCGAAGCCCAAAAAGAAAGGTCACCGTCGCTAAGGCGGTGACCTAACTCTTCAAAGCAACGGCTCTGCCCAGCTTCCTACGACTTGGGCTGCCGTCGGCACCATTCTACCCGTTTGACATTGCTGTTGTCGATGCGCCGTATCAAGAATCCACGGCAGCGCTCGTGGTTGCAAAACAGCCCAACAAATAGTGGCTATTAGTCAGTTCGACTGTCCAAAAGGCCTAATAGTTGCTAATAGTGGCTAGTTGGCAACGGATTTGGGCTATTAGTTCTAACAGTGCCTATACTATGACCCCACAAACGGGACACGGTTTTCTGCCCGCACGAGGTTTTGAAGTTTTAGCTGGGACAATCCGGCAGATTGGAGCACAGAACATGAGGTTCGAACGCCTCATGTCGCTCAAAATACGTCTCCTCAACTGCGCAAAGGAGAACGGTTTTTAGCGACAAGGAGACAATGGAATGATCTGGTTCACCAGCGACACCCATTTCGGGCATGAGAACGTGCTGAAGTTCACCGACCGCCCGTGGGAGACGATTTGGCAGATGAACGACGCCATCGTCGA
>NZ_JADMRH010000039.1:0-1645 GCF_015560135.1 Collinsella aerofaciens
TCGTAGACGTTCTTGCCGTCCTCGACGTAGCCCTCCTGGTCGAAATGCATGATCTCGATCTTCTCGGTTTCCTTCATGGTTTTTCCTTTCTGTCCTGCACGCGAATCTATACATCGCGTTTCTTTTCGATACCAATTATAGACATACACCCAACGTGTTTTTAATACCACTTTTCAATCTGTTCCAATCCTCGGTGAACGGTCGAAATTTTCTGGTGAGTGGTATTAAATTAGAATTTGATGTATAGCTAACGCCCCCGGCGTCTCCCTTGTGTGACAAAGAACAGCGTTCCTACCAGCGCAATAATGGTCGATGCTCCAAACAGTACCGTCTGGACGCCCAAAGCCTCCGCCAAAAATGGAGCCGCCAGCAGCGGCAGCACCCCGGCGCTCATCAGGCCAAAACGCACAAAGCCGGTAATGCGCCCCAGGTATTTGATGTCGGCACGCTCCTGAATCAAGATCATCTGCAGCGGCTCCAGGAACCCCCAGGCCAGACCGTTAATCGCCTGACCGATAATCGCGACCCCCAGCATATCGGTGCCCACGTACACCATGGACCCAATGCCCACGGCCATGAGCGCGCCGAGCAGCAATCGCAGGTTGACATGGCGAGCAGAAAGCTTGGTCAGGATGAACGCACCCACCGAGGAAGTGAGGCCCACGACCGAGGACAGCCAGCCCAGCCAGACGATATCCACGTTGAGTACATCACGGTAGAACAACGACTCCAGCGAATCGAACGCGCCAAACGCAAAGAAACCCAAAAAGCCCGAGATAAAGATGAGGCGCAGGTCGTGGTCGCGAAACGTAAGTCGCGCGCCCTCGGCCATGCCGCCCAGAATACCGCCCTTCGGCTTCTCCCCTTTTGCGGGAGCAACACACTCGTGACAGCCCAAGGAGAGCACGGCCGCCACACCCATCATGCCCGCCATGAGCAGATAGACCGATTGCGTGGCAAAACAGCTCACGATGGCACCGCCGAGCAGCGGGCCAGCGGTATAGGCAATATTGCTGTAGAACACCATGAGGCCGTTCACGCGGGTACGGCCCTCGGTGGTCGACTCCAGGTATCCCGGAAACGCATGCGTGCAGGTGTTGATAAAGCCGCCCGCAAGTCCCAAGACGCACGCGGCAAACACAAGCCCGGGGACAGACAACGGCGCCAACCCCACGCCAAGCGATAGCACAGCCGTAATCACGCACGTCACAAATGACGTCCGGCGCGGTCCAAAGCGGTCGATGACCGAGCCCGACACCATATTGCCCACCGACGTCATAAGATTGCGCACGAGCGTAATGGCGGCAACCAAAAAGGCCGTGCCGGCCAGATCATACGTGGCCGCACCGATAAGCCCCAAAAAGTAGACCGCGTTGTTGGCACACCACTGCAGGGACTCAATAAGAATCAGCCTGACCTCTGCCGGCGTCAGGCGCATTGCTTCGCGATCCTTCGCGAACATACGAACTCCTTCTATACAAAAAGGGGATGGAGGGCATAGGCCTGCTCCATCCCCTTTCCAGGTTGCAACGAAAATCTATGCAGCCGGGCCCTTACGCCAGCACACCGAAGAACGCGCCGATGATGCCCACGACCATGGTGGCAACGATCAGCACCATGGGGTTGATCTTCTTGGACAGCAGCC
>NZ_JADMRH010000039.1:1743-7351 GCF_015560135.1 Collinsella aerofaciens
CCGAAGAACGCGCCGATGATGCCCACGACCATGGTGGCAACGATCAGCACCATGGGGTTGATCTTCTTGGACAGCAGCCAGTAGTACAGCCAGAAGGCGATCATGCCGAGCATGCCGGGCATGATGCCGTCCAGGATGTCCTGGAGGGTCTGGGCGTCCTCGCCCGAGCCGATGGCCACCGGGATGCTGGCCCAGAACATGTCCTTGCACATGGCGCCCACGACCATGACGCCCACGATGCCCACGCAGGTCATGATCTTCTGCATGAGGCCGGTCCTCTGGGCCTCGTCCAGGAAGCCCACGCCCAGCTCGTAGCCCTTGACGGCGCCCCAGACGCGCAGCGCGAAGCCGGGGACGTTGTAGATGAGCAGGAAGGCGATGGGGCCGAAGGGGTTGCCGGCCTGGCACAGGCTGATGCCCACCGCGGCGGCGACCACGCGCAGCGTCGACAGGAAGATGGAGTCGCCGATGCCGGACAGCGGGCCCATGAGGGCGGCCTTGACGTCGTTGACGCTCTCGGGCTCGATCTCGCCGCGGGCGACCTTCTCCTCCATGGCCATCGCGATGCCGCCGACGAACGGGGCGAACTGGACGGTGATGTTGAAGAACGCGCAGTGGCGGTGCAGGGCCTCGGCGTAGTCGTCGGGGCGGCCGGCGTAGATCTTCTTGAGCATGTTGGCGACCATCAGGCAGAAGGCGATGTTCATCTGCTTGTAGTAGGTCCAGGAGAACTCCATGCCCAGGGCGCCGACGTTGACGGCGCTCTTGACGAGGTCGGAGCGCGTGATCTTGTTCTCGGGACTAGAAGTCATCGTCCTCATCCCCTTCCGCGGAGAGCTGGGGCTGGGCTCCGCCCAGGCCGAGCAGGTCGAACTTGTCGATGCCGATGATGATGGCGATCAGGGCGACGCCCAGGACGGGCACGTTGGCGTAGGAGCACAGCAGGAAGCCCAGGAAGTAGAAGGGCACGAGCTGCTTGGTGAGCACCAGGCGGCCGAGCATGGCGAAGCCCATGGCAGGCAGGATGTTGGCGGCAACGCCGCAACCGTCGATCACAAAGGTCGGGATGAAGTCGAGCAGGCCCTGGATGGCATCGGAGCCCAGGTAGAATGCGCCGCCGCACAGCAGGAAGTACTCAAGGCAGCCAAAGAGGCCCATGCTCCAATGTGCCGCGTAGATACCCTTGAGGTTGCCCTTGGCAGCGCACTTGTCAGCAATGTCAACAATGATCGAGAATCCAGCATCCGTAATGTTGCCGATCGTCAGCGAAAGGACGGCGATAGGCATGGCGAGCGCGATGGCCGTCTCGGTACCCTGACCGAGCTGAATGGCAAACGCGCAGGCGAGCACGCCGCCGACGGTTTCGTTAGGCGGTACGTAGGCGCCGATGGAGATCGAGCCCATGAACAGCAACTCCAGGCTGGCGCCAACGGCAAGGCCGGTCTGCAGGTCCCCCAGCACCAGGCCCACGAGCGGGCACAGGACGATGGGGCGGAACGCGTAGAGGGTGCCGAGCTGGTAGTCGAGACATCCAAACGCTCCGACTAAGCCGACGAGGATTGCTTGGACAAGCATAATTCCTCCCAATAAGGAATCTCGAACCGTCGTCACTCCCGTCGCGCGCGTTGTTGATATCAATTCCGGGAGTTCGATTCCACGGCTCGAAGCGTACCTGGTGTGCTGCTAACACCCATGCCAGGCACAAATGATTTGATACCGATTATAGGTATGCAGGTCCTCACTATTTAATACCACTCGCTCAGCGGGGTGTTTTTTACCGTAAACGGCAGACGTATCCCATCAGGCGCGCTCTTTGTTTCGATGGCGGACAAGCGCCACCAAAAAGCCATCGCCAAAGGCATCGTATGCCAAGTTGCCTACAATCACCAAAACGATAATCGCCGCGCCCAAAAACTCGTTCCAGCGAAAGACCTCGCCAAAGAGGAGCGCCGACCAGCAGGGAGCGAGCACGACCTCGCTCATGCAAACCAAGTTGGCCGCAAACGCGTTAGTGCGCGCAATCCCCTTGGCATATAGCACGCTCGCAAGGCCACTGCAAAAAAGGCCATGCACCAGCATGAGCCCCCACTCAAATGGTCTCACGGAGTCTAGGGCGCCAGCAAAATAGACGATCGGCAGCATCGAGATACCGCAGGAGATGAGCGAGGACACCATGGGCGACGCATCGGGGCGAGAGTTCAAAAAGAAACACAGCCCAAAGGTGGCGCCCGAAATGACGGCAAGCAGGTTGCCGAGCATGCCCTCGGCACTCAAATCGCCTAAAAAGAAAAGTCCCATACCCGTAAAAGCAACCACCACGGAGGCAATCTTCGCAGGCGAGGGCAATGTGCGAGCTGCGAGCGATTGATACACGATAACGAAAATCATCGAGGTGTACTGCAGGACGATCGCGTTGCCGACCGTCGTGAGCTGGTTGGCAAAGTTAAACGTGGTGCCCGTCACGAAGTTGCAGACGGCCACAAGGACAATAAGACGGCTGACGCGAAGGACGGGCCTGCCGACGAGCAGGATAAAGAGCGCCATAAATATTGCCGTGACGGCACCGATCAAAAGAGCTGACTGCGAATTGGCGCGAACGAGGATGCCGATAAAACTCCACAAGAGCGCCGTGCCAAATAGATACATCGCCCCGCTCACGCCATTATCGGGTGGATTGTCAGATCGAATCACGAAGCACCTCCAACTAGCTTTCGGTAATAAAAAACGGCGACCGCAATGGGTCGCCGTTTCCCTTGGGGGCAGATAATAGGCCGGGCCCTTACGCCAGCACGCCGAAGAACGCGCCGATGATGCCCACGACCATGGTGGCAACGATCAGCACCATGGGGTTGATCTTCTTGGACAGCAGCCAGTAGTACAGCCAGAAGGCGATCATGCCGAGCATGCCGGGCATGATGCCGTCCAGGATGTCCTGGAGGGTCTGGGCGTCCTCGCCCGAGCCGATGGCCACCGGGATGCTGGCCCAGAACATGTCCTTGCACATGGCGCCCACGACCATGACGCCCACGATGCCCACGCAGGTCATGATCTTCTGCATGAGGCCGGTCCTCTGGGCCTCGTCCAGGAAGCCCACGCCCAGCTCGTAGCCCTTGACGGCGCCCCAGACGCGCAGCGCGAAGCCGGGGACGTTGTAGATGAGCAGGAAGGCGATGGGGCCGAAGGGGTTGCCGGCCTGGCACAGGCTGATGCCCACCGCGGCGGCGACCACGCGCAGCGTCGACAGGAAGATGGAGTCGCCGATGCCGGACAGCGGGCCCATGAGGGCGGCCTTGACGTCGTTGACGCTCTCGGGCTCGATCTCGCCGCGGGCGACCTTCTCCTCCATGGCCATCGCGATGCCGCCGACGAACGGGGCGAACTGGACGGTGATGTTGAAGAACGCGCAGTGGCGGTGCAGGGCCTCGGCGTAGTCGTCGGGGCGGCCGGCGTAGATCTTCTTGAGCATGTTGGCGACCATCAGGCAGAAGGCGATGTTCATCTGCTTGTAGTAGGTCCAGGAGAACTCCATGCCCAGGGCGCCGACGTTGACGGCGCTCTTGACGAGGTCGGAGCGCGTGATCTTGTTCTCGGGACTAGAAGTCATCGTCCTCATCCCCTTCCGCGGAGAGCTGGGGCTGGGCTCCGCCCAGGCCGAGCAGGTCGAACTTGTCGATGCCGATGATGATGGCGATCAGGGCGACGCCCAGGACGGGCACGTTGGCGTAGGAGCACAGCAGGAAGCCCAGGAAGTAGAAGGGCACGAGCTGCTTGGTGAGCACCAGGCGGCCGAGCATGGCGAAGCCCATGGCAGGCAGGATGTTGGCGGCAACGCCAAAGCCAGCAAGGACAAAGGGCGGGATGAAGTCGAGCATGCCCTGGATGGCGTCAGCACCCAGATAGAACGACAGCGAGCACAGCAGGAACGCCATGATGATACCGGTCAAACCGATCAGGAAGTGCATCGCATAGACACCCTTAAGGTTGCCCTGGCCGGAGAAGACATCAGCGCGGTCAACCAGGATCGGCAGGGCGGCGTTGAGGATGTTCTTGATGGCAAGGCACAGCGTGGCGATGGGCATGGCAAGCGCGATGGCTGCCTCGGTGCTCTGGCCCAGCTGGATAACGAAGGCGCAGGCGAGCACGCCGCCGATCGTCTCATCAGGCGGCACGTAGGCGCCGATGGAGATCGAGCCCATGAACAGCAACTCCAGGCTGGCGCCGATCGCGAGGCCGGACTGCAGGTCCCCCAGCACCAGGCCCACGAGCGGGCACAGGACGATGGGGCGGAACGCATAGAGCGTACCGAGCTGGCAGTCGAACTTACCAAATGCGGCGATAAGTCCGATGAGGATTGCTTGGGTAAGCATATATCCCCCTTTCCTAATAGGACACTACGAAGAGCTCAGACTCTTCGAAATTGAACGCCTAGAGCACGCTGGCGCAGTCAACCTTGGGGTCATCGGCCAGGGGTCGAATCTCGACCTCAACGCCACGATCCAGCATCTCGCGCACATCGGCTTCCTCGGCCGCGGTCAGGAAGATCTGACGAGAGACCTGACGAGCATCGGGACGCTTCTCGTCCTTGGGCTTGGTGTTGCCCAGGTTGACCGACTTGATCTGCGGGCAGCCCTCAACAAGCTGCTTTGCCTCAGCAATAGTGGCGACACAGATGATCATCTTGTACTTGTCGGTCACGCCCGAGTTGATAGCTTCGATTGCATGCTCCATATCTTTGATGACGAGCTTGCAGCCGGCAGGCTTGCCCATCTTGAGCGTCGTCTTCCACACCGGGTCGTTAGCGACCTTATCGCCCACGCAGAAGATGCAGTTGGAGCCAAGGCCCTGAACCCAGGAAACTGCGACCTGGCCATGAAGCAGGCGATGGTCAACGCGAAGTAGCTGAATCATAATGTGACCCCCCAAAGGTCTTGTGCCGTCTTACGGCGTGTCAGTAGGTGCTGCGGATTAGAACTCTTCTTCCTCGTCGTCATCGACCAAAAGATCGTTGACAAACTTCACGCGCGTATCGTCCGCAGCGACGATGGCGCGAATCGTCTCCTCAACCGGCGCCGACTCGTCAGAGAACAGCAACTGGATGAGGAGAGGAAGGTTCATGTTGGTAACGAGGTACGTGCGGGGACGCGTCTGGACGATCTTGGTAAACTCGTTGTTGACGCTGCCGCCAAAGAGGTCGGTGCAGACAACGACATCATCGTCAGCAGACATGCCTGCCAGCAGTTTTTGGGCCTCCTCGGCCACGTCCATGCGGCCATCGACGAACATCGAAAGATCGTGGACGTTGTCGCGAGCGCCCGAGAGCAGCTCGACGCTCTCCTTGATGCCGGTAGCGAAGTGCGCATGGCTGGCGATGATGTACTGTCTCATTCTGTGTTCCTCTCAATAGCCCGGCACGTTCCCGCACCCGTTTTCTTTAGTAGTCGAACTGGTGATAGTAGCGACGATACTTGAGGTTGTGCTTGGTGACCGTCTCGTAGTAGCGAGCCAGGCGGTCGGTAACGAGCACCGTCAGAATCCACGGAGACACGATGACGCGGAACTCGTCGTCAAGGCCGGGGATCGCGAACTCGGCGGTGTCGATGATGTTGAT
>NZ_JADMRH010000003.1:0-176042 GCF_015560135.1 Collinsella aerofaciens
ATTGTGGCATCCCGAGCCCGCGGAAAGAAGCTGCGCCGCGGGGGAGGCGACCCAAATGGCTTTCTCATATCGTCTTTTTATGCTTCGAATGCTGCTTGAGTGCCTCGGAAAGTTCGATAAGCGCCGTGAAGAGCGAGACCAAAGCAACCAAGAGCTCTACGAGCTCTGATGGGCCCGGGATGACCTCTGATTCAAGTCACCGGGCCTAAATCTTTTTCAGGCATTTGAATAGAGCGGGCGATTCTCTTGGGGCCGTCTGCATGGCGTATGCCTGGCGCGCGTGGCATTGCGTCCCGCTTTTGTGTCCGCACGGGCGCCTATCCTTACGGCAATGTAGCCGCCTATGTAACGAGCGGCAGTTGACGGAGAAAGGCCCAACCGTGTCAGCTGAAAAGACGCCGTGTATCTCGGCTATCGATACGACGAACTTTGCGCGCCAGATTGTGCTGGACTTTGAGTTTGCGCCGGTGCCAAAGCAGCGTCAGCGCCGTGGACTGTGCAATGAGATTATCGAGGCCGGCGCCGTCAAGCTCGATTACCACGGCAACGTTATGGGCGAGTTCTCGCAGTTTGTACAGACGGAATTTACCGAAGGCGTTGCGTTCCCCGTCCGCGAGCTCACAGGGATATCGGCCGTGGGCACCGCGATGGCCGATCCGCTCTACATGGTGATCAAAAGGCTCAGCGATTGGATCGGGCGCTACTCCGCCCAGGTGGTCTGTTGGAGCGGGGCGGATCGTCGACAGCTTTTGATCGAGTGTCAAGCAAAGCACATCGATCTTTCCGCATTTCCTACGGACTGGGCCGACCTGCAGGCGTTTTACACCTCGATCATGGACATGAGCAGCCACGGGTGCGTCTCTTTGAGTGACGCAGCGACGTGGTTTGGCATCGAGTTCGACGAGTCGACGGGTCACGCCCACAGCGCCCTAGCCGATGCACGCGTGACCGCCAAGCTGCTCAAGCAGATGATGGACGGGGACTACCGCGTGAGCCCGCGCGCCCAGGAGGTCCGTCAACGGTGGGGGATGGGCGAGCGAGCTCAGACGCGCCTTTCCAGCAAGTGCTCCGAGCTGGGCGACCTGCTGCTAAAGCTGAAGGCGGAGGGGGTAGGCCTTTTGAGAACGCCATTCGGTTTGGCATGGCGGGGCTGTAAGCGCGAGCCCGCCTTGCTGTTTGAATCGAAGCGTCAACCAGTATGACGAGCTGTCTGGTCTGTCTGCCTACGCCCCCGCAATCCCGCGTGCCACGCTCAGCAGCTCGTACTCCCTCTGACTCCACTGGCGTAGCTCGGCTGCGTCGACGGCATCGCGACACAGATCCAGGAACACCTCGGCGCTCTCGCAGAAATACTTGCGGGCAAAGTCGACCGAGCCGTCCGCGATGCACGCGCCGTCGGCAAAGAGCTTCCAGCTAGATGGCTCACGCGAGTCGTCTCCGAACAGCTTAATCTGCAGCACATGCGGATTGCCAGCAGCACAGAGCTTTTCCTCGAGCTTCTGTACCGTAAAGCGCATCTGGTGGGAGAGGCTGCTCTTGATCATGGCCGAGGCGTAGCCATTTGGCTTATCCAGAAGATGCATGTGATTTGGTTTGACGATCAGGTTGTGGAAGTTACGCTCGCTGCGCACAGAGAAATTGTCCATACGGACTCCTTTCATCGATGTTGGCAGGGCCACCGTGCCTCTTGGCCGGTTGGCGTCGGAATCGTGGAGCCAACTCTCTACCCCGACTCTGGATAAAACACGCCCGCTCCTTGCGGGCACGATGGAGTCTATCAACGTGTACGGACAGAAATCAGGCACCGCTTGCGAAATGACGCGCGGGCGGCGCTTGATTTCGCCGGCTGTCGCTAGGCTTAAATCAGAAAAAGTGTCGAAATCAGCCGTGTAAAAGTACGGAAAAGTGTCGAAATAGGCACCTTAAAACTTCGGAAAAGTGTAGCTGGATGACAAAACAGCACTTAGAAGCCGGTGCTGGATGCGGGATCCTGCGGCCGCCTTCAGCTCTCGCTACTCATCGTCCCCGTCGTTGGGGTCGCCCTTGAGGGTGTTGATGTCCAGATACTCGTTATCGTCCTCTTTTTGCTGGGTCTCCGACTCCGCTTGGGTGGGGCCGGAGAACAGCCGGAATCCCTCAAACGCAATGACGCCGAGCAGGGCAATGACAATGGCGATAAAGGCAACCTTGACTGCCTGCGGAAATTCCGAGAAACGCAGCGCCTTTTCCTCGGCGTAATAATCGGCGAAGCGCTCTTCGCCCGTGCTTTTGGTATACGCCGGCGCGGACGCGGCCTCCGGGTCATATTCCGGTGCAGGCGTGGCAGCGTACGGGTCGTTGAGATAATCGCTCGATGCGTTGCCATAATCCTCGGTCTCGATGCGATCGGTGCCTGCATAGCCATCGGAATAATCGGAATATGCCGCACCGCCCTCATAGTCCGCGGCGCTCGTGTTGGCGGCAAAAAGCGGATTAACCGGAACGTCGAGTGCCGGCATGCCGGTAGAGGTCTCGTCCAGATCGGCCGCTGCCCACGAGTCGTAGGCAACCTGATGGGCAGTGGGCTCATTGAGTCTTGTGATCGGAGACTTTCGTGCCGCAGGAACAGGTAGCTGCTGGGCGCTGTACATAACGGTGCTGTCGGTCGATTTGCCCTGCGCCGCCGCGGCAAGAAACGCCGCCGTCTCGGACGGGTCGCTTGCGGGGCGGGGAGCGGGCATGGTTGCCGGAGCAGGTGCGGGTATCGGTGCAGGCGCAGGTGCCGAAACAGGCACAGGCGCAGGTGCCTGCGCGGGTTTCGGCGCGAGCGGGGGATTCGGGCTTGACGGGCGAGTCCCGCCGCCCATGAGCTCGTCGGCGGTCCAGGGGCGATCGTCCATCACGTCGTCGAGGCTCAACGCAAACAGATCGTCTTCGTCTCCATCGAACATGTGGTGCACGTGTCCACCAATTGCCGGAGTCACTCCGCGACCGGTGCACGATGCCTTGCTCAACGCCATTCTGTTCCACCCTTTCGAAATGCTTATCTCATCGATTATATGGAACTTGCCTTGCAGCCGAGTCTCGGATTCGTGCATTCCAGAACTCGCGCCCAAAAGGGGAGGGGCGACTGGGCGAACTTCCTACTTGTCGCTGGCCGCAGCTTTGGCCTCGTTGAGGTAGCTATAGAAGCTGTATTTGGAGATGCCAAAGAACTCGCAGGCGCGTTCGCTCGACTTGGAAATGAGGAAGGCGCCGCGACGGTCGAGGTAGCCAATGGCGCGGATGCGCTCGTCCTTGGTCATGAGCGCCGCAGGCTTGCCCACAAACTGCTCGCACTCGCGCAGCAGGTCCTCGAGCAGGTCGCCGATGTTCTTGGTAATGGGCTCGGGCTCGGTGTAGCCCGTGCCGCCGGTGCCGGTAAAGGCATCGAGCGAGCGCTCAAAGGCCTTCATGAGCGTAATGTCAAAGTTGATGCCCAAAATGCCGACGGGCTTGCCCTCATCGTTGCGGATAAAAATTGTCGAGGACTTGAGCAGCTTGCCGTCGGTGGTTTTGGTGAGGTACGGCTCGCGGTCGCGTACGTCGGTGGCACCCTCGTGCATGGACTCAAACACAATGTGGCTGGGACCGTCGCCCAGCTTGCGCCCGCTTACGTGGCCGTTTTCGATCACCACGATAGAGTGGTCAACGTCCTCGGTCTCCAGGTCGTGGACGACAACTTCGCAGTTGGGGCCAAACTGGAGCGCCAAACCGTGTGCGAGGCGCTTGTAAAACTCAATCTGTGCGGGGGTCATGGGTGCCTTCCTAAAAATTAGTTTGGGCACACTTTGCCATAAACCCCACTTGTTCGCAAATAGCGAAGGTGTCGCTGCGTTATGTGACCGTTCGGCGGCGAAAAGGTACCGATTACGGCAACAAACAATTTGTTAGATTTTCCAATCAAAAAGTGTGATAGAACAGTGCTAACAAACTTTTTGTTTGGCATCCACATAAAAGTTCAGCCGCATGAATGGGATCGGGCTGAAACGCGTATGCGGGGGCCGGCAAGAGAGGACTTAAGGAGTTCACCGTATGGCCGATAAGATCCAGTGGGCGAGCAACACGATGCCCAAGAGCGATGACAAGCACTTGGGAATCATGAGCCTCGACCACGTGAAGAAGGCCCGTGCCTTCCACCAGTCGTTCCCCCAGTACACCGTCACTCCGCTTGCCCGCCTGGACGGCCAGGCCGCGCGCCTGGGCCTGTCCAACCTGTGCGTTAAGGACGAGAGCTATCGCTTTGGCCTCAACGCCTTTAAGGTTCTGGGCGGCTCGTTTGCCATGGCCAACTACATTGCCGACGAGACCGGCAAGGACGTTGCCGACTGCACCTTCGATTACCTGACCTCCGATCAGCTGGCCGAGGACTTTGGTCAGGCTACCTTCTTTACCGCCACCGACGGCAACCATGGCCGCGGCGTGGCATGGGCTGCCAACAAGCTGGGCCAGAAGGCCGTCGTGCACATGCCCAAGGGCTCCACCAAGCCCCGCTTCGATAACATCGCCGCCGAGGGCGCCACGGTGACCATCGAAGAGGTCAACTACGACGAGTGCGTGCGCATGGCCGCCGCCGAGGCCGACGCCTGCGAGCGCGGCGTCATTGTTCAGGACACCGCCTGGGAAGGCTACGAGAAGATCCCGTCCTGGATCATGGAGGGCTACGGCACCATGGCTTCCGAGGCTGCCGAGCAGCTGCGCGAGATGGCCATCAACCGCCCGACGCACGTCTTTGTCCAGGCTGGCGTGGGTTCGCTCGCCGGCGCCGTGGTGGGCTACTTCACCAACCTGTATCCCGATAACCCGCCCACCTTTGTCGTGGTCGAGTGCGCTCCTGCCGCCTGCCTGTACAAGGGTGCTGCCGCCGGCGACGGCGATCCGCGCATCGTGGACGGCGACATGCCCTCCATCATGGCCGGTCTGTGCTGCGGCGAGCCCAACATCCTGGGCTGGGATATCCTGCGCAACCACACCACCGCCTTCGTCTCCTGCCCCGACTGGGTCACGGCTCGCGGCATGCGTACCCTGGGCGCTCCCGAGAAGGGCGATCCACGCGTCATCTCCGGCGAGTCCGGCGCTGTGACCACCGGCCTGGTCGAGACCCTCATGCTCGATCCCGAGTACGCCGAGCTCAAGGAGCTCATCGGCCTGGACAAGACGAGCTCCGTGCTCTGCTTCTCCACCGAGGGCGACACCGATCCGGATCAGTACCGTCGCATCGTCTGGGAGGGCGAGTACCCGACTTGCTAGCAGACTGACCTGTCCGGAGGCAGCCGGAGGACTTTACTCCCTGCTCGGACAGTCCTGCTCGCACGGAGAGCACATTAAGTGCTCTCCGGCTCGTGCGGAACTCGCGACGGAGCAAAGTCCTCCGTCCGCCTCCTATGGTTACTTGCTTGCCGGGTGCTCAACCTCACGCTGCTTGGTACAAGTGATCTATCTGAAATATCTACCTGTAGGTAAACCCTTGTAGAAAGGTTGACTGTTATGGCTAAAGAACTCGATTTCGACGCTATCAAGGCTGCTGCTGAGTCTCATCGTGCTGATATGACTCGCTTCCTGCGCGCCATGATCTCTCACCCCTCTGAGTCCTGCGAGGAGGGCGAGGTTGTCGCCTGCATTAAGGCCGAGATGGAGAGCCTCGGCTATGACGAGGTCAAGGTCGACGGCCTGGGCAACGTTATGGGCTTTATGGGCGAGGGCGACAAGATCATCGCCATCGACTCCCATATCGACACCGTCGGCATCGGCAACATCGAGAACTGGGACGCCGATCCCTATGAGGGCTACGAGACCGACGAGATCATCTACGGCCGCGGCGGCTCCGACCAGGAGGGCGGCATGGCTTCTGCTACCTACGCTGCCAAGATGATGAAGGACATGGGCCTCATCCCCGAGGGCTACAAGATCATGGTCGTCGGCACCGTCCAGGAAGAGGACTGCGACGGCATGTGCTGGCAGTACATCTACAACAAGGACGGCATTAAGCCCGAGTTCGTCATTTCCACCGAGCCCACCGACGGCGGCATCTACCGCGGTCACCGCGGCCGCATGGAGATCCGCGTCGACGTTCACGGCACCTCCTGCCACGGCTCCGCTCCCGACCGCGGCGACAACGCCATTTACAAGATGGCCGACATCATCGCCGACGTCCGCGCCCTCAACAACAACGGCTGCGACGAGTCGACCGACATCAAGGGTCTCGTCAAGATGCTCGACCCCAAGTACAACCCCGAGCACTTCGAGGATGCCCGCTTCCTGGGCCGCGGCACCTGCACCGTCAGCCAGATCTTCTACACCAGCCCCAGCCGTTGCGCTGTCGCTGACTCCTGCGCCATCTCCATCGACCGTCGTATGACCGCCGGTGAGACCTGGGAGTCCTGCCTGGACGAGATCCGCAACCTGCCGGCCGCCAAGAAGTACGGCGACGACGTGAAGGTCTCCATGTACATGTACGACCGTCCGTCCTGGACCGGCGAGGTCTACGAGACCGAGGCTTACTTCCCCACGTGGATCAACAAGGAGACCGCTCCGCACGTCAAGGCCCTCGTCGACGCCCACAAGGCCATGTTTGGTGACGAGCGCATCGGCTGCGAGCCCAGCATGGACAAGCGCACCGGTCGCCCGCTGTGCGACAAGTGGACCTTCTCCACGAACTGCGTTTCCATCCAGGGCCGCTACGGCATCCCCTGCGTGGGCTTTGGCCCGGGCGCCGAGTCTCAGGCTCATGCTCCCAACGAGGTCACCTACAAGGACGACCTGGTCACCGCTGCCGCCATGTATGTGGCTGCCCTGAACCTCTACGATCCGAGCCAGGCCGATGGCGACGCCACCGTGTTCCGCGCCGGTCTGACCAACAACAAGATCGATTAGTCCCATTCCTCGATCTTGTTGAGCCGGGGACAGCTCGTGTCCCCGGCACCCCCTGTTGACTTGGGGCCCGCGGTCGTTATCTCCCATGCTTCCTCGACGGTAGCGGGTCCTCGTCATAGTGCTCTGCATGTTCTAGCCACACGCGCATGCCGGAGCACATCTACTCATTGCAATCGTTTCATCTTTGGAAAGGATATTTACATGGACGCCAAGTTTACCGAGCTCGTCGAGCAGCTGAACGGCCTCGATTTTAAGGGCATGTACGGCAGCGACTTCCTGCACACCTGGGATAAGACCACCGATGAGCTCAAGGCGCTCTACATCGTCGCCGACGCCCTGCGCGAGCTGCGCGAGAACAACGTTTCGTCCAAGATCTTCGATTCGGGTCTGGCCGTCTCCCTGTTCCGTGACAACTCCACCCGTACGCGCTTCTCCTTCTCTAAGGCAGCCAACCTGCTCGGCCTTGAGCTGCAGGACCTGGACGAGAAGAAGTCCCAGATCGCCCACGGCGAGACCGTCCGCGAGACCGCTACCATGATCTCCTTCATGGCCGACGTCATCGGCATCCGCGACGACATGTACATCGGCAAGGGCGACGCCTACATGGCCGAGGTCTCCGAGTCTGTCCAGCAGGCCTACGAGGACGGCGTTCTGGATCACCGCCCCACGCTCATCTCCCTGCAGTCCGATTCCGACCACCCCACGCAGGCCTCTGCCGACATGCTCTACCTCATCAACGAGTTTGGCGGCCTTGAGAACCTCAAGGGCAAGAAGGTTGCCGTCACCTGGGCCTATTCGCCCTCTTACGGCAAGCCGCTGTCCTGCCCGCAGTCGCTGATCAGCCTGCTGCCCCGCTTTGGCATGGACGTCACCCTGGCCCACCCCGAGGGCTATGACCTCATGCCCGAGGTCGTCGAGCGCGCCAAGGGCTATGCCGCCGAGTCCGGCACTACCTTTAAGCAGGTCAACACCATGGCCGAGGCCTTCGAGGGCGCCGACATCGTGATCCCCAAGAGCTGGGCTCCGTTTGCCGCCATGGAGAAGCGTACCAACCTGTACGCCGAGGGCGACGACGCCGGCATCGCAGCGCTCGAGAAGGAACTGCTCGCCCAGAACGCCACCCATCAGGACTGGTGCTCCACGACCGAACTCATGGAGAAGACCGCCAACGGCCAGGACACCATCTTTATGCACCCGCTGCCCGCCGACATCTCCGGTGTCTCCTGCGAGCACGGCGAGGTTAACGCCGACGTCTTCGACATGCACCGCGTGGGCATGTACAAGGAGGCCAGCTACAAGCCGTACGCCATCGCTGCCATGATGTTCCTGCAGAAGGTTGCCGATCCCGCCGCTACCCTCAAGGCCCTCGACGAGCGTAACACCGCCCGTTGGCTCCAGGCCTAAAGCCGGGCTGAGGTAAGCCATGTAAAGGGGGCGCTCTGCCAACCGGCGGGGTGCCCCCTTTTTGCATCGTGGGCGTGCGGGATAAGCGCTTTCGATGTGGATGCCCGCGGCGCGAGTTATGGGTACGATGGTTTCAGGGGAGGTATCACCATGAAACTTGGATGCGTCATTATGGCTTCGGGCGAGGGCAAGCGGTTTGGCTCTAACAAGATGCTTGCCGATATCTATGGCGAGCCGCTGATTGCCCGGACCATCGATTCGGTTCCCCGGGGCTTTGACGTCGTGGTTTCGACGCGTTGGCCCGAGGTCGCTCAGATTTGCGAGGACAAGCATTGCCCGTGCGTGCTGCACGACGGCGAGCTGCGCAGCGAAAGCGTCCGTGCGGGCCTTTCATGGGGAGTCGAACGCAACTGGAAAGGTTGCCTCTTTTTGCCGGGCGACCAGCCGCTCGTGAGTTCGGGTTCATTTGAGGCTATGGTTCGTGCGTTTGACGAGTGTGGCCGCAAACATCCGGTGCGTCTTGCGTGCAACGGTGAGCCTTCGAGCCCGGTGCTCTTTCCGGCGGAACTGCTCGATGCACTTATGTGTCTTGAGGGCAAGGACGGCGGCGGTTCGATCCTCAAGGACCGTACCGACGTGGTGCTGGTCGAGGCGCGTGCCTACGAGCTGTGGGACGTCGATACCGCCAAGGGACAGCAACGCATAACGGAGCATATCGCCGCCTGCTCGTATTTTGATCGCGTGGCCAACTGCATCAATCAATAAGGAGCAATTATGATCATCATCAAAAACGGCGCGCTCGTGACGCCCCAGGGGCTTCGCCGCGCCGATCTTGCCATGGAGGGCGATAAGATTGTGCGGATTGCCGCGGCAATCGAGCCGGGCGAGGGCGATACCGTCCAGGACGCCACCGACTGTTGGGTGTTCCCCGGCTTTATCGACGGCCACACGCACATGCAGTGCTGGACTGGCATGGATTGGACGGCCGATAGCTTTGAGACCGGTACGCGTGCGGCTGCCTGCGGCGGTACGACGACCATCGTGGACTACGCGACGGCCGATCGCGGCGTGACCATGCCCGATGCCTTGGCCGAGTGGCATCGCCGCGCCGACGGAACCTGCACGGCCAACTACGCGTTTCATATGGCACTCGCCGAGTGGAATGAGCGCAACCGCGCCGATCTTTCGGCCATGCGCGAGGCGGGCGTGTCGTCGTTTAAGACCTACTTTGCCTACGACCATCTGCGCTTGAACGATGCCGAGACGCTCGAGGTGCTGGAGGAGCTCAAGCGTATTGGCGGCATACTGTGCGTGCATTGCGAGAACGGTACGCTGGTGAATGAGCTGCAGAAGCGCGTGTTTGAGCAGGGCATCCACGGGCCCGAGGGCCATGCGCTCAGCCGTCCGGATGTGTGCGAGGCCGAGGCCGTGAGCCGTCTGTTGTATCTGGCGCACCTGGCCGGCGACGCACCGGTCAACGTGGTGCACCTTTCGACCAAGCTTGGTCTTGAGGCCATCCGTGCCGCCAAGGCGCGCGGGCAGAAGAATATCTATGTCGAAACCTGCCCCCAGTATCTGATGCTCGACGACACCTGCTATCTGGAGCAGGGCGAGGACGGCTTTGCGGGCGCCAAGTACGTGATGAGCCCGCCACTGCGCCATGCCGGCGACCGTGCCGCGCTGCGCGAGGCGCTTGTGGCCGGCGAGATCGATACTATTGCGACCGATCATTGCAGCTTTAACCTGCACGGGCAAAAGGACCGCGGACGCGATGATTTCCGCGCGATTCCCAACGGCGGGCCCGGCGTGGAGCATCGTCCCGTCGCGATTGCCACGAGCTTTGAGGGCCAGCTGGGACCCGAGGATCTGTGCCGCTTGATGAGCGAGAACCCGGCGCGCGTCTTTGGCATGTATCCGCGCAAGGGCTGTCTTGCCGAGGGCGCCGATGCCGACGTGTGCGTGTGGGATCCCAAGGCGCGCTGGACGATCAGTGCCGCGACGCAGCATCAGGCCGTGGACTACACGCCGCTCGAGGGTTTTGAGGCGCATGGCCGCGCCAAGGCCGTGTTTGTGAACGGCGTGCTGGCGGCACGCGACGGCGAGCCCACCGGAGCCCAGCCCGGTCGCTACGTGCCCCGCTAGCAGCAAAGATGCCGTGTCCCCTCCTCAGTTGCGGTGAAATACGGACTGTTTGCGGCCGTCGGGCGGCCAAACAGTCCGTATTTCACCGCAACTGACGAGATGGGGCCGGCTACTTGAGGCTGCTGGCGATGAGGGGGCGGCCGAGGGCTGCCTCGAAGCGGTCGGCCATCGTGGGGTCGGCAAGCGTGTCGACTTGGTTGAGCATGACGCGTGCGGTGCTGAGTCCCAGCGCCTGCATCTCGGCATTGAGCACCTGGGCGACGCGCTCGGGTGTGGCGATGTCGGTGGGCTCGCAGCCGCAGCGCTCGCAGAAGAGCTCGGGGCGGTGGACAACCTCGGCGACGGGCTTGCCCAGCCCCGAGGCGCCGACGATCCAGACGATGTTGGCCGTGCCAGAGGGAATTACCGGCTCCCAGGCGGCGTGCGCCTTGAGCGGGAGTCGCTTGCTGCCATCTGCCTCGGCCAGGACGTAGTCAAAGCGCTGTGCCAGCTCGTTGAGCGGCTCGGCGGGGGCGGAGAGCTTGCCTGTCTCCGGGTCCAAAACGCCCGCCTGGCAGATGCTTCCGTGGCTCATGCCAGCGCATGCCTCGCAGGTGCAGCCGGGAACATGCAGGGCCCCCGGCTTCCAAGGCGCGGCGTCCAGGCGACGGCTCGACCCGTCCCACGGCACGCCGGCGACGGGGAACATGCGCGTGGCGGTACAGAGAAGCACCCTGCCGCCAGCGCGCATAAGCTCAAGGCCGAGCGTCTTCAGCAAGGTCGACTTGCCTCCACTGCCGATAATTGCGGTAATGCCCGGCTCGATCTTGAGCGCGGAGGCAAGGTTTCCGCTCGTCGTTTCCATCTGTTCACCGCCGTATAATACTGTGATAATAAATAATCATCAGAGTAGCGGTCGAGCCGCTTTTGCTCTGCTCAAACCGTAGCACAGGGAGGTGCCCCGGGAATGCTCGTTTATGTTCGCGGCGCCGGCGATATCGCCACGGGTGTCGCCGCTCGCTTGGTGCGCGCCGGCGTGTCGGTCGTTATGGCCGATATCGCGGTTCCCACGTGCATCCGCCGCACAATCAGTTTTTGCGAGGCTATTCGCCTGGGCGAGGTCCAGGTCGAGGGCATTCGCGCTCGCTTGGCGCAGACGCCGGCAGAGGCGCTCGAGATTACCCAAGCGGGGGATGTTGCCGTCGTGGTGGACCCTCAGGCCAAGATGCTCGATGAGCTTAAACCCGCGGCTGTGGTCGACGCGATTTTGGCCAAGCGCAACCTGGGCACCACGCGCGACATGGCGCCTACCGTCATCGCCGTGGGGCCGGGCTTTACCGCGCCGGTCGATTGCGACGCCGTGGTCGAGACCATGCGCGGGCATTTTTTGGGCCGCGTCATTACCCAGGGCTCGCCCCAGCCCAACACGGGCGTGCCGGGCGTGATCGCCGGCTATGGCAAGGAGCGCGTTATCCACAGCCCCGCCGCCGGCGTGTTTCGGTCCGACCGCGCAATCGGCGACATCGTGAGCGCCGGAGACGTGATTGGCTACGCGGACGATACGCCCATGTGCACGCAGATCGATGGCTGCCTGCGCGGGCTTTTGGCGAACGGCGTGCAGGTGACTGAGGGCTTTAAATGCGCCGATGTCGATCCGCGTGGCGATGCCAGCTATATCAACTACATTTCGGACAAGGCGACGTCGGTCGGCGGCGGCGTGCTCGAGGCACTCGCTATGCTCACCGATATCTTTAGAGGATAGAAGGCGGCAATGGAAAAGCTCGATGTTGTGAATGCGGCGCTTGTCGCCCTGCGTGCTGGCGAGACGTGCGAGCTCGTGGTCGTAGCCGGCACGGCGGGGTCGTCGCCGCGCGGCGTGGGCGCCTGGATGGCCGTCTTTGCCGACGGTAGCCAGGCGGGCACCATCGGCGGCGGCAAGATCGAGCTCTTTGCGCTGGACGAGGCGCGAGAGCTGCTGGCCGCGGGGCAATCGCGTCTGGTCCGCTACACCATGGGCGGCGAGAACTCCGATACCGGCATGATCTGCGGCGGAGCCATCTGCCTGTGCTACCTACATCTGGATGCGACCCAGGCACCGTTGTTCCAGGAAATTGCCGACGTCTTGGTCTATCGGCGCATCGGCGACTTCGTCATCGACTTTGAACCGTTTATCGCGAGCGCGCTCGAGGGCGATGTGGCCGAGTACCATGGCGAGGCATCGCGCCATACCATTGCGGGCTGCCCCGGGCTTTCACTGGTGGAGGAGGGGAGTAGCGTCACCTACACTAACGCCGCCTCCGAGATTCCCGCGGCGCACGTCGAGACGCTCTGCCCCGAGGGCCTGACCTACATCTTTGGCTGCGGACACGTGGGCGCCGCGACGGCGCGCGTGCTCACGGCGGCGGGCTTTGCCGTCGTGGCTTGCGACGACCGCCCCGGCACGCTGACCCCCGAATGGGTGCCCGGTGTCTACGATCGTCGCCTGGTCGATTACAAGAACCTGAGCAAGCAGTGCCCCATCGGCCCGCGCGACCTGGTGGTCGTCGCCACGGCGGGTCACAAGTCCGATATAGACGTGGTGATTCAGGCCATGCGCGCCAAGCCTGCCTACCTGGGCTGCCTGGGATCGCGCCGCAAGACGGCCTTTGTGCGCGCCCGCCTGGAGCAGGAGGGCTTTACGCAGGAGCAGATCGACGAGCTGCACCTGCCGATCGGCGTCGCCATCGAGGCCGAGGACCCCGAGGAGATCGCCATCTCCATCGCCGCCGAGATGATCCACCTGCGCCGCACCAAACTCGTCCCCCGCAAGCGCTAGTCGCATCCCCACCAATAAGTTGCGGTGAAATACGGATTGTTTAAGCCTGTTAGGCCGCCAAACAGTCCCTATTTCACCGCAACTGCTTTTTGGGACCCATTTGTGCGGGGGAGTTGTGGAGTTGTGCAGGCAGACGAGGTTTTTCTGGAAATACGCACCCAATGCGCGTATAGTACCGATTGTTTTGTCGGCTCCTGCTGCGTCGAGTCCAAACCGCGAAATGCCATGAGCGGCGCGGATGCAGCCAGGAGGCACGAGGACAACCCATCGTGGCCACGCCCCGTGCTTAAAACCCCAAGAAGGAGTGAACAATGGCAGAAGAGAAGTATGTGCCGCGTCTGAAGACCAAGTACAACAACGAGGTCAAGCAGCAGCTTCAGGACAAGTTCCAGTACGAGAACGTCATGATGATCCCCAAGTTTGAGAAGATCGTCGTGAACATGGGTGTCGGCGAGGCCGCTACCGATTCCAAGGCCATCGACGGTGCCGTGCGCGACCTGCGCGCCATCACCGGCCAGCAGCCGATGATCACCCGTGCCCGCAAGTCCATCGCTACCTTCCGCCTGCGCGCTGGTATGCCGATCGGCTGCAAGGTTACCCTGCGTGGCGACCGTATGTGGGAGTTCTTCGATCGTCTGACCTCCGTCGCGATCCCCCGTATCCGCGACTTCCGCGGCATCTCCGCCAAGAGCTTCGACGGGCGTGGTAACTTCTCCATGGGCGTCACCGAGCAGCTCATCTTCCCCGAGATCGACTTCGACTCCGTCGATCACCAGCGTGGTATGGACATCACTTTCGTGACCACCGCCAACACCGATGAGGAGGCCAAGGCCCTTCTGGACGCCTTCGGTTTCCCGTTCAAGAAATAGGTTCACCTGCCCTAAAAGCGCCGTTCCCACAAGGGGGCGGCGTTTGGGGCGAACAATACTCTATGTGAGGAGGATATAAGTGGCTAAGACATCGATGATCGTCAAGTGCAATCGCAAGCAGAAGTTCTCTACTCGTGAGTACACGCGCTGCCAGCGCTGCGGCCGTCCGCACTCTGTGTACCGCAAGTTCGGCCTGTGCCGTGTCTGCTTCCGTGAGCTTGCACTCAAGGGCGAGCTTCCCGGCGTTAAGAAGGCCAGCTGGTAAGTCACTACCAGCGTTTCAAGCATCCGTTTGGAACAGGGAAAACGCGCTAGTTAGGCTTTGCCGTTAAGGGCGGCGAAGAACCAAGAGCACGTGTTCATCAAGAACGAAGGAGAATCTGTATGAACCTTACAGACCCGATCGCAGATATGCTTACGCGCATCCGTAACGCTAACTCTGTGAACAAGGCCACGGTCTCCATGCCGAGCAGCAAGAAGCTCGTCGAGATCGCTCGTGTTCTGCACGAGGAGGGCTACATCGAGGGCTACGATGTCGAGGACACCGTTCCCCAGAAGACTCTGCACATCACGCTTAAGTATGGTTCCAAGAAGGCTAAGGTCATCAACGGCATCCGCCGCATTTCCAAGCCGGGCCTGCGTAAGTACACCGGCGTTGCCGATATGCCCCGCGTCCGCGGTGGCCTTGGTACCGCCATTATTTCCACCAGCCATGGCGTCATGACCGACCGCGATGCTCGCAAGCACAACGTCGGCGGCGAGATCATCGCTTACGTCTGGTAATTCGCTCGGTAGGTAGAAGGAAAGGAGATCACCGTGTCTCGTATCGGTAATAAGCCTGTCCAGATTCCCGCCGGAGTCGAAGTGGCAGTCAACGGCAACAACGTTGTCGTCAAGGGCCCCAAGGGCCAGCTCGAGCTCGATGTCTTTGAGAAGCTCGCTATCAACGTCGAGGACAACGTCCTCACCGTTTCCCGTCCCGACGACGAGCGTGAGACCCGTGCCCGCCACGGTCTCACCCGCGCCCTCATCCACAACATGGTTGTTGGCGTTTCCGAGGGCTTCGAGAAGAAGCTCGAGCTCGCCGGCGTCGGTTACCGCGTGCAGCAGAAGGGCAAGAACCTCGAGTTCTCCCTGGGCTTCTCGCACCCCGTGATCGTCGAGGCTCCCGAGGGCATCACCTTCGAGGTTCCCGACAACACCCACGTGAACGTCAAGGGTATCAACAAGCAGCAGGTCGGTCAGATCGCCGCTGAGATCCGCGGTCATCGTCCTCCCGAGCCTTACAAGGGCAAGGGTATCCACTATGTTGGCGAGCACATCCGCCGCAAGCTGGGTAAGGCCGCCAAGTAGTCGTAACCGACTCACTCGCATAAGACCAGCACCCCGTCAGGTGCTGGCAAGATCAACCTTTTTAGGAGTTTACGTATGAACAAGCATAAGGCGAAGCTGGAAGGCCTCAAGCGTCGTCAGCGTCGTGTTCGCGGCAAGGTCTCGGGTACCTCCGAGCGTCCGCGTCTTCGCGTGACCCGTACTAACGCCAACATCTATGCCCAGATCATCGACGACAGCAAGGGCTCCAGCCTGACGCTCGTCTCTGCCTCGACCCTCGAGGCCGAGTTCAAGGGCACCCACACCTCGAACAAGGAGGCTGCGGAGAAGGTCGGTCAGCTCGTTGGCAAGCGCGCCATCGAGGCCGGCATCACCAAGGTCGCCTTCGATCGCGGTGGCCGTATCTACCATGGCCGCGTCAAGGCCCTCGCCGACGGTGCTCGTGCCGCCGGTCTCGAGTTCTAGGAGGTATGTAGCACATGGCTCGTAATCAGAAGCAGCAGCGCGAGGCCTCCGAGTTCGAGGAGCGCGTCGTTTACATCAACCGCGTGTCGAAGACCGTCAAGGGTGGTCGTCGCATGAGCCTCGTCGCTCTCGTCGTCGTTGGCGACGGCAAGGGCAACGTCGGCGTTGGCATGGGCAAGTCCGCTGAGGTGCCCATGGCCATCTCCAAGGCATCTCTCGATGCCAAGAAGAACATGTTTCACGTGCCGGTGACCGAGCAGGGCACCATCCCGCACGAGGTTCTCGGCCACTTTGGTGCCGGCCGCATCATCATCAAGCCCGCTGTCGAGGGTACCGGCGTTATCGCCGGCGGCGCTGTGCGTCCCCTCTTTGAGCTTGCTGGCATCAAGAACGTCCTGTCCAAGTCCCTCGGTACCGACAACGGCCTCAACATCATCAAGGCTGCCGTCGAGGGCCTCAAGGAGCTCTCCAGCCCTGAGGACGTCGCGGCTCGCCGTGGCCTGACGGTCTCCGAGATGTTCGTCGGTAAGGAGAACTAAGCATGGCTGACACCATCAAGATCAAGCAGGTCCGCAGCACCAACGGTTGCAAGCAGGACCAGGTCCGTACTGTCCGTGCCCTCGGTCTCCACAGGATCCGCGAGGTTCGCGAGATTGCTGACAACGAGTCCGTCCGCGGCATGATCTTCAAGGTCAAGCACCTTGTCGAGATTGTAGAGGAGTAGCAAATGCAGCTTCACGATCTTACTCCCGCGCCCGGTTCCGCCAAGAACCGCAAGCGCGTCGGCCGTGGCAATTCTTCGGGTCACGGCACCACTTCTGGCCGCGGTCAGAAGGGCCAGGGTTCCCGCTCTGGCGGCACCAAGGGCGCCGGCTTCGAGGGTGGCCAGACTCCGCTGGCTATGCGCCTGCCCAAGCTTCCGGGCTTCCGTAACCCCCGTCGTATCGAGTACACCGCTGTTAACGTTGAGCGTCTCGAGCGTAAGTTCGAGGACGGCGCTGTGATCGACGGTGCCGCTCTTAAGGCCGCTCGCATCACCAAGAGCGAGTTCGAGCCCGTCAAGGTGCTCGGCAATGGTGAGCTCACCAAGAAGTTCACGGTCAAGGTCGACAAGGTCAGCGCTTCTGCGCAGGCCAAGATCGAGGCCGCCGGCGGAAAGGTCGAGCTGCCGTGCTAAATGGTCTTAAGAATGCTTTCCGCATCAAAGAATTGCGCGAAAAGATTCTTTTTACCATAGCTATGCTCGTCGTGTACCGCATTGGTGCGCACGTTCCTGTGCCCGGCATTCCCTTCCAGGGGATGCTGGGCCTTTTCTCGACCGATAACAATTCGGTCGCCGCAGGTGCTATGGCCCTCCTGAATCTTTTCTCTGGCGGCGCGTTGAGCTATGTGTCGGTGTTTTCGCTGGGCATCATGCCTTACATCACCAGCTCGATCATCCTCCAGATGCTCCAGGCCGTTGTGCCTTCCCTGCATGAGCTTGCCCGCGAGGGCGAGGTCGGTCAGACCAAGATTACGCAGTATTCGCGTTACCTCACCCTTGCTCTGGCAATCCTCAACTCCGTGGGTTACCTCTTCCTCTTTAAGAGCTTCGGCATCAGCTTCAATGGCGCCGGCGCTCCCGAGATCATCTTCGACCTCATGATCGTCGGTACGCTCACCGCGGGCGCCATGCTGATCATGTGGATTGGTGAGCTCATCACCCAGCGCGGTATCGGCAATGGCATGTCGCTGATCATCTTCGCGAACATCATGGCCGGTCTGCCGCAGGCTATCTTCTCCAGCACCGAGGGCAATGCCGGTGGCATCATCACCATGGTGATCATCTGCGCCATCATCCTGCTGGTTATCCCGCTGATTGTTTTCCTTGAGCGCGGCCAGCGCCGCATCCCGGTCTCCTACGCTAAGCGCGTCGTGGGCCGTCGCATGATGGGTGGCCAGACCACCTACCTGCCCATCAAGGTCAACACCGCGGGTGTCGTGCCGATCATCTTTGCTTCGGCGCTGCTGTACTTCCCGGCTCAGATTGCCGTGTTCTTCCCCGGCATCGGCTGGATTCAGGCAGTTGCCTCCGCGCTTTCGACCGGTTGGCTCAACTGGGTGCTTAACGTTGTCCTCATCGTGTTCTTCGCGTACTTCTACACCTCCATGGTGTTCAACCCCGATGATACGGCCGACAACCTTAAGAAGCAGGGCGGCTTTATTCCGGGCGTGCGTCCGGGTAGGGCTACCGCGGCCTACATCAAGAACGCGCTCAACAAGATTACGCTTCCCAGCGCTGTCTTTTTGGCGCTCATCGCCATCGTGCCTTCGATCATCTTCTCCTTCACGGGTAACCATCTGATCCAGGCATTTGGCGGCACGTCCATCCTCATCATGGTCGGCGTCGTGCTCGACACGGTCGATAAGCTCGAAGGTCAGATCAAGATGTATGATTACGATGGATTCTTTAAATAGGCTAGAGGAGGATTGCTCATGAACCTCGTATTGCTCGGAGCTCCGGGTGCCGGTAAGGGCACCGTCGCACAGGAGCTCGTCGCCGAGTTTGGCGTCGCCCATATTTCCACGGGCGACCTGCTGCGTGCTGCCGTCAAGGGTGGCACCGAGCTTGGTATTCAGGCTAAGAAGTACATGGACGCTGGCGAGCTCGTTCCCGACCAGCTCGTGATCGACCTTGTCAAGGAGCGCCTTGCCGCCGATGACGCCCAGCAGGGCTTCATCCTCGACGGCTTCCCGCGCAACACCGCCCAGGCCGTGACGCTCGATTCCGAGCTCTCCGCCATGGGTCGCGAGATCGACTGTGCCCTTCTGGTCGATGTGGCCCCCGAGGTCATTATCGATCGTCTGTCTTCGCGTCGCACCTGCCGCGCCTGCGGTTACACCGGCACCGCTGCCGATGCTACCTGCCCCAAGTGTGGCGGCGAGATGTATCAGCGCGACGACGACAAGCCCGAGACCATCAAGAACCGTCTCGACGTCTACGAGAAGTCCACGAGTCCGCTCGTCGACTACTATCGTGGCCAGGGTCTGCTCAAGTCGGTCAACGGTGACCAGGCTCGTGAGACCGTGTACGGGGATGTCAAAGAGGCTCTCGGTCTATGATCAAGATTAAGTCTGCAACGCAAATCGAGCAGATGAAGAAGGCAGGAGCGCTATCTAAGATGGCGCTCCGCCACGTTGGAGCCATGGTGCGCCCCGGCGTTTCGACTTTTGAGCTCGATCAGCTCGCGGAGCAGATTATCCGCATGCATGGCGGCACCCCGGCCTTTAAGGGTTACGGCGGGTTCCCGGGGACCATTTGCGCATCGATCAACGATGCCGTGGTCCATGGTATTCCCAACCCCGACATGATCCTGCGCGATGGCGATATCATCTCCATCGATACGGGAGCCGTTGTCGACGGTTGGGTCGGCGATAACGCTTGGACGTTTTTCGTCGGCACCCCCACGCCCGAAGCCAAGGCTTTGTGCGAGGTCACGCGCGATTGCCTTAAGGCTGCCATCGAGCAGGCTGTTCCCGGTAACCATATCGGGGACGTCGGTTATGCCGTTCAGTCCCTCGCCGAGTCTCACGGTTACGGCGTGCTTCGTGATTATGTGGGCCATGGCATTGGCCGCGTGATGCACGAGGACCCCAATGTTCCTAACTATGGAAAGAAGGGGAGGGGCGTTCGCCTCCAGGCCGGCATGGTCATTGCCATCGAGCCGATGGTTACGATGGGTTCCAACCATGTGAGCACGGGCTCCGACGGTTGGATTGTTACGACCAACGACCACCTGCCCGCCGCGCACTACGAGAACACCGTCGCCATTACCAATGACGGTCCGGTGATTCTCACCACGGATGCGCAAGGTGCTTGGTGTTCGCTCCAAGGCGGAGAAATGTAAAAGTCGCCGCCCCCTGATGCCCAACCTCGCCTTTCAATTTCGAAGGCATGACCCCAAGGTCTATGCCTTCTCATTTCAAGGCGATCTTGGGCATCAGGGAACGGCTTTGTTTTACATTTCAAATGTAACAAGTTCCACTTAGTTGTGGAGCCATTACGAAGTTATTACGATGCGTGCATACGTGTTGTAGAATACTCAATCGCTGTCGTTTTCTAGAGAAAGATGATTGCTTGTGAAGAAGGAAGACGCAATTGAGCTCGAGGGTACGGTAAAGGAACCGTTGCCCAACGCCATGTTTAAGGTCGAGCTCGAGAACGGTCATTCGGTTCTGTGCAACATTTCTGGCAAGATCCGAATGAATTACATCCGTATTCTCCCCGGTGACAGGGTTGTCGTGGAGCTTTCCCCGTACGACCTGACCCGCGGCCGCATCACCTATCGCTACAAATAGCGGCACGCATTCACGCACTCCATTTCCGGCTGCAGGCTTAGCTCAACCTACGGTCGGATTGTGTGTGAAGACCAGCCATAGTTTTAAACGCCTGCGGCTGGGCGAGTAGATAGTAGGGAAGTAGTTTGAGCGCTACCGAAAGGAAGAACGATGAAGGTACGTCCTTCGGTCAAGAAGATGTGCGATAAGTGCAAAATCATTAGGCGCCATGGCAAGGTCCTCGTCATTTGCGAGAACCCCCGTCATAAGCAGCGTCAGGGTTAAGAGAGGAGACTACGTTGGCCCGTATTAATGGTGTCGACCTCCCGCGTGAGAAGCGCGTTGAGATCGGTCTGACCTACATTTACGGCATCGGCCGCACCACTGCGACGAAGATCTGCGTCGAGTGCAACGTTAACGTGGATACGCGCGTTAAGGACCTCACCGAGGATGAGGTTAACGCCATCCGCGATTATATCGATAAGAACCAGATCATGGTTGAGGGTGACCTCCGCCGTGAGCGCAACCAGAACGTCAAGCGCCTTATGGACATCGGCTGCAACCGCGGCCTTCGTCACCGCAAGGGCCTCCCGGTCCGCGGCCAGCGCACCCACACTAACGCTCGTACCCGCAAGGGCCCGAAGCGTCAGATCGGTGCTAAGAAGAAGAAATAAGGAGCGCTAGATAGATGGCTACTGCTAAGAAGAACGTTCGCGCTGCCCGTCTGAAGCGCGCGGACCGTAAGAACATTTCCGTGGGCCAGGCTCACATTCGTTCTACGTTCAACAACACGATCGTTTCGATCACCGATCCCCAGGGCAACGTCATTTCCTGGAAGTCGGCTGGCCAGGTGGGCTTCAAGGGCTCCCGTAAGTCCACGCCGTTCGCTGCCCAGATGGCTGCCGAGGCTGCTGCCAAGCAGGCCATGGAGCACGGTATGAAGAAGGTTTCCGTCTTCGTCAAGGGCCCCGGCTCCGGTCGTGAGACCGCCATCCGCTCCCTCCAGGCTGCTGGCCTCGAAGTCTCGAGCATCCAGGACAAGACCCCCATTCCGCACAACGGCTGCCGCCCCAAGAAGCGTCGCCGCGTGTAACTGAAAGGATCGTATCAATATGGCAATCGACAGGACTCCTGTTCTTAAGCGCTGCCGTCAGCTCGGGATCGATCCCGCTGAGCTCGGTTACAGCAGCAAGAAGGAATCTATCCGTCAGCCCAAGCGCCGTCGCAAGGAATCTGAGTACGGCATGCAGCTGCGCGAGAAGCAGAAGGTCAAGTTCATCTATGGCGTTCTGGAGAAGCAGTTCCACGGCTACTTCAACAAGGCCCGCAAGATGAACGGCGTCACCGGTGAGAACCTCATGATCATCCTTGAGTCTCGCCTCGACAACGTCGTCTTCCGTCTTGGCTTCGCCCGCACCCGCAAAGAGGCTCGTCAGTCCGTCCGTCACGGTCACTTCACCGTGAACGGCAAGCGTGTGGACATCCCGTCCTACCGCGTCAAGGCCGGCGACGTCGTCGCTGTCGGCGAGAAGTTCCGTGACCTCCTCCCCATCAAGGAGGCCCTGATTTCCTCCGAGCGCTTTGAGGTCCCTGGCTGGCTCGAGGTCGATATCGAGAAGCTGTCTGGTAACGTGCTCGCTCTGCCGACGCGTGAGCAGATCAGCGGTGATATCAACGAGCAGCTCATCGTCGAGCTCTACTCTAAGTAGTCCATCCGGGCTGCTGAGGCTGGAGGTAATACATGTCAGAATTCATTAGGCCTCAGGTTCAGGTCGAAGAGATCAACGAGACGTCTGCTCGTGTCTCCGTCGAGCCGCTCGAGCGTGGTTACGGCGATACGCTGGGTAACTCCCTTCGTCGCGTTCTTCTGTCCTCGCTCGAGGGTGCCGCCGTCGAGGCTATTCAGATCGATGGTGCGCAGCACGAGTTCATGACCATCCCTAACATGGTCGAGGATGTCACCGACATCGTCCTGAATGTCAAGGGTCTTGTCTTCAGGGCTCTCGGCACGACCGACGAGGCGACCGCCACCATCTCGGTTGACGGCCCCTGCGAGGTCACCGGTGCGGACTTCTTTATTCCGTCCGAGTTTGAGCTGGTCAACCCCGAGCAGCACATTGCTACGCTCACCGAGGGTGGCCATCTCACCATGAGCATGCGCATCGGCTATGGCCGCGGCTATGTTTCTGGCGAGGCCAACAAGCGCGACAACGATCCCATCGGTGTGATCCACGTCGACTCGCTGTACTCGCCGGTTTCCCGTTGCGCCAAGCTCGTTGAGGCTTGCCGTGTCGGTCAGCACACCGACTACGACCGCCTTGTCCTCGAGATCGAGACCAACGGCTCCATCGCCCCGCGCGACGCCGTGGTCCAGGCTGCCAATATCATTAACCAGCATATGGCTGCCTTTATGAACCTTGCCGAGACCCCCGAGGTCGAGGAGGAGGCTTCGATCTTCGCTCCCGAGGTCACCAACGACAACGCTGAGCTGGACAAGCAGATCGAGGATCTGGACCTTTCCGTCCGTTCCTACAACTGCCTTAAGCGCGCCAGCATTCACTCGGTCCGTCAGCTCGTTGAGTTCTCGGAGAACGATCTGCTCAACATCCGTAACTTCGGTGTTAAGTCGATCGAGGAAGTGAAGGACAAGCTTGAGTCCATGGGCCTGAGCCTGAAGGCTTAATGCTTCGCATATTTGAGGAGAAACTAGACCATGCGTCATAACGTTAAGAAGGGCCTGAAGCTCGGCACCGATGCGAGCCACACCAAGGCCATGAAGAAGAGCCTTGCTAAGGCCCTCTTCGAGAACGACCGCATCAAGACCACCGAGACCCGCGCTAAGGCGCTGCGTTCGGTCGTCGATCCGATCATCACCTGGGCCAAGAAGGGCGACCTGCACTCTCGTCGTCTGGCTATCGCCAAGCTCGGCGATAAGCAGCTCGTTGCCGAGATCTTCGACAAGGCTGCTCAGGGCATGTGGCAGGACCGCAACGGCGGTTACACCCGCATCATGAAGCTCGGTAACCGCAAGGGCGACAACGCTCCCATCGTTATCATGGAGCTCGTCACCGAGCCTTGCACGCCTAAGGCTAAGAAGGCTGCTCCGGCCCCCAAGAAGGCCGCTGCTCCCAAGAAGGTCGAGGCTGCCGAGGAGGCTCCTGCTGAGGAGACCGCTGAGTAGACAATCCGTCTGCATAGGCTATATTCGAGGGGTACGTTCGCGTACCCCTCTTTTTTTGTCGCGATACCGTTGCTTGTTTGTTGGGAGCGCCCATGACTGCGCCGTCTGATTTCAATTCGATTTCCGAGCTTGACGCCACGCTCGTATTTCGCGTGGCCTATGATGGCTCGTCGTATAGCGGATTTGCCGAGCAGCCGGGACAGACGACGGTTGCGGGTGAGCTACGTCGAGCTATTGAGACGCTCCTGCGCCGTCCGATCGACCTGACGTGTGCGGGACGTACCGATGCCGGCGTGCATGCGGTGGCACAGTTTATCAGCGTGCCCGTAACGGACGCTGAGTTGGCTTTGACGCGCCGTAGGTGGCTGAGGGCCATGGATGCCCTCCTGCCCAAAGATATCGCCATAAACGAGGTCTACAAGGCCCGTAAAGGCTTTTCTGCACGCTTTGATGCGCGTTCCCGTACGTATACGTACCGTATTGCCGATCGCGACGCGCGCCCTGTGCTTTCGCGCGGTGCGGTGTGGTGGCATCGCTACCCATTGGATGTTGAGGCGATGTCTGCGGCCTGTCCCGCGCTGCTGGGCGAGCAGGACTTCAAGAGCTTTTGCAAGGTGGCGTCTGCCGTGGGCAAGCCCACGCACCGCTGCGTGATGCGTGCCGAGTTTGGCCATGAGGTTGCGTTTGGCGAGGACATCCTGACGTTTACCATCGAGGGCAATGCGTTTCTGCATTCGATGGTCCGCACGATCGTGGGCACGCTTGTCGAGATTGGCATGCATCGCCGTGAACCCGAGTGGATGCGCGAGGTGATCGATGCTTGCGACCGTACCGCTGCGGGCCCCACGGCTCCTGCCTGCGGCCTTACGTTTATGGGCGTGGATTACGATCCCGCCGAGCTTGTCGTGCTCGACTAGGGGAGGGCTCGGCGCGTCGTGCGTCGGCACCTGTCATCTGTGGGCTGCGCGTGTGCAACATCTGTTCTTGGCGTGCAATACAACCGGTGTCTCATTGCTTTTATTGCCGGGGTGTACCATGAACGACAGTTTGATTCACTGCTGTCGAGAGGACGGATAACTTGGTTCGACGTGGCTCGCATCCGCGACTTTCGGTGATCCTTGTGGTAGAAGGTTCGCCCAGCTATGCGATGCGTGCGCTCGAGAGTATCCAGAACCAAGACCTCTACGATTTGCAGATTGTCGTTGTCTGCCGCGATGCTGCGCCCGGTGTGCGCCATTCGCTTCAAGTTGCTGCCGACAGGGACATCCATATTGATTTGATTGACGTCGAGGACGCGAAGCGCGGCGCTTGTCTTCGTGCCGGTTTTGCTGCCTCGCGCGGCTCTCAAATCATCGCTATGAACGCCGATGAGTGGTTTGCTCCGCAGTCCCTTTCCAAGATGGTCAATATCGCGTGCGATACTACGGCAGACATAGTGCTCCCCACGGTGTCGCTCGACCGCTATGATGCACATCGAGAGCGCCATTCGCGCGTCTTGGATGCTGCTCATATTTCCATTGATAGCAAATCTTCGATGGTGGCCGGGCTGCCTCAGTTGATTTTAGGCGGCCTAGTCGTTCAGACCTCTGGTGTGATGTACAGCCGCTCGCTGTTTGAGGCATGCCTTTTGTGCGACAAGGTGTTTCGCACAGTTGGGTTTATGGCATGCGCGCTTTCGCAGACACGATGCGTGTCCGGCTGCGGCGATGCTTGTTTCCACACGGCGGCACCTAAACTTACAGATGCCTTTGATCCCACCATGTATGCCAAGGTATCCGATGACACTCGAGCGCTCGACGAGCTTGCGGACTCACTCTCGGAAGCAGACAGCGGTGGTCGGCTCAAGCTGGCAAGCCAAAAGTTCTACTTTGCCGGACTGGTCGCCTGCATCGAGAATTTGTGTCTGAGCCCGCATGGGGTGTCGTCAATCGAGCGTTCCGCCCGCATGCGTGATATGCTCGATGCGCCTCGAACCCGTCAGATGGTCGCCGCGCTCAAGGATAACCATCGGGGGCTCGGTCTGTTGTTTGGGCCGATCGCCAGCGCCAAGCCCGCGCGCTGCGTGATGTGTACGCATCTGGCAGCTTTTCTTAACCGGACGGGCGCAAAAACCGCCTAAACGGCTCATTTCGAAACAAACTTGCATAGAATTGTTTCGAAATGCGTTCTTATACACAAAAGCCTTCAAATAGCGTTAAACTATTCAATCACTGATTGATTGTCTCCGCCATCTTTTGGAGAGAGGGTTTGTATGGCTAAAAAACGCAATGGGCGCCAGGATGCCATTAGAGATATTGTGCGCAATAAGGACGTCCGAACGCAGCGCGTGCTGGTCGATGAGCTCCGCGCTATGGGCTTTGATTGCACGCAGGCGACTGTCTCTCGCGATATTGCCGACATGGGGCTGCGTAAGCTCCCTGAGGGCATCTATGTTCTGGCAGAGGACCTGCACCTGCAGCGTATGGTTTCCGAGCTTGTAACGGGCGTTCTGCGTACCGATAATCTGGTTATGATCAAGGCTCAGCCTGGCACGGCTTCCGGCATCGCCGCCGCCGTTGATGCGGCAGAGTTGCCCGATGTGCTTGGCTCGCTTGCCGGCAACGATACGATTTTGGTTATTGCCCAGACGGCCGAGGACGGCGAGCGTCTTGAGGCGCTGATCAATAAGCTGAGCAATTCTCGCAAGTAGGCGTGCGGGTCGTGCGCTCGGCACTGTGCGCGTGACATGGTGGCTTGTAAGGGGTATCGACGTTGGTCGGTACCCCCCTTTTTTTGTTTGCCGGTATAAAGACCGTCCACCAGGTCACTTTAAATTAAAAGGCCCCCGAGCACTTTAATAAGCTGCTCGGGGGCCTTGTTGCTAATGGCCGGATGAATTTCTAGCCGACCGTATCGTCAGGCGTGGGCGAGGGGTCGGGAGTGGGCGTAGGCGTGGGCGTAGGCGTGCCGCCATCGCCGCCGGTCGAACCATCAGTGGAGCCGCCCGTCGAGCCACCGGTCGTTCCGGTGCCGCCGGTGGTGTCGCCGCCCGTGGTCTCGGTCGTCGTGGTCGTCGTGGTAGTCGTTGTGGTGGTTTCCTCTTCGTCCTCGTTCTCGTCCTTGTCGTCGTTCTCCGTCTTCTTGGTGTTGTTGGTGCCGTAGAACTTCCAGACGCTGTTGTTCTTGTAGGTGGGCGCCGTTCCGGTCGCAAACTCCTCGCGCTCGGTACCGGTCAGAACGGTGTTCATAAACCGCTTAAAGACAGGCAGGTTGGTGCTGTCGCCCAGCAGGTCCGTGCCGTATTTTTGGATGGGGATCTCACCTGCGGAATAGCCGGTCCACAGGGCGCACGCCAGCTGCGGGGTATAGCCGCAGAACCACAGGTTGGTGGTGTTGTCGGTGGTGCCCGTTTTGCCGGCATAGGGCTGGTTGACGCTCAGGGCGCCAGCAGCACCTGTACCGCTGCCCTGCATGACGCCGGACAGAACATCGGTGACCGCGGCGGCCTCGCCCTCGGTAAGCACCTGTGAGGGATTGTCCGTGTGCTGGTACAGCACCGAACCGGTACGAGAGTCAATCTCGGTGATGGCGATCGGCTGACGATAGTAGCCGCCGTTGGCAAACGTCGCGTAGGCGGCGGCCATCTCGAGCGGCGAGATCGAGCCAGTGCCGAGCGTCATGACGGGAACGTCCTCGATGTTGTCCTTGGCGGGATCGATGCCGAGCTTTTTGACGAGCGAGATGATCTTGCTGTTGCCGACGGCTTCCGCCACCTGGATGTAGCCGGTGTTGGAGGAGTATGCCGTCGCCTGCTTAAGCGTGATGTTGCCATAGCTATGGTTGGCGTAGTTTTGGACCTCGGTCGTGGTGCCCTTGGCCTTGAGCGGCGAGTTGCAGTTGAGGGTGACGTTGGGGTTCATGCCGTTTTGGATGGCAGTTGCCAGCGTAAAGGCCTTGAAGGTGGAGCCGACGGGACGCTTGGCCGTGGCATGGTTTACGTGGTTCTCGTCGGCGTTGTAGTCGTAGCCGCCCACCATGCACTTGATGTAGCCGGTCTTGGGATCGACGACGACCATGCCCATGTCCAGGCCGTCGAGCGAGAGCGTGTCGAGCTGCTCGCGAACGGCATTCTCTGCCACCTGCTGCATCGTGGGGTCGATGGTGGTCTTGACGGTCAGGCCGCCCTTAAAGAGCACGTCGGTCGAGAACTCCTGCTCCAGCAGCTGCTTAACATAGGCGACAAAGTAGGGCTGCGAGTATACATCGACGCCGCTGCCCGAGATTTCGGTCACGTTGAGGGTGATGGGCTCGGCCTGTGCGGCATCGTGCTCCTCCTGCGTAATGTGGCCCAGACGCAACATGTTGTCGAGGACCTTGTTGCGGCGGGACAGCGCCAGGTCGGGGTTGACCGTGGGGTCGTACTGCGAGGGCGAGTTGGGAAGGCCGATGAGCAGCGCGGCCTCGCTCAGGGTGAGGTCGGCGGCGCTCTTGGACAGATAGGTCTCGGCTGCGGCCTCGATGCCGTAGGCGCCGTGGCCGTAATAGATGGTGTTGAGGTACATCATGAGGATCTCGTCTTTGGAGTACATATCCTCCATCTTTACGGCGATGTAGGCCTCGCGTACCTTACGCTCGATGGTCGAGTCGAACTGCTCCTCCTGCAGGATGGTGTTGCGCACCAGCTGCTGGGTGATAGTCGAGGCGCCTTCGTGCCCGCCGCCGAGGGTTGCCACCGCAGCACGCGCGATACCCCACAGGTCGATACCGCCGTGCTCGTAGAAGCGCTCGTCCTCGACGTCAACGGTGCCCTGCAGCACGTAGGGGGAGACCTCGTCCTTGGTGATGGACTTGCGGTTTTGCGTGTAGAAGCTCGCGATCTTGTTGCCGTTGCAGTCGACGATCTCGGTGGGCTCGCTCACCAGATACGCATTGGCGTCGGTGTAGTCGGGCAGATCGGACAGCCAGCGGTTGACGTTGCCGACCATGCCGATGCCAAATGCCACGCCCGCGATAAGCAAAAAGCCCAAAAACGAGAGCAGGATTATGGGCAGGGCATGCGTCTTTGAACGGCTGCGTCCCTGTCGTTGGCGAGGACCCATATATTGACCTCCAGGTATGTCGTGCCCGACGGCGGATGTGCCGTCGGGGCAGGATGGACATAAGTTATTACACGATAAACCAAACGGGGTGCGCGAGGCCTCGTGTATGCTGGAAGGCGGCATTTTTCAGAGTGAATGCATACCTTGGTAAGGAGTTTGTCGATGGCGATTCGGACGATGGGGCCGAGCGGACAACACAAGACTGGATTGGATGCTGCCGGTGCGGCGCTGCCCGAGCTGCTGGCGCCGGCGGGCGGGCTCGACCAGATGCTTGCGGCCATCGCCGCGGGCGCCGATGCCATCTATGCGGGGTTGGGCGGCTTTAACGCCCGTGTGAGCGCCCATGGCTTTACGGATGACGAGTTTGTGCGCGGTTGTGCCGTGGCGCATGCCCATGGCGCGCGCGTGTACGTGACGCTCAACGTGTTCGTGTTTGACGATGAGTTATCCGACGCGGTGGTGTTGGGAGCTCATGCACTGGAGCTGGGCGCCGATGCTCTGATTGTGGCCGATGCCGGGTTGGCCTGCGTGCTGCGCGCGGCGATTCCCGGGGTCGAGATTCACCTGTCTACGCAGGCGGGCGCTCATAGCGAAGGCGCCGTGCGGCTTGCCGCCGATGAGCTGGGAGTCGAGCGCGTGACGACGGCACGCGAGCTGACGGTCGACGAGATTGCGGCGCTATGTGCCACGGGCGTGCCCATCGAGGTATTCTGCCACGGTGCGATTTGCATCGGCTATTCGGGGGCGTGCGAGTTCTCGGCCCTGCGGCGTGGGCGCTCGGCGATGCGCGGCGACTGCACGCAGCCGTGCCGTCTGGCGTACGACCTGGTGGACGAGGCGGGGCAGAGCGTTGTCGCCGTCGAAGGGGATCGCCTGTTGTGCCCGCGCGACTATCTGGGTATTGCGCATCTGCCCGAGCTTGTAGATGCCGGCGTGGCGTCGCTCAAGATCGAGGGGCGCATGAAGAACCCCGATTACGTATTCAACGTGGTGCGGGTGTGGCGCCGGGCACTCGATATGCTGTGCGACGGCGCGTGGGATCCCGGTGCCGTGGAAGAGCTTGAGCGCGAGCTGGGAAGGTCGTTTAACCGTGGGTTTACCGATGCGTACCTGCGAGGGCGTTCGGGTGCCGAGCTGATGAGCTTTGAGCGCGCAATTAACCAGGGCGTGCGCGTGGGGCGTTTGGTCGCTGTGGGCCACGAAGAGGTGACCGTTGAGCTCGACGCCGCCGTGGCGGCGGGTGACACGCTCGAGATTCGGTTCTATCCGGGTGTCGACGCGCGTCCCGATGTGCCCAAGCGCTGGCCGCAGGTGCCCTGCCCGGTGGATGCCGCAGCGGGGAAGCGCGTCGTCGTGCATTGTAAGCGTAAAGTGGGCGTGGGCTGCGAGGTGTACCTGATTCGCAGCGCCGGCGTGTTGGATCAGACGGCGGCAGTGTTGGAGCGCATGCGGGCCGAGGCGGATGCGATTGCGCCCGTTGCGCGTGCCGTTGAGGTGCTGCCCTTTGAGGGCGTTGCGATGGATGGCGGTGCGTCCACGGAGTTGGTGGAGTGCGCGGTTCCCACTCGCATGGTTTTTGCTTGGCAGCTGATGGATGCCGACCCGCGCGGAGAACTTGATTTGTCCGACGCCGTTGTGGTGCTTGACGAGGTGTGCCGCACGGGTGACGCTGACTGGACCCGCTCACTGATACAGCGTGCCGGGCGCGTCGTCTGCCGCAACCTGGGACAGGTGGTGATCGCTCGCGAGCTGGGCGTGACGTTTGACGTGGCGGCGCCGGTGTTCTGCGCGAATCGGGCCACGCTTACCTGGCTGCGCGGACTCGGTGCGGGGCGGGTGTGCTTGCCGGCGGAGTTGCTCGGCAATGATGCGGAGCGTATTGCCGAACTGGCCGCTGAACCCGGCGTCTTGGGTCCGGTCGACGCCGACCGTCCCGAGCTTATGGTGTGCGAGCACTGCCTGCTGACCGCCGAGGGCGTCTGCGCCACCGATGCGACGGGACAGGTTCGTTGCCGCGACTGCTTGCGTCGTCGGCAGGTACGCTATCTGGTCGAGCGTGACGGTACACGTCTGCCAGTTGCCATTGACGCATGCGGCAGGACGAGGATTTTCCTGTCGTAGGTGCTGCGTCGCGTCAGTTTGTTATCATAAGAGAGTTTATGGACTTCCAGCACCGCCGTTTTCGGCGAGGGTGCTATAGCAAAAGGAGGATACCCAATGCTGTCTGTTGACGAGCAAATGCGTATCATCACCTCGGGCGCCGCGCAGATCGTTCCCGAGGCCGACCTTCGCAAGAAGCTTGAGAAGGGCGAGCCCCTCAACATCAAGCTCGGCGTCGACCCCACCAGCCCCGACCTGCACCTGGGCCACGCCGTGCCGCTGCGCAAGATGCGTCAGTTCCAGGACCTGGGCCACAACGTCACCCTCATCATCGGCAACGGTACCGCGTTGATTGGCGACCCTTCGGGCAAGAATTCCACCCGTCCGCAGCTTTCGCAGGAGCAGATCGAGGCCAATGCCGAGACCTACGTGAGCCAGGCCATGAAGATCCTGGATCCCGAGAAGACCACCATCGTGCACAACGGTGACTGGATCCTTTCGATGGATCTGTCCGGTCTGCTGCAGGTGTGCTCCAAGTTCACCGTCGCCCGCATCCTCGAGCGCGACGACTTTACCAAGCGCTACCAGTCTCAGACGCCGATCGCCCTGCATGAGTTCCTGTATCCCGTGATGCAGGCTTTCGACTCTGTGCAGATCAAGGCCGACGTGGAGATGGGCGGCACCGACCAGCTCTTCAACCTGCTCGCTGGTCGCGAGCTCATGGAGAAGATGGGTATGGAGCCGCAGATCGCGCTTACCATGCCGCTGCTCGAGGGCACCGATGGCGTGCGCAAGATGTCCAAGTCCTACGGCAACTACATCGGCCTGACCGATGCTCCCAAGGATATGTTCGGCAAGACCATGTCCATTCCCGACGAGATGATCGGCAAGTACTATCGTCTGGCCAGCTCGCTCACCCCGGCCGAGGTCGACAAGATCGACGCTGCTCTGGCCGATGGTTCCGCCGATCCCTATGAGCTCAAGCGCGCACTGGGCCGCGACCTGTGCGACACCTACCACGGCGCTGGCGCCGGCGACGAGGCTCAGGCCGAGTTCGACCGCGTGTTCAAGGAGGGCCAGCTTGCCGACTTCCCCGAGAAGCACGTTGAGCTGACCGTCAACGACGAGGGCCAGATTTACCTCGCCGGCCTGCTCAAGGACCTGGGTCTTTCTGCCAGCGCCGGCCAGGCCCGTCGCGATATCGACGGCGGCGGCGTCAAGATCAACGGCAAGGCCGTGGCTCCCAAGAGCTACAACATCGATCCCAGCGCCCTCAAGCTGGGCGACACCCTTTCCGTAGGCAAGCGCAAGGGCTTTAAATTGGTCTAACGAGCAAGTTGACCTCACAAGTGCCAAAAAGGCCGCAGCCGGGATTCCCGACTGCGGCCTTTTGAGTTGCGGTGAAATAGTTCCTAAAAATGCCATACGGGCGCCCAGGCAGGAACTATTCCACCGCAACTTTTTTCTCCGTCCCCAAGGGATCATTTGGCGGTGCCGTTAAGCGGAAGGGGTGTTATCGGCGGCCTCCTTTTGGGCATACAATTGCTATTGGTTTGCTGCGGTGAAGGCTCGTCCGCTCCGCAGTTATTTCTACAGTTGAAGGAGTATGTATGTCCGTTGAGGTCATGAGGTCTGTGATCGATGCAGCCGAGGGTCGTGTGCCCGTCGACACGCTGTTCACCAATGCGCAGATTGTCGACGTATATGGCCAGCGCGTGGCGCCTGGTAGCGTTGCCGTCAAGGATGGCGTAATCGTCGGCGTGCTCTACGACGGCCGCGACGATGCCTCCGGCACCTACGAGGCGACCGAGGTCATTGACTGCCAGGGTCGCTATATCGCTCCCGGCTTTATCGACGGACATCTGCATATCGAGTCCTCGAACATCCGTCCCGCCGAGTATGCTCGCATGGCGGCGACGCGCGGCACCACTACTGCCATTGCCGACAGCCACGAGATCGCCAATGTTTCCGGCCTGGACGGCCTGCGCTTTATGATCGAGGACGGCCGTCGCGCGCCCATTTCCATCAAGTACATGATGCCCTCGTGCGTGCCCGCGCTGCCCGATGAGCAAGCGGGTGCTGTGATTACCGCCGCCGATATGCAGGCGTTTTTTGCCGAGCATCCGGGCGATGTCTTTGGTCTGGGCGAAATGATGAACCTGCCGGGCGTCTTTATGGCCGATCCCGAGACCTGCGCTCGCATCGATGCTGCCAACCAAACGCCGTCCAAGCAGGTCGACGGCCATGCGCCACTTGTTGCCGGCAAGGACCTCAACGCCTATGCCGCGGCGGACATTATCGCCGACCACGAGTCGACGATTCCCGAGGAGGCACTCGACAAACTGTCCCGCGGCATGTATGTGATGTTGCGCGAGGGTACGTGTAGCCACGACCTGGCCAACCTGTCGCCGATGCTGCTGGAAAACCCCGCCCGTGCCCGCCGCTGCTGCTTCGCGACCGATGACCGCGCTCCCTCCGATGCGCTTTCGACCGGCATGATCGACAATGCCTGCCGCGTGGCTATCGAGGCCGGTATTGACCCCGTGGTTGCCATCTCTATGGCGTCCCTGTCCACGGCCGAGGCGTTTGGCCTGGACCACGGTTGCCGCGACCCGCACGAGCTGCGTGGCGCCATCGCCCCGGGCAAGCGTGCCGACCTGCTGGTACTCAACGACCTGACGTTTGCCATGGCTCCGCATCGCGTGTATGCCGCCGGCGCGCTCGTGGCACAGGACGGCACTTTTGTGGGCGAGATTGCGCCCGAGATGGCTGAGGTTGCGGCCCTTGCCGATGAGCTGCGTACTTCCGTTAAGCTGCCGAAGCTATCGCTCGACGTGTTCGACTATGCCTTTAAGCCGGGCGAGGCCGTGATCGACGTGGTGCCGGGCAAGGCCATCACGGGCATGGCTCGTCCCGAGAACGCCGAGGGCTTGCGCCGCATTATGCTGATCGAGCGTCACGGCCGCGGCTTGTCGCTGCAGGCCGAGGGCGCCGATGGCGACGGTCCCGCCGGCATGGGGCTCGTCGGCAAGCATATCGGCCGCGGCTGGGTGCGCGGCTTTACCATCACGGGCGGCGCTATCGCCTCGACGATCGGCCACGACTCGCACAACGTGTGCGTGGTGGGCGACAACGCCGCCGATATGATGGCTGCTGTCGAGGCCGTGGGCCAGGGCGGTCACGTGCTGGTGCGCAACGGCGAGGTCGTGGCGCGCATTCCGCTGGCGCTCGGTGGCCTGATGAGCGAAGGCACGGCTGAGGACGTCGCCGCGCAGCACGACGACTTTATGGTCAAGGCGCGCGCCATGGGTATTGAGCCGCCGCTCGACCCCATCATGGGCATCATCTTCCTGCCCCTGCCGGTCATCCCGACGCTCCGCATCCGCCCCGAGGGCATGTTCGACGTTACAACCTTCACCTATGCCGACTAGTCATCGGGGACGTTCTTAAACGACTAGTCGTCGGGGACACTCTTTGGCGGGCTGCCTGACGCCGCGACCGTAGGACCTCTGGCATGTGTGAGCTATTTGCCAGGTCCTTGAAACGTTTGCGCCCGCGGAGTCTTATTTGAGCTCCCTTTGGGTACGTTGGAATCGGATACACGTTCGATTCCAACAAGCCCGAAGGGAGCTTTTCTATGTTTAAACTGATTGCATCCGATATGGACGGCACACTGCTTGACGAAAACGGCCAGGTGCCTCCCGAGACCTACGAATTGATTCTGGCGCTACACGAGCATGGCGTGCATTTCGCCGCATCGTCAGGTCGTCGCTACGATCGCCTGTGTGAGTTCTTTGCGCCCGTTCGCGACAAGATGGACTTTGTTGCCGCTAACGGCGCCCAAGTCTACGCCGACGGTAAGATGGTAGACCGTGAGGTGTATTCGCACCTGGCGATTCGAAGGCTCGCCCAAGCCGTCAGGACGTTTCCCAATCTGCATCTTGCGCTCTTTGACCGAACCAAGTCCTTCTTGCTCGATGACGAGTGCAAGTTCGTGCGTGAGGTCGATAAGGACCTTCCCAATGCCGAGCGCATTTGGGAGCTGCCCGATCCCAGCGTAAATATCATCAAGGCGAGTATCTTTTGCGATGACTGTGCCGTTATGGACAGTGCCTACGTACTGCAGCGCGAGCTTGGCCAGCTTTTTACCTTTGCGCCTTCTGGAAACGCATGGATCGATGCCATGCAGCCTGGTGTGTCGAAGGCCTCGGGAATCGAGCAGCTCATGGAGCACTATGGCGTCGAACGCGACGAGGTCATGGCGTTTGGCGACTCGATGAACGACTACGAGATCATTCGCTTTGTCGGCACGGGCTGCGCGATGGAAAATGCGCGCCCCGCGCTCAAGGCGGTGGCCGATCGCGTCGTAGGCTGCAACCGCGACCACGCCGTTCAGCATGAGCTCCGTCGCGTGCTGGAGAGTCTCTCCTAATCCGGCAGTTAGGGACACTCCTTGCGGTTTTTCGGGGTAGCTAATTTGGGACGGGGCTATTTTAGCTACCCCACAAGCGGGTAGCTAAAATAGCCCCGTCCCAAATTAGCTACCCTGCTGGGTTGCTGCTGCTAGGCGAGGGCGGCCATGATGGTGCGGGCTACGCCGTCGTGGTCGTTGTCAAACTCGGTGATGGCACCGGCGGCCTCGCGGTCCTCGGGCTCGCCATTGATCATGGCCATGCCATGGCCTGCGGCCTGCAGCATGGGGATGTCGTTGATGTTGTCGCCGAAGGCCCAGGCATCTGCCAGGGGCTCGCCCAGATGCTCGCACAGCCATGTCAGAGCCGTTCCCTTGGTGGCGCCCTCGCCCATGACCTCGATATTCATTTCGTACGAACGCGTGACCTCGATCCCGTCGAGCGTGCCGAGCGCCGCCGCGATGGCGTCGCGATCGGCCGGGTCGTGCCAGTACATGGCGATGCGTTCGAGCGTCTCGACCTCGTCGATCTTGCTGTCGATATCCATGTCGATCGGTGTTCGTGTGCGCTTGAGCGAAGCCGCGATGTGGGGGTCGCCGCCACAGAACTCATCCAGACGCCCGTATAACGAGCGGGGGAGGAAGCACTGCCCATCCGCGAAGATATCGAAGGTCACATCGTGGCCGGCGGCAATGCGATGGATGCGGTGGGCAATACCACGGTCGAGCGGACGGCTCAAGATGCACGTGGCGCGCGAGGCGTCGGTGGGCGTATCCTCGTCGAGCTGCCAGACGCTGGCGCCGTTGGCGCAGACCGCGTAGTGTACGGCGGGGTGGGCGAGGATGGGCTCAAAGATGCCTGACAGCGGGCGCCCCGTGCAGGGCACAAACTCAATCCCACGTCGAGCGAGTTCGTCGAGCATTGCCCAGGTGGCGTCGCTCATCTGCTTATCACTCGTCAGCAGCGTTCCGTCCATATCGGAAAACACAATCATTTGATGCAGCCCTTTCTACTGGCATAAAAAGCGTGGCCGAAGGCGGCGATGCCCTGGCCACGCTCGAGTTCTATAACGGTCCGCGTCCTAGCGGTCGGCGAGTGGCTTGTACTCCAGCGGCTCGATCACCGGGCGGTAGGCGGGGCGGATGATGCGGTGCGCACAGAAGAGCTCTTCCATGCGGTGCGCCGACCAGCCGGCCATGCGGGCGACGGCGAATAGCGGCGTAAAGAGCGTCTCGGGCACGCCGAGCATCTTGTAGATAAAGCCCGTGTACAGGTCGATGTTGGCGCAGATGGGCTTGGTCATGCCGTGGTCGCGCATGACCTGGGGTGCCAGGCGCTCGATACGCTCGATGAGTGCGAACTCTTCGCCCAAGTCCTTCTTGGCTGCCAGTGAGCGCGCGTAACGGCGGCAGACCTCGGCGCGCGGGTCGCTGAGCGTATAGACGGCGTGGCCCATGCCGTAGATGAGGCCCGTGCCGTCGAAGGCCTGCTTGTCGAGGATCTTGCCCAGGTAGGCCGCGACCTCGTCCTCGTCCTCCCAGTTGGAGACATGCGCGCGGATGTCCTCGTGCATAGACACGACCTTGGCATTGGCGCCGCCGTGGCGCGGGCCCTTGAGCGAGCCGATAGCCGCGGCGTAGGCGGAATACGGGTCGGTGGCCGAAGACGACAGCACGCGGCAAGCGAAGGTGGAGTTGTTGCCGCCGCCGTGCTCGGCATGCAGCATGAGCATAACGTCGAGCAGCATCGCCTCATCGCGGGTGAACGCCATGCCGCCGCGCAGGACCTGTAGGATGGTCTCGGCGGTGGAGAGACCGGGCGTGGGGTGCGGTACATGAACCTCGGAGCCGCGACGCTTGGCGACCGAGGCCATATGCGCGAAGGCGGCGATGCGGGGGAGACGGGCGAGCATGGAGATGGCGACGTCGATCTCGTGCTCGGGTGTAATGGCGTCGGGCTCGGCGTCGAAGGCGTAGAGCAGCAGCACGGCGCGCTGGAGCACATTCATGATGCTCGACGACACCGTGGTCATGGGGAACTCTTTGACGTACTCGTCGCTCAGATGTCTAAAGGCACCCAGGCGCTCGCAGAAGCCGTCGAGCTCTTCCTTGTTGGGCAGCGAACCCGTGATAAGCAGATAGGCGACTTCTTCGTAGCCGTAGCGATTCTCGGCCTGGGCATTGTTGACCAGATCCTCGATGCTGTAGCCGCGAAGCGTGAGCTTGCCCTGATCGGGCACGACCTTTCCGTCGACCTTGTTGTAGCCGTGCACATCCGAGATACGAGTGAGGCCCGCGACCACGCCCGAGCCGTCGGCATTGCGCAGGCCGCGTTTGACATTGTGCTCGACAAACAGGCCCTCGTCATAAGGGTCAGTCGGCAGGCCGTGGTAGAGGTTTTCGCTCTCAGGCGAAATCTGGCGGCTTGCTTCGTAATCCAGAACCAGGCGGCTCAAGTGGTCATCGAAGCGGTAATAGATTTTCTTGGCGTCGTAGGCCATGCGCGCTCCTCTCCGGGCCGCATCGGGGTGACTTGCATGGGCATGCGCGCGTCAGGCTATCCCCAGCGGCTTGCTCGCTACAGGCGGTACATAAAGTTGAAGACGTCCTCGCGCTGGATGGACACGTTGACGCCCGAAAGCTCGCCGGCCTCGGCCAGCGCCTTCTGCAGCTCGGCGAAGTCGAGCTTGGACTCGGCGGTATCGGCCAGCATGGTCATGGTGAAGATGTCCTCGATAATGGACTGCGTGATGTCGCGGATGTCGACGTTGGCCTCGCCCAGAACGCGGGTGACGCCGGCGACGATGCCGGGGCGGTTCTTGCCAAGGACGGTGATGACGATACGGGAGGACGAGATCTCGGCCATGGGAAACCCTTTCGCGTGATTGCGGCGCGCGCGGGGCGCTCCGCTACGGTACAGTGTTCATCATTGTACCTGTCTGGCGCAAAAAAGGCGCGCTCGCTGCGGCGTTACATGCCTGCAACATGAGCGTAAGGGGGAAGGCCGTACGGGGAAGAGCCGTCTGGCGCGTGTCCGGCTCGTGTTGGGTTGATTTCCGATCTCAGCCGAACACATTGAGCGGACAGGCCGTTCTCGCAGTCAGCCGAACGCCTCCGACGGCTGATTCCGAACTGGAAGCGGAGGGCATCCCCGCCCTTCGGTAGGGGATACCGCTCCGCGGCGCATGCCGCGGGCGGCGCCCCTATCGGACCACCGTGACCTCAGTTGGGATGGGCCCAGCACTGCCGCGTACTCGGTGAGCTAGAGCCAACTGTTCGTCTTCACGTCGCGTATGGCGATATTTCGGTCGTCCGGCTCGGTGATGCCGTAGCCGAACGCCTGGAGCGTCTCGATGGACTCCTGGATCCTCTGTTGGAACATGGGACCCGGATCGACCCTCGGCCCGAGGTGCCCGCGCCAAAGGCACGGCGTGGCGCGCAGCATGTTATGGATTTTGGAGATGGGCTCGATGTCGGCGTAGACGTTGAGCGTCGCCATGGCGTCCTTGTGGCCGAGGATCGATTGGAGCGCCTTGATATCGCCGCCTTGGCGGATCCACTGCGTTGCGAACGTGTGGCGAAGGCCGTGGAACGTGATCAGCTCGTCGTTGGTGCCCATGAGGCCGTTGGTCTCCGAGAACGTCTTGAACGCCCTGCGGATATAGCTTGTCGTCGCGAAGGTCGCGCCCGGCTCCGACAGGATGTAGCAGTCCCCGATCTCGACCGCCCCGGTAAGGCCGCGCAAGCGCAGCTTTCCGCAGTCGATCTCGTGGGTCTCCTTCAGGAAGGGGAGTAGGCCGACCGGGTCGATGGGGATACCCCTGGCGTCATGGGTCTTGGTGTCCTTGATGAACGAACCCATTCCCTTCGCGTACGCCACCGAGTGTCTGATCGAGATCAGGCACGTCTCGAAATCCACATCGCACCACCGAAGGCCGCAGACCTCGCCGATTCGCATCCCCGTGTGCAGGGCGAGTACGACCGCCCTCTAATCCTCGGCGGACCAATCGAGTCCGAACTCCTTTCGGGCATCCTCTTCGCTCATGACTTCGAGAAGGTCTCCGGGTTGGCAACGAAGGGCGAGGCATAGCTGCTCGAGTGTGTTGAAGCGAATGCCGCGAATATGCCCTTTTTTAATACGGGACAGGTTCACGGGCGTGGTTCCAATCCTTTCGGCAAGTTCGTTCGAGGAAATCTTTCGCTCGGCCATGATCTTGTCGAGGCGAACAATTACGGGCATGGCGTTTCCTTACGCAATCTCGTCGGAGTCGAGGTACAGCTCTCGGGCGTACAAGAAGAGCTGGGAAAGCATGAACAGGACGATGCCGAGAACCAGAGAGGTCCAATCGAATGATGAAGCGATCTCTTGGGCGCCGACGGCCCCCTCGCCGCCAAACATCGAAACGGAGGTTTTGAGTGAGCCGGCGTAGAGGCTGGTGGCAGCTTGAACAACGAAGAGAATGCCGAGCACCTTCAAGCATGTCGCAGACCCTTTCTTGAAGGGGTCTGCGCTCTTGATCGTCCACACGAGAACGGCGCTGAGGATGGTCGTAGCGATACCGATGACGGCAGGGACCAATGTCGAGATCGCAAGGGCTGGATACGCGGGGGAGTCTGCAATTACAGGGTTGTCGAGCACTTCGATTGCTGGCTTTAAGGAGAACGCCACTTGTGCGATGGCGGTGGCGCAAAGGGTCGCAGAGGCTATCGCACATGCGATGCGGAAGGAATGAAGCCGGGGAGTGCGATTGTCGGAACTCATAATAACCTCCGAAGAATTTAAAAAACTCAGGTTACTTTTTAACAGTTTATGTTAAATTGACTTTGCCGGCAAGTAATCACAACATGCTGCAACCGAAACCCCTCTAGATTGGAGAGGATTATGTTCAGTACTGTTAAGTCGTGTAAGCTCTTGGTTTTCCTCGGCCTCGCTCTTTGTCTGTTGCTGCCGGGAGCCCCCGCTTTTGCGGATACCCCGATGCCTCCTTCCCAGGAGAGCAGCCAGTGTGCCCTCGTTGAGCCCCTCGGGTATACGGACGACGTCGTCGATACCTACTGGAGCTACAGCTGTCCTCGCGGCGTAAGCGGGCACAGCATCTCGATGTTCAACATCTCTTACAAGATGATCTCCTACCGAAATGGCTATCGCCGATCCGCGCATCATAGGGAATCCCGCCTCGCTGCAATGTGCTCCTGTGGTGTTCTTGGCACAACTGATAAATGGCAATTTGTCTATAGCACCTACTAGATGCGAGGAAGGGCCGAGCATTTTGTTCGGCCCCTCTGTTCCGACTGGATGAGGTTAAGGTTGGCGATGAATATGCTCAAAATCTCGAAGGCGATCTTTAGGTCGCTTCTCTCCTCCAGGTCGCTCTGTGTTGTCGTTGTTGCGTTGATGGTTCTTTGTGCTCTGCCCGTCTTCAGGAGCGCGGCTGGCATCGACGGACGGGTCGAATACCTCGAGTCGGGAATAACCCGTGTTGAGCAGGAATTGTCAGCATCCTATGCGGATGCGCTTGTGAATGCGGGGGAGGACGGTGTCTATACCTCTTCATCAAGCATGCCCGCGCTTCTGTACCCTCTTGCCGCGGGACGTCTTATCTTGGCACCGCTCTCTCCCCTACTTCCGTTTCTGCAGATATCGGATGGAGAGTACACCTATTATGACGGATCGAAGGAGTACTTGCTATGGGTCGCAACGGCCGTTGCCGTCTCGTTCCTTGCCGCGCGTCTTAACAAACGTGAAAAGCTCATCATCCAGGCACCGATGGGCGAGCTGGGTAGACTTGTTGCATCGAGCGTATGGGCGAGTGTTTTTGCAATGCTTGCCGTCCTCGCCATCAATCTTCCAGGGATAATCGCCGCGCTTGTGAAGAATGGCCCGGGCTCGCCGTTCTATCCGATAGGCTACATTCATTATGCGACTCCGGTTATCAAACCGGCTTGGCTGGTGTTCGCGCAGACGGCCATCTTGCAATTCTTGGTGGCAGCGTTCATCTCGCTTGTCGTTCACCTTGCCGTGCAGATTGCCAATAACCCTACGCTTGGAATCGTGTTCGTATGTGCCCTGATGGGGGTGACGATGGTTCCCGGGTATTACGGAAGATCCATCGCTTTACGTGAGTTCGCCCTGTTGAATCCCCTTACGTATGCGAACACTGAGTTGACCGTCGGCGCCTATAGCCCGTACCCGACAACGCAGATAGTGAATCTGCCTGGACTTTGCTTCGAGCGTGGCGCGATTGCCCTCGTATGCGCAATCGGGATCGAGGTGCTGGCAATTAGCCTGCTTTGCGTTGCTGGAAAGAGCGGCTGCGCGTGCCCGATATCCCCGATTTGTCTTGAGAGAGGTTCCTTCACTGCATCGAGAACGGCAACTCGTTCGAGCGCTTGTGCCTCCGCCGTTGCATACGTAAGAACGATGGGGAAACTGCTCCTGCGTTCTCCTACCCTCGCCGTATGCGCGATTGCAATGTCGACGACGATGCTGGCCCCGGCTCTGGTCGAGATGTTTCCTGACGCTGATAACGTTTCCGCTGTTCGGTATAGGGATGGGGAGCTCCGTTCAATAGATCGGTATCTAGAGCGGAACGCTGCGAATATGGACGTCGAGGGCAAAGCGGCCCTGGAAGACATGCGGGATGCTCTTTCGGGTTTCGTGTACGCGCCTATGCCTGCGGAGGGGTTTCGAAGCCTTGCGACGTACGAGCGCGCTCGAGGTGAGCTGGGCGCGGCAGATGCGACTCTCCTGCAATCGATCGGAATCGAGCCGGAGACTCCTTCTCGTGCGGAGGCGCGCGCCCTTCTGCTTGAGTCGATCGCGAGCTTGCCGGACCCCAAGGTTTACGAGTTAAGTACGAAGATGCCCCCATTAATCCTCCTTTCGTATCTCCAGGCAGCGCTTCCCTCCTTATTTTTGCTGTTGCCCGTGGTTGTCACATCGCTCGCGTGCACCCACCTGCAGTGTCGTTCCCTTCTGGTTCTCCAGATCCCCGCAACAGCGCATGTGCGTTTTCTGACGGCTGTTGCGCTGGCTCTCCTGCTTGGCTTGGTGCTGCTTTTGGTGTCGATGGTTCCCGCTGTCGTTGTGTCCGTGATTAAGAACGGTGCGGGTGGATCGGAGTATCCCGTCGCTCTCATTCGGGCGGGAGCTTCGACAACGTCCACGGTGGGGGAGGCGGTGTTGTGCAGTATTCCGTTGCTGGTCATGGCATACGGCGTGATTTCCGTCGTCGCTGCGTTGACAGCAGCGATTAGCCGCAACCCCGTTGTCACCGGAATGGTTTGCGCGGTTCTCTTGGTGTTGGGTTCGTTGAGCGCTCATGTTGAAAGCGTGGGCATGGGCGTCGCGCTGCTGGCTCCATTCGCCTCGTTTGATCCCGCTTCCCAGGTGGGGACGATTGGGTTCCTTGGGCGAGGGACGAACGCGATGCCTTTTGGAGAGGTCGTCGGCGCATCGGGCGCTCTGCTGGTGGTCTTGGGCGCCGTATCTCCGTTGATGGTGCGCCTGAGTGTTCCAAAGATCGAAAGGGGATGATCTCGATGATTGACCTTCAAACGCTGACGATCTCTTATGGAAAGAAGGTGCTCGTAGATTCGGTGAACGCTGAGTTTGCCCCGGGTACGGTCTACGGTCTCGTCGCTCCGAACGGGCATGGAAAGACGACGTTGCTGCGTGCGATGGCAGGTTTGCCGGGTCCTCGCGTGGACGGGAGCATCGTTCTGGATGAGGTGCAGGGTACGGGTGCGAGAGAGGTCCGTTCTATGATCTTCTATGCACCTGGTGAGGGGACGCTGCTGTATCCCGGATTGCGTGCGGAAGATCACCTCAAGATGGTTTGCGATATGTGGCCGCATGCTCGCGATATCGAAGAGATAGTGGAACAAACGCAGATAGGCGAGTTCGCGAAGATGAGGATCCGCACTCTGAGCCAGGGCATGAAGCAGCAGCTTACCCTGGCGATTGCGTATGCGACGGGCGCGCGGTACCTTCTATTAGATGAGCCCATGAACGCGCTCGACCCCAGCAGGGTGGACTTGCATTCCGAGATTCTCAGGAAGCTGGCCGATTCTGGTACGTGCATCATCATGTCATCCCACATCTTGGATTCGGTCGATAGGCTGTGCGATGAGATTCTGTTTTTGAAGGATGGGAGGCTCATTAGAAGCATTCCGCAAGATGATGCTGCGCCGAAGTCTCCTGGATCCCATTTCGCAAAGCCTGCCGGACGCGCCGAGGGTGCGCTAAGCACGTATCGGCGACTCTACGAAAAGGGCGGGTAGAAATGCAAGTTAAAAATCTATGTGGCCAATGTGATACCGTTGAACCCGCATATCGATACCGCTCAGCCATTCGCCTCGCCCCCGTCGCACGTATCTTCATCCGGTCTGTTACTTTTAATCTAACGATTCTTTGAGGAACGTAGGTGCTTCCAAATGTACTGTCGACTTCTTCTCAAACTGATCCTAAGAGACAGGGCCGTATGGATTTGTACGCTCGTTCTCGCTGCAGCCTTCTCCGTCCCCATTGCGTTCAATTCACCCATCTACGGGCCCTTCTTTATGAAACAGGGCATGCAGAGCTTTGTCGACGCATTCAATACGCGCGCGCCCCAGGCCAGCGGCACAGACCTATCTCCAGAGCAGCAAGCTGACGCGGAGCTTGCAAGATACGCGAACGCCGCCCTCGCCGCTCAAACCGACGCCGCCTTTCTCGACTCTGCCGAGAGCTACTACGCGCTCATGGACGAAGGCTTCCAATCCGGATCCATCGTGGGAGACCGAGAGACCAATGACGCGGAGCTCGCATATTGCCGTGCCCTGAGCAGCTCCGGCATCACGGATATCCCGGCCTCCGCAAACGACCTGCCGTTCCTTTCCTTCCTGCCTTACGCCATTGCCACGGCGCCGTCCTTCCTTCCCTCCATCCCCTTCCTTCTCTCGTCGATACTCGCGCTCGGCGCCACAAGGCCCGGGACCCTGGCGGCAAAGGCGCCCGTGCCCAAATTCCGGCGCCTTATCCAAACCGTGTTTTCGATAATCGCCGCGGGGACCGCGATGCTCCTCGCCGGCCTCGCACCCGGGGGCATTTACGCCTTGGCCCTAAACGGCTTCGGGCAGATCGGGTACCCGATCGCCTTCTTCCATGACGGCGCGCTCACTACCACGACCGCGGGAAACGTCTTCACGACCCTGCTTCTCGCGCTGCTCGCGGGCGGAACCTTGATATCCGTTTGCTCCGCCGTCCTATCGACCGCAACGAGGCGCGTCCTCGCGGGCCCCCTTACCTCAGCGCTGCTTGTCGCGGCCCCGGCATTCCCGTTGCTGTCCGATTCGGCGCTGGAGCATAACGCCGCGCTCAATCTCCTGCCGCTGGCCGTGTTCTCGCCTATCGAGGCCACGGGCTACGTAGGATGCTTCCCGACAGAATTCATCGGCTCCGGTTCAGGCAGCGCATCGATGCTTGCCGTGGCCCTGGCATACGTCGCGGTCCTTTTTGCGGTCGGCGCCGTTGCGGCACGTTCGCCCAAACAGGCTGGACCCGCTAAAAAGCACCATGGGCTCGAGCTTCTGGACGCGAGCGTGGGATACGGGAGCACGACGATACTTTCAATCGGGTCGCTTTTCCTGGGCCCGGGAACGGCGGCTGGGCTCGTCGCCCCCAACGGCTCGGGAAAAACCACCCTTCTTGAAGCGCTGTCGGGCCAATTTCCCACCCGCATCCGCTCGGGAAGCCTGGCGGCAGACGGAATCTGCCAACGCCGATCAGCCGAATTCGCAGAACTCGTCTACCTGAGCTCTTCGGGCAGCGCGGATCTCTATCCCACGCTATCGGCCATCGAGCACCTTGCTTTCGTTAGGGAGGCGTGGAAATCGGCCGCCGACATCGACTCGCTCTGCGACTCCCTCGGAATCTCCCCATATCTCGACAAGCCGACCCGTAAACTCTCGACAGGAATGAAGCAGCAGGTAAAGCTTGCCATGGCGATAGCGACCGATTGCCCGTACCTCGTCCTCGATGAACCGCTGAACGGCCTCGATCCGGGAAAGCGGAAAACCTCCTGCGACGCGATGCGCGGCGAAGTGGCGCGGGGACGCAGCGTGCTCATCTCAAGCCACCTGCTCGACGACCTGGCAGACCTCACCAACTCGTTCTACTTCATCGAAGCCGGCACGCTCGTGGAAAAGACCGAGTCGTCCTCGCAGACGCTCAAGCAGGAATACCTCGATACATACGAAGGAGGTGAATGACAAGAAAACTATTTGAACAGCTGAAGTCCAATGCGTCGCGCATGGCTGTCTACGCCATCCTCGTGGCAACGGCTTTATGCGGAATCGCGGCACCCGTCTATGCGCTCAACGGGGAGAAAGGCGATGTCGAACCCGCGTACATGGCTTCGACGGTTAAGGACCGGTACAAAGCCTTCTCTGGAGACACGTTTTACGTAGCAGAGTACGACACGACCTACCGTCAGCTTCGCTACAACAAGGGCTACGACTATCTAGGCGCAGAGGCAATCAGCTATACGTCGGGTTGGTACCGCTCCAACTATGGACACATAACCCAGTTCAAGTGTAACTACCGTGTGTACAACTAAAGCAACCGGCCGGGACGAGGGGTGACGCAAAAGCGTCGCCCCTCGTTTTTAACCATGTCAACTGAACCTAGTTCAGTTTGGTTGATTTCCGATCTCAGCCGAACACATTGAGCGGAAAGGCCGTTCCCGCAGTCAGTCGAACGTCCCCGGGGCCCTTCTCAGGCCCCGGGGACGGCATTTTCCCAGTTGAAGGAACGGTGGAGATGTGTTTCGATGGGTCAGATTCGTGTCGTTCCGAAAAGACCGTGAACCTTTTGTGGGACACGCGGCGCCGTGGTACCATAGCCGAGTTTGTTGTCTTGGTCGGAAACCAAGACGCCTTATGCGCTGATCGGTAACCAGCGCCTGACCAATAAGGAGTCCTACCATGAAGCAGGGTATCCATCCCCAGTATGTCGAGTGCACGGTGACGTGCTCCTGCGGCAACACCTTCAAGACGCACGCTACCGTGTCCGAGATGAAGGTTGAGCTTTGCAACGAGTGCCACCCGTTCTACACCGGCCAGCAGAAGTTCGTCGACACCGGTGGACGCGTCCAGCGCTTCGCCGACAAGTTCGGTGGCGCCGCTGCCGCCCAGCTCAAGAAGGCCGAGGAGGCCAAGGCTGCCAAGGCTGCCAAGGCTGCTGAGGCCGAGGCCGCTCGCAAGGCCGCCGCTGAGGCTAAGGCTGCCGAGAAGGCCAAACGTGCCGCTAAGTTTGCCGAGGAGGCTGCCAAGCAGGCCGCCGAAGCTCCCGCAGAGGCTCCCGTCGAGGACGCCGCTGCCGAGGTCGAGACCACCGAGGCTGCTGAGTAAATAGCTCGCCGAGCAAACACTCGCATTCATGGCTAAAGGGCCGCGTATCCATTTGGGTGCGCGGCCCTTTTCTTTTGGTGGTGCAAACCAACCTGTCCCCATTGCACCAGATTGGTGCGAAGGGGACAGGTTGGTTTGCACCAAATGGCAGAGAGGCGGCGTTTTCCCAGATAAAAGCTACCAAAATTAACCAGTCCCTTTTTGGCAGGTTGGTCGTAGTTATTACGTGGCGGTCGAGGTCGACCGCATAGGGTGCGCCCTGTTTGGCTAAAGTACAATTATCTGTGTTTAACTCGCCCAAGGCTGCATGGCATGGGCGATGGCCAAAAAGGAAAACCACATGGGATTCATGTCAAAGCTGCTGTCCTTTGGATCCGATAAGGACCTGAAGCGCTACTACAAGATTGTCGACAAGATCAACGGTCTTGAGCCCCAGTTTGAGAAGATGACCGAGGAAGAGCTCCGCGCCCAGACCGATAAGTTCCGTGAGCGTTACGCCAACGGCGAGTCGCTCGACGACATGCTCCCCGAGGCTTTTGCCACCGTGCGTGAGGCTTCCAAGCGCATCACGGGCATGCGTCACTTTGACGTGCAGCTCATTGGCGCCATGGCACTGCACGAGGGGCATATCGCCGAGATGAAGACCGGCGAAGGCAAGACCCTGGTCTCCACGCTGGCCGGCTACCTCAACGCTATTGCCGGCAAGGGTGTACACGTCGTTACCGTCAACGATTACCTGGCCAAGCGCGACTCCGAGTGGATGGGCCGCATCTACAAGTACCTGGGAATGACCGTCGGTCTGCTCCAGAACAACATGCCGCTTGAGCTCAAGCGTCCGGCCTACCAGGCAGACGTCACCTACGGCACCAACTCCGAGTTCGGTTTCGATTACCTGCGCGACAACATGGTCACTCGCCCCGAGCAGCGCGTGCAGCGCGGCCACCATTACGCCATCGTCGACGAGGTCGACTCCATCCTGATCGACGAGGCACGTACCCCGCTCATCATCTCGGGTGCCGGCACCAAGTCCGCCAGCACCTACAAGGACTTCGCGCGTGCCGTGCGCGGCCTTGAGCGCGGCGAGGACGTCTCGCACGACATGCTCACCGCCACCGAGGACGTAGAGCCCACGGGCGACTACGTCATGGACGAGGCCAAGCACACCATTGCCGCCACCGAGCGCGGCCTTAAGAAGATCGAGCGCCGCCTGGGTATCGAGGACATCTATGCCGACCTTTCGGGCCAGCTGGTCAACCACCTGCAGCAGGCGCTGAAGGCCCAGTACATGTTCCATCGCGACAAGCAGTACGTGGTCACTAACGGCGAGGTCAAGATCGTCGACGAGTTCACTGGCCGCATCATGGAAGGCCGCCGCTATTCCGAGGGCCTGCACCAGGCCATCGAGGCCAAAGAGGGCGTGCTCGTGCGCGAGGAGAACCAGACGCTGGCCACCATCACCTTGCAGAACTACTTCCGTCTGTATGACAAGCTCTCCGGCATGACCGGTACGGCACTCACCGAGGATGCCGAGTTCCGCGAGATCTACAAGCTGCCCGTTGAGGTCATCCCCTCCAACAAGCCCGTTCAGCGTGTTGACCATGAGGACCTGGTGTACCGCACCATCCAGGCCAAGTACAACGCCGTTGCCGATGACGTCGAGCGACGTCACGCCAAGGGCCAGCCGGTCCTGGTGGGCACCGTCTCCATCGAAAGCTCCGAGAAGCTGTCGGCCGCCCTTACCAAGCGCGGCATCGCGCACGAGGTCCTCAACGCTAAGCATCACGAGCGCGAGGCTCATATCGTTGCCCAGGCCGGACGCTACGGCGCCGTGACCATCGCTACTAACATGGCCGGTCGTGGTACCGACATCCTGCTGGGCGGCAACCCCGACGAGCTGGTGCGCGAGCGCCTTGAGTACGAGGGCCTGACCATGGAGGACGTGACGCCCGAGCAGCTCGAGCAGTTTAACGCCGAGGCCAAGGAGACCTGCAAGGCCGAGCGCGAGCGCGTGCTTGCCGCCGGCGGCCTGACCGTCATCGGCACCGAGCGCCATGAGTCCCGTCGTATCGACAATCAGCTGCGCGGCCGCTCCGGTCGTCAGGGCGATCCGGGCGAGACCCAGTTCTACCTGTCGCTTGAGGACGACCTGATGCGCCTGTTCGGTGGCGACAAGATGGATCGCGTCTCCAAGATGATGGTCACGGCAGAAATGGGCGACGACATGCCCATTCAGCATAAGATCATCTCCAAGGCCGTCGAGAGCGCCCAGCACAAGGTCGAGAGCATCAACTTCTCCATGCGCAAGAGCGTTCTTGAGTACGACGACGTCATGAATAAGCAGCGTCAGGTTATCTACGCCGAGCGCAACAAGATTCTGGACGGCAAGGATCTGACCGACCACATCACCGAGGTCATGCACGACACCGTGTACCGCTGCGTGCAGGAGTTCTGCACCAAGGACAGCCACGATGGCGAGCGCGATCTCGAGGGCCTGCGCAAGTGGGTCGTGGAGCTGACCGGGCATATCGATACGCCCAAGTTCCCCGACGAGGACTTTGAGGCCCTGGCTGCCGATGTCCTGGCCTACGTCGAGAAGTGCTACAACATGAAGGCCGAGCGCCTGGGTGAGGACCTCATGCGCGAGCTCAACACCCAGGTCATGCTGCGCGTCATCGATACGCGTTGGATGAACTACCTGCAGGAGATGGACTACCTCAAGACCGGTATCGGACTGCGCGGCTTTGGTCAGCGCGACCCGCTGGTCGAGTACAAGACCGAGGCCTACGGCGCGTTCCAGATGCTCGTCGACACCATGTACGAGGATTACCTGCGCACCGTCCTGCGCATCGAGATCAAGGCCGCCCCGCACGCCGTGGAGCACAAGGAGGACCCCGCGCTCGAGGGTGCGCGCTTCTCCGGCCCCGCCGATGTCGATGGCGACAACGGCAACTCGGTGCTGCGCAAGCAGGCACAGGTGCAGGCTCGTACGGCCGTCCAGGGAGGCCCGGCTGCCGTCAACAACGGTGGCAAGGTGACCACCTACCGCAAGGATGAGAGCGACGATCCGTACGTCAACGTTGGCCGCAATGACCTTTGCCCCTGCGGCAGCGGCAAGAAGTTCAAGTACTGCCACGGCAGGAATCGTTAATGGCCGAGGCTTTAGAGGTAACGCCCGCCGAGCTGGACGCGTTTGCGGACCGGCTCGGCGAGGTCGAGTCGTATCTTCATTTGGACGAGAAGCGCACACGCGTGACCGAGCTCGAGGCCAGAAGCGTGGCCCCCGGCTTTTGGGATGACGCCGACGCCGCTCGCGCCACCATGGAGGAGATCGCTCGCGCCAAGGAAGATATCGCTGCCGTGGATACCGCGCGCGGCGAGCTATCTGACGCCCGTGCGGCGCTGGAGCTTGCCGAGGAGATGGGCGACGACCCCGATGCCGCCGCATTGCGCGAGGAGGCTGCCGCTACGGCGGAACGCCTGGCCCGCGCCATCGACGAGCTCGAGCTTTCGAGCTGGTTTACCGGTGAGTTCGATCACGGCGACGCGATTGTGACCATCAAACCCGGACAGGGCGGCCTGGAGGCGCAGGACTGGACCTTCATGCTCTTTAAGATGTACATGAAGTACTGCCAGCGTCGCGGCTGGAAGGTCACGATTAACGACTGCCCCGCTGCCGAGGTTATCGGCATTGATCGCGCGACCTTTACCGTCGAGGGCAAGGACGCGTTTGGCATGCTGCGCGCCGAGGCCGGCGTCCACCGTCTGGTGCGTATTAGCCCCACCGACGACAAGAAGCGCCGCCAGACCACGTTTGCCGGCGTCGAGGTCATCCCCGTGCTGCCCGATGATATCGACATCGAGATCAATCCCGACGATATCCGCGTGGACGTGTATCACGCGAGCGGCCCGGGCGGCCAGGGCGTCAACACCACCGACTCCGCCGTACGCGTGACGCATTTTCCCAGCGGCATTGTTGTTACTTGCCAAAACGAGCGCAGCCAGATTCAAAACAAGGCCGCGTGCATGCAGATTCTCAAGGCCCGTCTGTACGAGATCGAGCTCGAGAAGCGTGCCGAGGCGCTCGACGAGATCCGCGGGCCAAAGACCACGATCGGGTTTGGCAACCAGATTCGCAGCTACGTGCTCTACCCGTACCAGATGGTCAAGGACCTGCGTACGGGCGTGGAGACCAGCAACGTCGAGGCCGTTCTCGACGATGGCGATCTGGATCCGTTTGTGATCGGCTACCATCGCTGGGCAACCGGCAACGCCGATGCGGAGACCCCGTCTGCATAAACCGCCCGGTTTATGTGGAGATGGATTAAAACCCTCCCAGCAGGGTGGTTTTGTATCCAGAGCAAACCCTGCGCAGGGGTGGTTTTTGTCCGGCGAATCGGTAGAATCGAATACAAGAAGAAGTTCAAAGCGCATCCGTTTGGGTGCGCTTTTTTGAGGGAGGCAGCATGGCATATCGTCTGGACATCAAGCGCATTCTTTCGATGAACTTCTTTCACGACCTGCCCCAGATCATGTTGGGGTGTGCCTTGGCCGCCATCGCGACCGACTTGTTTTTGATTCCCAACGGTCTTGCCGCCGGTGGCGTTACGGGCCTTGCCACCATTATCCAGGCGGTCGGCGCGGCGCGCGGCCTATCGCTTCCCGTTGGTATTCAGACGATCGTGATGAACGCCTTGCTGTTGTTGGTCGTTATGCGCGAGGGCGGCATGTTCTACGTGGTGCAGACCGCGACGGGCTTTGTGCTGCTGGGCTTCTTTACCGATCTGTTCGCCCCGTTTGTAGCACCTCTGGCGGATGCGGACCTGATGCTCCCTGCCATGTGGGGCGGCATTATTACGGGCATCGGTTACGGCATGGTGTTGCGCGCCGGCGCCAACACCGGCGGCTCGGACACGATTGGCCAAATCATCTCGCGTAACACCTCGCTGCCGGTGGGCTCGACCGTCATGGCGATCGATGTTGCCGTATGCGCGCTGTCGGCTCCGGTCTTTTCAACCGAAAACGCACTATATGCAGGCCTTTCGATGGTCATTAGCGGCTACGTGATCGATGCCGTGGTCGATGGTGGCAACAAGCGCCGTATGGTACTCATCATCTCGGACAAGTTCCCTGATATCGCTGCCGATATCATGTATGGCCTGGGTCGTGGTTGTACCAAGTTTAAGGCGACTGGCATGTATTCGGGTGCCGAGAAGCCAGTGATTATGGTCATCGTGAGCCGTCGAGAGCTCAATACCCTCAAGACGATCGTGCGCGAGCGCGATCCTCATGCCATCGTGACGGTTGCCGACGTTACGGAAGCCTTCGGCGAGGGATTCAAGGACATTAGCGCGTAGGGTCGATCGCGTTCCATCCAAAAGACGTTCACATTGATAAACCGTTTCATCAGCGGTTCTGCCTGCTAAATTGTTCAAATAATGATAAAAACTCTGGTAAAGCCATCAGTTTCCAGCATAATGAATGACGTACGTGCATTGCGGCTGTGTTGGGATTACCTTTCCGTGCCGTGCGCATTTTGTCTAATGAGGATGAAAGGAAGGCACAATGAGCGACGAAGAGCTCAAAAAGGTTGCCAACGAGGTAAGGAAGGGCATCGTCACCGGCGTGCACGCTGCCAAGTCCGGCCATCCGGGCGGTTCGCTCGGCGCTGCCGACATCATGACCTATCTGTACTTTGAGGAAATGAACGTCGACCCGGCCGATCCCCGCAAGGCCGATCGCGACCGTTTTGTGCTCTCCAAGGGCCATTGCGCTCCGGGCCTGTACGCCGTGCTCGCCGAGCGTGGGTTCTTCCCCAAGGAGGATCTCGAGACGCTGCGCCATATCGGCAGCCACCTGCAAGGTCATCCCAACATGAACGACACCCCGGGCGTCGATATGTCCACCGGCTCGCTCGGCCAGGGCATCTCCGCCGCCGTGGGCATGGCGGTTGCCGCCAAGCACTGGGGCGATACTTACCGCACGTACGCCCTGCTGGGTGATGGCGAGAGCGAGGAGGGCCAGGTCTGGGAGGCAGCCATGTTTGCCGGCAACCAGCAGCTCGATAACCTCTGCGTGATCGTCGACCACAACGGCCTGCAGATCGACGGCCCCGTCGAGGAGGTCAACGACCCCATGCCGCTCGCCGACAAGTTCCGCGCCTTTAAGTTCCACGTGGTGGAGCTTGCCGACGGCAACGATTTCGATCAGATCCGCGCCGCCTTTGCCGAGGCCCGCGCCACCAAGGGTCAGCCGACCGCCATCATCGCCGAGACCATGAAGGGCAAGGGCGTGTCTTTCATGGAGAACCAGGTGGGCTGGCACGGCAAGGCCCCCAACGATGAACAGTTTGAGCAGGCCATGGCAGAGCTCACGGCCGCCGGAGAGGAGCTCTAGGATGGCAGACGTCAAGAAAATCGCCACGCGCGTAAGCTACGGCGAGGCCCTCGTCGAGCTCGCCAACGAGCACGACGACTTTGTGGTCCTCGATGCCGACCTGGCTGCCGCAACGCAGACCGGCAAGTTCAAGGCCGCCTGCCCCGATCGTTTCTTTGATGTGGGCATTGCCGAGAGCAACCTGATGGGTGTCGCCGCCGGTATCGCAACCACCGGTCGCGTTGCCTTCGCGAGCACCTTTGCCATGTTTGCCGCCGGCCGCGCTTTTGAGCAGGTCCGCAACTCCATCGGCTACCCGCACCTTAACGTTAAGATTGGTGCCACGCACGCCGGCATCTCGGTGGGCGAGGACGGCGCTACTCACCAGTGCTGCGAGGATATCGCCCTGATGCGTGTCATCCCCGGCATGACCGTGATCGTTCCCGCCGACGACGTCGAGGCTCGTGCCGTGACGCGTGCCGCTTACGAGTGCGATGGCCCCGTCTACATGCGCTTTGCCCGCTTGGCCTCGCCGGTTATCAACGACCCCGAGACCTACAAGTTCGAGCTGGGCCGCGGTATCGTCATGCGCGAGGGCGCCGACGTGACCATCGTCGCCTGCGGTTTGATGGTCGGTGAGGCCCTCGAGGCCGCCGAGCAGCTCGCTGCCGAGGGCATCGACGCCGAGGTCATCAACATGCACACCATCAAGCCCATCGACGCCGACCTGATCGTCAAGAGCGCCACCAAGACCGGCCACGTCGTGACCGTCGAGGAGCACTCCGTAATCGGCGGCCTGGGCAGCGCCGTCGCCGACGTCCTGTGCGAACAGTGCCCGACGCCGCTTAAGAAGATCGGTGTCAACGACACCTTCGGCGAGTCCGGTCCGGGCGCCGAGCTCCTGCACAAGTACGGCCTGGACGCCGCCAACATCGTGGCAACCACCAAGGAGTTCTTGGCGTAAGGCGGTCTGCTTTGGCCTTAACTTGAGAGCCGCTTCCGCATTGGGCAATGAACAAGCCGGGGCGCCTTCCATATGGAGGGCACTCCGGCTTTGTGTTTGGAGACGGCAGGGAAAGAAGCTAGAGAGGTTTTACGGTCGGGGCCAGGGCGCAGTTGCGCAACATTCAGCCCTAAACCCTAACAGCCAGAGGCGAATCGGAGAGGATTTCGCCCTGAAATGCGATGGTATGCATCCACTCGAAGGCTCGCTGATTCACGCATCCTTGGCGGCAACGGCCCTCCTTGACATCATCAGGCAACCTGATGGCGTTTGAACGTCCTTATCGCGAGAGCAATGCCCGTCGCGAAAAGCAGGAGGTAGAAAGCGGCGAGGAACACGGGCAGCTCGACCACGACAGGGCCTATGGCATACGAGACCATGCCGAAGAGGTTGAGGGGGTTCAGTGCGTCGTAGGGGAACAGGTAGATGACGCGGTTCGCGATGCTGCTCGTCATCGTCGGCACGAAGATCGGAATCAAGATGAGAGCGACGCCGACTGCGAGGATTCCCATGGGGCTGTCTATCTTGGCTGACAGTGCGAGCACTATCCCAAGGAGGGCGAGGGTTGCGAGATACCCGACGAGGCAGCATATGAGGGCGGCGGCTGACAGGCTTATGCCGTAGGTGCATGTGATGTTGTAGATCTGGATGGGTAGACCTGCGCCGTCGGCTCCGTAGAAGACGAGCGTTATTGCCAGGAAGACGAGTGTGAAGACCCAGTATATGGCGCTTGCCGCGATCATAGAGGCCGCCGCCTTCGCGCGCCCGAGCCTTGATTTGCCGAACTTGGTGGACAGCAGGATGGCGTCGGTTTTGGCCCGGTACTCCCCGTTGAACACCGATGCGCACGTTATCACGACTGCGAGCATCGCGAATATGAGGAACTGGGCGAGGTTGAGGAAGTCCTCCCATCCTCCTGCGTATCCGTACTCGATGGGCGTTTGCATGCCTTGCGCCCTCTCGCTCCAGAACGCCCTCTCATCGTCGTTGTACGAGAGGGCCCCGTTCGCGTCGAGCCCGGAGGCTATCTTCGAGCGGACTCGCCCGTAGAGGTCGACGGTGCCAGTCGTGTCGATAGCGGCTGCCGCGGACACGGGCATCTGGTAGCCTTGCATCCAAGGGCTTGTCAGCAGCGCCATGAGGGCGCCGTTCTTCGCGCTGAACTCCCAGTACTCGTTCGCCTTCTCCCCGTAGGGCTTCCTGTCCGTCCTGTACTCTTCCTTGACCTCGCCGTCCGGACCGACGAACTCCTTGAACTCGCGGAGCGCCTCGGTGGCCTCCTCGTCGGTGATGGGGCCTGCGAGCGCTTCCGTGTCTGCCTTTATCTGGGCGATGGCGGCAGTGCCTTCGAATTCGGTGCCCATCTCCTTGGGGTCGAGGGCGTACTGGGACGTTATGTTGAAGAAGGCTATGACCGCGACCAGCGCCAGGACGGCCGCTATGGAAACCTGCGAGACGCGCCTTGAGAGCATCTTCTTGAGCTCGTATCTGATGAGGCTACCCACGGCGCGCTCCTTTCCTGCGTGCGATTGCGTCCCGTCCCGCTTCCGCTTTCGTCCGCGAAACCGGCAGGCCCCCGGACTGCTCCTGGAAGAGGTAGAGGTAGACGTCCTCCAGCGTCGGCTCCACGGCGCGCGCGCTCGGATGCGGGCGCTGCTGCGCCACCACGCGAACAATGGCAGAGCCGTCCTGGGCGTAGTGGATGTTGCCCACCGTGAGCGATGCCGACATGGCGTCTGCCTCCCTCGGGGCGACAGTGCACTCCCAGACGCATCCCCTGATGTCCCCTGTGATCTCGTCGACCGTGCCCGTCGTGATGATGCCGCCAGCGCGCATCACGAGGATCTCGTCGGCGATGTACTCCACATCAGAGACGATGTGCGTGGAAAGGATGACGATCTTGTCTTGGGCGAGAGAGGATATGAGGTTGCGGAAGCGGACGCGCTCCTTGGGGTCGAGCCCTGCGGTGGGCTCGTCGAGCACGAGGACAGACGGGTCGTTGAGCACCGCCTGGGCGATGCCGAGCCGCTGCTTCATGCCGCCGGAGAAGGTCTTGACCTTCCGCTTTGCGGCCTCTGCGAGACCGACAACTCCTAGGAGTTCGCGCGTACGCACTTTCGCCTGCTGCGCGGTGAGCCCCTTGAGCGATGCCAGGTACATCATGAAATCGCAGGCCGTGAAGTCCGGGTAGTAGCCGAAGTCCTGGGGCAGGTACCCGAGGCGCGCCCGATATCCGTCGCCAAGCTGGTCTATGGGGGTGCCCCCGAACAACACGCTTCCCGATGTCGGCCTCATGACGTCGCATATCATGCGCATGAGCGTGGTCTTGCCTGCGCCGTTGGCCCCGAGTAGGCCGTAGACGCCGGGCGTGAAGCTGAAGCTCACGCGGTCGACGGCGATATGGCTGCCGAACTGCTTGGTGAGCCTGTCAAGCCTGAGTTCCATGTTCGTTCCTTGTCCTTCGTTCGATGTTGCAGGCATGCAGGAGGAGAGCTAGAGTGCCGCCTTTGACGGGCGTGGCGAGAGGCCGCCTGAGACGCAGCGTATGAGCCTTGACGCCTCCAGGGCGGTGAGCGCCATGGAGGCCATGAGCGCCGTGACCCATACGGCGAGAGACGCGCCCTCGTACCAGAGGGGGAACGCCGTGCTCAGCAGCCAGAGCGCTGCGAGTACGGACATCGCAGGGGCGACGCTGGCGACGAGCGAGTTGCCCGGCAGACGGCGCGCCGCATAGAAGCAGGCGGCACACGAGCAGAAGAACGGCGTGCATGCGTACAGCAGTACGCGAAGCGCGTCGATCCCCGCGAGCGTTGGCACTGCCGCAACGGAGAGCGTAATCCAAAGCACGTCGGCAAGGCCGAAAAGCAAAAGCCTGCTCGCCAACACTTGCACGCAGCTGAACCGGCACGAGTACTCCATCTCGCAGACGCGGGTCTCGAAGCTCTTGAATACCGATGGTGCCGCTATGGCAACCGAGAGGGCCGATGCCGCCATGACGACGACGGGACTTCCCGAGCGCGGGCCGATCACGCCGACGAGAACGAGCATGCATGCCAGAAGCGCGATCTGGAGCATCCATGCCCAGGGACGCACGAACCGGACCTGGCTCGCGACGAACCGCCAGAGCGGGATGTAATCCGCCTCCCTCGCGCCTCCGCAGGCGCGAGCCGCCTCTGCTTCCACGAGCAGCAAGGTGCGCTTGCGCGCCGAGGCATCGGGGGATGCCGCGTCGGCGGCGTAGTAGCTCCTCAGCGCATCCTTTAGCTTCGAGTCATCCATTGCCTTCTCCCATCAGTTCCTTGAGCCTGCCGAGCGCGCGCCGCTCGATTCGATAGAGAGCGAACCTCGACTTCCCCGTCACGGCGGAGATATCGGACATAGGCAGGTCCTGGCCGTAGCGAAGCTCGATGACCTCGCGCTCCTCTTCCGTAAGGCGGGCGAGGGCACCCGCCATGGTCAGCCGTCCGTCCATGTCTGCATGCCGCACGTCAGGAATTGTCTGCACATCGTCCTCGTCCAAGGCACCAACCGGTCTCTGACCTCGGTAGAAGTCGGCACAGACATTGCGCGCGCAGGCGTAGAGATACGCAAGGGGCTTTCCATGCTCGGCGTATAGCGCATCGCTCCGCACGAGCCGAAGGAACACCTCCTGCGTCACGTCTTGGGCATCCTCTTTCGAGGGGAGCCTTCGCGCGCAGTAGCGGTATACCTTGTCGTAGTGCTCCTCTGCGAAGCGCCCTACCAAAGAGTCGTTCTCGCGGCCTGGCGCGTCCGCCCTGCCGTTGCTGCCGTATGGAAAGCTATGCATTCTCTTCCCTCACCTCCTATAGGGCATAACGTGGTTTGGCGCCGGGATGTGCGCGGAATTTTGATATTTACGTCCCATTTTGTATCCATGCGGCAGCCCTGTGAGTGGCGGGCATTTCACTGAATTCCAGCATGTCAGGGATGATGGCTGGGATATTAATGGGGTTAGGGTGCATCCAGAGCTTATTGCATCGGGCGGCTTGAGCGTTTTCGGAGAAGAGATTGGGCGGTTTATGCGAGAGTATTTAAGAGGTGGCACCGCTCATTAGAAAACCCTAACGTCAGACGAGTATCAGTCTGAGTGGTCTAGGTACAGAATTAAATTGATCTTAAAAGTCAATATTGACCTCAGAGGTCAATTGCAATATCCTTCTATCAAAGGAGGTGGAGATGGATATCGAATATGCAAGCAAGTCGCTGGAGAAGAGCCTTAAGGATCAGAGGGCGATAACGAGGAACTACGGCAAGATAGCCAAGAACCTCATTCATCGTCTTTCCGATCTGCGGGTTGCGAATGACCTTTCGCAGATTACCCATCTGCCGCCGCCGCGCAGGCACAAGCTGACCGGCAACTTTGAGGGCTGTTGGGGAATCGACCTCAGCAAGAACATGAGACTGGTCATCCGTCCCGTCGGGGAGTTTGACCCGGATGACCTTACGACGATCACCAGCGTCTGCATCGTGGATATTCAGGACTACCACTGAGCTAGGAGAGGAGAAGATAGCTATGAGTGATTTCATCGTCGCGCCCGGCGAGATCATCAAGGAATACCTTGATGCGCGCGGTTTGACCCAAAAGGAAGTTTCGAAGCGTACCGGCGTGAGCGAGCGCCACCTCTCCCAGCTTCTGAACGGGAAGACCAGGCTTACCGAGGACATGGCGCTGAAGCTTGAGAAGGTCATGCCCGACGTTCCCGCGAGTTTTTGGCTTAACTATGAGGTCAAGTATCAGGAGTACCTTGCCCGCGAACGCGAGGAGGCGCATCTGGAGGAGCTTGACCTTAAGGAGATCGCCAAGAGGTTTCATTTCAAGGAGGTCTTTCCGCGAACGAGCATGTCTTTGGTTGAGCAAGCTGCGGCTATGCTGAAGATTCTGGGCGTTTCGGATTTTGACCGCTACATGACTGCAATTCCCGGCGGGATGGAGTTCATGCAGGATGGTGGCAATTCGGAGGCTGTTGCCGTTTGGCTCGGGCTCTGCAAAGAGGAGATTGAGACTCAGAATAAGGATTTAAGCGATACTCAATACTCTAGAGAGCTGCTTGAGTCGTCGCTTGATCGTTTGAAGAAGATTGCCCTGAATCCAGATGTAAACGGTTCTATCAAGAGCGCACGCAAGCTTCTGAACAGGTGTGGAGTTTACCTAGTTGAGCATGAAGCTATCTCGAACGCTAAAGTACGTGGCGTGTTGACAACCTACTTGGGTCATCCTGCTATTTTCATCAGCAAGCGATACAAGACTCATGATCATGTCTGGTTTACGGTCGTGCATGAGCTTGCACACCTCTTGTTTCATTACGACCCCAAGCAGCAAATCGTGTCGATGGAAGAACTTGCAAGCGAAGAGCATAAGGACGAAGAGGCCAATGCGTTCGCAAGGCGTTTCTTCGTAGACCTGGACGAGTATGAGAGCTTTGTTGCAGCCGGTCATTTTACTGAGGGAAGAATCAGGGAATTCTCGTCCAGCCAGAGGGTGGATCCGGGTATTACGGTCGGCTTTCTTCAGCATGATGGATGCATCGGGTTTGACGCTTTCTCTAATCTTAAGTCCGCTTGTTAGTAGGTGACGCCCCATGTATGTCCTCACACTAAAGAATCGCCTAAATGAGTTCAGGGCCGTACAAAGGCTGCGGGAGCTCGGACTTTTAGACGAAGGGCTTCTGCCTTTGGTCGAGGTGGTTAAGAAGGACGTTGCCTTTGATAAGCTGGTCGATCCCTCAACGGGTGAGTACGTCAAGGTCAACAAGCCATATAAAAGTGGAAAGCGCAAAGGTCAGCCCCGTATGTGCACGGTAGATGATCTTGAGACTGAGCGCGATGTCACCTTGGATAACATTAGTGATGCCTTTGCCGGTAAAAAGGTGTTGGTCGACTTCTTCCGCTGCTATATGCCCAAATACAAAGGCGCCGACCCCTCAAAATGCAAGCTTGTTCTTAAAATGAGCAACGACTTGGCGTTTTACGAGGAGGCGGTTAAGCGGCTTGCCGACTATCGAGATCTCATCCCGGTCATCTCGGTGATTGACGAGCTGTCCAACCTCTCACCAAAATCCTTGGAAGCTTTGATTTTGGAGCTAAGGAAGACTTCTTCAAATAAACCAGTCGCCATCCGGATATCGACATATGAGGGGTACGAGCACATCTTGTCTGACCTTTTGGGGCCGGATGACTACTTGATTTACGACATCAACGAGACCCCGCCCGCTTCTCGTATCGAAGAGTTTGACGAGTTGGCTGACCTTCATATTGCGGCGCACTCTGTCCTACTGTGTTCGCCGCGCAAACGCGATGACGGGAACAAGGTGTACGAAGATGGCTGTTTCATCGACAATAGCCACATTCGTGACTTTTCCGAATATGGTTTCGAAGGCGTCGGCGACTATGCCGGGCTTCGTGATTCCTTACCGCCCCGTCCGGGCGCGGGGGCCACTGGACGTGCTCTTGCCCTTTTTTATGACGGTTCATCAAATACCTTCAAAAGGTATATCAATCCAGACGTGAAGAAAGGCCAATCCGGCTACGACGATGTCGTAAAACAGATACTTGCAGACAGGGGCGAGCTGGAAAGACGTGCTGGCGAATGCGCCGTACTGTCTGAAATAGCTGATCATGCCGCAGCCGGAAACTATGGCGGTTGGCAGACTTGGATTGTGTACACCGTTGTTCGCTACGTGCAGCAGCTCTACCTCGCCCACGGTAACAGCTACAACCTCTAGTACACAATCTCCGGCTCTAGTCTGTTGCGGTAGAACCATTCGTAGTCAATACCGAAGACCTGCGGCTTGACTTTGCAGAAGTGCTCCCAGTAGGCACCGTAGCGTTGCTTGAGATAGGCCTTAAACAGCCGATTGATTTTGGCTTGGCTGTTCTCGGCAAGACACTCTTGAATGATGGCGGGCTTTGACGTGCCCCCGCCGTCGATGCCGAAGGTCTCGCAGAGGGCGCGCTTGGGCATGACCGCGAGCTGCTTTTCGGAGTCCAGGTTGGTGCTTTTGATGGCTTTGCGCTGTGCCTTGAAGTGATAGGAGCCGTCCCTTGCGTCCTGGCTGTAGGAGTAAATCCCACAGGCCTCGGGGACGTAGCTTGGCAGTTCTTGCCAACGCTTGTCGGACGTCACGACGTAGACGGTCTCGAACACGTCGAAGTAGTCGCTCAACTGGCCCTCGAGACGATCGAACGTGTCGAGGTCGGTCTTGATCTCGTAGGCGGCGCTGTGGCCGTTGACCTTACACATGTCCACGCGGCTGTTGCCGATGGGAAGCTCGAAGATGGAGATGTTCGCGGGGCTCAGCGGAAAGAGGACCCTATCGATGAAATTGGCCTTGATGGTGGCTTCGTTCGGGTAATAACCCATCACCAAGTCGTTGATGGTCCTTCGGGCCGCGTATTTGGAGTCGAGCGCGGGGGCGAAGTCGCCGAGGACGTCTTGGATGATGGAGATGAGCTTGGATTCGGAGAGAACAGTCGAGTATGAATCGTAGAGCCGCTTTGCAGTCTCCCTCAACTCTATGTCATCAAGTAGCATGGTCTCCATCGTTACCTCCGATGGGAATTTTACCATGATGGCCCAAAAACGCTTCTTAAGTTCGGTGTGTGTAACCCAGTGGGACGTATTTCTTCGGGCACTGCCGCCTTGCGGCTCCGATGCGCGGTTGACTTTTTGACGCCCGCCTAGGCTGCTCTTGATGAGTAACCAGGCGGGCATCTTGTTGTGCTTGCCGTACGAGCGGAAAGGCGGTTCTCGTGAAGGAGGGCTCGAATGGCGGGCAAGCGGACGAGGCGCAGCAGCAAGAGGCGGGCTCGGAAGACGCGCAGGAGCAAGGGGAAGTGACGGCCCTGGGCGGAGCCGGCGACGACTACCAGGCGATGCTTGCGAAGCGGGACGAGCGGATCGCGGAGTTTGAGGCACAGGTGGCCGATGCCTCCGCTTCCAAGGAGGCTGCCGAGGCGCTTCGCGGTGAGATCGAGGCGGTGAAGACCGCCGCTACGGACGAGCGCGTGGAGTACGAGCTGCGCCTCGTGGGCGCTCGCAGCGTAACGGCGGCCAAGGCTCTGCTCGCGGATCACGGCGGCGACGTGGTGGCGCTCAAGGTGTCGCGCCACGTGGGCGACGGCGTGGAGAGCGGGCCAACGCCGGCGGCCCGCGCCGTGCTGGCGGAGCTTAGCGGCGCGGGGATCGCATTCTGCGGGGTGGCGTGATGCCGGGGCGGCGCCGATGCGGCGGTCGCTTCTGCCGGACGCGATGAGCGTGCGGGTGCCGTTGGAGGACGGGTTCATACGGCTCGGCGCGGGTCGTAAGGCGCGTGCGTCCCATGTAATGGGGGAAACCGCAGCCAGCGATGCTTGGTGTGTGGCGGATATGCGAGGGGGTGGCAGGCGGAAAGGGAGCTTATTCACTTTCCCAAACCGCTCTGGTCATTTGAACGAGGCGCGATCTCTTTGAGCTTCTTGGGAGTCGGGGGCGCAGGTTCAGTGCGACAGAGCTGATACGTGCTCACGTTCCGCGCAAAGTTGCCGGATTGTCGATATGAGGAGAATGCCAGACGGGCTTATCGAGGAAAGCGGCCTGCTATACGTCGGCGTCACTCGCGCTCGAAAGGCGGCATATGCCTCCGCCTCGATGCAACGCAGGACAAAATCGGGAGACTGTCAGGCCACCTGTCCCTCTTGTCTAATGTCTATTCCGGGTATTGCGCCTGTGAGCTGGGCGGTGATGGATACGGAGAGCTGACTTCTGGTGCTACGAGACGTGTCTGCTATGGCCGTGAGAGCCGGTCAGTGTTCCATATCGGGTCCAAAAAGTAAGAAAAATGCGGCTGAAGGTACAGGTACCCGCAGCCGCTAAAAGCCCTAGGGCTTTTCACAATGATTGAAGTATGCCCGATTGAGGCGGACGGGGGAAGCGCTTGGAAAGCGCGGACCATCCATCAGAGGAGTTCGGATGAAGTTGATATTCATGGCGGCCGACGGGCCGACGGGAATCCAAGGCGCGCCATGCTTCTTATGTGCAGCAAAGCTAATGCTGCTAAAATACAAAGCGCTCATGTAGTTTAAACGCACGACGATAAGGAGCACCAGTGGGTAACCACTTCCGTACCTCCGGTGCGGGCGATGATGCCCCCAAGACGCAGGCAGGCGTCCAGGGCAGTCGTTTCGCCACTCCGGATTCAGAGGGCCAGCCTGTTGCTCAGGCCCCCGCTCAGCCGGTAGATCAGGCACAGCCGGCATCCGATCCCTTTGCCTACAATCCAACCAGCGATGTCGCGCTTTCCGGCACGGCGGGTTTTGAGCCCGTTCAGGCCGTGACCGCTCGCGTGGAGCAGCCTCAGGCTGGTGCCGCCACGCCGCAGCCTACCATGGCCGGCATTCCCGACCCCTTGGCCCCTGCGACGCCGGCTCCTCAGCCTGCGCAGTCCGGTCTCTTTGCCGCTATTCCCGACCCCACGCAGCCTGCTGCCCCGGTGGTCGAGAGCGATCAGGCCGCCGAGGTCGCAAGCCTCGATAACGCGCTCAACAACCCCGATTTTACGTCGGTGTTTGCGCCCATCGATCCGCAGGCCAGCCGCAAGAAGATGGCCAAGCAGGCCGGTGTCGAGCCCGTCATCCTTATGGAGCATGTCACCAAGATCTATCCGGCACAGCCCAACAAGCCTGCACTCGACGACATCAACATCGAGATCTATCCGGGCGAGTTCGTCTTCCTGGTCGGTCACTCCGGCTCGGGTAAGACCACGCTGCTGTCGACGCTCAACCGTGACGTCAAGCCGACGAGCGGCCGCATCCTGGTTGCCGGTCAGGACCTCATGAAGATCAAGAACCGCAAGGTTCCGTTCCTGCGCCGCCAGATTGGCGCCGTGTTCCAGGACTTTAAGCTTCTGCCGCAAAAGACCGCCTACGAAAACGTGGCGTTTGCCCTGCAGTGCATCGGCAAGCCCAAGGGCGTCATTCGCAGCCAGGTGCCCGAGGTGCTGCGTCTGGTCGGCCTGGCCGATCAGATGGACTCGCTGCCCGACCAGCTTTCCGGTGGCGAGCAGCAGCGCGTTGCCGTCGCCCGCGCTATGGTCAACCGTCCGCCGCTGCTGATCTGCGACGAGCCGACGGGCAACCTCGACCCGGCGATCTCGCTGGGCATCATGAAGCTGCTCGAGCGTATTAACCGCACTGGCACCACCGTGATCGTCGCCACGCACGACCGCGAGATGGTCGATAGCATGCACCGTCGCGTGATCGCCCTCGAGGGCGGCCACGTTATCCGCGACCAGGAGAGGGGAGGTTACGGCAACTATGGCACCAACTAACGTAGGCTACTCCTTCAAAGAGGCAATCAGCCACTTCTTCCGTAACTGGACTACCTCGCTCGGCGCCGTCATCACGATTTTCCTTTCGCTGTTTATCATCGGCCTGTTCATCATGGGCTCCGCGATGCTGAACTCCGTGATCGGCACCGTCGAGGATCAGGTTGTCATTAATGCCTTTATTAGCGATGACGCCGATCAGGCAGACGTCCAGGCCTTTGAGGCCGAGCTCAAGACGTGGAGCAACGTCAAGTCCGTGACCTATAAGGATAAGGACGACGCGCTGGCCGAGTACACGAGCAAGATGTCGGGTAACGCCGACGCCACCATGAGCGCGCTCGACGGCCAGAACCCGCTGCCCGCCTCGTTTGCGATTGAGATGGACGATCCGTCTCAGGTCGAGAGCACGGCCAAGAAGCTCAAGAAGAATGCCGACTTCCAAAAGATCGCGGACGACGGCGACGTCAACGCGAGCGTGCTGTACGGCCAGGAGGAAGTGAGCCGCCTGTTCCAGGTGACCAACTACATCCGCATCGCCGCCGTGGTGCTCGTTGGCCTTCTGACCTTTATCGCATTCATCTTCATCAACAACACGATTCGCCTGTCTATCACGGCGCGTCGTCGTGAGATTGCGATTATGCGTCTGGTCGGCGCCAGCAACGGCTTCATTCGCGGCCCGTTTATCACCGAGGGCGTACTGCAGGCCATTTTGGGCTCGCTGCTTTCCATCGGCGTTCTGGAGCTGCTGCGCAATCTGATGATTCCGCGTCTGCAGGAGAGCATCGGCTGGATGTCGTTTGCCCTGCCGATGCAGTACTACCTGGTGACCTATGCTGCGCTGATTCTGGTCGGCGTGATTATCGGTCTCTTTGGTTCTGCCATAGCCATGCGCCGCTACCTGCGCGTGTAGGCATGCCTGGAATTCATCCCTTCCAACGGGTCGTCTCTTATGGGGCGGCCCGTTTTTTGATCCCTAGGGGACGGCAGGAAAGCGAATCATTTGGGTAGACTCTTTGGAGTTCGTCATCGATAGTAAGGAGGCGCCATGGGGCGCAATAACAAGCATAAGCGCGGTGCCCGCAATAAGCGTGGACCGGTGCGCAGCGAGCGCCGCCCGAGTCTGACCGGACGCGTGCAGCTCCATGAGCACAGCGCCTATGTCATAACCGAGAACGGCGACTATAAAGTCATGGGCCGCGGTAAGCGCGAGATCATGGATGGCGATACCGTCGCCGTGAGCATTAAGAACAGCCCGCATGGTGAGCGTCGTGCCGTGATTGAGGGGGTCGTCGAGCGCGCTGCCATCAGTGTGGTGGGCACGTACCAGATGGCCGGTCCGCTCGGCGTGATCGAGCCGCTCGATTCGCGTCTCAAGGCCGATTTCTTCATTTTGCCCGAGGACACTTCGGCCGAGCGCCTGGGCGTTCATCCCGGTGACGCTGTGGTCGCACGCATTCTGACCTATCCGACGCGCCTTGAATCAGGCACCGTGACCATCGAGCGCCGCATTGGCGGCGATGACGCGCCCGATCTGGGTGTTCAATACGTAATGGCGCGCTATGGCTATACCGACAGCTATCCCGTGGCGGCGCTGGCCGAGGCCGAGGGCCTTTCGCTCGATGTGACCGCGGCGCTCAAAGATCCGCTCCGACGCGATCTGCGCGACCGCTTTATCATCACGATCGACCCGGTCGACGCTCGCGACTTTGACGATGCCATTTCGCTGGAGCGCACGCCCGATGGCGGCTATAAGCTGGGCGTCCACTTCGCCGATGTCTCGCACTATGTGGTTTGGGACGGGCATATCGATCTTGAGGCGCGCCATCGCACGACATCGGTGTATCTGGCCGATCGAGTGCTGCCCATGCTGCCCGAGCGCTTATCGAACGACCTGTGCTCGCTTCGTCCCGACGAGGACCGTCTGGCGTTTACCGTCGATATTGAACTCGATGCGCAGGGCCGCGTTCGCCGCTACGATCCTTATCCCAGTGTGATTCGCTCGCGCGTGCGAATGGACTACGACGGCACCGAGGCACTGTTGGTGCGTGCCGGCGCGGTGGAGTATGGGGTGCTGGAGGGTGCGGCCGAGGATGTTGCGGCTGCTGAGGCCTCGCGCGAGGAGGCGCTTGAGCGCGGTCTTGCGTGCGAGAAGGCCGCCCGCGGCTGCAACGTCGACCTCGGCAATTTCCTTGTCGCCGCCAACGAACTCGCCGAACTTCGCCGTCGTATTCGTCGCGTCCGCGGCTCAGTCGATTTTGACACGGCCGAGATTCGCGCTCTATTGGATGAGGACGGAGTACCCGTGCAGATTGTGGCGCGCGAGCGTTCGTGTGCCACGTCGCTTATCGAGGAAGCCATGCTGCTCGCCAACGAGTGCGTGGCCGAGTGGCTGGCCGACCGCGACATTGAGGCTTGCTATCGCGTGCACGATGATCCCAGTCCCGATAGCCTGCACGGCGCCGCCGTGGCGCTGGCGCAGCTGGGCATCATCGACGACCGCCGTGCGGCTGGTATTGCCCTGGGAAGTCCCGATGAGCTGCAGGCTGCGGTCGACGCCGCGGCTGGCACGGCCAACGCGCCGCTTGTCAACACGCTGCTGTTGCGCAGCATGCAGCGCGCACTGTACAAGCCGCGCAACGAAGGCCACTTTGCGCTTGCCGCTCCGTGCTACTGCCACTTTACGAGTCCTATCCGCCGCTATCCCGATTTGGTGGTGCACCGCGTGCTCAAGCTGCAGCTGGCCTATGAGCAGCTGGGCGGCAAGGACGCCTTGGCACGCACGCCCCGGCTCATCGGTAAGGGTCGCGAGTCCCTGCCACGCATTCTGCCGCAGATTTGCCGTGCATGCAGCGATGCGGAGCGTGCGGCCGATGCCGCCAGCCATGCGACGCAAAAGATCAAGATTGCCCAGTACTACGAGGATCGCCTGGGCGAGCGCTATGCCGGAACGGTCTCGTGGGTCAGCAGCATGGGCCTGTTCGTACGCTTGGATCTGACGCAGGTCGAGGGCCTGGTTTCAATTAAGAGCCTGGGCAACGAGTGGTTCGAGTTTGACGAGGACGCGCTCACGCTCACAGGTGCCGACACGGGGACCCGCTATGAGCTGGGGCAGCGCGTGGTCATCGAGGTCTCGCGCGTCAATACCACGCGCGGGCACTTGGACTTTAAGCTAATCCATTAGCCAAATCACGATCGTGCGGAAGTGGGGGCGGTCTTTCGGGGCCGCCCTCGCATTTGAATGATGGCCGCGTCGCCGCCTGCTCGGCCGCCTATCCGCCTGCTATTTGGGAGGTAAAACCTACCAAAATAAACCTGTCCCTTTTTGGCGGGTTTACAAGAAAGCGGGGATGAGATGGCGACGGTGTACGGCTATGCGCGTGTGAGTTCGCGTGATCAGAACCTGAATCGGCAGTTTGATGCGCTGATCGCCTATGGCGTGGAGTCGGCGAATATTTATGCCGACCGTGCGAGCGGCAAGGACTTCGACCGTCCGCGTTATCGCGATCTGCTACGCGTGCTGGGGGATGGGGACGTTCTGGTGGTGTTGTCCATCGATCGCTTGGGTCGTAACTACAGCGAGATACTCGAGGAATGGCGCCTTATCACAAAAGAGCGCGGGACGGCCATCGTGGTGCTGGATATGCCGTTGCTCGACACGCGCGCAAAGGATGGAGAAGCGCCGGACGTGACGAGTACACTGATTGCCGACATTGTGCTGCAGCTGTTGAGCTACGTGGCGCAGGTGGAGCGCGAGAACATCCATCAGCGTCAGGCAGAGGGAATTGCGGCGGCGCGGGCGCGAGGGGTGCGGTTTGGCCGGCCTCGCAAGCCATGCCCTCCGCAGTTTGAACTGGTGCGCGATAGCTATGAGGCAGGCGATATCACCCGTAGCCAGGCAGCAAAGCGCTTGGGTGTGTGCGTGGGGACGTTCGATCGCTGGATGCGCGAGGCGGGTTAGGAGATGGCAGCCCTGTCGCTTCTTGTTGCGATTCAAATTTTGCTACGACGACACTGCTATTTAGACTACACTCGCTGATATTCAAAAAAGGAGGTTGGCCCTTGGCGCGCGTAAAACAAATAATCGGATGGACCGCGGTCGTTCTGTTCGCTGCAACGCTGGCGGGCATCTGGGTGCTGACGGAGCAAAATGCGATGGAGACGTCGTTGCTGAGCGAGTCCACCGCGCGTGTGGTGGAGGGTCAGGCTACGGGCGTTCAGGCTGCTGATGCCACGGGTGAAGCCCAGACAGAGAACGGAATGACCGGGGGCGCCGATTCGGCTGCCTCGAATGTCCGGTCTGGCCGACTTGCTTCCATTCGCATGTGGGTGGGCACAAACGTCCGTCGCGTTGCCCATACCGTAGAGTTTTTCTTCGTCGGATTATTCGCCTCCGTGGTCGTGGTTTGCCTTTCCAGGCGTCCGTGGAGCGTATGCTCCCGTTGCGTGCCCGTATTGCTCTTTTGCGCCGCCTGCTCCGTTGGCGATCAGGTGCATAAGATCTTTGTTCCCGGCAGGCATTTCGACGTTATCGATTTAGGATTCGATGCTGCGGGCTATGTCACCGCCATGCTGTTGGTATTGCTGGCAGCGGCGTTGGTGCGCCATGCGACTCGGCCGATCGGCGCCCATGCGAGGCGCTAGCCTTAAGACGAGACATCGCGACTGCCTATGCTTCGACATTGACTACAATAACGGCTGCAATCGCGAGTGGTCGTCGATGTGCAGTTTTCCAGACACCTGTTTTCTCTAAGAAAGGAAATCCCATGGCGGTATTGTTTGTTGAATATCCCAAGTGCTCGACCTGTAAGAAGGCCAAGGCATGGCTGGACGAACATGGGGTAGAGTATATCGACCGCGATATCGTTTTGGACAATCCCACGGCTGATGAGCTTGCGACCTGGATTGCTCGTTCGGGGCTGCCGGTGCGGCGCTTCTTTAATTCGTCGGGCATGAAATATCGAGAGCTGGGCCTGAAGGCGCGTCTGGATGCGGGCATGACGGATCGGGAGTGCTACGAGCTGCTGGCGACCGACGGCATGCTGGTCAAGCGTCCGCTGCTGGTGGGCGACGACTTTGCGATTCCTGGCTTTAGGGAAGCGGCTTGGGCCGAGGCGTTGCTGTAGCGGCTGCGGAAAGTGCGACCCGGAATTCGCTTCCAGAATGGGATGCACTTTCCCAAAGTGGCCGGTTGCGGAAAGCACGTCCCATTCTGAGCTTCGATTGTGGGACACGGTCTCCGGTTGAGGGCTCGACGGGAAAGTGGGGACCAGTTTGAGCTTGAAATCTGGAACGCACTTTCCGCCGGCGGGCCTGCCTCAGTCAGTCCGCCAGCTGTGCCCATTCGTGCGGATCGTAGACCTTTACGTGCTTGTTGGGCTTGCCGCTCCAGTACTCTTCGTCCATAAAGGGCAGATATGCCTGAATGCCGGGGCAGATAAAGGGAATCCGCTGCTGTTGCAGTCGCTCGCGCTGGCGCTGCTCCAGGTGCGCCTCGGATATGACGGTCGGCATGCCGGACAGCTCGACGAGGCTTGCCTGGATTCGCTTAAGGTCGGGGAGTCCCGCGTGCCATGACATCCGCATGATTAAAAAGGATGCACGGCGGTATTTTGCCTGCACCACAGTAATGGCGGGGCGTAACGTGGGGTGAATTTTGTCCCGTTCGGGCCAAAGGTCGGCAGTGATCTCGAGGCCCAGGGTCTCCCATAGGTAATCAAGCTCTTCGTCCATGGCGCCTCGATATCTACGTGATCATTGATACTTCGATTGTGTTGCCTGGTGCTATCGTTTTCGCGGTAGAATCTGCCAACGGTTGACGGCTACCGCTCGCGGCGTTTTGCCCTTCGTGTACAGCGGTTGGCTTCACAGGTCCTTCACGGGTTGGACTAAATTAGGCCAATTTGACTGAATTTCAAAAAAGTCAAAATTGGGGCTTGCGTCACGGCCGGACTTCCCGTATATTTCTTTCTTGCGCAAAGGCACAGCCGAGCGCAGCGATGCAGTCATTGGGATGTCGTCTAATGGCAGGACAGCGGATTCTGGTTCCGTCAATGGGGGTTCGACTCCCTCCATCCCAGCCATTGCATTTGCTACATATGGCCCGTTCGTCTAGCGGTTTAGGACGCCGCCCTCTCAAGGCGGAGATCACCAGTTCGAATCTGGTACGGGCTACCAAAATTGAACGCCCGGGCCTCGTAAGAGACCCGGGTTTTGTGTATCGACCGATATTTAAGGCGCGCGTTGAGTCTGCCGCCCGGACCGAGGAGTTGTCATGGACCTGCCTATCAGCTTGGAAGACATCACGTATGCCGAGAACTATCTGGCGCAGGGCGACCTGGCTACGGCGACGCCGCTGCTTGAGCGTCTGGTGGAGCTCGCCGAGGAGTATATCGACGCTGAGTGCAAGACGGAGGAGAAGCGCCAGTACTTTAGCTTCGACAGCAAGTTTGAGCGCCTGGCCTATCGCCGCGTGGAGAAGGATCCGCGCGAGCTGGTGCAGGTCGAGGTTCCCTTTGACCGCCTGTACTCCGACATGGCGTTTGCCTACATTCGCCAGCAGGATTATGTGAGTGCTCGGAATGCCCTGATGCAGGCCGTGCGTTGGGATCCCATGAACTGCAACTATCGCTTGGACTTGGCCGAGCTGTTCCGCGCGCTCGAGGACAAGCAGGAGTGGGCATCGCTCTCGTTCTCGGTGCTGGAGCGCGCGAGCGACGGTAAGTGCGCCGCACGCGCCTACACCAACTTGGGTCAGTACTTCTTGGAGCCCGAGACCGAGAACATTTCGGCTGCCGTGGGCTGCGCACGTCTGGCGCTGCGCCTGGCGCCCAATGATGCGCATACGACGCGCCTGCTCAACAAGATCCATACCACCTATCCGGATGCCGCGGACGAGAGTGACGACCATGTGATGGGTGAGCTCGCCCTGCAGGGCGTGCCGACCTCGCCTTCGGCCGAGATCGCCATCTGCCTGATCATGTGCGCGACCGATGCTGCAAGCGACGGCGACAAGCAGGAGGCTACGCGTCTGACGGTCCGTGCCCGCGACCTGGTGGGCGAGGAGGCATGCGCGGCGATTATCAAGCTGGTGCGCGAGAGCGATGCCGAGCTCAATGCCGAGCGCAGGGCAAAGCGCGAGGCTGCGGGCTCAAACGCCGATGGCGCCAAGGAGGCCGGCGATGCCCAGTAAGCGCGAGCGCAAGCTCATTTCCAAGAATCGCTCGGCACATCACGAGTACTTTATCGATGAGACGTTTGAGTGCGGTATTGAGCTGAGCGGTACCGAGGTCAAGTCGATTCGCGAGCGCGCGTGCCAGATTACCGATACCTTTGCACTGATTCGTGGCGGGGAGTGCTGGCTCGTCGGCCTGCATATCCACCCTTATAGCCATGGTGGCGTGTGGAATCGCGATCCCGACCGTCGGCGCCGTCTGCTGCTGCACCGCAAGGAGATCGACTTTCTTGACGGCAAACTTCGCAACCGTGGTTATGCGCTGGTTCCGTTGGAGCTCTACTTTAATACCGACGGTCGCGTAAAACTGCTGCTGGGCCTGGGTCGCGGCAAGAAGCTCTACGACAAGCGCGAGGACATGGCCAAGCGTGATGTCCAACGCGAGATCGACCGTGCCCTCAAGGAACGCAACCGCTGACCGTCCTTCATAAGTTGCGGTGGAATACGGACTGTTTTGCCTGTTTGAGGGGCTATTCAGTCCCTATTTCACCGCAACTGCGGGTGTCTTATCTTTCTTACTGTTCTGACACATATGTTTCAAAGGCGGCGTCCGTTATGGGCGCTGCCTTTTTTTGTGGGTACATACATCCATGAGGTTCCAACCCGAGTTAGGGGAGTGATCGTTATGGACAAAACTGCGTTCTTTACCATGCCGAGCGGCCTGTACGTGGTGAGCTCCGCTGCAGACGGGCTGCGCGCCGGCTGCGTCATCAACACGGCGGTGCAGGTGACATCCGCCCCGCCGCGCATCTCGATTGCCGTGAACAAGAACAACGTCACCTCGGGCGTCATCGCTTCGGCCAAAGCGTTCGCGCTGACCGTGATCGATCAGACCGCCGACATGCTCTACATCGGTAACTTTGGGTTCCGCACCAGCAGCGATTATGACAAGTTTGCCAAATACGAGACCCGCGAGACGGCTCTGGGCATGCCCTATGTGCCCGAGCACGCGGCGGCCCTGTTTAGCTGCCGTTTGATCGACACTGTGGATGTGGGCACGCATCTACTGTTTATCGGCGAGGTCGAGGATGCCGAGCGCCTGAGCGACGAGACGCCGCTCACCTACGATTACTACCATAAGGTCCTGAAGGGCAAGACGTCTCCGAAGGCGTCCTCGTATCAAGGCTAGAAATGTTTTAAAAAAACTTGCATTATATTATTGAGAATCTATACTAATAGATGAAGTACATCACCAGTCGCGTTCGAGAGGAGAACATCATGACTGAGGAGAAGAAGACGTATAAGTTCGTGTGCATCGTTTGTGGTTACGAGGTTGAGGTCGACACGCCCGAGCTGCCCGAGGATTACGTGTGCCCGGTGTGCGGCGTCGGTCCCGATCAGTTTGAGCTCGTCGAGGAGTAGCTCGCAGACACACGGCTTGTATCAACGCATAGCTCTGTCCAAGGGCCTCGGTCGAATTCTCGGCCGGGGCCCTTTTCCTCCGTCCCCAAGGGATCACGGTTGCTGTTGGCCGATCCTGTCTGTTGTGAGTCCGGTCGACCTTTTGTCTTAATCTGTAACGTCTAACGGCTCAAAACGGGTCTTCCTGTTACAGATCGAGACAAACCAAAACCGTCCGGAAGAAGATCTCAATCTGTAACATCTAACGGTGGAAATTGGGTCCACTTGTTACAGATTGAGACAAACGGAGCTGTCCTTCGGAATGATCTCGATCTGTAACATCTAGACATCAAAAGAGGGTCTAGATGTTACAGATCGAGACGTTTGCCTGGGTAGGTGCCCCGTCCCATTACATCCCTGTCAACAACACGACATCGAGAATCGTCACGATGGCACCGATCCCTACGAGCAGCGCGTTGAGCGGGCGCGAGTTGGCGTATTTGCCCATGACGCGGCGTGAGCTGGTGAGCCGTATGAGCACAAAGACCGTAATCGGCAGCTGAAGCGACAGCAGTGCCTGACTCCAGATGAGACCTTCAAAAGGATTTGGGACGACTAGGCACGCCGTCACTGCGCCGACGAAACAGGCCGCCACCCCAATCGATGAGTGTCGGTCGTGGATGTCGTATTCCTCGTCGAACATGCCCGCGGTGATGGTGCCCGCCGCCATGCCCGCCGTCACGCTGCTCGATAGTCCCGCGAACAGCAGCGCTACCGCAAAGATAGTTGAGCTTGCCGGGCCCAAGATGGGGGAGAGCGTGGCCGCTGCGACGGCGAGGTCGTCTACGACAATGCCGTGCGCAAAGAAGGTCGTTGCGGCCAGGATGACCATGGCCGAGTTGATTGCCCAGCCCACGCCCATCGAAAAGAGCGTGTCGAAGAGCTCGTAGCGCAGACGTTCTTCGATAACCTGCTCGCCTTGGCCTTCGAAGTGCATAGATTGGATGACCTCGGAGTGCAGAAAAAGGTTGTGTGGCATAACGACCGCACCCAGGACACTCACGATAATCGCGGCAGAGCCAGTGGGCATACTGGGCGTGATCCAGCTTGCGGCGGCTTGCGGCCAGTCGACCTTGACTAGTGCAAGCTCGGCCAAAAACGAGAGTCCTACCACGCCTACGAAGGCGATGATCCAGCGTTCGGCATGCTTGTAGGAGTTCGTCATGAGCATCGCCATCGATACTGCCGCCACGATGACGCAGCCCGCACGCACGGGCAGCCCAAAGAGCATTTGAAGGGCAATCGCGCCGCCCAGGACCTCGGCCATGGCGGTGGCGATGGTCGCGAGATAGGCACTGGCGAGCACCGTGCGCCCGACGAAGCGGGGGAGGTAACGTGTCGTGGCCTCGGCAAGGCAGGCGCCCGTGGCGATACCCAGGTGCGCCGCGTTGTGCTGCAGCACGATGAGCATAATCGTGGACAGCGTGACGATCCACAGCAGCGCGTAGCCAAACTGCGAGCCCGCGGCCATATTGGAGGCCCAGTTGCCCGGGTCGATAAAGCCGACGGTCACGAGCAGCCCGGGGCCGATATGCCGCGCAATGTCTAGGCCTCCGTGACCACCGGTGCGTCGGCAGCCAAAGTGTTGTTTGAGATGGTTGAGCATGGTGAGCTCCTGCGTGCCGTTTGCTTGACGCCGCAAAGGATACCCGTTTTAGGCTCAAAAGTTAACCAAGACTAACAAAATTGTTGCATTTGAATGGGACAGTGAAAGGGGATTGCCGAAATGTCTTGATCTGTAACAACTAGGGATGGAAATTGGGTCTAGGTGTTACAGATCAAGACAGGAAGAAATGGTCCTATGGAAAATCTCGATCTGTAACAGTTGGCTGCAAAAACCGGCCCTTCGTGTTACAGATTGAGACATTCGGAACCGTCTCTCAAAAACATCTCAATCTGTAACTGTTAGTCATCGAAATTGGGTCGTCGTGTTACAGATTGAAATGTTTGAAGCGGTGAGCTTACAGGCCGAACTTGGGGCCTATGTTGTCGTCCTTGAGGTCGGCGGCACCCACTCGTAGGGCGTGCGTTACGCGATTGTTTCGAAACGGGTGGGAAACACAACGGGCCGGCGATGCCCCTAGTATGCCTATTCAACTGACTGTCAAAATATCTAGGGGAGGATCGCGATGCAGGCAGATTCCGCTCAGCAGCAGGGCCTTTATCGCCCCGAATTCGACCACGATGCATGTGGCATCGGCGCGCTCGCCGATATCAACGGTGAGCGCCATCACCAGATTCTGGACGATGCACTGTCCATTCTGGTCAACTTGGAGCACCGCGGCGGCACGGGACTCGAGAAGAACACCGGCGACGGCGCTGGCATCCTGTTCCAGGTTCCGCATCACTTTTTTCGTAAAGAGGCCCAAAAGTGCGGCCAGATTCTGCCGGCAGAGGGCGACTATGGCGTGGCCATGCTGTTCTTCCCGCAGGACGACAAGGGCGTAGAGGATGCCCGTCGCGTGTTCGAGGAGGGCTGCGCCGAGGCCGGCGTGCCACTGCTCTTTTGGCGCGAGGTGCCGGTCGACCCGCACGACCTGGGCGAGACGGCCCGCGCCTGCATGCCCACCATCCTGCAGGCCTTCCTGGGCCGTCCGGACGACACACCTGCCGGCGATGCCTTTGAGCGCCGCCTGTATGTGTGCCGCCGCACCATCGAAAAGAAGGCCGACGCCGAGTTCGCCCTGCGCGACAAGATCTTCTACGTGTGCTCCATGAGCTCGCGCACTATCGTGTACAAGGGCATGCTGGTCGCCACGCAGATGCGCCGCTTTTTCATCGACCTCAACGATGCCGCCGTCAAGACGGCCGTAGCGCTCGTCCACTCGCGCTACTCCACCAACACCACGCCCAGCTGGGAGCGCGCGCACCCCAACCGCTTTATCATCCACAACGGCGAGATCAACACCCTCAAGGGCAACGTCAACTGGATTCGCGCCCGCGAGCCCAACCTGTACAGCCCCGTGCTGCAGCACGATCTTGAGCGCGTGATGCCCATCATCAACCGCGAGGGTTCCGACTCCGCGATTCTGGACAACGTGCTCGAGTTTTTGGTCATGAACGGTCGCCCGCTTACGCGTGCCGCGTCCATGTTGCTGCCCGAGCCGTGGGACCACAACGACAGCCTGAGTGAGGAGCGCCGCGCCTACGACGCTTACCAGTCCATGCTCATGGAGCCGTGGGATGGACCGGCGGCCATCGCCTTTACCGACGGGCGCACCCTGGGCGCCGCCCTCGACCGTAACGGCCTGCGTCCCGCCCGCTACTATGTGACGCGCGACGGTCGCTTTATGCTGGCAAGCGAGGTGGGCACCATCGAGGTGAGCCCCGAGAACATCCTGACGAGCGGCTGTCTGGGACCGGGTCAGATGCTCGAGGTCGACTTTGCCCGCGGGCGTGTCATCTACAACGAAGAGCTGCGCGCCCGTTACGCCAAGGAAAAGCCCTACCGTGATTGGATTGCCGAGGAGACGCTGACCGTCGACGCACTCGACAAGCCCGCCGCGCCCGCGCCCGCCGAGGATGCCGAGGTGCCCGCCGCCGTGCGCATGGCCAAGCTCGGGTATCACTGGGATGATGTTGACGAAGTCGTGCGTCCCATGGCCCAGCAGGGCAAGGCGCCGCTCGCCTCGATGGGTATCGATGCGCCGCTGGCCTGCCTGTCCAAGAAGACGCGCTCGTTCTTCGACTACTTCTATCAGCTGTTCGCTCAGGTCACGAACCCGCCGATCGACGCCCTGCGCGAGCATATGGTCACCTCGACCACGCTCTACCTGGGCAACCACGGCAACCTGCTCGAGGACTCCCGCACGGCCTGCCAGCTGGTGCGTCTGGAGCGTCCGCTGCTCAACGAGGAGGAGTTCGAGCGTATCTGCGCCATCGACCGCGTGGGCTTTAAGACCCGTCGCTTCCGTGCCGTCTACCGCCGCGATGCCGGCGAGGGCGCGCTGCAGGCTGCACTCAAGCAGCTCGCAGAGGACGTTGAGGCTGCGGTCCGCGACGGCGTGAACATCGTGGTGTTGAGCGATCGCGCCGAAGCGGGCGAGGTGCCCGTGCCGTCGCTGCTTGCCGTGGGCTGCGTGCACAACCATCTGATCCGCGCTGGCGTGCGCACCTTTGCCGATATCGTGGTGGAGTGCGGCGACGCCGTGTCCCCGCACGACTTTGCGGCACTGGTGGGCTACTCCGCGAGCGGCATCTATCCGTACAACGCACATGCGTGCATCCGCGATCTGGCGGCACGCGGCGACCTGGACGTGACGGCCGAGCAGGGCATCGCCAACTACAATAAGGCTGCGACTGCCGGCATTGTCTCCATCATGTCAAAGATGGGCATCTCCACGGTGCAGAGCTACCATTCGGCGCAGATCTTCGAGGCCGTGGGCTTTACGACGGAGTTCGTCAACGCGTACTTTGCCGGTACGGTGAGCCGTGTGGGCGGTATGGGTATCGAGGACGTCGAGCGCGAGCAAAATGAGCGCTACGACGCCGCGCTCGTCATCCTTAAGAGCCCTGCTCCCGATCAGCTGCCCACACTGGGCCTGACCAAGTGGCGCCCGCTCGGTGGCGAGGATCACCTGATTGACCCCCAGACCGTCTACCTGCTGCAGACCGCCTGCCGCGAGGACAGCTACGACACCTTTAAGAAGTACAGCGCCCGCCTGCACCGCACCGGCCGTGCCGTGCGCCTACGCGACCTGCTCGACTTTAATGCCAGCGGCCGCACGCCGGTTTCGCTCGACGAGGTGGAGCCCGCGCTCAACATCGTCCGCCGCTTTAACACCGGCGCCATGTCGTACGGTTCCATCAGCAAAGAGGCACACGAGTGCATGGCCATCGCCATGAATCGCCTGCACGGCCGTTCCAACTCCGGCGAGGGCGGTGAGGATCCGCGTCGCGAGACTCCGCTGGCCAACGGTGACTCCAAGAACTCCGCCATCAAGCAGGTAGCAAGCGCGCGCTTTGGCGTGACGAGCCGCTACCTGTGCAGCGCCTTCGAGATTCAGATCAAGATGGCCCAGGGCGCCAAGCCCGGCGAGGGTGGCCACCTGCCCGGCAAGAAGGTCTACCCCTGGATCGCCGAGGTCCGTCAGTCCACGCCCGGCATCGGCCTGATCTCGCCTCCGCCTCACCACGATATTTACTCTATCGAGGACCTGGCAGAGCTGATCTTCGATCTTAAGAACGCCAACCCCGGCGCGCGCGTGTCGGTCAAGCTGGTCAGTGAGGCCGGCGTCGGCACCATCGCCACCGGTGTGGCCAAGGGTGCTGCCGACAAGATCTTGATCAGCGGCCACAATGGCGGCTCGGGCGCCGCTGCGCGCGACTCTATCTGGCATGCGGGACTGCCGCTGGAGCTTGGCCTTGCCGAGGCTCAACAGACGCTGCTGCAAAACGGCCTGCGCTCACGCGTGGTGCTCGAGGCCGACGGCAAGCTCATGGACGGCACCGATGTTGCCGTCGCCTGCTTGCTGGGCGCCGAGGAGTTTGGCTTTGCGACCATGCCGCTCATCTCCATGGGCTGCCTCATGCAGCGCGACTGCCAGCAGGACACCTGCCCGGCCGGCATCGCTACGCAAAACTGCCGTCTGCGTCGCGGTTTCCGCGGCAAGCCCGAGCACGTTGAGCACTTTATGCTCTTTGTTGCCGAGCAGCTGCGCGAGGTCATGGCGAGCCTGGGCTTCCGCACCGTCGATGAGATGGTCGGCCATCCCGAGTGCTTGCGCCAGATCGAGGTCCCGGGCAACCGCAAGGCCAACCTGCTCGATCTGTCGCCCGTGCTGGCGAGCGCGACCTGCGAGTTCGGTGCCCATATTCCGGGCGCCGACGGTCGCCACTTCCTGCCGCAGATGGCCGCGGACAGCGAGCTCGACAAGACGCTCGACTCCACGTTGTTTGTGCCCTATACGGCCGATGCCCGTGCGCACCTGCGTCCGATTCGCTTCCGCGCCGATATCGCCAACGTCAACCGCTGCGTGGGCACCATCCTGGGCAACGCGGTGACCAAGGCGCATCCCGAGGGCCTGCCCGCCGGCTCCATCACCATCGATTGCGACGGTTCGGCCGGTCAGAGCTTTGGCGCCTTCCTGCCGCGCGGTATTACGCTCAACGTGTGCGGCGACGCCAACGACTACTTTGGCAAGGGCCTTTCGGGTGGCGAGGTGTCGGTGCGCCCCAACCCGCATGCGACCTACAAGTTCGACGAGAACATCATCGTGGGCAACGTTGCGTTCTTTGGTGCCACGAGCGGCCGCGGCTTCATTAACGGTCTTGCCGGCCAGCGTTTTGCCGTGCGTAACTCCGGTGCCACCGTGGTGGTCGAGGGCTGCGGCAACCATGGCTGCGAGTACATGACGGGCGGTCTGGCGCTCATCCTGGGCGAGGTCGGGCAGAACTTCGCCGCCGGCATGACGGGCGGCGTGGCCTATGTCTTTGACCAGTACGGCACGCTCGATGCCCGCGTGAACCACGAGAGCGTTGAGCTCAAGGCCCCGACGGCCGGCGAGCTGGCGCAGATTCGCGAGCTCATCCAGGAGCACGTGGACGCGACGCAGAGCCCGCGCGGCATTAAGCTGCTCTACAGCTTTGAGACGATGAGCAAGCACTTTGTGAAGGTCATTCCGACCGAGTACGAGCGCGTGCTGGCGATTGTCGCCGCGGGCGAGGCTGCCGGCAAGACGCATGCGCAGGCCGAGGAGCTGGCGTTTGACATTGTGACCGGTCGCGCGAGCGCCGCGGATGTCGCTCGCTTTGATGTCACGGGCGATGCTGCGGGCGCTGCGTCCGCAGCGGCCAGCTCTGTTGCTTCGACCAAGAAGGAGGCGTAAGTGCCATGGGTAAGCCCGGTGCTTTTCTTGATATCGATCGCGTGGCCCACGAGCTTCGCCCCGTGGAGGAGCGCAGCCAAGATTTTGATCCGCTGTACGTGGAGCTCGATGATGACGCACGCCGCGCCCAGGCGAGCCGCTGCATGATGTGCGGCGTGGCGTTTTGCCAGTTGGGCGCGAGCTTTGGCAAGGCACGCCCGAGCGGCTGCCCGCTGCACAACCTGATTCCCGAGTGGAATGAGCTGGTGTACCGCGGCCGCTGGGACGAGGCCGCCGAGCGTCTGTCGCTCACCTCGCCCATGCCCGAGTTTACGAGTCGCGTGTGCCCGGCGCTGTGCGAGGCCGCGTGCAACCTGGGTTCGGTTGACGGCCAGCCCACGACGATTCACGATAACGAGCGTGCGATTAGCGATCATGAATGGGCAAATGGCGGTCCGCGTCGCTTTGAGCCGGCAGGGGAGGGCGCACCCACGGTTGCCGTGGTGGGCTCCGGCCCTGCCGGTCTGGTGGCAGCATGGGAGCTTGCGCGTCGTGGCGCCCGTGTGACGGTGTTTGAGCGTGACGACCGCCCGGGCGGCCTGCTCATGTACGGCATTCCCAACATGAAGCTCGAGAAGTCCGTGGTCGAGCGTCGCGTGGCGCTCATGCGCGAGCTGGGCATTGTGTTTGAGCTGGGTGTTGACGTTACGAACCCTGCGGTAGCGGCCAAGCTCAATGGCTTTGACGCCGTTGTGGTGGCTGCCGGTGCTCGTGCGCCCCGCGGTCTTTCGGCTACGAATGTGGATGCCCCGGGCGTGGTGTATGCCGTGGACTACCTGACAGCTTCGACCGTCTCGGTGCTCGATGGCGGTGAGCCCGCGGTGAACGCGCGCGGCCTGGACGTTGTGGTCATTGGCGGCGGCGATACCGGCAACGACTGCGTGGGTACCGCGGTGCGCCAGGGTGCGCGCAGCGTGCGTCAGTTTGAGTTCTTGCCGGCCGCGCCCGATAAGCGTGCAGCGAGTAACCCTTGGCCGCAGTGGCCCAACGTTAAGAAGACCGACTACGGTCAGCAGGAGGCTATCGCTGCCATGGGCGGCGAGATGCGTGCTTGGGGCGTGGATACGCTCGAGGTGCTGCTGGACAAGAAGGGCGCGGCCGCGGGCCTGCGCGTGGTCGATCTGGACTGGTCGGCGGGAAAGCCGGAGCGCATCGCGGGCTCCGAGCATGAGGTACCGGCGCAGCTGGTGCTCATTGCCTGCGGCTTTACGGGTCCCGAGCACAGTGTGTTCGAAGCTGTCGGCGTGCCTGTTGCTACCGCTGGTCGTCCGTTGCCGGTGATGGCTGCCGAGGGCTCGCACCTCGCGGCTCGCACGGAGGGTGTCGCCGCGGATGCCGCGCCGGTGTATGTGGCGGGTGATGCCCGCAACGGCAGCTCGCTCGTTGTGAACGCCATGGCCGATGCCCTGGCCTGCGCAGCCGAAGTCGCCGAGGCGCTGGAGCTGTAAGGTAGTCATTCAAGAACGTCCCCAATGACTAGTCATTGGGGACGTTCTTTTTTGTCTAGTCGTTGGGGACACTCTTCACGGGGCGCCTGTTCGTTTGTCGACGTATGGGTGTTCATTTGTCGACTTCTTGGGCTGTGGCCACCTGTTGTTTCTGTGGTGGTAGCGGGCATCTGGCTCAAAAGGGCGGGTTGGCTGTCTATGTCTACCTGCGGTTTCTTTGCGGTGCGCTCATTCGGTCAAGTGTCCCGTCAAGTGTTTGGTTAGCATCTGGTTTGCAGTCGAAGGCCTATTTTGCCCGCGCTTGCCTCGGTTGCTCGCCCTCCTCGTAAGCTCAAATTGAGGCCCATCAGTTTGAGGAGGATGTCATGACTGATCAAGTTTTTGACCGAGCGCAGCTGGCCGAAGCCGTCGGCAGCGATATTGCCGACATGGCTCACTTTTGGATGCTGCGGAAGTTTCAATTCCTGGAGCCGGCGCGCGAGCAGTTCGAGATTATCGTCGATTCGTGGCTCAGCTATTGCGAGGAACCTTCTCAAAACGAAATCATGGCCTACAACATGGCGTTTACCGATTGGCTGCTGTTTGAGCGCCCCTATTACCACGGCAAAACGCTGTTGGAGCTGTATGTGGACGAGCCGCCAGCGTCAATTTCTCCTGCTTCGTTCGGACGACTTAAGCAGGTGCGCGACACGCAGTATTTCTCGCGCTTTGGCATTTTGGACAAGGATCCCGCGACTGGCATGGTCGTGCTGAAGGACACGCGCACCGACCGTCGCTTTGACGTCTACGACCCACATATCGTGCAAAAGGAGCACTGGAACGATGGCGCGATTGCGGTGCGACTCGCGTGTGTCGACGATGCCTGGCTGACGGCGGGGCAGCTCTATCTGTATGACATCGCGCGCCTGAGCGACACGGCGGTCGACGGGCCGGGCGCGGTGCATCCCGAGGACCTGGAGGACGGTTTCGACACCTCGTGCATCAGCTTCTTTTTGCGCCTGGTCCGCGACATCATGGGCGCCCAGGGGCGGTACGTGAAGTCGCTCAATATTTACGAGCAAGAGTGGGAGTAGGGGGTGGGCTGTCGCAGCGCCGCCGCCTGTCTATTTGTCTCGGTCTGTAACGTTTAGAGGCCGTTTGGGGCCGTAACTGTTACAGATCGAGATGAACAAGTGCAGACTCGGCTGAATGTCTCGATCTGTAACAACAAGGGGCCAAAAAACGGTCTAACTGTTACAGATTGAGACAAAGGTTGGGCGCACGACTGAAAATCTCGATCTGTAACAACTAGAGGCTCAAAGACTGTCTTCCTGTTACAGATTGAGACGTTTGTCGACAGCGGCAACGGTGACAATGGCCCATTTCTCCGATGTGGTGGTGATGGAAGTGTCTAATACCGTTTTCAAACACAAGCATGCAGCACGGAACACGTTGGCGCGGAACAGGATGCTCGCGCGGCTCACGGAGACGACCGAGCAAGGTGCGCTGCTCGCAACACACGACAATGCCGAGCTCATGTGGCTGCGGCGTCATGTGGGAACCGATGATATTGCGGAGCCCGAGCCGTATTTGTTCTGTTTTCAACATGATTGGGATGCGTTAACGCCGGCGGAGCGAGCGCTGCGTACCATCAAAGGGTTTGCAGAGTTTCATCCCGATTGGGCGTTTTGGGGTTATGACGCGGCACTTTTGTGGGGTCTGGAGGTGCCGAATGATCTGCTCGGGCCGCGATTTCTTGTTAAGACAGGTTGCTCGGTGCCGCTGAGTGCAGGATGCCGGCTGTTGCGTCCGCGGGCGGCGTGTGCGCTTGAACAAGTCGACGGCGTGCAGGTGACGCCGTTTTGGCACACGGTAGAGGATTGCCTGCTGCGCGCGCCGTTTTCGTATGGGTTGGCGATTGCCGATTCTGCGTTGCGAGCAAAGGGCGTATCGCGCGATGACTTTTGTGAGCGGCTTCGTATGGATTGTGAAGGCAAGCGCGGGTATCGCAGAGCGCAGGTGATTGCGTCGTATGCGGACGGGCTGTCCGAAAACGGCGGCGAGTCTCGATTTCGGGCGTTCTTTATTGCGTACGGCTTTCCGGTTCCGGAGCTGCAGGTGGAGTTTCGTGATCCGCTCGATCCGAGCCAAGTGTTTCGCGTTGATTATTTTTGGAGGTTCGAGGACGGAACGTGTGTGATTGGCGAGCTGGACGGAAAGGGGAAGTATGCCTTGCAGAACGACGAGGGTCGGGAGTCGGTCGACCCATTCGTGGCAGAACGTCAACGGGAGTCTCATCTGACGGTGCTCGGGCACAAGGTGCTTCGGTTTACGTTTGATGAACTCAAGAACCCGGGGAAGCTGGTTGAGAAGATGAGGCTGGCGGGTATTCCGCGACGGGCCGATTTGGCCGAGGAATGGAGATGCCAGTGGTATGGGCGCTGAGGGGTGCAGCTGATGCGGATGTGGTTGTTCCTGTCGAGTTTGTCTCAATCTGTAACAACAAGGGGCCGTTTGGCCTTGCAACTGTTACAGATCAAGACAGAAGGTTGGCGCCTGCTGAAAGATCTTAATCTGTAACATCTAGAGGCCGAAAACCGGTCTAACTGTTACAGATTTAGACGTTTGACGACGGGGTTGGAGAATATCTCGATCTATAACATCTAACGGCCGAAATTCGACCCAACTGTTACAGATTGAGACAAAGGTTGGACGCGGTGCCGAAAGATCTCGGTCTGTAACATTTGGAAGGTTAAAGACGGTCTACCTGTTACAGATTGAGACATTTCCCGGATGTCGCTGGGGTGGGACTGCAATGCATTCCGTTCTTCGCATCTCCTCCTTTCTCCGTTAACCGATATGTCCGCAGCAATCCTGCCGCGCTGGGTAATAATGGACAAATGTTCAAGTTAATCGTGAGGGAGGAGCTCGATATGGCGACTGCCGATCGTCCCACGTTGTTTATCAATGCGACCGTTCTGGATGGCTCGGAGCATATGGAGTCGCAGCCCGATATGGCCGTGGCCGTTGAGCGTGGCATCATCACCTGGATGGGACCGAGCGCCGTGGCGCAGGCTCCGGTGGGGGCCGAGGTCATCGACCTGGGCGGTGCGTATCTCATGCCGGGTCTCATCAATATGCACGTGCATCTGTGCGGCTCGGGCAAACCGGTCTCGGCGGGAGATGCCGGCGCGCTGATGAAGAAGCTTGACAATCCCGTGGGCCGCGCCATCGTGCGCCATATCCTCAAGGGCAGCGCTCAGCAGCAGCTGGCAAGCGGCGTGACCACGGTGCGCGGTGCAGGCGATCCGCTGTTTGCCGACATCGCCGTGCGCAACGCCATCGACGCCGGCAAGTATCAGGGTCCGCGTCTGGTAGCGCCGGGAACGGGCGTTACGGTGCCGGGTGGCCACGGCGCGGGCCTCTTTGCGCAGGTGGCCAACAGCCCTACCGAAGCGGCCGAGCAGGTGCGCGACCTGTATGCGCGCGGTGCCGATGCCATCAAACTGTTCGTGACGGGTGGCGTGTTCGATGCGACCGAGGTGGGCGAGCCGGGCGTGCTGCGCATGCCGGTCGATGTCGCCGCGGCGGCGTGCAAGGCGGCGCACGAGGTTGGCCTTCCGGTCATGGCCCATGTCGAGAGCACCGAAGGTGTGAAGGCCGCGCTTCAGGCTGGCGTCGACACAATTGAGCACGGCGCTCCGCTGACGCCTGAGATTCTGGAGCTGTACCGCGGCGCCGCGGGAACACAACTCGAGGGACGCGCGCCGAGCGTGACCTGCACGATCAGCCCCGCATTGCCATTTGTGCTGCTCGATCCGGAAAAGACCCATTCGACCGACACACAAAAGAAGAACGGTGACATTGTGTGCTCGGGCATTATCGAGAGTGCTCGTGCCGCACTGGAAGCCGGTATCAAGGTGGGCCTGGGCACGGACTCGAGCTGCCCGTTCGTGACGCAGTACGACATGTGGCGCGAGGTGGCCTATTTTGCCAAGTACGTCAAAGTGAGCAATGCCTTTGCACTGCACACGGCCACACAGGTCAATGCCGAGCTGCTGGGACTGGGTGACGAGACCGGTACGATCGAGTGCGGCAAGGCGGCCGACATTTTGGTGACGCGCGAGAGCCCTCTGGATGACCTGTGCGCTCTGCGTGAGCCGATACACGTGATGTGTCGCGGTAACCTGGTGCGCAAGCTGAAGGTCAAGCACATCCGCGAGGTTGACACCGAGCTCGACGCGATTATGGCCATGCCGACAGAAGCCCTGGTCGAGGAGCTGGCCCGCGACGGCGTAGCTTAGGCGCTGACGCGACGGGGCGACAGCTTCATCGAATGATGTCGCCCCATGCAAAAAGCCGAGGTCTCAACACGAGGCCTCGGCTTTTTAATCGAACAAATACTTAAGATTTGGGACAAACAAACCTGATTAATTTGTCCCGCGTACGGGCGCTAGGAGCGGGTTTCCATCTTGGCGTGGCACTTGGGGCAGGTGACGCGGATCTTGCCCTTGCCCTTGGGGACGGACAGCATCTGACCGCAGTTGGGGCACTTGAGGTACGCCGTGGTCTTGCGGCCCTTCCACATCTTCTTGGCCGTGCGCTTGGCACGCTCAAAGTCTTCCTTGCTGGTACCGGCCGTGCGCGAGGCGTTGGCAGCTGCAGTCCCGCCGCCCAAGCTGGCGACGAACTTGCCCAGGCCGGGGACGTTTGCGGTCGCCGTGACAAAGGCATCGTTCTCCTTGCGGCGCGCGTCGATGTTTTTGGACAGGCCACGCAGCACGCCGAGCACGATCACGGCGATGGCGATCCAACTGAGCCACTGGATACGGGCCATCGATCCGATCATCGCGATGATAATGCCTGCGAAGCCCAACACGACGGTGAGTTCGTCGGCGCCGTTGCGACCCTTCATAAAGTCATTCATGCGAATTACCTTTCGTTCGATATGCTGCACGCCTTTATACCCCTTTTGGTGCAAAGGGGACAGGTTAATCTGCACCAAGGTGGTGCAAACGTACCTGTCCCCCCTTGCACCAATTACTTGGCGAGCTTGTCGACGACGCGTTCGATCTCGGCGAGCTTGGCAGCTTTGAGCTCCTCGTCGCCCGATTCGATGGCCGAGGCGACGCAGCCCTCGATGTGTGCCTTCAACACATCGGCGTTGATGCGGGCGATGAGCGCCTGCGTTGCCATGAGCTGCGTGGAGATGTCGACGCAGTAACGGTCCTCCTCCACCATCCGCAGGATGCCGTCGATCTGGCCGCGTGCCGTCTTGAGCATGCGGGTCACCGATTTATGGTCTGCCATCATGGCGGGTCCTCGTTTCTGGTCGATCTTCCGGATGCCCCCGTCAGTTGCGGTGAAATAGTTCTTGTTTGCAGGCTTGAAGCGCTAAAACAGGAACTATTTCACCGCAACTTCTGAGGATTGAGTAGGCAGCGTCTGCTACGCGGCGGTCACGGACAGGGCGTGGAACTTCTCGCCCGCTCCCTCGACGGCGGCGGCGAGCTGCTCGGCGGTCACGGTGTCGGCGCACTCCACCTGGACGGTCTGGGTCTCGTGGTCGGCATCGGCATCGGTCACGCCGGCAACGTTGAGCAGCGCCGTTTCGACAGTGGCGTCGCAGTGGCCGCACATAAGGCCGGAAGTCTTGATTGTGTAACGCATGGGTGTACTCCTTATCGATTGAGATTATCTGACAGTTTAGTCGTGAATAGCGTCATCTTAAAGGTGCGCTGAGGTGCCCGAGATTGCCCCGAAAGAGGAGCGAAGCGTACTTGGGTACGCGAGCGACGGTTTGAGGGGCAAGGTCGGGTGCTTCAGCGCGCCGTCTTGGGCTTAAAGGTTCGCAGGCGCAGCGCGTTGGACACAACGCAGACACTCGACAGGCTCATCGCCGCGGCGCCAAACATCGGCGAGAGTTGCCAACCCGTGAGGGGGAAGAACACGCCCGCGGCGAGCGGAATGCCGATGCCGTTGTAGAACAGCGCCCAGAACAAGTCCTGCTTGATGTTACGAATCGTGGCGCGCGAAAGCTCGATGGCGCGGGCGACGTCCATGAGGTCGCTGCGCATGAGCACCACATCTGCCCCCTCCTTCGCGATGTCGGCGCCGGTACCGATGGCAAGGCCCACGTCGGCGCGCGCCAGGGCGGGGGAGTCGTTGATGCCGTCGCCCACCATGGCGACCTTGCTGCTCGCATCCTGCAGCTCGCGCACGTGGCGTTCCTTGTCGGCGGGGAGGACGTCGGCGATGACCTGCTCGCTGCTCAGTCCCACGCGGCGGGCGATCGCTTCGGCTGTCACGCGGTTGTCGCCGGTGAGCATGCGCACGTCGACGCCAAGCGAGCGCAATGCGGCGATGGCCTCGGCGCTCGTCTCCTTGACCTCGTCAGCTACGGCAATGGTGCCGGCAAGCTCGCCGTTCTTGGCAAAGAACAGCGGCGTCTTGCCCTCGGCGGCAAATTGCTCGGCAAGACCCGCGGGCACGGTAACGCCCAGCTCGTCCATCAGGCGTACGTTGCCGGCGGCGATGGCGTTTTGCCCCTCGCGTGCTGTGACGCCGCGACCGGGCACGGCGGTAAAGTCCTCGACCATGCGCGCGACGATTCCGCGTGTCTCGCATTCGACCATAATCGCCTCGGCCAGCGGGTGCTCGCTTGAGCGTTCCAGCGCGGCGGCCAACTTGAGCAGCGCCTTTTCGCTCATGGCGGGCGAGCCGTCGGCGCGCGTGGCTACCACGATATCGGTCACGGCAGGCTTGCCGCGGGTGACCGTGCCCGTCTTATCGAGCACCACGGTGCCCACGCTGCGCAGGTTCTCCAGCGCCTCGGCGCTCTTAAAGAGAATGCCCATCTCGGCGCCCTTGCCGGTGCCGACCATAATGGCGACTGGCGTGGCCAGGCCCAGCGCGCACGGGCAGCTGATCACCAGCACGGCGACGGCGGAGGTAAGCGCTTCGTTGACGCTTCCGGTCAGCACCATCCACGCCACAAAGGTCACGGCCGAGATCGCGAATACTACGGGCACGAACACGCCGGCGACCTTGTCGGCCATGCGGGCGATGGGCGCCTTGGTGGCGTTGGCGTCCTCGACGAGCTGGATAATCTTGGCGAGCGACGTGTCGGCGCCCACACGCGTGGCGCGGAAGGTAAACGAGCCCGTGCGGTTGACCGTGGCCGCATTGACAGTGTCGCCGGCGGTCTTCTCCACGGGGATGGACTCGCCGGTCAGTGCACTTTCGTCCACGGCCGAAGCGCCCTCGAGTACCACGCCGTCGACAGGGATGGACTCGCCGGGGCGCACGCGCAGGACCTGGCCGGGAAGGATACTGTCGACGTCGACGGTGGTTTCGGTGCCGTCATCGGCAACGACGGTCGCGGTCTTGGGCGCCAGATCGATGAGCGCCTCGATAGCGCCGCCGGTCTTGGACTTGCTGCGCGTTTCGAGGTATTTGCCCACGGTGACGAGCGACAGGATGGTGCCGGCGCTCTCAAAATACAGATTGTCCATGCTCGTCATCATGGCCTCGTGCACCTGACCTGTGGCCAGCTGGTCGGCCATGATAAACATGGCATAGAGTGACCAGGAGATCGACGCGGTGGCACCGACGGCGATGAGGGCGTCCATGGTGGGCGCGCCGTGCACGAGCGATTTAAACCCGTTGATAAAGTAGGCGTCGTTGACATAGACGATGGGGATGAGCAGGACAAGCTCGGTGAGGGCGAGCGTCATGCTGTGGATGTGGTCGGTGAAGATGCCGGGCAGCGGCCAGCCGAGCATGTGTCCCATGCCTATGTAGAACAGCGGGATGAGAAAGATGATTGAGATGATGAGACGGGTGCGCATGGCGGAGGCGGTGGCCTCCAGCTTTTTGGTCGGCGACTCCATATGGGCGGCGCCGGACCTGGCTTGCGCGTTGCCACTTGAGTTGGCGGCATCGGTGCCCGTGCCGACAGGCGAGGCCGAATAACCCGCGCGATCGACGGCGATGCAGATGTCATCGGGGCTGACCTGCGCGGGGTCGTAGTCGACCAGCATGGAGCCGGCGAGCAGGTTGACCGCGACGCTTTGGACGCCGTCGAGCTTGTTCACGGCACGGTCCACATGTGCCTGGCAGGCGGCGCACGTCATGCCGCCCACATCGAACTTATCTTGAGCCATGGCTTCTCCTTTCTGTGACGTAGTGTCGGAAATGTTAACCATCCGATACTATACACCCATACCCCCTGGGGGTGTCCAGTACAGAAATAATATATGAGATTTCGTTACAGATGAGGATGGATGGTTGGCCGATGGTCCGTCCCTACCAAACATCTCAATCTGTAACAACTAGACCCGTTTTTGTCGAGTAACTGTTACAGATCGAGACATTACATCGAGCCACAACTTAACGTCTCAATCTGTAACGTCTAAGGACCGTTTTGCCTGCTAGATGTTACAGATCGAGACAGAGCGTCCGCGGTCAACTCAAATGTCTCGTTCTGCAACATCTAGACCGGTTTTTGGGTTCTAACTGTTACAGATTGAGACAATTGCCGGGGAGGGGTCCCGTCACGGCAAGACGCCCGCTCTCTAGATACAGAATCCGGGGATCACACAGGTTCGTTTGTTTGGCTTGTCCGCAGGCGTTGCGTACGTAAAGGCGTCGCCGTCGTGGCCCACACGGTTTATGTAGAGCGTGCCTTCGGTCTCCGATGAGTCGGGGCTCACCGTGCGCTCCCACCAGCAGGTGTCCTTGCCCTTCCACTGGCGGACCATCGTCTCGTTCGTGGAATACGGGCTCACCTTGAGCTCGCGGAAGAGCTGATACTCCTTGCCCTCGCCGTTGTAGATGTCTGCCAGGTAGTGATAGTCCTCGGCAAACGAATCGGGCGGCTGTACACCGCACAGCTCGACCATGGCGGGCAGCCAAAGAGTCGCGGGCAACTCGCTCAGGCACGATGCGCTGTTGGCGGCGCCCACATTGTTCGAGACCTTCTTGACCCCTTTAATGAGTGCGCGCAACTCGTTGGGCAGCAGCTTAAGGCCGTCGCCGTTGAGCCATTCCCGCAGCTCGCAATCTACCCAGCCGGCGCTCGGCGGTTCAGCTGCAGCGTTGCGCTCGGCAATACCCGCGTCGAACATAAACGTCAGCCCGGCCTTGCCCGTACCGTCCAGAAGCTCATCGTGACGGATGCCCACAAGCTGCGCGCCGACCTCCAGCCCGTTGGTGAGCGTGACACGCTTGGTGCACGGATAGGGGATATGCCCATCAGCGTCGAGCAGGTGGTAACGCTTGGCAATCTCGCGTGCCTCGCTACGGGTCTCGGCGGCCTTAATCTTGAGCGAAATCTCCTGCAGCTGATCCCAGGTGTAGTCGTCAAGTGAACCGCGGATGCCGTCAAGGTAGTCGGGGATGCCAAAGCCATGGGTTGCCGCCCCGATAACGCTGAGCCCCGCAACGGCTGCGATAGCGCCGCCGATAATAAAGCGGCGGCGGGTCATGGCATCGTGGCGGGCCTGATTCAGGATCTCTCGTGCGCGCTCGCCGGCGACGTCGACCTTAAGGTGCGTGCCAGAATCGATATCAATCGCGGCCTCGTCTCCTGTGCCTTCGCGGCCCTCGGATTCGGCATCGGTGAGGTATGCCGAGAGCACCTCGAGCATCTGCTGCTCGGTGGGACGATCGCACTGCTCGACTGAGAGACCCTTCATGATGATTTGGACGAGCGCTTCATCGCCCTCGCAGCGCGGCTCGAGCGGCGCCGGCTTGGTCTTGGTCTTTACGAGATAGAACGAGCCGGTTGCAGCGGCGTCCGTCGACTCAAAGTCAAACGGTTTGCGACCGCTGTAGAGCTGGTACAGAATGCTCGAAAGCGCGTAGACATCGATTGCCGGCGAACGGCGAAGGGCCGCGATGCCTTCGATATCCTGCGTGAGCATCTCGGGCGCGGCGTATGCGGGCGTGGCAAAGCGCCAGATGTCGGCGCGCCGGGTGATCGTGTCGTCGCCGAGGGCCATGGTCGCGGAGCCCATGTCGATGAGGCAGGGGTCAAAGGAGCAATCGGCAATCTGCTGCTCGAGTGTTCGGCTGGTGGTGCGGAACATGATATTGGCAGGCGACAGGTCGCGATGGACGACCGGATTCACGAGGCCTTGGGTCATCAAGAGCGCACGAAGCACGGCGTTTCCGACGGCGGCGACCATCTGGGTGGTCAGCCCGCCCGAGGCGTCGTGCGGAAGCAGAGGTAGCGCCTGCTTGAGTGAGGTGCCCTCGACCCACTCCATGAGGATGAGCGGGTCATCCTCGCACGATCCGTAGCCATAGACGCGTGGAAATCCGCGCAGGTGCGAGACGGTACACAGATGACGGTACTCCTCGAACAGCGCGGCGGTGTTGGCCAGGTGCGCTGCCGATTGCTCGGCGGAACGGTCGGGGGCTTGGCCAGAGAGAAAGGCGTTGTCCTTGAGTAGCTTGACGGCAAAGACCTCGCCGCTTGTGTTGGTCGCGCGAAGCACGTGCCCGATGTTGCCGTTGTTGCGGTGGGCCGTCTGGAGAATAAGCGTCATAAACCGACGCTTGGTGTCGTCCTCGGCACTGGGGTCGACCGCCACGGCGGTGTCGAACGTATCGAGACGGATGAGTTTGTCGCCATAGGCGCTATCGGTAGTATCCATGGCGTTCCTTTGTCTGGCATGGGTTGCCGCGCGTACACGTGAGCAGTGCGGATATCGGTAAAGTACCATGATAGCCGCACTGCTCACGTGTACCGCTGAGTATTGTCGTTTACGACGCAGAAGGTAGAAGACGAAAGACGGACGGCGACCGTCTTCCGATCGCTGTCCGTGCTAGTCCACAATGACAAGGAATGTCGTGTAGAGACCCAGATGGAGCCTGTCGCTGTTGGCGATTTCCACGGGGGGATAGACTTTGCCGGGTTCGCGTTGGTCGCGCGGCGGCTCAATCACAATATCGCCGTCGCCCGCGCCCGATTCGAGCACTGTGCCGTTGGTCGATCCAAGGCCCTGGGCGTACCAGTGCTCACCCTCGAGCCAAATACGAAGATGCTCGCGCGAGGCGTCGGCGCCTACATCGGTGATGCTGGGCGAGGTTTTGGGCAAAGAACCAATCACGGTGCCGCGCGGATCGCGTGTGAGGGGATGGATTTGCATGTCGGCGCAGTTGTCGGCATGGGTTCTGAGCAGACCGAGGTTGGGAGCGACGGTGTGCGGCTGCTCCAGGCTGCTCATAAAGCCACGTCCGACGGTAGTTTCGGTGGTGCCAAAGTGCCCGCCCGTCTTGCTGTCGCAAAAGCGCTCGACGGTGGCCACGCCCTGAACGGGATCGGCGAGCGCCCCCGTTGCCACAAAGAGCATAAGGTAAAGCGTGCTTTTCTCGCGCACGGCATTGCCGTCAAAGTTGTCGATGCGATTGAGGGCATTTGCATATAGGCGGCTGTCCAGCTTGTAGCTGGCGAGAGCCGACATCATTTCGTTGGCGGCCGGACCGCGATAGTGCTCGGCGATTGCCTGATAGGCGGACTCGCCGCCGCCGAGCTTGCTGCAGATTGCCGCGGAAAGGTTGAGCGTGGTGACGGTAAAGTCGCTGTAGATGGCGGGCGCGCACTGGTCAGGCTTGCGATGGACGATGTAACGGGTGAGATACGAGCGGTTGGAAGAGCATTTCTCGAGCAGGGTACTGCCGAGATAGGAGTTTCCATTGATGAGCATTCGGGCGATCTCGAGATGTTTAAGACCGCCGAACGAGCGAATATCGTTATAGAGGACCGAGCAAGGCGTCTCTGCTGCCACGGATACCTCCTTTGATTGCTTCCTAGCCAATATGGCGATAGGAATTAATGGCCCCCGGTGGGCGACGTATTAAATGGTTGCGCAATATATAGCGTAACCAAAGCAACATTATAGGCCACATTTTCGAAATTGCAGGAAGACCGAGAGATTTGGTTTGGATTGAACGGAAATCCCCCTCTGTCTTGATCTATAACAATTAGGGCCGATTTTACTCGTTAACTGTTACAGATTGAGACGTTTGTGAGCCGTGTCGACCGTTTGTCTCGATCTGTAACACGTAGAGGAAGATTTGCCCTGCATCTGTTACAGATTGAGACAATCGGCCAGGCCCGCCCCGTCCGCCTCGTCATCTGTGGTTTACGTGGGGGCATACGGAGTGCGGGTATACTAACCGGCGGCGAATCTGCTCCATCGCTTAGAGCTGCTGCGTCTGGACGGCGCGTGATAGGGCTGCCAAAGCGATCGCCAGCGTGCTGAGCAACGTCCTCTCTGTGCGCACCTGTTTTTGTATGTATTAGCGCACTACCAAGCACGCCCGCGCGGCCGCATGCCGTGCCCATTGCGCGTGCAGATAAGGAACAACAACATATGCGTAATTCTGTATCCGACGTCACGGACGCCGAGATTCTGGACGAGGCCCGCGAGGCCATGACCCAGGCTGCCTTCGATGCCGCCGATGAGGCCAATGCTGCCCAGACCGTCGAGTCCGCTACCGAGAGCCTGCCCGCCTTTGACGAGCTGGGCCTTTCGGACGAGATGCTTCGTGCTATCGAGAACCTAGGCTACACGGCGCCCACGCCTGTCCAGGCTGGCTCGATCCCCGTGGTGCTCGAGGGCCGCGACCTGCTTGCCGCTGCTCAGACCGGCACCGGCAAGACGGCCGCCTTCTTGCTGCCGACCATGAACAACCTGGAGCACATCGCTCCGCCCAAGCCCGTGCGCGAGCGTGGCGGTCGCAACCGCCGTCGCGGCGCCAAGAAGCCCGAGGGCAACGGTCGCGGTCCCTTGATGCTCGTCATCACCCCCACGCGCGAGCTTGCCCAGCAGATCGACGAGGTCGCGAGCAAGATTGCCGACGTCACTGGCCATGTCGCCGTGACCGTCGTGGGCGGCGTGAGCTACAAGCCGCAGACCGCGGCGCTCAAGTACGGCTGTGACATCCTGGTCGCTACGCCGGGCCGTCTGGTTGACCTGATCGAGCAGGGCGCCTGCCACCTGGACGAGGTCAAGGTGCTGGTGCTGGACGAGGCCGACCGCATGCTCGACATGGGCTTTTTGCCCGCCGTCCGCCGCATTGTGCGCGAGACGCCGGCCGAGCGTCAGACGCTGCTGTTCTCGGCCACGCTCGACGAGGAGGCCGTGGGCGAGATCACCGACCTGGTGAGCGACCCGGCACGCGTGGAGATCGCGCCCGCCACGTCGACCGCCGACACCGTCGACCAGTTTGTATTCCCGGTGTCCATCGAGGCCAAGAACAATCTGCTGCCCGAGTTCCTCAAGAAGGAGGGCCCGGAGCGCACCATCGTCTTTATGCGCACCAAGCACCGCGCCGACAGCTGCTGCCGTCGTCTGGAGCGCAAGGGCATCAAGGCCGCCGCGATTCACGGCAACCGCAGCCAGGCTCAGCGCGAGCGTGCCCTTTCGGCCTTCCGCGACGGTACCGTCGACGTGTTGGTGGCAACCGACGTGCTCGCCCGCGGCATCGACATCAGCGACGTGCGCTACGTCGTGAACTTTGACGTGCCGGCCGAGCCGACCGACTACATCCACCGTATTGGCCGTACGGGCCGCGCCGGCGAGCTGGGCTGGGCCATCACGTTTGTGACCGAGCAGGATGTCGATGAGTTCTACGAGATCGAGAAGCTCATGGACAAGACCGCCGACATCTACGAGGCCGGCGACCTGCATGTGGGCCCCAATCCGCCCGCGGTTGACCCCGAGCGCGATCCTGCGGCCTTTAAGGTGAAGAAGAAGACCAAGCGCGGCAAGTCCAAGAGCAAGAAGAAGCTTGAGCAGGCGCGTCGCGACGGCAAACGCAACGGCGACGATTACGGTGATGTGGCCGGTCGTTCCAACCGCGGTCGAGACGAGCGTCGCGGCGACGGTGAGCGTCCGAGCCGTCCCAAGCGCGGCGGCAAGACCCGCGTGCGCGAGGGCGTTCAGGCTCGCGTGGACGAGGCTGTGGAGAGCGTGGCCCGCGAGGTGGCTGCCGAGGAGCGCGGCGGTGCTGGTGTCGTTGAGCAGGCCCCGCGCGGCAACCGTGCCGAGCGCCGTGCCAAGCAGTTCCAGGGCGAGGCGCATCGCCGTCGCCGCGAGGACGAGGACCGCGGCGGTCGTCGCCGTGTTGAGCGCGAGGACGAGGGCCGTGGCTCGCGTGGCGGCAAGCGTGGTTCGGGCGATCGTCGTCGTTCCGGTCGCGATGACGAGCGCGGCGGCCGTGATGAGCGCCGTGGCGGCGAGGGCCGCGGTTCGCGTGGCGAGCGTGGTACTCGCGGCGGCGAGTCCCGTGGCGGCAAGCGCTTTGATGAGCGCGGTGGCCGTGGCGGCGAGCATCGCGAGGGCACTCGTGGCAATGGCAGCCGCAGCGGTGCTGGCCGCTCTAACGAGTCGCGCGATCGCCGCGATCCGCGTGCCAGCCGCGATCGTCGCGATGACTGGCGCAACTACGACGATACCCGCGAGGAGCGTCGTGGCGGCTATCGTGGCGGGCGTGGCGGCAACCAGGCCGGCTCCCGCGGCGGCCGTGCCGGTGGTCGCGATAATCGTGGTAGCTATGGCAATAGTCGTGGCGGCAAGCGCGGCGGCAGCTCCCGTCGCCCCGGTGACGGCGGCGGCAAGCGCAAGTAACATACGCATCGCCCGCTAGAGCGAGGTGAACCAAGGGCCCCGAGCAACTACGCTCGGGGCCCTTTTTGTTTGCCGTATCCGATCGCTAGTTCAAATGTGATTTCCTCGGGAATGCATCTAGAGGATGCCGTGGGCCTGTTTCCTACCATGCGGCAATGGGTCCCATGGGGTGCGCCGTGCATTTTTTGGAGTATTCTGCAGTTCGAGTTGTCTGCATATGATTTGACGTCGCCAACGGTGGCTTTCGGATATCCCTAGCGAGCGTTCTGAGTCAGATTTCGTCGTTTTCCGGAGCAGGGGCGCGTCATTCTCGCCATGTCGGAACCCAAAATGACGCAGCGCCCTAAAGGTTTGCCCGCTCGGGGTATTGCTGGCGCGGTCACGTTGCAGAATACTCCGTTTTTTGCACGGGCCAGGATGGGGTACCTCGGGAGAACACGGCGGTATCCCGTAAATATATACAATCTGTACCGTAATTTATACAAAACGAAGAGGCAGACAGCGTAGGGTGGGTGCATTGGGGTGCTTGGTGCACCAAAACGGGGATCCCATGCGCCGTATACTCTGGCTGGATGTGAAAGCGGCTTGACGCGTTGCCAGGCGTAGGGGAGGGTGCCTCGATGAGCGTATTCGAAATTGTGTTTAGTCCGACGGGTGGAACGCGGAAGGTGTCTGGCCTTGTGGCCGGGGCACTGGGCAAGAATACCGTTACCGTCGATCTGGCCGATAGCGGGCTAGATTTCAGCGCTGTCTCGATGACTGAGGACGACGTGGCCGTAATCTCTGTGCCGGCGTATGCCGGTAGAATCCCGGCTGTGGTGGCTGACCGGTTGGGCATGGTGCGCGGCAACGGGGCTCGGGCTGTTTTGGTTTGCGTATACGGAAACCGCGCGTTTGAGGACACGCTCGTAGAGCTGGAGGACGTTGCGAAGCGCGCCGTATTTAGGGTTGTTGCAGCGGTTTCTGCTATTGCTGAGCATTCCGTTGCTCGTCAGTTTGCTGCTGGGCGACCGGATGCGCAGGATGCGGCGCAGCTCGCAGAGTTTGCGCAGCAAATTCAGCAAAAGCTGTTGGCTGAGGATGCGTCCGGGCCCTCTATCCCCGGCAATCGTCCTTATAAACAAGCCGGAGGTCACCGCATGGCACCCGAGGCAACAGAGGATTGTGTCTCCTGCGGTGCATGCGCCGCGGCGTGCCCCGTTTGCGCTATCGACAAGAGTGACCCCAAACGAGCAGCTGGCGAGGCGTGCATCTCCTGCATGCGCTGCATCGCCGTATGTCCGCGAGGTGCTCGCAAGCTTGATTCCAACAAACTATCCGCTGTTTCCCAGATGCTGAGCAAGGTTTGCGTCGCGCGGAAGGAATGCGAGCTCTTCATCTAGCGCAAGTGAGATTGGTGCAAACAAACCTGGCCCTTTTGCACCAAAAACGATCCGTTTTCCTCCGTTCCCAAGGGATCATGTGATCCGAAGGAGACGGAGGAAAACGGATCAAAAAGGAAAAATAGTAAGGCGCTCTTTTTCACATTGAATATTGCAATTTGGTAACGCGTTTTATCAAATATGGCATTTATCTGCGGTAATGTTCTATTTCACCGCTGAGGGTGACATTTTATACCGCCTGCCGAACCGTATGGAGACCTCACAACTTTTTAGGTCAGTGTTGTGCGTGTAGCAATTTCGCCCGGCCTCGCCTCCGGGCTGCCATGTGAGAGGGGATCTTATGGCTCGACTGCACGTAATGGAACGCAGCCACGCTCAGGCCGTCATGGACGACCTGCACGATGCGCTCGGACGTCGTCTGGCGGTGAGTTCGCTCGCCCCGTGTCCCGTTGAGTTTACGGCAGCGCTCGTCAACCTGTGCTCCACCCAGAGCTGCGGCAAGTGCACGCCCTGCCGCGTGGGCCTGAGCGCGCTGAGCGATCTGCTCGCCGATGTGCTCGAGGGCCGCGCCGACGAGTCCACGCTCAATCTGATCGAGCGCACCGCCCGCACCATCTATCTTTCGAGCGATTGCGCCATCGGTTACGAGGCCGGCGCCATGGCGCTTACGGCTATCCGCGGTTTCCGTGACGATTTTGAGCACCACATCCGCGAGCACTCCTGTGGCTTTGACCGCGAGGCCCGCGTCCCGTGCGTCTCGGGCTGTCCGGCGCATGTCGACATTCCCGGTTACATTTCGCTCGTCGAGGCCGGCCGCTATGCCGATGCCGTCAAGGTCATCCGCAAGAATAACCCGCTGCCGCTCGTTTGCGGCCTGGTGTGCGAGCATCCCTGCGAGATGCATTGCCGCCGTGGCATGGTCGACGACCCCATGAACATCCTCGCCCTCAAGCGTTTTGCCGTTGAGCACAGTGACCTCAACGACCACAAGCCGCATGTAGTGGACAACACCGGTAAGCGCGTCTCCGTGATCGGCGGCGGCCCGGCTGGCCTTTCCTGTGCCTACTACCTGGCCGTGATGGGCCACAAGGTGACCATTTTTGAGCAGCGCCACCACTTGGGCGGCATGCTGCGCTACGGCATCCCCAGCTATCGTCTGCCGCGCGAGCGCCTGCAGGCCGAGATCGACTGGATCTTGAGCGCCGGCATCGACGTTGAGCTCGATCACTCCGTGAACGGCGAGGAGCTCGCTCGCCTGCGCGACGAGTTCGATGCCGTCTACCTGGCCATCGGTGCCCATAGCGACAAGAAGCTCGGCCTTCCGGGTGAAGAGGCGCCCGGCGTGGAGTCGGCCGTCAAGATGCTGCGCGCCATCGGAGACGACGAGCTGCCCGACCTGAGCGGCCAGCGCGTGTGCGTCATCGGCGGCGGCAACGTGGCCATGGACGTGGCGCGCTCTGCCGTGCACTGCGGTGCCGAAAAGGTGAGCATCGTCTACCGCCGTCGCATCTGCGATATGACGGCCCAGGACGCCGAGATTGCCGGCGCCCAGGCCGAGGGTTGCGAGGTTCTGGAGCTCACGGCGCCGCTCGCCATCGAGACGGGTGAAGATGGTCGCGTGAGCGGCCTGCGCGTGCAACCGCAGATTATCGGCGAGCCCCGCCGCGGTCGTCCGGCTCCGCGTGCCGCCGCTACGCCCGAGCGCGTCATCCCCTGCGAGCGCGTGTTTGTCGCCATTGGCCAGGACATCGATTCCAAGCCGTTTGAGGACATGGGCATCGCCTGCAAGTGGGGTTGCGTGGTCACCGACTCGGACGGTGCCGTGCCCAACTTCGATGGCCTCTTTAGCGGCGGCGACTGCCAGACCGGCCCCGCCACCGTCATCCGGGCCATCAACGCCGGCCGCGTTGCTTCGGCAAATATCGACCGCTATCTGGGTTTTGACAACAAGATCAAGCTCGACGTTGAGCTGCCGACCGTGCAGTTTAAGGGCAAGCACGAGTGCGGCCGCTGCGAGCTGGGCGAGCGCGAGGCCGGCGAGCGCATCTACGATTGGAATCTGGTCGAGCAGGGCCTTACCGAGGAGGAGGCACGCCAGGAGGCAAGCCGCTGCCTGCGTTGCGACCACTTTGGCTTTGGCGCGTTCCGCGGAGGGAGGAACCTGGAATGGTAGAGCCCAACAACCCCACTGTCAGCGACAACACCGAAAGCGGAGCACTCAACATGGTCAAGCTCACTATCGATAATTGCGAGGTCGTGGTGCCCGAGCACACCACGATCCTGGACGCGGCCAAGTCCGTCGGTATCCAGATTCCCACCCTGTGCTACCTGCGCGATCTAAACGAGATCGGCGGCTGCCGCGTGTGCGTGGTCGAGGTTGAGGGCTGCGACCAGCTGGTTGCCGCCTGCAACAACTACGTGCTCGACGGCATGGTGGTCCACACCAACAGCCCCAAGGCCCGCGAGGCGCGTCGCACCAACGTGCAGCTGCTACTGTCCCAACACGACTCGCGCTGTACGAGCTGCGTGCGCAGTGGTAACTGCAACCTGCAGACCATCGCCAACGACCTGGGCATCTTCTATCTGCCGTACGAGCAGCACCTGGCGCGCGAGGGCTGGGACTTCGATTTCCCCATCATCCGCGATAACGACAAGTGCATTAAATGCATGCGCTGCATCAAGGTGTGCGAGAGCGTGCAGGGCTTAGGGATTTGGGACCTGACCAACCGCGCCACGCATACCGCCGTGGGCACCCGCGGGCGTGCGCCGATCGGCAAGACCGATTGCGTCGCGTGTGGTCAGTGCATCACGCATTGTCCGACGGGCGCCCTGCGCGAGCGTGACGATACCGAGACCGTGTTCGACGCCATCGCCGATCCCGACAAGATCGTGCTGGTGCAGATTGCGCCGGCCGTGCGCAGCGCCTGGGGCGAGGAGCTCGGCATATCTCGCGAGGAGGCTACCGTTGAGCGCTTGGCTTGCGCGCTGCGCCGCGTTGGCTTTGAGTACGTGTTCGATACCGATTTCTCGGCCGACCTCACCATTATGGAAGAGGGCTCCGAGCTGCTCAAGCGCCTGGGCGAGGCCGCCAAGGGCGAGGGCGACAGCCGCAGCTGGCCCATGTTCACGAGCTGCTGCCCGGGCTGGGTACGCTTTGTGAAGGCGCGTTACCCCGAGTTTGTCGACAGCCTGTCCACGTCCAAGTCGCCGCAGCAGATGTTCGGCGCCATCGCCAAGACCTACTACGCCAAGGTGCTGGGCGTGGAGCCCGAGCGCCTGTTTGTGGTGTCCGTGATGCCGTGCACGGCCAAGAAGGCCGAGTGCGCGCTGCCGAGCATGGTGGGCGAGGGCGGCACGCCCGATGTGGACGTTGCGCTGACGGTGCGCGAGATGGTGCGCATGGTCCGCGCGAGCCACGTGAGCGTGGATACGCTAGTTGAGGAGCCGCTCGATACGCCGCTGGGCTTTGGCACGGGTGCGGGTGTGATCTTTGGCGCCACGGGCGGCGTGATGGAGGCCGCCGTGCGCTCGGCCTATTACCTGGTGACGGGCAAGAACCCCGACGCCGACTTCTTTACCGATGTGCGCGGCCTGGACGGCTGGAAGGAGGCCGTGGCCGATATCGATGGCACCAAGGTGCGCGTCGCCGTGGCACACGGGCTGGGCAACGCTGCCCGTCTGCTCGACGCGATTCGCGACGGCCGCGTGAGCTATGACTTCGTTGAGGTTATGGCGTGCCCGGGCGGCTGCGTCGGTGGCGGCGGTCAGCCCATCCACGACGGCTGCGAGCTGGCAGCCGAGCGTGGCCAGGTGCTCTGGGGCCTGGATGCCGCTGCGGACATTCGTTTCTCGCACGAGAATCCCGATGTCCAGGCGTGCTACCGCGAGTTCTTGGGCGAGCCGCTCTCGTCGCTGGCTGAGGATCTGCTGCATACCGACCATCACGCATGGACGATGCCTAACGAGGGGACGTGCTAGCGATGCGCGCGTTTGATTTTGAGCTGTCGCGCCGGGGGTTTGCCTCGGCGCTTGCCGCGGGTGCGCTGTCGCTTGCACTCGCGGGCTGTGGCGGCGGGGCTGCCGGTGCCGGGTCCGCCGCGGGCTCGGCTGCCACGGACGGCGCCGGTGCTGCTGCAGAGCCGGTCGAGGTGCGCGTCGCCTCGCTCAAGGGGCCGACCTCGATTGGTCTGGTGCAGTTTATGGACCGGGCAGCCGATGGCGAGACGGACAATGAGTTCGACTTTGCGATCAATACTGCCGCCGATGAGATTGTGCCCAAGGTCATTCAGGACGATATCGATATCGCCCTGGTGCCCGCCAACGTGGCGAGCGTACTCTACAACAAGACTGAGGGTGCGGTGCAGGTCATCGACATCAACACGCTGGGCGTGCTGAACGTGGTGACGGGTAACGCGGACGTTACTTCGTTTGGCGATCTGGCGGGCCATACTGTCTATATGACGGGCAAGGGCACCACGCCGGAGTACGTCATGAACTACCTGTTGGAGCGCGCGGGCCTGACCGGCCAGGTGGCGCTTGAGTTTAAGAGCGAGCCCACCGAGGTGCTCTCGGTGCTGCTTGCCGATCCGTCTGCCGTGGGCGTGCTGCCCGAGCCGTTCAAGACCGCTGCCATCGCAAAGAGCGAAGGCAAGCTGTCGGCGCCGGTGAGTCTGACCGATGTGTGGGATGAGCTGGCGGGCGACACGGGCTCCCGTTTGCTGACGGGCGTGACCGTGGTGCGTCGGGCCTTTGCCGAGGAGCATCCCGAGGCCGTGGCGGAATTCCTGAGCTGCCATGCTGCGAGCGTTGAGGACGTGAACGCGGCGCCGGCGGACTGGGCTCAGGCCGTGGTCGATGCGGGTATCGTGGATAACGCCGCGATTGCCGAAAAAGCGATTCCCGGGTGCATGCTCGTGTGCCAGACGGGGAGGGATATGAAGGCGGCGCTCGGTGGGTACCTGCAGGTGCTGGCCGATGCGGACGCGAGCGCCGTGGGCGGCAAGCTCCCGGCTGACGATTTCTACTACATGGAGTAGCCCGTGCGTGCGTTTGCTCGACAAATGGCAGAGCGTATGAAGGCGGTGGCGGCAGCAGGTGCCGTTGCCGCCTTTTGGCTTGCCGTGTGGGTGCTGGTGGCGGGTCTCGTGGCGCAGCCGTTGATTTTGCCGGGGCCGGGCGCTGTCGTGGTGGCGTTGCTACGACTGGTATGCGATGCCGGCACATGGGCGATTCTGGCAGGCTCGGGTGCGCGTATCTTGGGCGGGCTGGCGCTTGCCGCGGTGTGCGGCGTCGTGATGGCGGGAGCCTCGGTGCGGTCGCTGACGTTTGCCCGCTTGGTGGCGCCTGCGCTTTCGTTTGTTAAGGCGACACCGGTTGCCTGCGTGGTGGTCCTGCTGCTCATTTGGTTGGGGTCGGCGCGCGTGAGCATCGCCGCGGTCTTTTTGATGGCGCTGCCGGGCGTGTATTTTTCGCTGGTCGAGGGTTTGACGCAGGTTGATCAGTCGCTGGAGCAGATGTTTCATCTGCATAGCGTGCGGGGTTGGCGTCTGTTTTGCGCCCATACCTGGCGCGAGGTCCTGCCGTTTGTGCTTTCGTGCGCGCGTGCCGTGATCGGCATGAGCTGGAAGGCCGGCGTGGCGGCGGAGCTCATCGGCATGGCGACGGGCACCGTGGGCGAGCGCATCTATCAGGCGAAGCTGCTCATCGAGACGGCTGACCTGCTGGCGTGGACCGTGCTGGTCGTGGCGGCATCGTGGGTATGCGAGCGCGTGCTGGTGTGGTTGCTGCGGGCTTCGGGGCCCGTGGCGTGGCGAACTGCCGTGCGGGCGCATGGGCATGGACTGCGCGGGCGTACAGGGGCTGCGAGCGATGGTGCTGCAGCGGAGCTTGCGCTTGCCGTGGGCGATCGCGCGCCTTGGGCGCCGGCGCTCGACGGGCTGGTGCTTCATGTGCCCGCCGGTGGACGCACCTGTGTGATGGGCGCTTCGGGCGTGGGCAAGTCGACGTTGCTTGCGCTGGCGGCGGGGGAGTGCGCACCGTGCTCCATGGTGTTTCAGGATGTGCGCCTGGTCGAGGACGCTTCTGCCTTGGATAATGTGCTGGTGTGCGCCGACGCGCGCGTGGATGCCTCGAGTGCCGCAGCCCTGTTGCGCCTGCTGGTACCGGGGATCGATGTGCATGCACGCGTGGCTGAGCTCTCGGGTGGGCAGCGTCGTCGCGTCGAGATTGCCCGAGCCCTGCTGTGCCCGGGCGGCGCAGTGATTCTGGACGAGCCCTTTACCGGTCTAGACATCGCTGCGCGCGACGCATGCGCCGAGGTCGTGCTCGACTTGCTCGACGGCCGCATGCTGTTGCTTGCCACGCACGATGCCGCTGACGCTCGGGCCCTCGATATCTCGGATATCATCACGCTCTAAAAGCCATTTCAGGCGCTAACTCAACAATAAAATGATTCGTTTTCTTCTGTCTCCATGGGGTCGGGTATGGTATTCTATCTACGGGGTAATACTTAGGATTACCAAGTAATACCAACGCCGTAGAACAAACTCCAGATGCGGACCAATCGGGTTGCCTTCACAGCCCGTCGCCCAGCCGCGTGGCCCGCATCCATCCGCACCACCGTCGTTTCAAGAAGGAAGCGCCATGGCAGAACACATGACCCCGGTTGTCGCGAAGGTTTTGCCCGAGGAAAAGGCGGCCTTCGCGGCGGCAACCCAGCTCGTGGGCACCACACCGTCCAACGCCATCCGCATGTTCATCGCCGCTTTCAATCGCTGCGGCACCTTCCCGTTCGACATCTCGCCGAGCGGGGCTTTTGGCGCTGCGCCCGATTCTCATCAACAATGACTGTCCCAAACTGCCGGCACTTGGGGACGTTCCTTTTCAGCCGGCAGTTAAGGAACGTCCCTAAGTGCCGGGTTTTGAGGAGGTTGGCATGCTCAATGCGATGGCGTGGGCGCTTGCCTGTTTTGGCGTTGTCGCTGCCGATATAGCCCTGAGCGTGGTTCTGTTTTCAGTTCTCGATGCCGTGTCGGTGCTGACGGGTTTCCCGATCGACAACCTCGATATTCAATGGTTCCAGGCTGCCGCTCAGACGGCGTCATTTTTGATGGCGCTGCTGTGGTGGCGTTATCTGTGGCCCCGCTCCTTCATGGCACGCCGGCAAGGCGAGCGCCCGCTCGGTGGGGGAGCAAGCGCGGCATGGAAGCGCATTGCCTGCGTTGTCGTGATTGGCCTATCCATGCAGGTGGTCATTAGCTACCTATGCGACGGCGTGCTGTCGCTGCTGCCCGAGGTCGCGGCAGACTATAGCGAGCTCGTCGAGGAAACGGGCATGGGCGATACCAGCCTTCTTGCCGTCCTGACCACGGTGCTCGGCGCTCCGTTTTGCGAGGAACTGCTGGTGCGCGGCATCATCTTTGAGTTTTCGCTGCGTGCGTTTAATCCACAGTGCCGTTCGCTCTGGAAGCGCCGGCGCCGCGCGAACGCGCAAGACGGCGCCATGGTGCCCTGGGCGGCCCCAAGCACGTGGGGTATCGCCGCGGCAATCGTGCTGCAGGCGGCCATCTTTGGCTTTATGCATATGAACTGGGTGCAGGGCTGCTATGCGGGCGCTGCCGGCCTCATTTTTGGTTGGGTGTTCGTGACCACCGGAAAGCTCCGCTACACGATCCTGCTGCACTTTGCCTTTAATGCCGGGTCGTATCTCATGGGGCTGCTGTGGTTTGTGAACACGCCGTTCGACGTGGCAATTACGGTCGCGATCGCCGGCGTGATCCTGGTGGAGGCAATGCGCTCGCTGCGCCAAGCGTGCCAGCAGAGCGCTGTGAGCACATCTACCGCATTCCCGCACTAATTGCGGCGTCCGCCTCCGTTGGCACCCTGACGCCCCTGAGCTGCACGGTTGCGCCCGGCAGTGTTCTGCGCGCGCGACATGCCGCTGTGCCCCTTGCTGCCCTTAGGCCCCTTGCCAGCGGCGCCACCGTGGGCCTTGCCGCCCTTCTTGCCTGCGCCATGCCCACCGCCAGCAGACGTCTCGCCCGGGCGCGGCGGCACGGGACGGATCAGGCAATGCTTGGTGTAGCCGATCAGGTCGCGGCGGCCAGCCTTTTCCAGCGCCTCGCGTACCAGCTTGTAGTTCTCGGGCTTGCGATACTGGATGAGCGCGCGTTGCATGGCCTTCTCGTGCGGGTCGCGCGCTACATAGATCGGCTCCATGGTGCGCGGGTCCACGCCGGTGTAGTACATGCACGTCGACATGGTGGACGGGGTGGGGTAGAAGTCCTGCACCTGTTCGGGCATGTAGCCCATGTCGCGCACGGCTTCGGCAAGGTCCACGGCTTCCTTCATCGTCGAGCCGGGGTGGCTCGAGATCAGGTACGGCACCACATACTGCTTGAGTCCGTATTCGCGGTTCAGGCGCTCAAATTTACGGCAGAACGCGTCGTAGACGGCGCGGCTCGGCTTGCCCATCACGGACAACACCGCGTCGCTCACGTGCTCGGGCGCTACGCGCAGCTGGCCCGAGACATGGTGCTCCAGCAGCTCGCGCAAAAACTCGTCCGAGGCGTCGGCCATGGTGTAGTCAAAGCGGATGCCGCTGCGGACGAAGACCTTCTTGACGCCCGGCAGCTGGCGCAGGTCTCGCAGCAGCTGCGTGTAGCCGCTCTCGTCGACCACCATGTTCTTGCACACACTCGGCCACAGGCAGCGCTTGTTCTTGCACACGCCGTGCTTGAGCTGCTTGTCGCAGGCAGGGCGGCTAAAGTTGGCCGTCGGCCCGCCCACGTCGTTGATGTAGCCCTTAAACTCGGGATCGCGTGTGAGCAGCTCGGCCTCGCGCATGATCGAGTCGTGGCTGCGCATCTGCAGCACGCGGCCCTGGTGGAAGGTGAGCGCGCAAAATGAGCACTCGCCAAAACAGCCGCGGTTGGAGCTAATGGAAAACTTGATCTCGGCAAAGGCCGGCACTCCGCCCGCCGCATCGTAGTCGGGATGCCAATCGCGTGCGTAGGGGAGTTCGGCCACCTCGTCCATCTCATCGGTGGTGAGCGTCGCCGACGGCGGGTTTTGCACCACATAGACGCTGTTGGGGTAGGGCTCTACCAGGCGGTGTCCGGTGATGGGGTCCATATTCTGCTGCTGCACGTTAAAGCTGCGCGCGTAGTTGAGCTTATCGGCGGCAAGGTCGTCCCAGCTGGGCAGCAGATCGTAGTCGTAGACCTCGTCGAGCGAACCCGTGCGGTATACGGTGCCGTTGATATAGGTGATCTGATCGACGGGCAGTCCCGCGTCGAGCGCGTCGGCGATCTCGACGATCGCGTGCTCGCCCATGCCGTAGATGAGGATGTCGGCGCCCGAGTCGAGCAGTACCGAGCGCTTGAGCTTGTCCTGCCAGTAGTCGTAGTGGGCCAGACGGCGCAGGCTCGCCTCGATGCCGCCGATGATGATGGGGGCGTCCTTGAACGTCTGGCGGATGAGGTTACCGTAGACCGTGACGGCTCGGTTGGGACGGTGCCCCTCCTCGCCACCGGGGGTATAGGCGTCGGTGTGGCGGCGGTGCTTGGTCACCGAATAGTGGTTGACCATGGAGTCCATATTGCCGGCGCTGACGAGAAAGCCCAGGCGCGGCTCGCCGAGCACGGTGATGCTGGCGGGGTCGGTCCAATCGGGCTGGCAGATGATGCCCACCTTGTAGCCGTGTGCGTCGAGTACGCGGCTGACGATGGCCATACCAAAGCTGGGATGGTCCACGTAGGCGTCGCCGCAGATGTAGACAAAGTCGCACTGGTCCCAGCCGCGCGCATCCATGTCGGCGCGGCTGACGGGGAGGAACTTATCGCGGCCCGGTCGCCAGGGGCGGGCGGGCGCTGCAGAGGCATGCGTGGGTCGCGAGCCCTGCGCCTTACCGCCGCGCTTTTGCTGCTGGCCCTGTTTGCCCTGCTGTTCGCGTTGGCTGTTCTGAGCGTGCTGAGGCTTTTTTGCCACGATCCCTCCCGGTGTCTGTATGTTGCACGTAATTGTAACCAGTCTTTTTGGGACGGCGCTAAAAAGACTGGTGGAGTACATGAGCTGGTGAGTGAGAGCGTCGCTGAGCCAGTCGTTTGTTTCCAGACTGTGTATCTGCGCGTTGGAGAACCCGTCTCGCGCGCACGCCATGTTGTCAATGGGTTACAGTATGAACGGCGGTTATGTTTCCGCCAACGCACGAGAGGGTCGTCAACAAGGAGGATGCACGACGATGCAGCGTGCCAAACAGATATCAGAGTCCATCGAGCTTGGCATTATCTTGGCGCTCGCCGGTGGCTTTATGGACGTCTATTCGTACATTGGGCGCGATCATGTTTTCGCCAACGCGCAGACAGGCAACATCCTGCTCGTGGGCGTGAGCATCTCGGAGGGCAACTGGGCACTTGCGGGACGCTATTTCTTCCCCGTGGTGTCGTTTGCCGTGGGCATTATGCTTGCCGACCTGGTACACGAACGGTTTGGCAGCGTGATTCACTGGCGCCAAGTGACGGTGTTCTTTGAAGCCGTTATCTTGCTGGGCGTGAGCTTTATCCCCGGCGGCAATTTCAACCTGCTCGCCAACTGCCTCACCTCGTTTGCCTGCGGCATGCAAGTTGAGAGCTTCCGCAAGATCCACGGTCACGGCATCGCTACGACCATGTGTATCGGCAACTTGCGCAACGCGCTGCAAAACGTGGACGATTACATCATCACCCACAGGCGCGGCTTTTTGGAAAACGGCCTGCTGTACTTTGGCGTGATCTTTACCTTTGTGTTTGGCGCCGTGTTGGGCAACTGGTGCATTGAGCGCATGGGCCTGCACGCCATCGTCGTGGCGAGCTTGCTGCTGTTTGTCGCGTTTGCCATCATGTTCATCGACCGCGAGCGCGACTTGCGCTTACGCTGGAAGGTTGCGGCCGAGGCTTGGAAAGAGGGCTGCCGAAAGTAACCGAATGCGGCAAAGGGGCTGTCCCTTTGCCGCAATATTTTTCATCGTCTGTTGAAACGCTTTAAATAGTTTGACGTTCTCACGCGTTTTTTGTTTCAAAAGCGTTAGGATGGGACTCATAGCGTGGGGCGTAATGGATGCCCCGCACACGATGGGAGGCTATCAATGGCTAATCGTTTCGTTCTCAATACCATCTCTTATCATGGTTCCGGCGCCATCAAGGAGATCCCCGGCGAGCTCCAGCGTCGTGGCTACAAGAAGATCTTCGTCTGCTCCGACCCCGATCTGGTCAAGTTTGGCGTTACCGCTAAGGTGACCGACGAGCTCGACGCCGCCGGCATCGCTTGGAGCCTTTACTCCGAGATCAAGCCCAACCCCACCATCCAGAACGTCAAGGACGGCGTCGAGGCCTTCAAGGCCGCCGAGGCTGACGCTATCGTGACCATCGGTGGCGGTTCCTCCATGGACACCGCCAAGGCTATCGGCATCATCATCAACAACCCCGAGTTCGCCGATGTCCGCAGCCTCGAGGGCGTTGCTCCGACTAAGAACCACGCCGTGTTCACCATCGCTGTGCCGACGACCGCCGGTACCGCTGCTGAGGTGACCATCAACTACGTCATCACCGACCCCGAGAAGGTCCGCAAGTTCGTGTGCGTCGACACCAACGACGCTCCCGAGGTCGCCGTCGTCGACCCCGACATGATGGCTTCCATGCCCGCCGGCCTGACCGCTTCCACCGGTATGGACGCTCTGACCCACGCCATCGAGGGCTACACCACCAAGGGCGCTTGGGAGCTCTCCGACATGTTCCACTTTGAGGCTATTAAGCTGATCAGCGAGAACCTGCGCGACTCCGTTGCCGAGGCCAAGTCCGGTCAGCCCGGCTCCGGCCGCGAGGGCATGGCTCTTGGCCAGTATGTCGCCGGCATGGGCTTCTCCAATGTCGGCCTGGGCATCGACCACGCCATGGCTCACACCCTGTCCGCTCACTACGACACCCCGCACGGCGTCGCCTGCGCCATGCTGCTGCCGATCGCCATGGAGTTCAACAAGCCGGTTTGCGCCGAGCGCCTGGCCAAGGTCGCCGTCGCCATGGGCGTTGACACCACGGGCATGAGCACCGACGAGGCCGCCGATGCCGCCATCGCCGCCGTCAAGCAGCTCTCCGCCGACGTGAACATCCCGCACGTCTGCGAGGCCATGAAGGCTGACGAGATCGAGGTCCTGGCCAAGGACGCCATGGCCGACGCCTGCTTCCCGGGTAACCCGCGCGAGGCAACGCTCGACGACGTCATCGAGCTCTTCAAGAAGATCTGCCCGGCTGCCTAGCCCAGTTTGGTGGTCCTTCGCCCGTAGGTGTATGGTCTTTTGACGTGCCGCTGGCCCCGCCGTGCTACGCACGGCGGGGCTTTTTGTGCTGCGTCGATGCCCTGAGACGGACAAAACCAAGGCGTACTGCCCGCTGCGGATAGGTGGTGCACTTCCCTGCGTGCATTTTTGGGAGTATTCAACAAGCTCTTAAAAATGCATAACGTTGTGAATGGGCGGTAGTGATCCGCAGGCGCCCATCGACAGCCATTGTGGGCGGGCTATCGATGAGTGGAGGGGGTTGTTACTGAGTTTCTGCTTTGCGACGACCTGCAACACTGCTGTAACCGCGTCGTTTTGTCGTTCGTGATGGGGCCGTTGGGGCCCACGGTGCTGAATACTCCGTTTTTGCACGGTCCAAGGTGGGGCACCCTGAGACGAAGCAAAAAGATGCCTCATTTCTATGCAAATACCAATAGGATTTATGCAAGATTGAGATTGTAAACCGTGCACGTGCACAAAACCGGTGCGGGGACGTCTGGAGGCGGCTCGGCTCCTGGGGCATTGCACGTGCAGAACGGTTAAAATCGGGACTCGGTCTTAGTTTTACTTGGAAGGATGCATATGACTTCTAATATTGATGCTTCTCTAGAGGAGACGCTCTCCTATATCGCAGGACAGCTTAAGACGCTGACTTCTATTGCCTCCCCTACCGGCTATACCCGTGCGGCGACTGATTATCTGATGGAGACCCTGCGCGATATGGGGTTTGGGCCTGAGCGTTCTAATAAGGGTAACGTGCTCGTTGAGCTTGGCGGCGAGGGCGAGCCGCTCGTACTGGCGAGCCATGTCGATACCCTAGGCGCCATGGTGCGTTCCATTAAGGACAATGGCCGCCTGCGCCCCACGACGCTCGGTGGGCATCAGTGGTCTACGGCCGATGGCGAGAACTGCACCGTCTACACGCGCGACGGCAATGTCTACACGGGCGTGGTTCTTAACACCGAGCCTTCGGCGCACGTGGCCGACGAGCCGGTCAAGACCATCGAGAAGAACATGGAGATCTTGCTCGACGAGAACGTCGACAGCAAGGACGATGTGCTCGAGCTGGGTATTCAGACCGGCGACATCATCGCTATGGATCCTCGCACGACGGTGACGGAGAGCGGCTACATTAAGAGCCGCTTCCTGGATGACAAGCTATCGGCCGCCATTTTGTTGGGCTTGGCGCGTGCCGTCGCCGCTGGCGAGGTGACGCTTTCGCGTAAGGTTTCGCTGCTCTTTACCGTGTACGAGGAGGTGGGCCACGGCGGCGCCTTCGTGCCGGCCGACACGCGCGAGATGATCAGCGTTGACATGGGCTGCGTGGGCGACGACCTAGGCTGCACCGAGCACATGGTGTCGATCTGCGCCAAGGATTCGGGCGGTCCGTACAACTACGACCTGGTGACGGCGCTGTCCAATATCGCGCGCGAGCTTGAGCTCGATTACGCTATCGACGTGTATCCGCATTACGGTTCGGACGTCGAAGCCACGCTCTCTGCCGGCTACGACATTCGCCATGGTCTGATCGGCCCCGGCGTGTATGCGAGCCACAACTACGAGCGTAGCCACATGGACGGCGTGCGCAACACCTTCGAGCTCGTCCGCGCCTACGTACAGCGCTAGCGATGCAGCGGCCTCGGCTGATACGGCAGTACCGACCGAGGCCGTCCTCTCTAAGTTGCGGTGAAATAGGGACTGTTTGGCGGTTTTAAACGCTTAAACAGTCCCTATTTCACCGCAATTTATGAAGGGGATGGGGCTACTTAAGTGCGCCGGTTACCGTGCCGCCGCCGAGGACGATGTCGCCGCGGTAGACTACAACGGCTTGGCCGGGGGCGATGGCTCGCTGCGGCTCGTCAAAAGTCAGCAGCATTTGCCCGTCTTCGCCGCGCGTAAGGGTCGCTGCCTGGTCCTTCTGACGGTAGCGGTACTTGGCGCCCACGCGAATGCCGCCGGCATCGAGCTCTGCCTCCACGCGGTCGGCAGGGGCGCTCCAGATCCAGTCGTCGGCCGTGAGTGCTGTGGCCGTCAGGTCCTCGGCCTCGCCCAGATGCACGGTGTTGTTGACGGCGTCGACGCCCGTTACATACACGGGATGCGCCATCGCGACGCCTAGGCCCTTGCGCTGGCCGATGGTGTAGCGCAGCGCGCCGTTGTGGCGCCCGACCACGCTGCCGTCGCGCCATACAATATCGCCCGGCTCGGCGGCATGTCCGCAGCGGCACTCGATATAGCCCGCGTAGTCACCGTCTGGAATAAAGCAGATATCCTCGCTTTCGGCCTTCTTGGCGTTGATGAAGCCCTGTTCGGCGGCGATGCGGCGCACGTCGTGCTCCTTGTCCAGGCCTGCCAGCGGAAAGATTGTGCGTGCCAAGCGCTCCTGCGTAAGCGAATACAAAAAGTAGCTTTGGTCCTTCTTTGGGTCCTCGCCACGGTGCAGCTGCCAGGTGCCGTCGGACGTTTGGCTCGTTTTGGCGTAGTGACCTGTGGCGATGTAGTCGCAGCCCATATCGAGCGCTGCATCGAGCAACGCGCCAAACTTAATATGGCGGTTGCAGATGATGCACGGGTTGGGTGTCAACCCTTCCTGGTAGGCGGTCACGAAGCGCTCGATAACATTGCGGTCGAAGGTCTGCTGCAGGTCGAGCACATGGTGGGGTATCCCCAGGCGCTCGGCGACAGCCTTTGCGTCGGCGATGTCGCGGTCGACCTTACTCATGCCCGTGACGGGATCGGGCGCGGGGCAGGTGAGGCGCATGGTGGCGCCGACGCATTCGTAGCCCTGGCGCTTGAGCAGGTACGCGGTCACGCTGGAATCGACGCCGCCACTCATGGCGACGAGCACGCGCTTGTTGTGCATGGGGAGGTTCTCCTTGGTGGCATGTGGCCAAAAAAGAAAAGCGGCGCGGGAGGCTGGTTCCGCGCCGCAAACATTGTAGCAAGTTCGGGCGTCATATGGGACGCCCTGTTGGGATGAGCCCAGGCTGCCAGAAGAGAGGGAAGGCCGGCGTGCCTTGGACTCGTTCTAAGAACGAGAAGCTCTAGTCCTGGAACAGTGCCGTGGACAGGTAGCGCTCGCCGGTGTCGGCGAGCAGCGCCACGATGGTCTTGCCCTCGTTCTCGGGGCGCTTGGCCAGCTGCAGCGCGGCCCACACAGCGGCGCCGGACGAAATGCCCACGAGCACGCCCTCCTTGTGGCCCACGGCGCGGCCGGTCGCAAAGGCGTCGTCGTTCTCGACGGGGATGATCTCGTCATAGACCTGGGTGTCGAGGACGTCGGGCACAAAGCCGGCGCCGATACCCTGGATCTTGTGCGGGCCGGCTTGGCCCTTAGAGAGCACCGGGGAAGTGGCGGGCTCAACGGCGACGACCTGAATCTCGGGGTTCTGCTCCTTGAGGAACTCACCCACGCCGGTCACGGTGCCGCCGGTTCCAACGCCGGCGACGAAGATGTCGACCTCGCCGTCGGTGTCATCCCAGATTTCGGGGCCGGTCGTGGCCTTGTGGATGGCGGGGTTGGCGGGGTTCACAAACTGGCCGGCGATAATGCTGTTGGGGGTCTCCTTCTGCAGCTCCTCGGCCTTGGCGATGGCGCCCTTCATGCCCTTGGAACCGTCGGTGAGCACGAGCTGTGCGCCATATGCCTGCATAAGCTTGCGGCGCTCCACGGACATGGTCTCGGGCATGGTGATGATCACCTTGTAGCCGCGGGCAGCCGCCACCGAGGCGATGCCGACGCCGGTGTTGCCGCTCGTGGGCTCAATGATGGTGTAGTCGCCACCGCGCACGAGCTTGCCGGCCTTCTCGGCCTCGTCGATCATGTTCTTGGCGACGCGGTCTTTGACGGAGCCGGCGGGGTTGAAGTATTCCAGCTTGACGAGCACGCGGGCCTTGAGGTCCTCATCGGCCTCAAAGTGAGTGAGCTCCAGAAGCGGGGTATGGCCGATAAGCTGATCGATGGACGTGTAAACGTTGCTCATGGTGAACCTCCAAAGTGTTCAAATGACTGGATACCGTGTGGTTTTACGGTGTGTGTAGCAGCGAAACCCACAAACCGTATAGGTTGTTCGTTTTGCTGTTGGCAAGCATAGTAGACACTAAAGCCTAGTAACGCAATAGGAAATAGAAGATTATTACGAGTCGATTAACCATCTTGACCGGAACGGGTATTTTCAAAACCAATTTTTCGGCTAGAATTTCTACGGACTAAATGACCGAAAGGCAGCACTATACATGTTGGTTTCTACTAAGGGCAGATATGCCCTGCGCGTTATGGTCGATCTGGCCGAGCACCAGGCGGCCGGTCGCATCCCGCTCAAAGAGATCGCGGCGCGACAGGGGATTTCCGAGAAATATCTCGAGAACATCTTGGCTACGCTCGTGCGCGCCAACATGCTCTCGGGCATGCGCGGCAAGGGCGGCGGCTACGTGCTTACGCGCCCGCCCGAGCAGTATACGGTGGGCGAGATCCTGCGCCTGACCGAGGGCAGCTTGGCGCCGGTTGCATGCCTGGACGGCGACTGCAAGGGCTGTTCGCGTTCGGACGAGTGCCCCACGCTCGACGTGTGGAAGAACCTGGACAAGCTCATCAACGACTACCTCGACGGTGTGACGCTTGATCAACTTGTCGCTCCCAACCATGGCTACGACTACGTCATCTAACCCATACCCGCCATTTGGGGACGGAGCGGAAATGGTAGATTCTCTCGCCCTTTGAGACTTGACAAATAAGAAGGCCGCCCATTTTTGCGATGGGCGGCCTTCGTTTTGGGTCGATATGACGGTTCGTATTGAACAGTTCTAGCCCTAGGCGATGCTATCGAGAATGCTGCGCATGATGGATACCAGGATGCTGCCCATAAAGGCCGATCCAAAGCCGGCAATGGAGATACCAGCGCCCAACAGATTGACCGACAGGTAGCTGGCCAGCTCGAGCATAAAGCTGTTGACTACGAGCTGAAAAATACCAAGCGTAATAATAGTGAGCGGCAGTGAGATGACCGTCAGGAACGGCTTGACGAGCGAATCGACGATGTTGAGGAACAGTCCCACAAAGGCGAAACAGACCCAGGCCTCGGCAAAACCGAAGGGTTGGATGCCGGGGACGAGGAACGTGGCGATCGCGATGGCGATCGAAGTAAAGAGCCAGTTAAGCATAAAGCGCATGGTAGGGGGTCCTTTCTTGCGCGGGGAGAGTTAGTGACGCGTGAAGCAGCTTGCCGTGGCGACTTGGACGGCTGCGCGAACGCGGGGCCTTGCCTGGATGCCCATTGTCGCAAATATTCGTGGAGCTTACGTGCGCATTCGATTTCAAAACGGCGTTCGTCCTGAAAAACGCGCCGCTGACAGAGAGTCTTGTCGCTTTAGTTTGGTGGTGTGCTACACTGCTACGGGCAAAAGCCACAGGCGTTGCCCTATTGCATAGAACGGGCGAACGATGCCCGATGTCAGTATCAACTTCGATGCCTTTTGGCGGGTTTGGCGGTGATCGATGAATATCGAGAACATGTTTGACAAGCCTGATGTCAAGCAGCTGGTCCACGCATTTAGCCTTTTGGACGACGAGAAGGATATCCAAGCGTTTTTGACCGATATCTGCACGCCGCGCGAGATTTGCGACCTTTCTCAGCGTTTGCAGGTTGCGCGCTATTTGGACGAGGGCGAGCCTTATGTTGAGGTTCAGGCCCGTACCGGCGCTTCGTCCACCACGGTGAGCCGCGTTTCAAAGGCGCTGAACGGCGAGTACGGTGGCTACCGCAAGATCCTCATTAAGTTGGAGGATGGCGAGTAGGCCAGCGACAACATTGAATTACGAAGAACCGTCCCTCCGGGGGCGGTTTTTTGATCCCTTGGGGACGGAGGAAAACGAATCACCGGGTTAGACTGACCCCCTCTGTGATCCATTTTCCTCCGTCCTCAAGGGATCAAATCTGTTGGCGTGGGGCAAATCTGTCCGCTTGGGCGGGTAGGATGGATGCATTGATTATTGCGAACAGTTTGAGCGGAGGACCATGCCTGTTCGAATCTATACCACCAATGCCGGCACGGATTTGAGCGATGCCGAGGCGGCGCTACTGGCCGACCTGGTTGCCCGCCACGGGCGCGCTGTTCTGTTGGCGCCAACATTTGCCGAGCTCGACCTGTGCCGCCATGATGCGGCGGAAGCCGGGGTTTCACTGGGTGTCGACTACAAGACGCCCACATCGTGGCTCAGCTCGCTGTGGGAGCTTATGGGCGATGGCCGCAGCTTTGTGGACAACCTTCAGCGCCAGATGCTGTTCTCGGACATGATCGACCGCCGCGACGACGCCGCTCTGCAGCCGCTTTCGCGCAGCCAGGGCACAGTGCGCATGCTCGCGCGCATGGCCCGCGACGTGTTGCCGGGCGTTGCGGGGACGGGTGCCGAACGATGCCGTGGCGACAACTGCCGGCCTGAGCCAAAAAGCGATGCCGAGGCTCGTGTGTTCGAGCTGTTGAGCGCCTATGCGAGCGGTTTGGACCGTCGAGATATGGTCGAGCCCTGCGAGGCAGCCGACATTATGGCCGGTGCCCTGGCCGATAGCCTGCCGGCGTGCGCCCGCGCCGTATGCGTGCGCGGTACCACGTCGTTTACGCACGGTCTACTCGAGCTGCTGTCTGCCGTGGCGAACAATGGGGGAGAGGTCGTCGTGCTGCTTGCCCGCGAGCAGGCGGCGATGCGCGAGGAGCTTGCCACGGCATTTGATGCCCGCGGTGTGCTGTTTGAGATCGCGCCGCTGGGGGAGGACGCCGTCGCGTCTGATGTCGCTTGCGGGGCCGCCGCTCAGCCTGCCTTTATTGAGGTCGCCGGCCCCCATGCCCGTGCTCATGTCTATGCGGACGCCATCGATAAGTTGGTGAAAGCGCACAAGGAGTCCAAGGCCGATAAAGCTACTGCAACGCCCGCCGACCCCGTGCGCGTGCTCGTCGTTTCTGCCCGGGCACCCCAGCTGTTCGGCGAGCTCGCCGCCCGTTTGGCGGCGCGTCACATTGCGGCCGAGACGACTGAGTTCACGGCGTTTTCCCAGTCCATCGCGGGCAGGCAGTTTACGGCGCTCGCCAACCTGATCGAGCGTATGAAAGCCGCCGACGAGGGCACCGCTTCCAAGACTGAGTGGTGGCCCGCGCCGGAGCTTACCGACTGGATCTACAGTCCGCTTTCGGGCGCTGATGCCGTCAATGCCCGTACCTTCGATAAGAATATGCGTCTCTCGCGCAGCAAGACTACCGCGGGCGTCAAGAGCCTGCTGCAGAGCGTTCAGGGCCAGGTGAGGGGCGCGCGCAAGGCGACGAGCGACGATAACTGGTTTAAGAACGTACCGTGTGTGGTCTCGGACGTGTTCCAGGCGCTGTGGCGTGACAAGCCCGTGACGGCGCTTAAGGCCATGCTTGCCGTTGCCGAGGCGTTGCCCGATCGCGCTCTAGGCGGCCTTGACGGCCAGACCCGTCGCCAGGCAGAGACGGCTTTGCTGCGCCATGCCATCGACATCCTTATGAACGATGCTCGCGCGCTCGACGTGTCGCAGGCCGCGACCGTGCCGGTTCTCGACGGCGTTCGAACCAAGGTGGACAAGCGCAGTACCGCCTACGATTACGAGACCTATGAGGTCGATCGCACACCACGAGCACAAGTGCGCTTCGCGTCGCTTGCCGATGCGTCGGTTCTTCGCCCTGGCAGCTACGATGCCGTGCTGTTTGCCGATGTCGACCTGGACAGCTATCCGCTTTCGCACGAAGAGGGCCCGCTTGCCACGTTGACAGCCGAGCTGCGCCGCGACGGCGTGTCTTTGGAGCCCGCTGCCCTGCTGCGCGTGCGCTTTGGCCGTGCGATGCAGGCGGCGAGCGGTCCGGTCGCGCTCGCCCGTGTGACGCACGATCGCCAGGCACGCGAGTGCTACCCGGCAGCCGTATGGACCGAGCTGTGGGCACATGCCGAGGCCGCTGGCGCTGCCAAGCCCATGCGCGTGGGCGAGGGCGATATCATCGCCGACTTTGATCCCGCGGCAGGTGAAGGCCTCAAGCGCGAGCGCGTGACCTGTGAAGCCCCTCAGCATCTGAGTGCCGAGGCCGTGCCGTATTTGGTCCTGCGCCGTCGCGATGGCGAGGGTGAGGACGCGCCGCTCGTGCCGCGTCTGACGTCCGCCTCGCAGATCGAGGCCTATTCGACCTGCCCGCTATGCTGGTTCGTCTCGTACCGCGTGAAGCCCCAGTCGATCGACGCGGGCTTTGGCAACATGGAAAAGGGCAACTTTGTCCACGACGTGCTGGAGCATCTGCATGCCCGTCTGCCCCAAGAGGGCATGGAGCGCGTGACGCCCGAGAATCTGCCGCGCGCACAGGAGCTGCTGCACGAGGTCTTTGACGAGACGTTGGCCGAGCACGCCGGCAAGCGCGGCACGGAGGGCCCGCTGGTGCCGCTCTCTGCGGTGGAGGAACGCCAGGTGGCCGAGATCTTGCCGCAGCTGGAGGGTGTGCTTGCCTACGAGTCCGAGGCACTTGCCCCCTTTGCCCCGCGCTACCTGGAGTTTGCGTTCAACGAGCTCCAGGTCGAGTATGCCGGTTGGCCGCTCGGCGGGCGCATCGACCGCGTAGATGTGGATGCCGAGAATCGCGCCGTGGTAATCGACTACAAGCATCGTTCGGGTGTCGAGGAGTTTAAGCTTGCCGACCCCACGGTGCGTGACGAGGAGACGGGCGAGGCTCCCATCGACGACCCGCGCTGGCTGCCGCCCCATACCCAAACGCTCATCTACGCGCAGGCCATGCGTCGGGCACTGGGCTTGGATACCCGTGCAGCGCTCTATTTTTCGACCAAGGGCGGCAAGCCCGCGCTGCGCGGTGCGGCGAGCGCCGAGTTGCTCGAGGAAGAGCGCGGTGACGGTCGCATCCCGGGCCTCAAGAAGGGCTTCCCGGGCGAGGGCGGCAGCATGGACTTCGATGCCCTGCTCGATCGCGTGGAGGCCGACATCGCCGAGCGCCTGCGCGAGCTCGAGGCGGGCAACGTTGCCGCCGTCGACCCGGCGTCGGCTCAGGCCGCGCATGCGCGCTGCTCGTATAACCACGAAGGAACGTTTGTAAGGAGGGACGTGTAGACCATGGATCTTTCGACTTTGATGCCGCAACAGCTGCAGATTGTCAAAACGCTCGACCGCCCGCTGTTTGTCTCGGCGGGCGCCGGTTCGGGTAAGACCTTTACCCTCACGCGCCGCATCGTCTATGCGCTCTCGCCCGAATCCGGTCCGTTCGTTGAGCATCTGGACCAGGTGCTCGCCATTACCTTTACCAAAGATGCCGCGGCCGAGATTCGCGACCGCGTGCGCCGTGCGCTTATCGACGAGGGCATGGACGAGGAAGCACTGACCGTCGACGACGCGTGGATTTCGACCATTCACGGCATGTGCTCGCGCATCCTGCGCGCACACGCGTTGGAGCTGGGCATCGATCCCGAGTTCACGGTGCTCACCGATACCGACGAGCTTATGGACCAGGCTGTTGAGCATGTGCTGGCCCGCGCGACGGCACCCGATGCCGCCCCCGAGCTCGCCGCCTCGCTCAAGGCCCTTTACGCCTGGTATCCCATGGCGGGCGAGGGCGGGCCGTTTGGTACCGGCACGACCATTAAGGGCCTGGTGCGCGAGCTGCTGGAGCTGTCGAGCCAGTTGCCGGGCGGCATGGACGACGTGCGCGTGGCGCGCGGCCAGGCCGATACCTCGGCACTCGCCGATGCCTATCGTGCGGCGCTGGGCGCAAGCAAGGCCGCGACCGAGAAAGCGCAGGTGGCGCTCGATGCCATCGATGCGTTTGAGGCGAGCGGCAAGACCATGGCCGATGCGGCGCGACTTATGATGTCGTGCACCATGCCGCGCGCGAGCAAGGCGTTTCCTAAGGAGCAGGTGGAGCTACTCAAGGCCGAGGCGGCTGATGCGTTTATCAATATCGTGCTTGCCTGCGGCGGTTCGGCGCTCGATGCGCTGGTGGGGCTCGCCCGTGCCGTAGAGGCGGAGTACCGTGCGCTCAAGGCCGGCCAGTCCGCGCTCGATAACAACGACCTGCTGCGTATGGCTTACGAGGCGTTGCGCGATTACCCTGCCATCCGTGCTGCGTACGAGGGCCGCTTTAAGATGGTCATGATCGATGAGTTTCAGGATACCGACCAGATGCAGGTCGATCTGATCCGTTACCTGACGGGTGCGGGGGAGCGCGCGCTGTGCACTGTGGGCGATGCGCAGCAGTCCATCTATCGCTTCCGTGGCGCCGAGGTCGAGGTGTTCCGTCGTCAGGAGCGCAAGGTGGGCTCGTCTGCCGCGCCCGAGGCGACTGCCGTGGCCGACGCCCCTGCCGGCGAACTCGTCAAACTCGTGCGCAACTTCCGCAGCCATGACGAGGTACTGCGTTACGTGGCACGCGTCTTCGACGGCGATGACGGCGGCCTGATGCAGGGCTTTTTGGATCTTGAGGCGAGCGACGGCCGCAAGGACACGCTGGTGGCAGACGCCTCGCGTCGCCAGGCCCTCTTTGTTGCCGGCGGCAGTACGCAGGAACGCACACAGGCCAAGGCCCGTGCGATCGCCGAGCGATTCCGCGCGCTTGCCGATGCCGGCCAGCCCCAGGGCGGCATGGTGCTGCTGCTGGGCCGCATGACCAACGCCGACGTCTACGCCCAGGCCTTCCGCGACCAGGGGCTCGACTGCGTCATCGCGGGTGGTTCGGTCTTTGCCCAGGCAGCCGAGGTGCAGACGGTGCGCGCCCTGGTATGTGCGCTCGCCAATCCGGCCGATACGGCGCGGGGCCTTATGCCGCTGCTCGCCTCGCCGATGTTTGCGCTCGGCGCTCAGGAGTTCCTGGCGCTGGCGACCAAGCTCGATAGCGAGACAGGGGAGACCTCGCGCCGGAATATCGACATGGGCATCATGAGCGATTCCGACGTGCCGGGTTTGCAAGACCTGCCGCTCGTGACGCGTGCCCGCGAGGTGCTGCGCTATGCACTGCGCCGCGTGGGGCGCGATTCGTTCGCCGCCATCGCGCGCGACGTGGTCAATGCCTCCGGCTGGTTCGTGCGCCTGGCGCAGCGCGGCCCCGAAGGCAAGGCCATTGCCGCCAACGTGCTCAAGGCGCTCGACGCCGTGGCCGAGGCAGAGGCCGAGCTCGGCAATTCTCCGCGTTCCATTGCGCTGGCCTTCGACCGCTTCTTGGCGGGCAAGGAGGCCCCGGGTGCCCTCAACGAGGAGGGTGACGGCGCAGTGCGCATCATGACGGTGCATGCGTCCAAGGGTCTGGAGTATCCGGTCGTGGCGGTTGCCGAGTGTTTTGGCGTGCGCAAGCCGTCCGGTGCGGCGCAGATGGGTCGCGTCGAGGGCGGAGCGCAGGTCGTGGCGCTGCCGGCACGCTTCGACGGCGTTAAACTCGCGGACGGTACGTTCGTGAAGGGCGATGACGTCAAAAAGCAGTTTGAACACGCGTTTAAGGGCAAGGGCACGTCGCTGTGGTTGCCGCCAGAGCTTATGGAGGACGTATGCGCGACGGGCTCTCCCGCCGAGGCATTTGCCCGTCTGCGCAACGACGACCTGCAGCTCTCGCTCGAGGAGCGGGCCCGCCTGCTCTATGTCGCCATGACGCGAGCACGCGAGCTGGTCATTCTGGCGATGGATGCCGGTGTGAGCCGTGGCAAGGTGACGGCGCCGACCTTCGATGTCGAGACGGATCTGACCTACGACGTGCTGCGCCGTATTTTGCCGACCGACGCTCTGGACACGCCGCAGCTCGATAGCGACCGCCTGGTGTTCGACAACTCCCAGCCGGGCGACTACGAGCTCATTTCGCTCACGGACTTTACCTTTGGCGAGCAGGCGTTTGAGGCAAACGCTTCGCTGGATGCCGAGGGCAGGCTTGTCCGCGGCGATGCGGAGCCGGAGGGTGCCGGTGCAGATGCCCGCGCCGCCGTTCCCGGTCCTGCCGGCCCCGAGCCCGATGCGTTTGAGCTCGTGTATCCCCAGGCGGTGGGCGTGCGCATGGGCACCTGCCCGTATCCGGAGCGCGATTCGTACAGCTACTCGTCAATTGCCGCGGCGCTGCATGCCGAGTCCGAGGACCGTGCCGCCGAGGCGCACGTGCCCATGGACGAGGCTGGCGATGATGCAGAGTCGGATGGCTCGGAGATGGCCGATGCGGACGTGGCCGTCGTTGAGCCCGCCGGCAACCCCATGGCGCTGGGCTCGGCGTTCCACGCCGCCTGCCAGTGGCTCATCGAGATGGGTGCCGACGCGTTGCCCGCTGCGCGCGCCGATGCACTGGCGCGTCTGTGGCGCCTGACGCCGGAGCAGCGCGAACGCTTCGACGTTGCCCTGAACCGCTGGCTCAAGTCGGCTGTTCGTGCCGACCTGCTCGCGTGGCCGTGCGTTCGCGCCGAGGTGCCGTTCTTTTCGCTGGGCTGCGAGGACGAGGACATCGCTCGCTACGGTGCCTATGCCGAGGGCGCCATCGATGCACTGGCCACCGACCCGGCCGATCCGTCGCGCGCCCTGGTCATTGATTACAAGACGGGTGGCACGCCGGATGAGACGCCGGAACAGCTGCTCGAGAAGCACGCCCTGCAGGCGCGCGTCTACGCCGACGTGTTGCACAAGGCGGGCGTTGAGGCGGTGACGGTCAAGTTCGTTCGCGTGGAGCAGACGAATCCAGCCATCTTCGTCGAACCCGCCGAACCTCAAGTAGTCACCTACAATCTCTAGCCCTCAGATAACTTGCGGTGGAATACGGACTGTTTTGGCCAAAAAAGCCGCCAAACAGTCCGCATTTCACCGCAACTGCAAGAGGAGCCGTGTTGGTTTGGCTAGGTTCGGGTGCCGTCCGCGCCGTGCGGTAAAATCGTTCAGTCAGAACACGAACCCGCATCGGAGCTCATCACATGGCATTCGTCCATCTGCACAATCACACTGTTTTCTCCATGCTCGACGGCGCAACCCGTATCCAGGATATGGTCAATCGTGCCGTTGAACTTGGCATGCCCGCCGTGGCCATTACCGACCACGGCTACATGTATGGCGTGCCCGACCTGGCGCTGGCCTGCGACGCCGTCAATCACAACACGCCCGAGTACAAAACCTGGAGCCACGACAAGGCCTTCTTGGAAAAGGACCGCCGCGACGAGCTGGTGGAGCCCGATCCCGAGGAAAACCCGCGCGAGCATGCCCAGTATGTGAAGGACATGGCCATGTGGGACGAGAAGGGCAACATCGACGAGCTCAAGCCGCCCCTGGTCATCAAGCCCATCTTTGGCTGCGAGGTCTACTTTACGCCGGACGAGACGCTCGCCCGCGACCACAAGCCCGAGCTCTACCACATGATCCTTCTGGCCAAGGACCAGGAGGGCTACGTCAACCTGATGCAGACGGTTTCCGAGGCCGCCGTGCAGGGCTTTTACTACAAGCCCCGCGTGACGCTCGACAACCTGCGCCGCCACGCCAAGGGCATGATCTGCACGAGCGCCTGCATCGCGGGCATCATCCCCAAATACATCGACCGCGGTGACATGGAGGGCGCCATCAAGTGGGCCGAGACCTTCCGCGACACCTTCGACCCCGGTGACTTCTACATCGAGATCCAGGAACACGGCATCACCACCGACAACGGCCTGACCGACGAGCAGATGGACCGCACGCTCATCGACATCGCCAAGCAGGTGGGCGTCAAGGTCATCGCCACCAACGACTTCCACTACCTGCGCCGCGAGGACGCGCCCGTGCAGGACGTCATCATGTGCATCGGCATGAACGCCAAGGTCGACGACCCCAACCGCATGCGCATGACCGGCTCGGAGTTTTACATGAAGACCGAGGAGGAGATGCGGGCGATGTTCCCGTATTGCCCCGAGGCCTGCGACAACACGCTCGAGATTGCCGACAAGTGCTACGTTGAGCTGGACTGGGACTCCATCATCCTGCCGCGCTTCCCGTTGCTCGATCCCGGCGAGACGCACGAGAGCCAGTTCCGCCGCGAGTGCGAGAAGGGCCTGCGCCAACACTACGGTGACGACTGGGCCACGCGCGAGATCTGTGGCGTCAACATCAAAGAGCGCTTTGAGTACGAATACAAGGTCATCTGCGACAAGGGCTTTGCCGCCTACTTTTTGATCGTCGCCGAGTACGTGCAATGGGCCAAGGACAACGGCATCGGCGTCGGTCCCGGCCGTGGCTCGGCCGCCGGCGCTATCGTCGCCTACGCCATGAACATCACCGCGTTCGACCCGCTCGAGAACGGCCTGATGTTCGAGAGGTTCCTGTCCCCGCAGCGTACCGAGATGCCCGATATCGATATGGACTTCGACGATGAGCGGCGCCTCGAGGTCGTGGAGCACGTTCGCCAGCTCTACGGTCCCGAGAAGGTCACCCACGTCATCACCTACTCGACCATTAAGGCCAAGCAGGCCATCAACGACGCCGCGCGCGTGCTGGACTACCCGGTCTACATGGGCCAGCGCCTGTCCAAGATGGTCTCGAGCGACCCCAAGGTCAAGCTCAAGCAGGTGCTCGAAAAGCAACCCGGCAAAGAGGATCTGTTTAACCCCGACTTTGCCGAGGCCTATAAAAAGGATGACGACGCCCGCCGTATCATCGACACGGCGCTCTCGATCGAGGGCCTCACCCGTGGCGAGGGTGTGCACGCGTGCGCCGTCCTGATCTGCCGCGATCCCGTCAACGAGCATGTGCCCACCAAGCTCGATACCAAGGGCGGCGTCGAGATTACCCAGTACGAGGGCCATACCGTTGCCGACATGGGCCTGCTCAAGATGGACTTCCTGGGCCTGCGCACGCTGACGGTTATCTCCAAGGCTAAGGCAAACATCAAAAAGAATTTCGGCATCGACATCAAAGAGGAAGAGATTCCCTTTGACGACCCCGAGATCTTTAAGCTCATGGGCTCCGGTCACACCGCCGGCGTCTTCCAGGTCGAGTCCGCCGGCATGACGGCCACGATCAAGAATATGAAGCCCACCGAGTACAAGCACGTTGTGGCATTGATCGCTCTATACCGCCCGGGCCCGCTGGGTGCCGGCATGGTTTCGTCCTACATCAACCGTATGAACGGCAAGGAGCCGGCCGTCTCCTACGACGACCGCCTGGACGACATCCTGGGCGAAACCTACGGCACCATGGTCTACCAGGAGCAGGTTATGCTCATCTCCGTTGAGATGTGCGGCTTCTCCAAGGGCGAATCGGACTCGCGTATCCGTAAGCCCGTGGCTAAGAAAAAGATCAAGCTGCTCACGTCGACGGTGCTCCACTGGGAGGATGGCTCGGACGAGACCACCTACGACCACTGGATGAACGGCGCCATCAAGAACAACTACACGCGCGAGGTCGCCCAGAAGATTTGGGACGATGTTCTCGAGTTCGCGTCCTACGCCTTCAACAAGTCGCACTCCGCCGGCTACGCCATTCTGGTTATGCAGACGGCATGGCTTAAGGCGCACTATCCGCACGAGTACATGGCGGCCGTTCTGACGTCCTACACGGGCAAGACCGACAAGATCGTTCACTACGTCTCGGCATGCCGTTACGACGGCATCCCCGTGCTTTCGCCAGATGTCAACGAGTCCGGCACCGAGTTCACGGCTACCAAGGAAGGCGTGCGCTTTGGCCTGGCCGGCATCCGCGGCGTGGGCACCGGCGTGGCGCAGGCGATTATCGCCGAGCGCGAGGCGGGCGGTCCGTTTAAGACGCTGCACGACTTTGTCGAGCGCGTGGACTCGAGCCAGGCCAACCGTCGCGTGATCGAATCGCTCATCAAGGCAGGCGCCTTTGACTCCACGGGGTATCCGCGTCGCCAGATGATGCACTTTGTGGACAAGAACAACCCCGAGAACATCATCGATGCAGCGGTAAAGCGCCAGAAAGATCGCGCGAGCGGCCAGACGTCGTTCTTCGACATGTTCGGCGACGTTGAGGGCTCGGGCTTTGAGGTGAGCGTGCCCGATCCGGATGGCCAGGAGTGGGACCGTCACCTTAAGCTGAGCCAGGAGAAGGAGGTTCTGGGCATCTATGTCTCGGACCACCCGCTGCGCCCGTTTGAGTATGCGCTCAGTAAGGCGCGCGACTTCTCGTTCTCGCAGATCGATACCGGCTACGAGGTACAAAACCCCACGGGCGGCACCATCAACCAGGAGATTCCCGAGGGCAAAGCACTGTGGTGGGCCGGCATGGTCTCGAGCGTGTCCAAGCGCGTGACCAAAAACGGCGACCCCATGGGCATTGTGCAGCTCGAGGACATGGAAGGCGAGGCCACGGTCGTGGTGTTCCCCAAGACCTACAAGGAGGCCGAGGGGTACCTGTACGGCGAGGTCGATCCCGAGACCGGCGCGCAGCTGTCCGATGCGTTTGTGCGCATTAAGGGCAAGCTCGAGCGCTCGGACCGCGGCGACCAGATCATCGCGCAGGAGATCGTGCCGCTTGAGCTCAACGAGGAGAACAACAAGCCCAAGGTGTTTGAGGTCATGGTGCCCAACAGCCGCTTTAGCCAGGGCAATATGGCGCGTCTTGCCACGGTGCTTACCGCCAACCCGGGCGGCGACCGCGTGGAGATCTTTATCGAGCAGGTGGACGGGCGCGTACTGCGTGCCGAGGTACCGGCCAAGGTCAACGCACGCTCGATTCCGCTGCTGGCCGAGGCAAAGGCCATCGTGGGTAACCAAGGCAGAGTGACGGTAATTTAAGGACGGCGTTGGCGGGGTAGCTAATTTGGGACGGGGCTATTTTAGCTACCCTTTGACTGACGGCGAATGAGTCGGGGTCGGAATGCATCTCAACCGACATATGGGGGTAGCTAAAATAGCCCCGTCCCAAATTAGCTACCCCGGGTGAGATTGGAGGAAGTGATGGCGCAGGGGACGTTTGCACAGGCGCTCCGGAAAGAGGCGGCGCTGAGCGGTACCTTTATGAAGGGGCGTTCGCTCATGCTCAACGGCGCCGTGCTGTCGATCGAGGACAGCGGCTCGCGCTTCTCCAAAAACGTGACGGTTGAGGGCTCGGTGCGCGGTTCGCGCGGCGACCTGTACAAGACGCACGTGGCGCTCGACATGGACGAGCACGAGGTGATCGACTACGACTGCGATTGCCCCGCCGCCTATCGTTACCCCGGTATGTGCAAGCACGCTATTGCCACGGCTCTGGCGTATTTGGATGCCAGCGGCGCCGAGCCCGTCGAAGGTTTGCGCACGCCGGTCCGCACGTTTACGGCGCAGCCGAAACAGCCCGCGCGCACCGCGCTCAAAGCGCCGGCCGTCAATCCCAACTTTCCCTTTCCGGCGCCCGTCCCCACGAGTCCCAGCCTCATGGCGGCGCTCTCCGATCTTTCGGACGCACGCATGGATGAGCTGGCGAGCATGCGCCGCAAGCTCGCCAGCAGTGTGGATCCCGATGCCCCCAAGGCGGTGTTGGAGCCCTCGTTGGTGCCGTACTACAATCCACTGTTTGCCGACCGCTTTAGCTGGGCGCTCGAGCTTCGCATTCGTTGTGGATCGGTCTCCTACGTGGTCAAGGATATCGACGGCATGGCCGACGCCTATGTCCGAGGCGGCACCTTCTCGTACGGCAAGAAGCTCACGTTTGTCCATACGCCCGAAGCCTTCGAGGACGTGTCGACAAAGCTGCTCAACCTTGTTGTGACGACAGTTGCCTATCTCGATGACATCACAAGCTCGCGTTCGGCGTCGTACGACTTTGCCCGCAGCGGTTTTGTCGCCGAGCGTCAGTTGCCGCTGTCCGAGCATAGCATCGTATATGTGCTGGACCTGCTGCGTGGCCAGACCATCTCCTTTGAGCCCGCCTGGTCGCGGGGGACGACGACGCATCGCACCTATGACGTGGCGGTTGAGATGCCTCCGGAAGGGGAGGACGAGGCTCTGTCTAAGCGCCCACCGCTCCTTGCCGCCAAAATCGCGCCGGCGGCTGGCGGCAGCTACGATCTACGCCTGCCGGCCGATGCATACTGCTTTGCTTCGGGCGACGTTGCCTATCTGGTCGACACCCGCCGTGCGCGCCGCGCCGATGTAGCGTTTGCCCAGCATGCGGCGCCGTTCCTATCGCGCTTACTGCCCTGTCGCACGCCGATCCATATCGCTGTCGACCAGGTGGGGGAGTTCTGTCGTATGGCGCTGCCCATTTTGCGCGACTACACCGACCTTACCGCGCCCGCCGTGCTCGACACCGTGGCGCCCGAGCCGAGCTTTGCCATGGCAATCGGTGTCGACGACGGGCTCGTGACCTGCAAGATTACGGTTTCCTACGGCGACTGGTCGGCAGATCTCTTTAGCCTGGGTGCTCCGGGAAGCCCCTTCGAAGAACAGCGCCCGGGCGTGCCGCCGCGCGACGAGATAGCAGAGTTTCGCGTTATGGACACGGCGGCCCTGTATTTCGACTTTTACGAGGGCGGCCTGGCGTTTGAGGAGCGCGACGACGAGAGCCTGTTCTGCTTGCTGACCGAGGGCCTGTCTGCCCTGTCCGAGCTGGGCGAGGTCATGCTCAGCGACCACCTACGCCAGATCTCGGTGCGCCCTGCGCCCAAGCTTTCGGTGCGTGCCACCGTCAAGAGCAACCTGCTCGATGTTGAACTGGGCGCGAGCGGTCTTTCGGCGGCAGATCTTGCCATCTACCTCGACTCCTATAAGCGCCATCAAACGTTTGCGCGCCTTACGTCCGGCGACATCATTCGCCTGGACGAGGGCGCTCGAGCCGCGTTTGGCCTCGCCAAGGACCTGGGCGTCGATGCCGTCGACCTGCTCGACGGCGTGTCGCTTTCCGCATCGAGCACCCTGTTCGTCGATAGCATGCTCGCGCGCACGCCCGCGCTCGAGGCCGATCGCGACGCTGCGTTCCGCCGTACCGTCGAGCGCCTGGACACGCTCGGCAAGATGGACTTTACGGTACCCGCCTCGCTCAAGGCCACGCTGCGTGGCTACCAGGTCGACGGATACCAGTGGCTCGGCTCGCTCGAACACCTGGGCCTTGGTGGCATCTTGGCCGACGACATGGGCCTGGGCAAAACACTCCAGATGATCGCGCATGTCCTGGCGCGCGTGGAGGCGGGGGACATCAAGCCCACGCTCGTGGTATGCCCGGCCTCGCTCGTGTACAACTGGACTGCCGAGCTGGAGCGCTTTGCGCCCTCGCTCGATGTTTGCGCAATCGTGGGCGCCAAGGCGCAGCGCCGCGTGCAGATTGCCGGCGTGGCTGAGCATAACGTGGTCGTGACGTCGTATGACCTTATGCGGCGCGATATCGACGAGTACGTCGAGCAGAACTTTGCCCGTGTGGTGCTCGATGAGGCCCAGTACATTAAAAACCCGCTCACCCAGGTGGCTCGCGCCGCCAAGCGCCTGCCTGCCGGCGTGCGCTTTGCTCTGACGGGCACGCCCATCGAAAACCGCCTATCCGAGCTCTGGAGCATCTTCGACTTTTTGATGCCGGGCCTGCTGGGCACGCGTGAATCGTTTGCAAAGCGCTTCGAAAGTCCGGTCGAGCACTCCGAGGGCGACAGCGCCGCTCGCCTGCAGGCACTCGTGTCGCCGTTTGTGCTGCGCCGTGTCAAGGAAGACGTGGTGGCCGATCTGCCCGAAAAGATCGAGGACACTGTCGTGGCTCAGCTCGCCGGTGAGCAGCGCAAGCTTTACCTGGCAAACCAGGACCGCATTGCCCAGCAAGTGCAGCACCGCGAGGCATCCGAGTTTAAGAAAGACAAGCTCAAGGTACTCGCCGAGCTCACCAAGCTGCGCCAGATCTGCTGCGACCCGCGTCTACACTACGAGGATTACAAGGCGGGGAGCGCCAAACTCGATACGTGCATGGAGCTCGTGCACGGCGCACTCGACGGTGGTCATCGCATCCTGTTGTTCAGCCAGTTTACGGGCATGCTCGATATCATTGGCAAGCGCCTGGCCAAGGAGGATATCGCCTTCCTCAAGCTCACGGGCGCATCGTCTAAAGAGAGCCGCGCCAAGATGGTCGCACAGTTCCAGGCGGGCGAGGTGCCGGTCTTTTTGATCTCGCTCAAGGCGGGCGGTGTGGGCCTTAACCTGACGGCGGCCGACGTGGTCATCCACTACGACCCGTGGTGGAACGTGGCGGCGCAGGACCAAGCGACCGACCGTGCGCATCGTATTGGCCAGCAACATACCGTGACCGTGTACAAGCTCATCGCCAAGGACACGATTGAGGAACGCATTATGCAGATGCAGGAGTCCAAGCGCGACCTGGTCAACAGCGTGCTCGGCGGCGACGGCATCTCGTCGGCGCTGTTTACCCGCGAGGATGTTCTGGCGCTGCTCGGCGGCGACGGGCGCTAGCCGCGCGCGGGGCGGGACTGCTGGAATGGGCAGGACGGTCGACGCATTTTGGCCCGACCGCTTGCCTGATCCGTTATGTGTTCATTTGCAATGCCGTGGATGGTTTGTCTGCCTTTGGGCATAAGAACCATCAAGAACATTGGCACATCAGCAAAGGAGAACATCATGGCGAAATTCTTTAAGGACCCTGACGGCAAGCTCATCGCTGCCCTTGGCGACGGCGTTGCGACCCCTGCCGGTTGCACGGAACTGACTGCAAACACTGAGGACGCGGCGCACGAGAAGCACGTGCCTGTTGTCGAGACCGAGCGCGACGGTCACGTGATTCGCGCACGCGTTGGCTCGGTCGAGCACCCCAGCCTGCCCGAGCACTACATTGAGTGGATCGCGCTTGAGGCCGAGGGCCGCTTAGAGGTCCATTACCTTGAGCCCGGCATGAAACCCGCGACGTTTTTCGCGGGCGGCTCCAAGACCGGTACCGTCTATGCCTACTGCAACCTGCACGGGCTGTGGTCCGCGACATTCTAGGAGCGCGCCCCCGCTCGGGGTATCATAGCTAGCATATGCACATGCAAGCGCCGGCTGCATTATGCGGCCGGCGCTTTTACTACGATTTCGATGGTTTACGACGGAAAGGGCTGAGCCATGAAGCTCGCGCTTGCACAGATCGATATGCGCCTTGGGGATATTGAGGGCATTTGCGGCCGCATCGAGGACCAGGCTCGTCTGGCCCACGAGCGCGGGGCGCGCGTGCTGTGCGTTCCGGCTCCGCTCTTTATGGGCGCCATGCCCGGTGGCCTGGTGGGCGCTGCCGACTTTGAGCACGACGTGCTTGCCGGTTTGACTGGTGTCGCCGAGCGTATCCAGGAGCTTGACATGATCTGCATCGTGCCCGCGGCGGTTTCGTTTGAGGGCCAGCCGCTGCTCGACTACATGATGCTCAAGGACGGTCATGTGGTGCCGGCGCGTTCGAGCATTGCCCTGCAGCGTGGCGAGAACAACGACACGCGTTGGGCGCCGCCGGTGTTCGACGTGGACGGCGTGCGCATCGCCGTGATTTTTGACTTGGACCGCGAGCTCGAGATGTTGCCGACCGGCGTCGACCTCATTGCCTATTTCCAATTCAACGCGTTTGACATGACCGACCGCGAGACTGCCGCCATTGCCGCCGTTCGCAGCGGCGCCTACCGCAAGATCGCATCCAAGCGCAGCGTGTGGTTTGCCTGCATGGTGCCGGTCGGTGCCTATGACGAGTCGGTGTATACCGGCGGTTCGTTTGTGCTCGACGACTGCGGTCGCGTGGTGGCCCAGGCGCCGTGTTTTGAGGAGAGCCTGCTGGTTCAGGAGATTCAGCGCGGCGTGATGCTCGATGCCCTGGAGGATCACGAACTGCCCGAGTTCCGTTCCGAGGAGTGGCTGTGGCAGGCGCTGGTGCTCGCCGTGCGCGACAACGCCCGAGCCCACGGTACGTCGCGTGCTGTGGTGGCACTCGAGGGCGACTTGCCGTCGTCTTTGCTGGCGGCGCTGGCCGTCGACGCTCTGGGCCCGCGTAATGTGATTGGCTTGGTGCTGGGGCGCAACCGTATCTTTACGCCGGCGCAGGAGGAGGCCGAGGCTGCCCGCTGTGCCGCCGTCCGTGCCATCGCCGAGCGTTTGCACATTCGCACTGTCGAGCGCGATGTACCGGATGCGGCGCGTGTGCTCGATCGCGACGTGTCGGCGGGCGATGCCGAGCGTCTGCGCTTGCGCACGCTGGGCCTCATGCTGGAGGACACGGCGCTCGAGCTGGGCGCGATGGCGCTGAGCCCGCTGTCCAAAACCGAGTATGCGCTGGCGGCGCCGGCGCTTTGCGGCGGTTACCAGGGCGACTTTGCGCCCTTTGGCGATGTGTACCTGTCGACGCTTGAGTTTGTGGCGCGCGTGCGCAACCGCACGTCTGCCGTGGTGCCCCAAGAGCTCGTGACGCTCAACGCGGTGGAAGACTGCATGGAGCGAGTGTTGGCGCAGGCGCTCTCGACGCTCGATGGTCCGGTCGATATGCTCGACCGCGCGGCACAGCTGCTCGGCGGGCTTGAGCCGGGTGAGGTCGATGGCGCGCTCGAGGCGCACGTGGACCGCAGCCGACCCTTCGACGACATCCCGATGGCCGCTGGCAAGCCTGAGGCCTGCTCGCTGCTGCTGATGCTCGTGCGTCAGGGCGAGGCCGCCCGCCGCATGCTGCCGACGGCGCCGATCGTCTCGGCCCGTTCGTTTGCCGAGCGTGCCTGGCCGTATATGCTCGCGTGGTCCGACCTGGGGCTTAACGGCAAGGAGCGTATGACGGTCGATTCGCTGGCGCGCGCCGAGGTGCGCCGTTTTGCTGACGAGGATACGAGCGAGCGCGTGCGAAACGAGATGATGGGCGTGCTGGGCGAGCTACTGGGTATTTCGCCCGAGCAGATGGAGGAGCTGCGCTCTGAGGACGGTCAGCGTCGTTTGCATGAGGGAATGAAAAAGTTCGAGGGCGAGGTTCAGGACGCCATCGATAAGATGATGGGCGGTCAGGGCGGCTCGCAAGGTAGTCCCCAGGGTGGTCCGATGCCGCATCCGCCGGTGGATCCGAGGCAGTTCCCCTTTTTCTCGCAGAACTAACTATGGGATAGGATTCGCTTCCAACCCCGACACTTCAACTGAGCATCTTGGCCCCGTTGTGTTATTCTAGAACAGACGTTCGTGAATGATGCGCGGGGCCTTGTCTTGCGTTGTGCTTGTGGCGAGGGGAGGTTGGCTTGGTTATCTTGGGCATTGACCCCGGTTTGGCTCATACGGGTTGGGGAATTATCGAGGAGCGGCGTGGCGAGGTTCGCTGCCGTGCCTATGGCTGCATCGAGACCAGTGCCGGAAGTCCGCTCGCGGTGCGCCTGTCGCATATCGCCCGCGACCTCAAGGATGTCGTCGAGCGTTATCGACCCGACACGGCTGCTGTCGAGAGCATCTACTTTGGCGCCAACGTTCGTTCGGCCATCCCCACGGCGCATGCCCGCGGTGCTGCGCTCGTGGCGCTTTCGGAGTGCGCGCTCGAGATTGGCGAGTACACGCCCATGCAGATCAAACAGGCTGTGGTGGGCACCGGCGCCGCGGACAAGCGGCAGGTCGCCTACATGGTACGCACGCTCACGCAGCTCGACCACGACCCGCATCCCGACCATGCCGCCGATGCCCTGGCTTGCGCCATATGCCACGTAAACCTCAGCCGCACCCGCGCCCTCACCGGTGGCGAGTTCTATCAACAGAGAGGAACCGGATACTGATGATTTCCCAGCTCCACGGAACGCTTGTCGAGTCCACGATGAGTTCTGCTGTCGTCGATGTGTCGGGCGTTGGCTTTGAGCTCGGCATCTCGGGCAGCACTGCGGCCACGTTGCCGACGCCCGGCGGCGAGGTCCGCCTCTACACGCGTATGCAGGTGCGCGAGGACGCCATGACACTTTTCGGTTTTTCCTCAAAGGATGAGCGCACGATGTTCGACCGGCTCGTGTCCGTCTCGGGCGTTGGCCCGCGCTTGGCGCTCGCCGTGCTTTCCACCTATACCGTGGGGCAGCTGTATTCGCTGGTGATGGCCGAGGACGACAAGGGCATGTCCAAGGTACCCGGTGTGGGCAAAAAGACAGCTCAGCGCCTGATCCTGGAACTCAAGAGCACCTTTGCCAAGGATAAGGGCTTTGTGCCGGTCGACGTGATTCCCGGCCAGGTTGCGATGCCGGTTCCCGCCGCCGCTCCTTCGGCGATTGATGATGCCCGTGCGGCACTCCTTTCCATGGGCTTTAGCCCGCGGGAGACCGATGTTGCCCTGAGCGGGTATGATGGGCAGGATATGCGTGTCGAGGATCTGCTCGGCGCGGCGCTTAAGCGACTCGGAATGGATGCGTGATGTGGGAAGCCGATGACTCTCAGGACCTGTGGGCGACGCCCGGCAACTCGCCGGCGGCATCCATGGCGCACGGCGAGCGCATGGTGGGCTCGGAGCTGACGGCCGAGGACCTCGATGTCGACCGCACTTTGCGCCCCCAGCGCTTGGATGACTACTGCGGTCAGGAGCATATCAAGCAGAGCCTTCGCGTGCTCATCGAGGCAGCGCAGAGCCGCGGCGAGACGCTCGACCACGTGATCTTCTCGGGTCCTCCGGGCCTGGGCAAGACCACGCTGGCCACCGTTATCGCCAACGAGCTGGGCGCTCAGATCAAGACGACGAGTGGTCCGGCCATCGCGCGCACCGGCGACCTGGCGGCCATCCTTACTAACTTGCAGCCGGGTGATGTGCTGTTTATCGACGAGATCCACCGCCTTAACCGTTCGGTCGAGGAGGTCCTGTACCCCGCGATGGAGGACTTTGCCCTCGATATCGTGATTGGCAAGGGTCCGGCGGCGCGCTCGATTCGCCTGGATATCCCCAAGTTTACGCTGGTAGCGGCAACGACCCGCTCGGGCATGTTGACCGGCCCGTTGCGCGACCGCTTTGGCATTTCATATCGCCTGGATTACTACACGGTCGAGGAGCTCGCCCAGATTGTGACGCGTTCGGCAACCATCCTGGGCGTGACGATCGACCACCCCAGTGCACTCGAGATCGGCTCGCGTTCGCGCGGCACGCCACGTCTTGCCAACCGCCTGCTCAAGCGCGTGCGCGACTATGCGCAGGTGCGCGGCAACGGCCCCATCGAGCTCGATATCTGCCGTCAGGCACTCGAGTTCTTTGAGATCGACGAGCTCGGTCTGGACTGGATGGATATTCGCATTTTGGAGACGCTTGCCAAGACGTTCTCCGGTCGTGCCGTGGGACTTACGACCCTTGCCAGCGCGGTGGGCGAGGACCCGGGCACGCTCGAGGATGTCTATGAGCCCTATTTGCTGCAGTGCGGGTTGATGATTCGTACGCCGCAGGGCCGTCAGGCAACCCTTCGCACCTTTGAGCACCTGGGGATTGAACCTACCGTTTAGGGCGCTTTATTTTGGCGGGCTGTTGGGCTATCGCTGGGCATCGGGTAAACATATCGCCGTTCATCGGTTATGGGCGTTTTACTATTGCGCGCCCGTGCTATGCTGAATTGGTCTTTTTCTCATTCGGTAACGAAAGGACCGCCCATGCCTACTGACATCGAAATCGCACGTTCTGTCACGCCGCTGCCCATTACCGAGGTGGCCAAGAACGCCGGCGTCGACGTTAAACACCTTATTCCGTACGGCTTCGACAAGGCTAAGGTCGACTATTCACTGCTCAACGAGCCGACTGATCACCAGGCCAAGCTTGTCCTCGTGACCGCCATCAACCCCACGCCTGCGGGCGAGGGCAAGACCACCACGACCATCGGTCTGGCCGATGGCCTGCGTCGTCGCGGCGTCAAGAGTGCCGTGGCCCTGCGCGAGCCTTCGCTCGGCCCCGTCTTTGGCGTTAAGGGCGGTGCTGCCGGCGGCGGCTGGGCTCAGGTCATCCCCATGGAGGATATCAACCTGCACTTTACCGGCGACTTCCACGCTATCGGTGCTGCCAATAACCTGCTGGCCGCCATGCTTGATAACCACATCCAGCAGGGCAATCAGCTCGGTATTGACGTTAAGCGCATCACTTGGAAGCGCGTCGTCGATATGAACGACCGTCAGCTGCGCCACGTCATCGACGGCATTGGCGGTAAGGCCCAGGGCGTGCCGCGCGAGGACGGCTTCGATATCACCGTTGCCTCCGAGGTCATGGCAATCCTGTGCCTGTCCACGAGCATCAACGATCTTAAGGAGCGCTTGGGCGAAATCGTTGTCGGCTACAGCTATGCCGGCGAGCCCGTCCGTGCCCGCGACCTCAAGGCCCAGGGTGCCATGGCCGCGTTGCTTAAGGACGCGCTCAAGCCCAACCTGGTGCAAACGCTCGAGGGCACGCCCGCGTTTGTCCACGGCGGTCCCTTCGCCAACATTGCCCACGGCTGTAACTCTATCATGGCCACGCGTATGGCGATGCGCTTTGGCGATGTTGCCATTACCGAGGCCGGCTTTGGTGCCGATCTGGGTGCCGAGAAGTTCCTCGACATCAAGTGCCGCATGACGGGCGTTCGCCCCAGCGCCGTCGTGGTCGTCGCCACTGCCCGCGCGCTGAAGTACAACGGTGGCGTCGCCAAGGCCGATCTCAACGAGGAGAACCTCGAGGCACTCAAGGCTGGCATGCCCAACCTGCTGCGTCACGTCGACAACATCCAGAACGTATATGGTCTGCCCTGCGTGGTCGCCATCAACCGCTTCCCGACGGACACCGAGGCCGAGCTTGCGCTCATTGAGTCCGAGTGCCAGAAGCTCGGCGTCAACGTTAAGCTTTCCGAGGTCTGGGCCAAGGGCGGCGAGGGCGCGCTCGAGCTTGCCGATGAGGTCATGCGTCTGATTGAGCAGCCGAGCGAGCTCAAGTTTGCCTATGAGGACGGCGCTGATGTCGCTGATGCCCTCGAGGCCGTTGCCACCAAGGTCTACCGCGCCGACGGCGTTGACTTTACGCCGGCCGCCAAGCGCCAGCTCGCCGAGCTGCGCGAGAATGGCTTTGGCAACCTGCCGGTGTGCGTCGCCAAGACGCAGTACAGCTTTAGCGACAACGCCAAGGCCCTGGGCGCTCCCGAGAACTTCCGCATCACGGTGCGTGAGCTCAAGGTTTCCGCCGGCGCCCACTTTGTGGTCGCACTGACTGGCAGTGTTCTGACCATGCCGGGCCTGCCCAAGGTCCCTGCGGCCGAGAACATCGACGTCGACAACGACGGCAACATCACCGGCCTGTTCTAAGCTCGCTGCTCATAGCCGCTTGCCCGCCCCGTCGCGCCTACCAAGGCCCGGCGGGGCTTTTTGATCCTTAGGCCCGCGCATGTCTTGTAGATACCGACGGACTCTGCCCATCATAGGCTTTTGCGCTGGTAGAATGCATGGATAACTTGATGCTTACAGGCGACGGAAAGGAATCGTTGCATGGATCAGGACAAGACAACCGTGATGGGCGGCTACGGTTCCGCGCAGGCTGGCGATAGCGCCGATGCGACCCGCGTTGTTCCCAACCCCGGTTATGTCGACCCCGCCGCGACGCAGCCTTCTGCCGAGCCCACACGAGTTATGGGCTATGGCGACGCGGCGCAGGACCCTTACGCTGCATCTTTGCAAAGCCCCTATGGCAACGCGGCGGCAGACCCGTTTGATTACGCGCCGCAGGATTCTTATGCCGCCTCGACGCCGAATCCCTATGATGACCTGCCGCAGAATCCCATTCCGCAGCCTCAGCAGACGACGTATATGCCTCGCACGGCGCAGCCTCGCTACGAGTCGCGCGAGCCGTATCGCGAGTACCCCAAGTCGATTCCGCAATATGGCGAGGACGAGGAAGAGGCGCCGTCGCGTTCGTCGAGCGTGATTAAGAAGATCCTCATCGTGCTGGCGATCTTCTTTGCGCTGTCGGTTGTGTTTGCCATCGTGTCGGGCATGCTCAACAAGCGAGGGAGTTCAACGGCCGATACCGCTGCCGAGCAAACCGAGTCCGCCTCGTCTAGCACCGTCGATCTGAGTGATATCCCGGGGCAGTACTGGTCCAACGCCAAGAAGATCCTCAAGTCGCGCGGCGCCGATCTTTCGAATGCCGTGGTCCTGACTGATGATGGCTCAACGCCCGTCGTCGATGCCAACTGGGTCGTTACTTCTGCCTACTATAACGACAACGGCAACCTCGAAATTCAACTCACGCACAAGAACAGTTCGGGCAACTCGTCCGACGGCCAAAGCGGTACCGACAGCTCGAGCTCCAATACGCTGGAGGACTTGAGCAACAAGGCGCAGGAGTTGGGAGACAAGGCGCAAGAGCTGGGCGATACGGCACAAAATCTGGGCGATACCGCGCAGAACTTGGGCGACATGGCGACGGATGCCTGGAACGCCCTACAAAACGGCATCTCGGGCGCGCAGGGAAACTAGCTGTTAAGTGGGCTACAGCTGCTCGGCCGGACGGTCGGGCGAGCTAAAGCCCGAGTCAAACGTAACGACGCATGAGGCATCGGGTCGGCGCTCGTGCACGATGCGCGTGACGAGCTCCAGCAGCTCCTCGTCGGATATGTCAAAGCCGTCGGGACGCACCAGGTCAAACGAAACGAACCCGTCGTGCTCGTGCAGATCGTGGATGGAGAGCGCGGGATCGATCTGCATGACGCCGCGCTTGACCCAGCCGCGCAAGTCATCGCCGGTTGTCGCGATGGGGTCGCAGTGCAGCGTGATACCAATGCCCATCTGGCGCTTGATGTCGTGCTCGATGGTGTCCAGAATCTCGTGGTGCTCAAACGCGTCGCCCTCGCCGGGCATCTCCACGTGGGCGCTGGCAAACTGACGACCGGGGCCGTAGTCGTGCACCATGAGGTCGTGTGTGCCCAAGACCTGCGGATAGGACATGATCTTGTCGCGGATTGCCTGGACGAGCTTGGGGTCGGGCGCTTGCCCCAGCAACGGGCTGATGGCGTCGCGCACCAGGCCCAGACCGCTGATGCAGATGAAGATGCCCACACCCAGGCCTGCCCAGCCATCGAGATCAAAGCCGGTCGTCTGCGAAATAAGCGCCGCCACCAAGACCGAGCCCGAGGTGATGACGTCGTTTTTGGAGTCCTGCGCCGTGGCGATGAGCGTCTCCGAGTCGATGCGATCGCCCAGCGTGCGGTTGAACGCTGCCATCCAGAGCTTAACGAGCATGGACGTAGCCAGTGCCGCAAGGGAAATAAACGTGTAAGCGGTGGGCGAGGGCTTGATGATCTTGGTGACCGACTCGAGAATCAGGTTGATGCCGACGGCGCAAACCAGGACGGCGACGAACAGGCCGGCTAGGTACTCGTAGCGGCCGTGACCATAGGGGTGGCCTTCGTCTGCCGGGCGGCTGGCAAGGCGGAAACCGAGCAGGCTCACAATGTTGCTCGAGGCATCGGAGAGGTTGTTGAAAGCGTCGGCGATGAGGGAGACGGAGCCGGCGAGCAGACCCGCGATGCCCTTGGCCAGGCACAGGGTGATGTTGAGGCCAATGCAGACGAGGCTTGCGGAAAAGCCCGCGTTGGTGCGGCAAGATGCATCGACCGGCTCGCTCTCGCTGCCGGGAACAAGCGTATGTACCAGCCGATTTACAAATAGCATAGCGGTCGTCCTCACAATCATGTTTAAGGGGATAGTGTAGCTCGCACGGGGGCGCCGTGCGCCGATGCTCAGAAAATGCAGCAATAGTCTGCCGGTGCTAACGAGCGAGCCTTCTCGTCTGCCTGGGTGGTCCATTTTGGGCCACATGGGTATGGGCATGTGCCTGCTTGCTCGACATACTTAATGTCGACAGCCCCTGTGCAAAGGAGGACGTTTCCATGGACGAGATGTTTGCCGTTAAATGTCAAAACTGCGGCGGCCCTATGTACTCGCACCAGGCTAAGCGCAGCTTTGAGTGCGCCTATTGCGGCACGGTGGTTCCGTGGCAGGCGGACGCCGGAGAGCCCAAGAGCGCTTTGGGTATTCGCCATACGCCGTTGACGGTGGTGGATGGACTGCTCAAACTCACGCATGTGTCGCAACTCGAGCGCCCGCAGGACCCGGACTGGTATTTCTTCAATGCGCACTGGCGCAATCAGTCGGTCCTGGAACATCTGCTGTGGGAGGATCGCGGCACGGCGCAGGAGTTCCAAGAGGCCACGCATGTGAGCATTCCTTGCCCCTTCTGCGGAGCGTCCTTTGAGGGCGAGTCAACGCAGCGTGTGTTTGAGTGCCCGTCCTGCGGCAATAAGATCGGCATTGCGGACCTGCTCAAGCCGGGGACGTTTAGCAAGCGCCTGACCATGGGCGTTGGTGCGGAGTATGTGCCCGAGCAGGGTATTCCCTGCGAAATCTCGCCGCAGCAGGCACGTGCCAACGCGCTGCAGCTGGTGCGCCAGTATCCGGATGCCTTTGCCGGGCACGACGTGGAAGACGCGATCCAAAACGACATGATGCTCTTCTATTTCCCCATGGCGCTGGCGGACTTGCGCATGATGGCGAGCTTCCCGGGCAAGGGCCTGAGCAAGGAGGCCTTGGTGTACTACGAGGTGCTCGACTGGGCATACCCCAGGGCAAACTACCTGGACGTTCGCCTCATGGGCATTTTGGAGCCGTGGGACTTTGCCAAGGTCGGTCCGTTCGATCCCGCCATGCAGGAAGGTGACTTTCGCGTTGTCTCAGTCGATGCGTCTACCAAGGACCAGGTGGTCATTGATAAGTTGGCGCTCGACGTTGCGGGCAACGACGCCGAGGCTGTACTGGGGCTCAATAAAAAGAGCATTCGCATGTGGGCGCGCAAGGCCCGCAAACATAAGGACGGCCTGGTGATGGTGCCGGTCTACTTTGTCGATCGTCCGGCGACAGACGGCCGCGATGGCGAGCAGGTGCGCATTGCCGTAAACGGCCAGACGGGCCGCGCGGCCGCGGTGGTGTTTAGCGACAAGCGCGAAACGCATATCGTGGCGTCGCTCAGCCCGAGCCTGCATCTGTCCGGCGAGAGCACCGTGCACGCCACGCCCGTCGAGGTCAAATACGTTAAATCGCCCTTCCTGTACCAGATCGTGCGCCGTGGAGGCGGCGAGCAACCGCGCCAGGTTGCAGCCGCCGTCGAGGGTTCCTACCGAGAGGAGAAGCCCAAACGCCGCGGTCTGCTGGGTGCGCTATTTGGGAAGTAGGGGAGTAGCACCGGTTGTTGCCGTAAGGTGATGGCCGGGGGTGCGGGGCAGCTCTCAGGAGTGCGGGCTGCCGTCTGATTGTTTGAGGGTGCCAGATGTAAATAAACAGTGGAGCGGCTGCAAAAGAGCCTCCTCACTGGGTAAAATCAGGTTGTGCCGCGGAACCCGCTCCTCAGCTAGTCACACTTCGGAAGCGCGGGCAACGCAGGTATTATCGTCTAAAGGGCCGGCTGCAACCGGCCCTTTTCTGTGGCAGCCAATGGACCCACATCAGACGAAGGCCGCGTCTTTGCCTGTCAGGTCACGCTCGCCAGCCACGGCTAGAATGTCGTTGCCGGCGTCCATGACCGGTATTGTTTCGTAGCGTGCGTCGCAACCGCGAGTGCGCCTGCGACGGCTGCGGTGGCTTCGGTCGCAACGTGCTGCTACCCTTGCGTTTCGCCATTAGTCGCTTCGTTGATGGCGCGGTACTCGGCGCTTAGTTCGCGCGCCAGCTCTTCCTTGCTTGGAAGATACGGCAGGTATTTGGCGGCAAACACTTGGTCGTTGTCTTCGGGCAGCGTGTACTCGACAATCGAATCGCTTTTGTCCGCGCAGAGCACGATGCCTATGGGCGGATTGTCGCCTTCGTTCATGAGCTCGCGCGTGTAGTAGTTCACATACATTTGCATCTGGCCCAGGTCCTGATGCGTAAGGTCGTCCGTCTTAAGGTCGATGAGCACGAAGCAGCGCATCAGATAGTTGTAAAAAACAAGGTCAATATAGAAATGGCGCCCATCAAAGGTGATGCGCTTTTGGCGCGCCTCGAAAGCGAAACCACGGCCAAGCTCCAGCAGGAACTTCTGAAGATGCGTGATGAGCGCCTGCTCTAGATCGCTCTCGCGAAACGCAGTATCGTCCGAGAAACCTAAAAACTCCAGTACATATGGGTCGCGGATGATATCCTCGGGGCGACGAGCCGGGGCGCTCTTTTGGATTTCCTGGGTGACGGCCTCCTTGTCCTTGCTGGCAAGTAGGCGCTCGCGGAACATGGTGTTGATCTGGCGTTCGAGCTGACGCGTGCTCCAACGAGAATCGGCGCATTCGTTCATGTACCAGGTGCGAGCATCAGGGTCGGAAATGCGCATCAACCTGCGGTAATGAGTCCAGCTCAATTCGCTACGCAGTGCGTCGCGAATTGGAAACGCAAGAAAGAACTGACGCATATTGCGAAGGTTTGCGATGCCAAAGCCTCTTCCGAAATCCGCGGTAAGCCTTCTGGAGAGGCCTGCAATCAATGCCTCTCCATATGCTGCGCGCTCCTCTCCGCCCTGTTCATCTACAATACTCTTGCCGATCTCCCAATATGCCTCAACCATCGCAAAGTTAACGGCGGTATAGGCCTTGTCGCGAGCGGCGTTGAGAATCGAGGAGACCTGCTTGTAAAAACCTTCGGGCACGATTGCCGATTCTCCACGGTTTACCAGTTCGCCCATCACTGTCGCCCCACTTTCCTCTTGTGGAATGCATCTTTATCGCATTTAGTTTAAAGCCTCGCGCGGACACGAATTGCTTTGCTGTCTGGCACCTTCGCATGGGAGCCTTGCGGTGACTAAAATGTGGCCATAGAGACAGTTTTAGCGAACCCCACGGGAGTGACGCGTATGGACAACAACACGCTGCTGTTCCAGGACAAAGGTTCGGGTAGGTTTAAAGACGTCAAGATCTACCCTAACCGCATCGAGGTGCTCAAGAAGGGCACTTTTGGTGGCAAGCACACCGAGATTGTTTATCTTAAGGATATTACGGGGGTCAGCAGGATCAAGGGCCGCGACGTTTTCCTACGTAACAGGCTGTTGACTGCCTGTGTCTTTAGTCTGAGCAGCCGCTCCCAAGCTCAGGAGTTCGTGAATGCGCTGAACATGGTGATGTAGCCGATAACGGTGTTCGGGCTAAGGTAAAAATCGGGGCGCAGAACGGTATTCTGCGCCCCCCCAATTGAGTCGATGTGTCTAAAAGGCGGGCTTGCCTATTCGCTGTCGTCCCCAACGTTTTCGCGGTCATTGGCAAGCATCGCCGCGCCGGCGACCGTTGTCGCCATGGCGGCAGCGGCGAGCCCGGCGGCAATGCCGGAGCCGTCGCCCGTGTCGGCGAGTTTTCCGCCCGAGCCCTTGCCCTTGTTGCCCTTACCATTCTTATCAGCGCTGCCTGCGCTGGAACCCGTGCCGCTGCCGGTGCCGCCTGCACTGTCCGAGGCCGCTACGGTAAAGTTTGCGGCTCCGTCGCTGGCGAGCGTGTAGTTCTGCGCCGCGTCGCCCAACAGACCTTTCGCACGCACCCAATACGTCCCCGCGGCAAATGCCTCGCCCTCGGCCATTGCCGTGCCCGGAGCGCCGTCCGCGTCGTGCACAAACTCGAGCTGGGCGGTGCAGGCGTCGGTTTCGAGCTTGCCCTCGAGTGATGCCGCAATCTTGGCGCGCACGTCTTCGCCGGCCTTAAGGCCTTCGAGTCCCTCAAAATGGGGCGTCAGCGCGAGCGGATCGATATCGATGGGCACGAAGCCCTGCAGTCCTGTAGCGGTCTCGTTGCCCAGGGCGTCGACATCCACGTATTCGATGGCAAACGCGCTGCCAGAAGCGGCCACGTTGAGTACGTTGCTGCTGTTAACGAGGCGGAAACGGCCCTCGCCAACGGTCTTGCCATCCTGGAATGAGGCATCGCTCAGCGAGTCGCCGTACGTCATGCGCATGCGGGTCGGGAGATAGTACGGGAGATAGTACGAAGCCGTCTGCTTGTGCTCCGTATCGTAATTGCGCTGGTAGATGCTCCGGGCCAGCGCCGCATCAACAAAGTCGGATGCGATGATGCCAATGTGCTTGAGGTAATCTGACTTTGTATCCTCGATGCCGCTGGGATTGATGTACGGGCTCTTATACAGATGCTCGTTGACTACTCGTGCCGAGGTAAAAGGATTGCCTCCGTGCGACAAGCCCGTGCAGCTGGTGTAGTTGATAGACCAGCAACGCTCCAGGACTTTCTCCTTGGCCCCGTTATCGTCCTCGACATCTACCTCGTTGCGCGTGCGCCCGGTCGTTTCCTTCAGCGCATTATCGACCCAGCTGAGCTTGTCGGTTCCCGTGAGTTTGTACTTGTCCTGGGCGTATACCTTGGTGCAATAGGGCTCTTTGTCGCCTGTTTCCCCCGCGGCTTCAAAGCCCTGCGCGTCTTGGACGAGGCACATGGAACTGCTGTCGGTGTGCGCTGCGATTTTGTTATCCCATTCGGTGAGGTCGAGTCCCCACGTGTGGCCGCTTACGCTGTCGCCGTCGAGTCCAAATCGACGTAGCAGGACGATCTTTCCGCGCACCTCGCCCAGTGTGGGAACGCGGCTCGACGTATAGAACAGTTTGGGGTTGTCGTCCAAAACCTTGGCGAAAGCCGTCGTAACACTTTCGCCGGTAGCCTCGTCGTTGCCTCGTGATACAAGCATGATGAGCGCTTCTGACGGGTTTTCGTTCAAAAGCGTTTTGAAGTACCCGATGACATCGGAGAGATGCAGATAGTTCCCGTCTTTTTTGAGTAGGTAGAAAATCCCGTGGTCGATGCCGGGGTCATCGCCCTTTCCGAGCCGGATATCGAAATAGCGAATGCCTTCGAGCAACTGCGTGGGAATGTAATCCTGCTGGCATTTTACTTGCGAGGATTGGGGCTCAGTGTCGTTGTCCACGCTGCAGGTGCCCGAATCGTGCGTACCCGGGATGCTCAGCTCGTCGAGGAACTTGTTGTCGTCGACGTATTTCATCCAACATGGTCCGTCGACGTAGCTGCTGTACGTGATCCAGTCGAGGCTGCTAACCGTGGCATCGTTCTTTTTCATGTCGTAACCGATAAGTTCGAGCTCCCACGGAATGCTCTTACTCTTATGGCAGATCTTATTGTTGTCCTGGTCTTTGCCGTTCGATTCTATTGCCAGGTACTTAATGTCTTTTTTCTCGGTTTCTTTCTCGACCGTGCGGTCTCGGATGATGTAGGTTCCGTTTGATTGACGCTCGAACGCAAAAGCGCGGCTGGGCTTGTTGTCATACTCGCCGCCCCATACGTGGATGACCTTTCCATCTTTGTCCGAGTCGTCGTCGACCGACCAAATGCTGTAGCCCGTCTTTTATGCTCTTCGAAATTGAGCAAGGTGCGGATGGCGTACCAGTTTGTATCGTCATTCTTGGTCGTTACGTTCTCAAGGATGAGCTTGCTGGACGTGCCGTCGTTAAACAGGTGACAGACGTTGCCGCGAACGTTGCCGTCTTGGTTGACGCTCGCGGTGCGAAAATAGCCCGCGGGGCGAAGGCGAATGACGAAATTGTGGAGGCTGTCCGACGGTGCGGGTGTGTTGTCTGCAAATGCCGCTCGCAGGGGAATGCCCGGCGCTGCGGTTTCGGGCAGGCTTGCAAGTGGTGACAACGCCGCAAGCCCTAGGCCCAGCGTAAACGCTCGGCGGCTGATGGCATGGTGTTCGGTCATAACTTCTCCATTCGCAGAGTGCGGTTATGCGATAGTTTTGGTCACTATACTGCCCAGATGTTTAAAGATGCTGGTTTAATTGTCTGCGCGGCGCAATAAATCGGTGGGCGGACGTGTTGGGGTGTTTGTCGTTTTCGTACTGTTGCCACATTTGGGGCGGTTCCGGCGTCCGGCATCCTCGCGTTCGTCGGCTACAGGCATAAGAAAGGGAGGGTCGGTTTACCGGCCCTCCCTGGGTACGAAGCGCTGGGGTACCGTCGCTTGTTTGCACTGCGACCGTGTTTCCCGTTGCGCTCGCCAGTCGCTTAGCGCTTGATCTCGATATCGTCGAGCTTGACGTCCATGGCCTCGGTCTTGGCCTCGGCGATGTCGTCGGCAAATTCCAGAGACTTCATCATGGTCTCGACGGCGTCCTTGTGCTCCTCGACGTTGTCGATACGCACATACACACTGCCGCCGTCAACGTCGGTGAAGTATTCGGTCGTTACGCCGCCCGAGTGTGTATAGGAAGCGTTGCGCCAAGTCTTGCCGTTGTACTTGACGGGGTCATTCTCGGTCCACTCAAAGCTGGCATTCCACTTTGCCTCGTAGTCGAACAGCTCGTCGGCGTTCTTGTCAGGATCGAAGACGGGGATGAAGCGATCGCTGGCGTGCTCGCTCTCGGTGAACTTAAACTGGGCCCTGTCGGCAGTGTCGCCTGCGACGTCGGTGATCTCGACGCCCTCGGGGACCTCGACCTTAAACCAAATGAAGTCGGTCCTCATATCCACGGCTGGCTTTTCTGCGCCGCCGCCACCGCCACTTCCGGTAGCGTCGCCGCTGCCACCGCAGCCCACCAGGGCAACTGCGGCAAAGAGACTGATGCAGAGGGTGAGAATCGCAAAGGCCTTCTTTTTCATGGTCGTGTCCTCCTCGATCTGTAACCGCCCACGGATTACCTGCCTTTACTGTACGCGTGGACGACTCGCTAGGGTGGGCCATGTGTCCCATTCTGGGGGCTGGAATTGCGCCGACAAGTGGCAATATGTGCGGTCGCAAAAGAGGGGAGGGCCGATGCCTGTCGGCCCTCCCCGGGGTTGGGTGCCCGTTGCTTTAATGGGGCGCATGTGCGCAGGTGCGCGTAGGCGCGTGCGGGTGTCCCGTTACTTGAGCTCGATGCTCGAAATCTCGACTTCGCGCGCCTCGGAAACTGCCTCTGCCATGTCATCGGGGAACTCGATGGAGTTGAGGAGCGTCTCGGCTTCTTTCTTGTGCTGGTCGAAGTTCGAGATGAGGACGTAGACGCTTCCCGGCTCAACGTCGGTAAAAAGCATGGTTGAGATGCCGCTGTTGTCCTCGTATGTTCCGACGAGCCACGTCCTGCCGTTATACTCGACGGACCCGCCATCCTTCCACTGGAACGTATCCCCCTTCTTTTCTGCCTGGTCGGCGTGGGATTCCTCGGCTGTCATCGCTTTTTTCCAAACGGGGATAAAGCGATCGGCCGAGGCGTTCTCGTCTTCGGGGAAGGTGAGCTGGACCCTGTCGGCATTCTTGCCGGCGGAGTCGCTTACGCCGACGCCCTCGGGCATCTCGACCTTAAACCAGATAAAGTCGGTCTTCTTGGCGACGGGGGCCTTTTCCTTGCCCTCGCTCTTGGATGCGCTGCTGCCCCCGCCCGATGCGTTCCCGCCGCAGCCGACAAGGGCAAATGCGGCAAAGAGGGCGATGCAAAGGGAAAGGATTGATAGGGTCTTTTTCTTCATGGTGGCGTCCTCCTTGTCTGCCAGGGACATCGTGTGCCGCGGATCGCTGGGGCGGCGGTTGCGCGTGCACATGATGACTTTGTTTGCTGTGCGGTGATTCCTCCATTCGTCGTCCGGTGCCGTGATGAGCGTTGCCCCAACATGGGGCTCCTTACCTATATGTATGCCCCAGTTGCCGCTGCCCGGGAGTCTCGAAACGTGGGCCATGTGTCCCATGTTTGCGTTGGCATGGCCTATCGTTCGTCATAGAAATCCGCGATGGCCAGGTGCGCTGACGCCCATGTGCTTATGGGCTAGACTTAGCACCATTACGTGTTCGATGCGGTTGGTCGGCGGTTGCCGCCTGACCGATGTATATGACTTGAAGGTGCGTGCGTATGAGCCAAGAGATGATGGATAAAACCTGTCGAGAGTTTGCCGAGGCACTTGCCGCACGCGAGCCGGTTCCCGGCGGTGGCAGCGCGAGCGCCTTTGTGGGCGCGCTGGGCGCCTCGCTGTGCGGGATGGTCGCGCGCTACGGCGCGACCAACCCCGCGCTTGCCGATCGCGCGGATGACCTGACGCGCGCGTTTGCCCAGGCTGATGAGCTGGCCCAGGAGCTTGTCGAGTTGGTTGCCGAGGACGTTCGTGCATATGGGCAGGTGTCCGCGGCGTACGGTATTCCGCGTGGCGATCCGGCTCGAGCGACCGCGATTCAGGATGCGCTGCATGTGGCCGCTATGCCGCCGTATCGCATTATGGATGCCTGCGGGCGTGCACTGGCGCTGCTCGAGGACATGGCCGACAAGGGTTCGCGTCAGCTGCTGTCCGATGTGGCGTGCGGCGCCGTGTTCTGCCGTTCCGCTATGCAGGGCGCGAGCTTGACGCTCTTTGCGAACACCACGTCTATGAAGGATCGCGCTCGTGCTGAGGAGCTCGAGACGGCGTGTGATGAGTTGCTCGACATGTGGTTGCCGCGCGCCGATGCGCTGGCGCGCCGCGCCGCCGACGCCGCAAGGAAGAGGGGATAGCCATGGCTGAACTGCTGAAGGGTGCCCCCGTTGCTCGCGTTTTGACTGAGGAACTTGCTGCTCGCTGCGTGGCTTTGCGCGAGCGCGGCGTTGTGCCGACGCTGGCTATCGTGCGCGTGGGTGAACGTGAGGACGACCTATCCTACGAGCGCGGTGCGCTCAAGCGCTGCGAAAAGGTTGGCATTGAGGCTCGCCGCGTTTTGCTTCCCGCCGATGTTTCGCAGGACGAGCTGTTGGCGGCCATCGAGGACATCAATACCGATTCGTCTGTTCATGGCTGCCTGATGTTCCGCCCGCTGCCCGCCGGCCTTGACGAGGACGCGGTTGCCGCGGCACTCGATCCTGCCAAGGACGTTGACTCCATGACGCCGGCTTCGCTGCTCACCACGCTTTCGGGGCGCGGCGAGGGTTTTGCCCCCTGCACAGCCGAAGCCGTGCTTGCTTTGCTGGATCATTACGGCGTTGAGCTGGATGGGGCCAAGGTCGCGGTCGTTGGTCGGTCGCTGGTGATTGGCCGTCCCGTTGCCGCCATGCTTACGGCTCGCAATGCCACAGTGACGACGTGCCATACGCATACGCACGACCTTGCTGCCGAGTGCCGTGCTGCCGACATTGTGGTTGCCGCCGTTGGACGCGCGCGTACGATTGGCGTGGATGCGGTTCGAGAGGGCCAGACGATCATTGATGTTGGCATTAATTGGGACGAGGCCGCTGGCAAGCTGGTGGGTGACGTCGATTCTGATGCTGCGGAGCCGGTCGTTAACGCCATCACGCCCGTGCCGGGCGGCGTGGGCGCTGTGACGACGGCGATCCTCGCCAAACACGTGATCGAGGCGGCCGAGCGCGCATCGAAATAGGCGTTTTGGGCTGTTTGAGGGGTTAGCTCTATACCCCGTGGACAAAAAATGCCAAATATGAGTACTGTTGCCAAGATAGTCACATATTCTTTAGGTCAAATAGGCTCTCTAACGATATTTATTATCGATAAAGAGCCTATTTTATTGGACCTATGAGGAATTACATCATCTAATTTTTGAACAAATGTAGACTTTTGACACCCATACGTAGCAAAATTGATGTTACTAAATTGGTGACAGTACTCACATTTGGCATTTTTTGACCACAGGGGTTGCCAGCGCCGCGGTTTCGCCCTTTCTGCGCCGAAGCGATACACTGTTGTCGTTTGATTTCTTCGCTCAAGGAGGATGCGCATGCCGTGCACAACGATTTTGGTTGGTAAGAACGCGAGCTACGACGGGTCGACGTTGGTTGCCCGCAACGAGGACTCGTCCAACGGGGTGTTTGAGCCCAAGCGTATGCGCGTGGTGCATCCCGACGAGCAGCCGCGCGTCTACACGAGCGTCCTGAGTCACCTGACCGTTGAACTGCCCGATAACCCCATGCGCTACACGAGCGTCCCCGATGTTGTCCCGGGCCACGGCATCTGGGCCGAGGCCGGTTTCAACGAGCTCAATGTGGGCATGTCCGCAACCGAGACGCTCACCACCAACGAGCGCGTTCGCGGCGCCGATCCGCTCGTCGACTACGTGCCCGCCAAGGGCAACGAGGACGAGGACGGCTATGTTCCGGCGCAGCCCGGCGGTCTGGGCGAGGAGGACATGGTGACCCTGGTGCTGCCATATGCCAAATCCGCCCGCGACGGCGTGCGCATTCTGGGTGACCTGCTCGAGCGTTATGGCACCTACGAGAACAACGGCATCGCCTTTAGCGACGTGGACGAGATCTGGTGGCTCGAGACCATCGGCGGTCACCACTGGATCGCCAAGCGCGTGCCTGACGACGCCTATGTGACCATGCCCAACCAGCTGGGTATCGACAGCTTTGACCTGGATGACGCCGAGGGCGCCCAGGCCGATCACATGTGCTCCGCCGACCTGCGCGCTTGGATGGCCGAGTGGCATCTGGACCTGACGCTGGGCGTCGAGGGCGACGGTCCGGCCGCGGTCTTCAACCCGCGCGAGGCCTTTGGCTCGCACAGCGACAGCGACCACGTCTACAACACGCCGCGCGCCTGGTATATGCAGCGCTGCCTTAACCCCAGCGATGTGTGGGACGGTCCCGAGGCCGACTACACGCCCGAGAGCGACGATATTCCCTGGAGCCGCGTGCCCGAGCGCAAGGTGACCATCGAGGACATCAAGTACGTACTCTCGAGCCACTACCAGGGCACGGAGTACGACTGCTACGGCAGCAAGGGTACGCCCGCCACGCGCGGCGCCTATCGCCCCATCGGCATCAACCGCAACAGCCAGCTTTCCGTGTTGCAGCTGCGCCCCTATGCGCAGCCGGCCTACCGCGCCGTGCAATGGATGGCGTTTGGCTCCAACTCGTTTAACGCGCTCGTGCCGCTGTACGCCAATGTCGAGACCATGCCCGAGTACTATGCCGACACGCAGTCTCGCGTGACGTCCGAAAACTTCTACTGGGCCAACCGCCTGATCGGCGCGCTGGCCGACGTCCGTTTTCATGAGTGCGGCCGCGCCGTGGAGGACTACCAGGAGAAGGTCGGTGGCATGGGCCACAAGCAGATCCATGACGTCGACGCTGCCGTAGCCGCTCTGCCCGAGGTCGAGGTGCCTGCCGAGCTTGCACGCGCCAACGAGGCCTTTGCCGAGCGTGTTCGCGTGGAGACCGATGCCCTGCTGGGCAAGGTGCTTTACACCACGAGCTGCGCCATGAAGAACTCTTTCGCGATGAATGACAACGTGAGGTAGGGATTTCCCGTCGATCGAATAGCGCTAAAACGCTTTGTCGCTTTCGCTCAATCTTGGGTACAAGAACGCCAATGCAGTTGTTTGTGATTGGAGACAACCATGGTTATGAAACTCGATCAGCTTGTTAACGGCGCCATTAACGTGGGCTTTGGCGCTGCCGCCGTTGCTGTCGAAGGCGGCAAGAAGGTCCTCGACGACCTTAACACCAAGGGCGAGCAGGTCCGCAAGGACACCGCCACCCCCGATATCGCCCGCAGTGTGTCCGACATGTTCGAGCAGGCCGGCGGTACCATCTCCGATCTGACCGAGCGCTTGGGCATGCAGGGCGAGACCGCGGCCCAGCGCGTGCTCGACGAGCTCATCCTTGCCCGCGTCCGCGTTATGACCGCCCCCGAGCGCACGGCTTTCCTGGCCCATGTGCGCGACATCGTCGATTCGGTCGAGGACAACGTGACCTCGGTGCCCGTCGAGTCCGTTGAGCCCGACGATGCGAAGGATACCGAAGAGGCCGAGTAGCAGCGCAGATGGCAGATTCCACCACCGATTACAACAATCTAGATCCCTTGGGTGACGAGGCGGCGGTTGTCGATGAGGTCGATGCCGCCGTCTCGGGCGCTCGCAAGAAGCCGCGCGCTGTCGATATGGTGCCCGAGGAGCCCGACGCGATGGCGCCGGACGAGGAATACCAGCTCACGCCGGCGGGCCGTCGCGAACGCATTGGGCAGATCGTTTGCCTGGTCAAAAAGTACCGCGTGTGGGATAACCTCACGCCGGTTCGTTTGCGCCGCCTGCTCGAGGAACTCGGCCCCATGTTCGTCAAGATGGGACAGATTCTGGCCAACCGGTCCGAGATTCTGCCGCAACGCTTTTGCGACGAGCTGCGTCGTCTGCGCTCCGACGTGGAGCCGGTGCCGTACGAGGTAGTGCTTCGCTGTCTGGAGGAAGAATACGGCTTGCGACTGGGGGAGATGTTCGATGCGATCGACCCCAATCCGCTTGGTAGCGCATCGCTCGCGCAGGTGCACCGCGCTCGTCTGGTGACGGGCGAGGACGTGGCCGTCAAGGTGCAGCGCCCCGGTGCGCAGCAGGTTATGGCGCAGGACATCGATATCATCCGCTCGGTGGTGCGTATCGTTTCCAAGTTCGTCAACACCGATCAATTCGTTGACCTGCACGGCGTGGTCGAGGAGCTGTGGACCTCGTTTCGCGAGGAGACCAACTTTTTGGCCGAGGCCAAAAACCTCAATGACTTTTACGAGTTCCATAAGAGCGTTCATGGCGTGACGTGCCCTAAATCCTATCTGGACCTGTGCACCGAACACGTGGTGGTTATGGACTACGTCGACGGCATTTCGATCGCCGATCCTGAACGCTTAGTGGCCGAGGGCTATGACTTGGAAAAGATCGGTGCCGCGATTGTCGAGGACTACTCGACGCAGGTGCTCGACGACGGCTTTTTCCATGCCGACCCGCATGCGGGAAACATCATCCTCAAGGACGGTATTGTCTACTTTATCGACTTGGGTATGGTCGGACGTATGTCGAGCCATGACCGCGGTATCGTCAAAGACATGATTTTCGCCGTGGCCGAGGGTGACGTGCCCAAGCTCAAGGATTCGCTCATGCGCTTTGCCGTGGCGCGCGGCGATTCGGCCGAGCTTGACCATTCGGCCTTTTTGTCCGACTTGGACTTTATTGTTGCCGACTTTGCCGGGCTCGACCTTAAAGACCTGGATATCGGCGAGTTTTTGACTTCGCTGTTAAACCTCGCGCGCAAAAATGACGTTGAGCTGCCGAGCGTGGTGACGATGTTCGCCCGCGGCATGGTGACGCTCGAGGGCCTGTTGACCGAGTACATGCCCAACGTCAACATGATCCAGATCATCCAGACGCACATCAAAAACGAGAAGAGCACCTACGCCCGCATGCGCGAGATGAGCCGCGATCTTGCCGCGAGCAGCTATCGCGCGGCAAAAGGCTCGCTCGAGGCGGCCGAGTATCTGGGCTTGGCTTCGCGTATGCTTACGCGCGGCCAGCTTAAGGTAAACACGCAGATCATGAGCAGCGATAAGGCGCTGCGACAGCTAGGTGGGATTATCGACCGCATGTCGATGGCAATTGTGATCGCCGGTCTGTTTATCGGTTCGTCGGTGGTGTACTACGCGCGCATCGAGCCGGTTGTGTTTGGTATCCCGGTCATTGGCTTTATGGGCTACGTGAGCGCGCTGGTGCTGGCGCTTATGCTGGGCCGCAATATCTGGCTCAACAGTCACGGCGGCAAGCACTAGAGGCTGCGGCCGTCACCGCATTTTCCTATCGCAAACAATAGCTTTTACCTTGGGCTTCGCCTGCGTGCGAGGCCCTTTTGCGTGATACCATTTTGACGGTAATAATCGATGGCCTAGATGGTGGTGCGGAGACGCACGAATGCGCGGTTATCCTGCGCATTTGGGAGAATCGGGGTGCAAGTCCCCAGCTGTACCAGTAACCGTAATTCCTCTTGGCTCGGGATGCTCGCGTCGCAGATCGGACGACGTGCCCGAGTCGTTAAGGTTAAGTCGGATCGCCTCCCGTCTTGCATGCGGCTGCGGCTTTTGCCGCCGGTGTGCATAGGGCTCTGGAGGGAAGGGGGACCCCGATGGGGGAACTCGAGCGCAACATGCGCGATGACGTGGGGCAGTCTCAAGGCAACGCTCCAAGTACAGACAGTAGGAGACAAATGGATATGTTTGAGGACGAGCGCCAGCGCGTCTCGCATCGCCGTGGCGCGATTGCACGCGGTGTAGCCAAGCGCGGCCTGGTGGCATTCCTGGCCTTCGCGATGGCCTTTGGCACCACGCCGGCTCAGCTGTGGGCCGAGGGCGCCGAGGGTATTGCCGAGGCTGTGGCTCAGGCTGCGACGCCGGGCGAGGACGCAGCGCTTGCGGGCGGTACCGCTGAGCAGAGCGGCGCCGAGGTTTCGGATTCCGAGGGCGCGCCTGCAGCTAGTGCAGCCATAACAGAGGCAGCAACTGGCGGCGAAGGCTCGGCGACGGGGGAGAGCCCTGCCACGAGCGAGCAGTCTTCGACGGCATCCGCTGGCCAAGCGGGATCTGCCGCCGCGGCTGCCGTTCAGACAGAGAACCCGACAGAAACCGGCGATGTCGCCAAGAAGCAGGTCGAGGTCTCGTTCTCGATTATCGGCACCGATGCTGACGGCAAGGCTCAGACCTGGGTGGCACCTACGCAGCTCAAGCTCGACGAGGGCGCGACGGCTGCGGATGCCTTCGTTAAGCTGCAGCAGAAGACGGGCTTTAAAGCGGATTACGAACCGAACACGGCATACGGCTTCTACCTCAAAAGCATCACATCTCCGAGCGATGGTCGCACGCTTGCCTACGATCCGACGACTTATGCCTTCTGGCAGCTGTTCGTCGACGGCGCGTCTTCCTCGGTTGGCGCGAGCAGCGTCAAACTCACCCAGGGGCAGAAGATTGAGTTTGCCTATACGGCTGGTAGCGCGTCCCCTGTCGTTAAGGACCAGCTTGCTGCGAATGTGACCGTCATTGGTCGCGATGCCCAGGGCAAGACTCAGACCTGGGTCGACAACGCGCAGTATGTGGTGACGTCCGGTTCGAGCGCGCTTGATCTTACGAAGGTCGCGCTTGAGGCGAATGATATTGACGCCGTTGCTGCGGGCTCCTTCATTCTGAGCCTTAAGTACAACGGTGTTGAGCTGGGTACGCCCCAAGATTATTCGACCTATTGGCAGCTGTTTATCAACGGCAAGTCGAGTGACTATACGGCGGACAATGTCACCATCCATGCTGGCGATACCGTCACGTGGTTCTACGGTGGCTGGGGAGACCAGTTGCCGTCCGATTCTGTCCATGCTTCCGTTCAGGTGCTTGGCAAGGACAAGGACGGCAAGCAGCAGGTTTGGGCTTCGACGGGCCAGACGAGTCTCAAGGCGGGCTCTACTGCTAAGGACCTGTTGGAGCAGACTGGTCTTAAACTCAAAGCTACAGAAGAGTCTTGGGGTTGGTACCTTAGGGGCATTACCTCGCCGCTTGACGGTAAGACCTATTGTGGCTCTGATGCTGCGACCAATAGCTATTGGCGCTTCTACGTAAAGGGCAAGTCCGACGCAAAGTACAAGTTCGCCGACGTTGGCGCTGGTGCCTACGAGCTCCATGAGGGTGACGCCGTCACCTTTATGTATGCTGGCGACAGCGATGCCCTCCCTGGTCAGGTGCTTGGATCCGCCGATATCATCGGCCCCGATGTCAACGGCAACAATACTCGCTGGGGCTCGGCAAGCAATGTTTCCCTGCCCGAAGGCTCTACGGCTCAGGACCTTATTGAGACGGTTCTGAAGGCGAAGGGCATTGATTACAAGGCCTCCCAGAGTGGTGCATACTGGTCCATTACTTCGCCGTTCGAAGACAAGTCTTACGGCTATGATGGTGCGACCGGTAAATACTGGCATCTGTATATCAACGGAGAGTCCTCATCCCTCTGTGCCAACCAGGTCACGCTCAAGAGCGGCGACAAGGTTACATTTGCCTACACCACCGAAAAATCGCCCATGCCCGATCCCGACAAGATTGTCGTGGACCCGAGTGCGACGACTCCTAATTGGGATGCCGAGTGGGCCGGCTACGGCAACAGTGGCAACGGTTCGACCGTAACGGATGCCAAGACGCCTGCGCAGGCCGCCGGTCTTAAGTGGGCCTTCGATTGGAAGGCCGAGTCTGGCCAGCAGTATGCCAACTGCAGCGAGCCTGTCATCGCTAACGGCTTTGTGTACATCGCGACCGAGAACGAGCTCATTAAGATCGATTCGTCCACGGGCAAAAAGGTTGCCTCTGCGCCGCTTGCCTCTAAGGTGAGCTATACCTCTCGCCCGATCTATACCAATGGCCTTATCATCGTTCCGCTCAACGGCGGTGCGGTCCAGGCGATTACTGCAGACAAGCTGATCTGCAAGTGGCTGTCGCCTGGTTTGACGGACTTGACGCAGAGCTCCTGCACCGTCGTTTCAGACGGCGAGTACGTCTATGTAGGCTCGGTCGATATTTCGTATGACGAGAATTACAACGCGACCTACGGCAACGGCTCCTTTATGCGCATTAAGATTGCCACGGGCGAAGTTTCTTGGCAGAACATTGACGCTTCCGAGGGCTATTACTGGACTGGTGCGGCTTTGACGGATAAGTATGCCATCGTTCCTACGAGCGCGGGCACGCTTAAGTGCATTGATAAGACGACGGGCGATGTCGTTTCGACCATGGAGCTCGGCGCTGTCGCAAATGCCGATTGCATTGCCGATCCGTCCAATGGTTCGACCTTCTATCAGATGACGCACGACGGAAAGCTCCATGTGATTTCGCTTTCGGCGAAGGGTGTGCTGAGTGCACAGAAGACGGTTGATCTGGGCCTTACGAATAATCTGAGCGCCCCTGCGGTGTTTGGTGACAATCTGATTGTCGGCGGACAGACGGCTACGGGCTCTGCTCTGGTTCTCTATAACCTGAAGACGGGTAAGACCACGATGGTCGCTGCTGCCGACGGCAAGGCGCTGCCGGCTGGCCTCAACGGTATTGCTGCTACTCCGCTGGTGAGTGTTCAGGGCGGCAAGACCTATGTGTACTTCACCGTTAACAGCGCGGATAGCAAGGATTACGTCAACTACTCTGCTGGTGGTGGCGTGTATCGCTATACGCTCGGTGATGCAGAGGCGACGCAGATTTATGATGCGGCTGGCCATTACCAGTACTGTGACTCTACGGTCATTGCCGATGCATCTGGCAGCCTGTACTACATCAATGATTCGGGCACGCTGTTCAAGCTCGGGGCCGTTGAGTCTTGGACGGTTGCCTTTAATTCCAACGGCGGGTCTGCTTGCGATACTAAGTTTGTTGCTACGGCCGATGGCAAGCTGGTTAAGCCGGCCGATCCGACGCGCGATGGCTACACTTTCGGCGGTTGGTTCACCGATGAGGCTTGCGTGCAGGCGTATGACTTTAGCACGCCGGTGACGGCCGATCTGACGCTGTATGCCAAGTGGACCAAGAATGCCGTTAACCCTGGCGGTAATGGCGGCGCTGGTTCGAATGGCGGCGGCGGTTCTGGTACCGGTACTGGTTCCGGCACTGGCGCTGGCACTGGCACGGGTTCCGGCTCCGGCTCGAAGGGCGGCGCTGTCGCCCCGGGTCATAAGCCGACGACCAAGACGACGGTGTCGACCAAGACCGAGACCAAGGACAACAAGTCCGACAAGAAGGACTCCGATAAGTCCGATAAGAAGGACGAGAAGAAGTCTGACAAGAAGTCAGACAAGAAGGACAGCAAGTCCAACAAGAAGTCCGATTCCAAGTCCGATACGGGTGTTGCTTCCACGACCACTGCTAAGAAGTCCTCTAGTGCTTCTGAGCAGGAGACTGACACCAATCCGCTCGCCATCGTCGGCGTTGCCGCCGGCGTGATTGGCCTCGCGCTCATCGCCGTCTTCGTGCTGACCAAGCGCGGCAAGGGTGACGGTAATGCCCGATAAGCCCAAGGAGACCAGCGGGCAACAGCCCGACTCCTCGTTTATCCAGCTCGATGATCCAAAGCAAAAGGGCGCCGCTTCGGCGGCGTCCGCCTCTCGTCACAAGGCGCTCCTTGGCGTTCTGACTGCCGCATGCACCATTCTGATCGTCGTCTCGCTGGGTTTCGTCCATCCTTCCACAAGCGGTGCCTGGTCCATCGACTGGATCATTCAGACCGTGACGGGGGAGAGCGTCGTCACCAAGGACTCCAAGGGGTCTGGCTCGTCTGCCGCTTCGGGCGAGGCCAGTTCCAAGGATTCCAAATCTTCGAATGATGCAAAAGACGAGCCCAAGGGTTCGAACGACGCCAAGGACGATTCCGGGTCTTCAAACAAGGAATCGGATAAAAGCTCGGATAGCAAGAAGTCCGAGGACCAGGACGGCAAGAAGTCTGGCGATAAATCCGCAGCCCAAAATACGGGAGCCGGCGATACTTCCAAGGTGTCTGGCGGTGCTTCATCGGGCGGCGGTCAGCCGTCCGATGGAGCCTCCAGCTCTAATGGCGGAAGCGCTCCCTCGGGCGGCCAGGGCAGCTCGCAGCAGCCTAGCTACGTCACGGTGACGGTTTCGGTCACATCGAGCGCTGTGGGCAATCCTGTGTCCTCTGGTGGCACCTTTACCTTTAACGAAGGTGCTACCGTCTACGATGCCCTGTGCGCGCTGGGCCTTTCTGTCAACGCACATGGCTCGTCGTACGGCACGTATGTTTCCGCGATTGGTGGTTTGGCCGAGAAACAGCACGGCGGCACGAGCGGCTGGATGTACTCCGTCAACGGCACAACGCCCATGACGGCCTGCAGCAACTACGTTCTCTCCAATGGCGACAACGTCGTTTGGTATTACGTAACGGGCTAGAGGCCTCGACATAGCGCGCCAGACGGGCGGTTCGGACCAACATCCGGACCGCCCGTTTTTCATGCGAATGGGACTGGGTCGCCGGGTCTCTCTGCAAACAAAAACCGGTTGGAATGGGAATTCCAACCGGTTATACATTCAAGCAAATAGTGAATCGGCTACGACCGTGCGCCCTCGAGGAAGAAGCGACGGCTAAAGTAGTTGTACCAGGTGACGAGGAACGTGGCGATGGCCTTCATGGCTTGGTAGCCGATGCTCAAAAACGTGACACCCACAAACATGTACAGGTCGTTGAGGCCCAGGCCGATCACCGACAGGATGGTGAAGATCGTGAACTCGCGCTTGCGGCTCATGCCCTCGCGGTGGTCGAACACGTACTTCATGCTGAGCCAGTAGTTGACCACGACGGACGTGATAAACGAAACCGTGGTGCTCATCAAAAAGTCGAGGTGGAACAGCTCGACGAGCGCAATGAGCATGCCCCAGTCGATGCCAAAGGAGATAAGACCCACGACGGCAAACTTGAGGAACTGCTTGGTATGAGGTTGTGCCAGCGCCTTGCGCACGTAATCACATCCAATGCGTTGATGAATCGAGCAGGGGATACTTTAGATCTTTTGCAAGGGAAACGTAAGGGCTTTGCCAAGAACTATACGAACTCGCCAAATATTCAAGAGGTAATCCGCAAACGTTGCAAATCTTCCCGCAAACGAGCAGGGCCCACGAACAACGCAGTGCTCGACGTGCGTCATCCGTGGGCCCCGTAGCTGTGCGGGAAAGTCGAGCTACTTGGTCTCGTCGCCCTCCAGGAAGATCTTTCGGGTCACAAAGTTGTAGACCATAACAAGCGCAGTGGCGCAAATCTTGGCGATATTGGCCTCGAGCCCCAGGCCGGCGTTGAGCGCCAGCACGATACCGTCGTTGAGTGCCAAGCCAATAACGGACAACACGACAAAGATGATGAACTCGCGGCGGCGGCTCATGCCCTCCTTGTGTGCAAACACGTACTTCATGCTCGCGACGTAGTTAAAGATGAGCGAAACGATAAAGCCGCTGGTGTTGGCGATCAGGATATTGAGGCCCAGACCGTAGTGGAGCAGATTCATGATGCCAAAGTCGATAACGGTGGCAATGACGCCGACGACGCCAAACTTCATGATCTGCGCAAGGAGCTTTTGCATGGTACCTGCCTTAGGGTGGCGCCGGGGCGCCGTGGGGATGACAAACTCAGCAAGTTTAGCCAATCCGCGCAGGCGGGGCTAGGCGCGCTCCTCGATAGCACCGTTTCTATATGCATCGAGCAGTTGGCGCAGGTCCTGGATCTGGCTGCGAATCTTGACGCCGGTATCGGTGTCGCTCACCATGCGGCGCCGGTCGGCCTCGTCAAAGCGGTTGGTCTCGCTTTCGATGTCGATGTTGCGGGTGAGCGCTTCGGCAACCGTTGTAAAGGCCTGGTGCGACTTGAGGCGGCATCCGCGCGAGCTCGAGATGAGCGTGTAGCCGGCGATGCCTGTTTTGGGATGGTAGGCGCGACAGAAACCGCCATCGATGACCAGCAGCTTACCGTTGGCGCGGATGGGCTGCTCGCCCTTGGTGGTTTTGACCGGGGTGTGGCCGTTGATGATGTGGCCCGTCGGCGAGCAGGCCATGGGTGCGACGCCAAACTCGCGCATGATATCGTCGCAAACGGACGAGGACGTGGTGAGCGTATAGTACGGGTCCATCGGCTCGACCCACGTGCTCTTGTCGGCAATGTAGGCGCGCTCGAACGTGCGCACCACGCGTCCGCTGGCGGGTGAGTTAAAGCCGATCCACAGGTACCACATCCAGTCGAGGGCATCGCGGTCGCCGATGCGCCAGGCGCGGCGGGCGATATAGTCGCAAAAATCAAAATAATCGCGCCCGGCGTGCCAGGTGCCCAGGCAGTTCATGCTGCTAAAGGTGGCGTCTTCGTTGAGCGGTACGCAGCCGTGGAACAGCAGATTGCCGTTGGCGACCTTATACATGGAGCCGTGGGTATAGAGGAAATCGATGTGGCGATGCAGATGATCGGCGGTGACAAACTCGGACACGAGCTTGTCGATGATGTGCTGCTCCTGAGACGTGAGCGTGTAGGGGTCCGCCGGGTCGACGGTGGGGAAGTCGTTGGTCGTGAGCGGCCACACGCTGCCGTCGGCGAGCGTGACCGTGCCGGTGTCGTGGTCGATCTTGTCGAGTAACAGGCGGTCGGTCATATCGAACTCGGGGTGGCGCTGGATAATCTGGCCCTCGAGCTTAAAGAGCAGCACGTTGATGGCCTTGATCAGCGGGGTGATGGACTCACCGGCGGTGTAGGTGGCATCGGCAAAGGCGACAAGCTCACGCAGCGAGATGCCGTAGTCGTTCTCCAGGATCTCGTAGTTGTCGTAGCGTAGGTTGTTGCGCAACACCGTGGCGATGCAGGCGGGCTCACCGGCCGCAGCGCCCATCCACAGCAGGTCGTGGTTGCCCCACTGGATGTCGAGTGAATGGTAGGTGAGCAGACGGTCCATAATTTTGGCCGCGCCGCCGCCGCGGTCGAAGATGTCGCCCACCAGGTGCAAGTGGTCGACGGCCAGGCGCTTGATGAGCGAGGCGAGCGACTCGATAAAGTCGTCGGCGCTGGCGGTCTCTAGGATGGACTCCACGATGCGCTCGTGATAGCGCACGCGATAGTTGTTCTCGTCCGGGTGCGTGTGCAACAACTCGTCGATGATGTAGGCGTAGTCGCGCGGGATGGCCTTACGCACCTTGGAGCGCGTGTAGCGGCTTGAAAGTGAGCGAGCGACCATGATGAGCTGGTCAAGCATCGTCTTGTACCAGGTTGGCGAGTCCTCGCGCCGGCTGCGGACCAGGTCGATCTTCTCGCGCGGGTAGTAGATGAGCGTACACAGCTCGCCCTTTTCGTCAAAGGAGAGCGTGTCGCCAAAGATCTCGTCGACATGTTCGCGCACGACGCCCGAGCAGTTGTTGAGGATGTGCATAAAGGCTTCGTACTCACCATGCACGTCGCTCATAAAATGCTCGGTGCCCTTGGGTAGGTTGAGGATGGCCGAGAGGTTGATAATTTCGGTAAATGCGGATTGTTCGGTGGGGAACTGTCTCGACAGCAGGCGCAGATACTTGAAGTCTTGCGGGTTGCGATCGAATGCGACCATGAAACACCTTCCGATGGGGCTGGTAAAACTGATAAACAGCGTCAAACGTTTACCAGTATGCGCCGCTTTTGTTTCGATTTTGCGCCAGCGGCTGAATTGTCGGCTGAACGGTTTGGTAAATCGATTTAGTGAAGGTAGATGTGTTGGTCGGGTGGAGACGACAGAGGGTGTTTTCTCAGATATTTATGCGTCGGGTCGGTGGAGACGATGGTGGTAAAGATGTTCACTATTTTTGGTTCGATTTGGTAAATAGTGGACATATGTACCGCATGTAGGCTCACTGTGCGATAATTTGCGCAGCAATGAGTAAGGAGCCTCATATGAGTGATTTTGTCCTGACCTGTGAATCCGCCGCCGATCGAACCCGTGAGTTCTTTGCGTCGCGCAATATCCCTGTCGTGTGTTTTCATTACGAGATCGACGATGTTGTCTATACGGACGATCTGTATCAGTCGATTACGCCGGACGAGTTTTTTGCCCAGATTGCCGCGGGCGCCATGCCCAAGACGTCTCAGGTGAGCGTGGGTGAGTACGAGGAGTTTTGGGAGCCGTTTGTTGCCGAGGGTAAAGACGTGCTGCACCTGACGTTGTCGTCGGGTATTTCGGGCACGTATGGATCGGCCTGCGTCGCGGCGCAGATGCTTGCGGATCGCTATCCCGAGGGCGGCAAGGTGCGCGTCATCGATTCGCTGGCGGCGTCTTCGGGCTTTGGCCTGTTGTTGGAATATGCCGCCGATGTGCGCGATAGTGGGGCTTCACTCGACGAGACGGCTGCCTGGATCGAGGAGCACAAGCTCAACCTGCACCACTGGTTCTTCTCGACCGATCTGTCGAGCTACCTGCGCGGCGGTCGCATTTCGGCCGCGAGCGCGATCATCGGCACGGCGCTTAAGATTTGCCCGCTTATGACGGTCGATTGCGAAGGTAAGCTGTCGCCACGTGAGAAGATTCGCACTAAGAAGCGCGCGATTTCCGAGATGGCTAAGACCATGATGGCACACGTACAGGACGGTGCAGATTATTCGGGTAAGTGCATCATGTCGCAGTCGGCGTGCCGCGAGGATGCCGAGGCGGTCGCGGCGCTGATTGAGGAACAGGTTCCGCAGCTTAAAGGCAAGATTGAGATCAATAACATCGGTACTCTGATTGGCTCGCATACCGGACCTGGTACGGTGGCGCTCTTCTTTATGGGCGACAAGCGCGTGGATTAATTTGCCCCATCACGTCGCTGCATGATTGCTCAAACGAAAACGGCCCGCCTCACGTTTGTGGGGCGGGCCAAGATGTTTTGCTAGCGTTTCTTTCCGCGGAAGAAAAAGCCGTGCAGTGACGGCTTGAGGCCGCGGTTGGCGCGATGCTCCTCGACGCGCTCGTGGATCGAAGCGACGCGCTCGATGACTTCGTCGGGAATCGGCACATCGGGATTCATGTTCTCGACTTGGCTGACCTCGGCGGCGGCGACCTGGTCGATAATGTGCACGTCGTCGCGCGAGATGACAGGTGTGGCGTCTTCCTTCATCTTGCGATAACGCTGCATCATGTCGGTCTGTAGCTGCTGGGCCGAAGGCGGTGTCCAGATGATGGCGTTGGCGCCGGCGGCGATGGTCTCGCGAATGCTCTCGGGCGTCTTGCCGCCCGGCGCGATAAGCGGCAGGTTGGGATAGTGCTCGCGCAGTTCACGCAGGACCTGGGGCGTGTGCTTGCCGGCGGCGATGTTGAGAATCTTGGCTCCAGCGCGCACCTTGGCGTGGGCATCGTCGTCGCAGCGAACGACCGTGGCGATGACGGGGATGTCGGCGATGTTGGTGATGTGCTCGACCATCTCGGCAGTAGCGGGGGAGTTGACCACGCAGCCCGCCGCGCCCTGCATCTCGGAGACGGCTGCCATCTGCACGGAGCGCTTACCGGTCGTAGTTCCGCCACCCACGCCTACAAAGACCGGGCACTCGGCGACGGTCAGCAGCGCTTGCGTAATGGCGGGCTGCGGCGTGAAAGGGTAGACCGCAAAGACGGCGTCGGCGTTGGAGTTGCGGATAACCGCGACATCGGTGGTGTAAATGAGCGACTTGATGCGTCGGCCAAAGAGCGTGAAGCCGCTGGCCTCCTCGATCTCGTCGGGCATGCGAAGGGCAGCCTTGCGTAGGCGTCCGTCGATGGGCAGGGGCTCCATAGGGAGCAGGCCGTTGGGCGTGACGGCTATTTGGGGCTCGGTGAACTCGTCTGCAAGCTCGACCTCGGAAAAATCGACCGAGGCGACGATGTCCTCGTGCACCTCGGCGGGCACATCGATGGGAGCTTGGTCGTTTGCCGCCGCAGGCGTGTCGAAGGAGCTGGTGCCGACGAAGGCGTCGACGCGCTCATTTAGATCGTTGAGGGTATCCATGGAGGCTCGATTCTATGTGATGATGGCCGGCGCGATGCAGCCGGAATTGCGAATGCTAAATCGTTTGACGAGTTGATTTTTCCCCGCCGCGCCATCCGTTAGACCGAAGGGCCGGCGAACGTGAAGGAGCTGTGGTGGCGGGTATCGAGGTGCTATCTTGAAAGCCCCGTTTAAAAGAGAGGTGACGCGGTATGGAATTGACAGCAATGTTTGGCTCGATCGGCCTGTGTGTGGCCGCAATCGTTGCCGCCGCGGTCATCTACTTTGTGGTCACGGCCATTAAGGGCAAAAGGGCCGAACGCAAGGAGCGCGCGATGCTTAAACAGCATCGCGACCAGCAGGGCAAACGCGCACAGAGATAGCTTGTTGAGTTTTGGATCCGTGCGCTAGCTGCGTTTTCGGATCAGGGCAATGTAGAAGCCCTCAAAGTCGCGGCTAGGCGGAATGGTGAGCGTGCCGGGCAGGCCGTTGACGATGGCCGATACCTGACCCGCGGCAATGGCTTCGGTCAGAGCGTTGGACTCGATGCGCGGCTCCTCACCAGCTTCCTGGGTGCGTCGTGCTTCACTTTCGCTTGGCGTGCCGTCGAGGGGGATGAGCTCGCAGTCCATATGCTTGTCGAGGGCCTCTTGCAGGGCGTCCTCGTTTTCCTGCGGCAAGATCGAACAAGTCGAATAGACGAGCGTGCCGCCCGGTTTGAGGGCCCCCATGGCGCGGTCCAGAAGTGCTCGCTGCGAGCGGGCGCACTTGCTCAGCAACTGCTCGGTGAGGCCGCGCAGGCTTTTCTCGTTGCCACTGATGACGGTGCCCGTGCCGGTGCAGGGAGCGTCGAGCAGGATGCGGTCAAAGCGGAAGAACTCGTCGAGCTCGCGTGCGTCGATGCGCATGACGGGCACGTTTTTGGCACCCTGGCGATGGAGGTTCGACTCGAGCTTTTCGGCGCGGGGAATGCTCATCTCACAGGCGGTGAGGTGCGCCTGTCCCTGGGTGAGGGCGGCGATCTGCGTCGTCTTGCCGCCGGGGGCTGCGCACATGTCCAGGATGTCCTCGCCTGCCTGGGCGCCCAGGACCAACGGCGGCATCATGGATGACAGGCTCTGCAGGTAGATTTTGCCGTCGCGGTAGATGTCGAGATCCCACAGATCTGAAACCTGGGCCTCGGGCAGGATAAAGGCGTCCGGATACCAGGTAACGGTTTGGTGGGCGATGCAGGCGGCATCGAGCGCCGCAGCGATGTCCTCGGCGGTCGCCTTGAGCGTGTTGGCGCGCAGCGTGACCGGGCGTGTGGCCGCGGCGCCGAAGCCCTCGATCATGAGCTTGGCATCGGCGGGCGCATAGGCGCCGGCGACCGTGTCGACCATAAAGCGCGGCAGGTCGGCGGCGCAGGGAAGGGCGGCAAGCTGGTCGGAAAGCTCGGTAGCAGCAAACTGCCTGAGCTTGAGCTCGGCCTTGACCTGCTTTTTCTGCTTACGACGACGCGGCTTGGACATCCGTCTTTCCTTCCCGTCCCAAATTGACTACTTTCCGGGCACGCCGCTGCTGGCGTGCTTTAGTACTGGCTCTCGTGCTTGCTAAAGAAGTCGAAGCGCGGGGGCAGCGGCTTCACGCGGTGCTCGCCGGGCTTCTCGCCCAGGCTCTCCACAAACTCATCCGTGGAGGCAAAGATGTTATCCCAGCTAAAGAAGGCGACCGGGTCAACGTCGAAGTACTCGCAGATGAGCTCGCAGCCGGCCGGCACGATGCCGTGCATGAGCACGGTCGCTACGCGCAGCTCGGTAAAGGCGTCGACGAGGGCCTGCGTCATGGCGGCGTTGGCCGGCTCGCCCTCGAGCTTGTTGGCGGCCTTGGAGGCATCGCTCCAGCGCTTGTTGGCGGCGCGCAGGTAGTCGTCGCACACAGCGAGCGCTCGGTGCGTCTCGAACTTGTACATGGCCTGCTCAAAGGCGAGGGCTGCCTGCTGGGCGGCTTCGACCACGGTGGCAGAAGCGGCACCGGCGGGGATGCAGCCGTTGCGGTAGGGGCTCTCGTCGCCCTCCTTGACGGCGACGCCGTAGAAGCAGCTGCGGGCCAGGCGGTTGAACACGCCGGTCAGCAGCGCGCTCTCCTTAAGGGCCGGGTCGATAACGCGCTTGTCGTCGCAGGCGCGCACCTCGTTGCCGTCCTTGTCCTTGCCGGTCACACGTGTGTCATATGCCTTGGGGCTAAAGCTCACCGGCTTCTCGGACAGGCCGAGCGACAGCCAATGCGCGCGCATCTGCTCGCAGGTGTAGTGGTTGAGCAGGTCGTCTGCCGGCGGGGGAGGCGTCTGCGAGGACGAGCTGGCCTTTTTGCCCATGTAGAGCAGGTGGTAGCAGGCGCTGACGGTGCTCTGCGTGAGGTCCCAGCCCAGGGCCTCCCACATGGCGGTCTGCGCAATGCAGTAGAAATAGATGTTGTCCTGACCGATAAACTGGTAAATCTGAGCGTCGTCAGAGCACCACCAGTCGCGCCAGTCGAGCGAGCTGTGCTGGTAGGTGGGCGCGGGGACCTGCGTGGAATCGGCGGCGGGCTCGCCCATGAGGGCGGCATCCTGGGCGGCGACGCCCTCGGTCACGCCGGCGGCCTTGGCATCGCGCGCGAGCACGGTGCGCGTATAGCTGATGGGAGCCCACAGGCTCTCGGGCCAGCACCAGCAGGTGACGTCGGAGACGCCATCGACCTCGGGCACCGGAACGCCCCAGTCGATGTTGCCGGTGATGCGGAAGGGTACGAGCGCCTTGCCGCTGCGGAAGCGCACGCCGCCGTTGGCGAGCACCGCGTGGGCATCGTCGCGCTCCTTCCAGCTGGGGAAGGTGACGGTAAAGCTGCTCTTGTTGCCCTCGGGCTCCAGCACGGTGTGCTCGGGAAGCTGATCCTCGACGGCATCGAAGGCCTCGCGGAACTTGTTCTGGATGTAGAGCTGAGCCGGCAGCAGCCACTCCTCCATGGTCTTGGAGACCACGGAGCGAACCTGCGGGTTCTGGGCGAGCTTGGCGGTATAGGTCTTCATAAAGTCGAGGTAGGCCGGCAGGTCAAAGTAGAGGTTGTCGACCGGGCGCAGCTCGGGCACCTCGCCGGTGAGCTGGCTCTTGGGCGCGATGAGCTCCTCGGGCTCAAACTGGTGACCCAGGTCGCACTCGTCGGCGTAGGCTTTCTCGGACTTGCAGCCCTGGATGGGGCAGCGGCCGATCACCTGACGGCCGTTGAGGAACGTGCCGGCCTTGGCATCGTAGAACTGCAGCGTGGAGCGCTTGGAGATGGTGCCCTGCTCGTGCAGACGCTCGATAATCTCGGCGGTCACCTCGTTGTGAATCTGCGCAGCCGGCTCAAGGCCCGAGCCGCCGTAGATGTCACAGCTGATGTTGTAGTTGTTGAGGGTCGCGGCCTGGCGGGAGTGATTGGACTCGACATACTCGCTAATGGACTTGTCGTAGCCCTCGTTCTCCTTGAGCTTGCGGTAGCTCTCCATGATGGGCGAGCCATAGCAGTCGGTGCCCGAGGTGAAGATGACGTTCTCGCGGCCCAGGCGGTCGCGCAGGAAGCGGGCGAAGAAGTCGGCAGGGACAAAGACGCCGCCAACGTGGCCAAAGTGAAGGCCCTTGTTGCCGTAGGGCTCGCCGGCGGTAACGATGGCGCGGCGAGGCCAGCTGGGACGGTCGTTCATGGAGTATTTGGATGCCATGGGACTCCTTCGCATATGGTGAGGGCGCGGCCGGGCGCGGGGCTCGGCGGCGCGGTGGTCAATTCGTGCATATCGTTCGACATTATCGCACATGCGGGCGGGTGCGTGGCAGGGGCGCTATCCTAAGATGCTATGAATGAGATTTCCAACATACATGCGTTTGAGGACGAGGATTTTCTGCACGCTTGCTTCGTGTGGGGGATGGTCGTAGTCGGCGTGTTTGCCGTGTGCCTGGTGCCGGTGTTTATGCTGCTGGGCGGGCCTGCAGACTTGGATGCGGCTGACGCGGGCGGCTGGATGGCTGTCGTGGGCTGGATAGTCGGCTTGGCTGCGGTTTCTGCGGCGTCATTTGCCGTGCACGAGCTGGTGCACGGTGTGTTTTTTAAGCTGCTGGCGCCTGCGGGCGCGCAGGTGACCTTTGGGGCGAATCGCGAGACGGCGATGATCTATGCCTGCGCCGAGGGCGTGGTGTATTCGCGCCGGCGGTACGTGGCGGTTTGCCTGGCGCCGACGGTTGTTGTGACGGCGGCGTTTGCCCTGGGGTTTGCGTTCTCGGGCTATCCGCTGCTGTGCTACCTGGCGGCCGGCTTGCATTTGTCGGGCTGTGTGGGCGACTGGTATTACGTGCGGACCATTTTGCGCGACCGCCGCATTGTCGCCTGCGAGGACACGTCCTTCGGCGTGCGCTTTTTCGGGTGAGGAGATGTCGATGAAGCCGTTGTTGTTGCACGCCTGCTGTGCGCCGTGCTCTCTTGAGCCGGTCCACCTGCTGCGCGAGGAGGGGTTTGAGCCCGCGATTTGCTGGACCAACCCCAATATTCAACCGCGCGATGAATGGCAGCGCCGCTTGGACGAGCTGCGCCGGTGGTGTGCTGACGGGGGCATCGAGCTTATCGAGGCGGGGGAGGACCGCGAGCGTTGGGAAGCCGGCGTGGCCCCGCTGGGCGCCGATCGGCCCCGTCGCTGTCGCGCATGTTATGCCCTGCGTCTGGCCGAGGCATGCCGTGTGGCCCAGGAACGCGGGTTTGAGTTTGTGGGTACGACGCTCGCTGTCTCGCCGTATCAGTTGTTCGAAACCTGCAATGATGTGTTGGAGCGTCTGGCCGCCGCCCACGGTCTCGCTCCGGTGATTCGCGATTTCCGCCCATATTATCCCGAGGCCACGCGTCGTTCGCGCGAGCTGGGCATGTATCGGCAGAACTACTGCGGCTGCCGTTTCTCGGCCGTTGAGGCGGCCATGGACCGCGCCCGCATCCGCGACGAGCGCAAAGCGTCCAAAAAGTAGTTCATTTGGGCTGGGGCTTTGAGCTGTCTGTGCGGTACGGTCGTTTTTGGGAAAGTCGATTTAATTAAGCGTGTGATCGTGGCTCGCTTGATACCAAACGACGACTCCTATGATTCTAATCCTCCGTTTGTTAAACATCAGATCCGGACTTGCTGTTGCATATGAATGGGACGACAGCACAATCATGTCGTTTCCTTCTGCAAATCGCCTAATTACCGGTGTTTTACCGTCTGCGAGCGCCAATACAGCACAGCCGTTCCAAGGCTTTGCGGTGGTATCGACAAGTAGTAAGCTGCCGGGAGGGTAAATGCGGGACATTTCGTCACCTTTGATTTTAACGAAAACGCTATGTGGGTGACGCTTGGCTACGTCTACAGGCGCGCAAGCATTTTGTTGGCTGTGCGTGATGCGGCGCTTTTGAGATTCGATATCGATGACGGGAAATGCGCCCTCCATTTCGTGGATAGCAGGGTCTTCGTCGGTGACGATTCTTTTATTTGCGAGCTTTACGGCCAAACCGTTTTCCTCGCCAACAAGTTCATCGCGGGTGCAACCGAAGAGCGCTTGTAACTTTTCAATATGGCGCTCACGGGGGGCATACCGACTTTTTTCCCAACGACAAACGGTCTCTTTAGATACCCCCAACATCTCTGCAAGTTGCGCCTGACCAAGATGCTCCATGGTGCGGAGTTTACGAATATTTGCCCCGAAGCCCATGGCTATAGATCCTCTCGCCACAGAGGGAGGCATAGACAGTTTGTGCCACCATAGCCTTTGGTGAGCTCGTCAATGGATAACGGGAATAATTCCATTCCTGCTTTCTCAAGCGCTTCGTTGGTCCAAACGTTTTCTTCATATACGCATAGTTTTCCTGGCGAGAGCGCAAGGATAGACGTTGCGTTGTTCCGGCGCTCTCTTTCGTAGGCGGTTTGATTCCCGCCTCCGCAGTCAATTACTTTTATTGGTTCGCAACAGGCTGCAGAGAGTATTTCCGGAATCGTGCGATCGATAGGAGTGATCGTAAGGCCCTTTCCGGATCGTTTTAGTTGAATGCTGTATGCATCAACGGCATTGCATATCTCACGATCGATGAGGAACGCGTCGTGATCAATTCTACTTATGAACGTATCGAGGTGGATACGCAGCCCGTCAGAGGGGACTCGAATCGCAATTAGCTCGGTGGTCTGGAATTTATTTGAGGTCAGGAGCTCTTTGGCAAGTGACTCGACGGCGGCGGGTTCAGTTCGGTCAGAGATTCCAACTAATAATGTCTTAGCACTGATAACAAGAATGTCTCCGCCTTCGATATGGTAACTACTCCTGTTCAAATCACATACCGGGGTTTCTCCCATGATCTTGTGGTGGGTGAATATCTGTCGGTATAAGGTGACCTCACGATCACGCTCAGGCCAATACATATGATTTAGGATGATGCCGTCTCCGACTACCACAGCAGGATCACGAGTGAAAAAAAGCGTGTTGAGGGGATTGACCAAGAGCGAGGCGGGGTCAAATTGCTCGTGCACGAGCGCCCGTAGTGTTTCCGACTGGTTTGAACAGAGTTCAGTGTCTCCAAAGCGAATGCCGTTAAGTACTATATTCACCAATTCCTGGGTGTTCTTAGCGTTCTCAAACAGCTGGGTTATTGTCTCGAGGAACTCTCTGCCTGTTGCCCCACTGCAACGGAGGTAGTCATCAATAAAACATTTAAGTGATTGGGGCTCAGTTTCAAGTGAGTCTTCGAGAAGGTCCCTAATTTCAATGGTTTCTACGCCATGCTTCTCAAGCAATTGAACCATGGAATCGTGCTCATATATTGCTTTGTCGAGGTCAAAACGACCGCTCCATTTTCGCAGGGAGAAAACTTGGCTGAAGTCGGCATCAGGGTAGTTTTGTGTTTCAGTTCCTGGTCGATGGACAAGTACGGCTTTTAAATGGCCGATTTCATTTGTTATGTGTACGCCTTGCATGTCTGTCTCCTGTCCTGCTGGTTTTTATATAAGGCTAAGGCAGGTTCCTTGTTGTGTTGCGGAAAAGTTAAAAGACGTATGTAATTGATAAATAACATCAATTTTAAATATCAGATTGATTAATAACGTCACTTTAGCTGCCGTTCATAGGTGAAAAGCGACACGATGGCGATGGTTGGCCGACCACCGCTGAGCAACCTCATACATTTATGGTGCCAGCTGGATAGATGGGAAAAGGAATGAAGGAGGAGATATGGCAGCGGAAAGTTCGAAAGGCATCAAGCAGTTCAAGGTCCCGCACGTATATGCGATCATCTTTGCACTTATGGTCATCTTCGCTGTTCTCACGTGGATTGTTCCCTCTGGGTCCTATCAGCGTCAGGAGGTGAACGGTCGTGAAGTCACTGTCGCAGGTACGTATGAGCAGAGTGAAAAGACATATATTGACGAGGAAACCGGGGATGAAGTAGATCTCAGACAAGGCGTCTTCGATGTTCTTCAGGCTCCAACGCGCGGTATACAAGAGGCAATTGAGGTCGTTGCATTCATCTTGATTGTGGGCGGTTCGTTTCAGGTTATTACTAAAACGGGCGCTATCACGAGCGGAATGGGTCGTGTCGTTCGCCGCTTTAAGAACAAAGACATTCTAATTATTCCTATTGCGATGGTTCTCTTTGCATTGGGCGGAACGAGCTTTGGCATGGCGGAAGAAACTCTCCCGTTCTTTGCGATCTTCATGCCAATTATGATGGCTATGGGCTTCGACTCGATGACGGCGTTCATGGTCGTGTTCGTTGGAGCGCGCACGGGTTACATCGCCTCAACGATTAATCCGTTTAATGTTCTCATTGCGCAAGGTATTCTTGGTATTCAGGGCAACCCCCAGCTGTGGCTGCGTATGATTGCCTGGGTTGTTTTGACTGCCGTTGCAATTACTTGGGTTGTCCTCTATGCACGAAGGGTAAAGAAGAACCCTGAGTCATCGATCACATTTGAGGATGATATCGCCAAGAAAGTCGAGTTCGCTGCCGATGAATCTGCCCTTGACGCGGAATTTACGGGTCGTCAAAAAGGCGTGCTTGCGGTATTTATCGCTGGTATGTGCCTTATCATCTGGGGACTTGTGACCCAGGGCTGGTATATGAACGAGATTTCTGCGGTCTTTTTGGCCATGGGCCTGTTGGCTGGTGTTATTGCGGGCTTTAGTCAGGACGTCATCGCTCAGGAATTTGTTGCGGGTATCGCTGACTTTGCTTTCTCGGCAATTGTCGTTGGACTTGCGCGTGGCATCCTTGTCATTGCCTCTGACGGCATGATCATCGATACCATCCTCAATGCGCTCGCCACTGGTCTGGGCGGCATCCCGGCGGTTCTCTTTACTACGCTTCTTTATGCGGTTGAGAACCTCCTGGCGATTCTGGTTCCCAGCTCATCTGGCCTTGCAGCGCTGACCGCTCCCATTTTTGGACCTTTGACCGAACTCATGGGCCTTAATCCCGAGGCCGCCGTGTGGGCTCTCTCCATGGGTAGCGCGACGATGTCTTTGATCTGTCCTACTAGCGCCATTCTTGTAGCGGGTTTGGGCGTGTGCAAGATCAAGCTTGGCCAGTGGTGGAAGACCGTTTGGAAATTCTTCTTGGTCGTGTCGCTCATCAATATCGTATTCGTAGCAATCTCGGGACTTATTGCCCTGTAGGTTTCATGGCTGAAATGGAGTAACAGGAATGTCTAAAGGACTGAATGTACACAGCGAGATTGGTAAGCTCAAGAAAGTTGTGCTTCACCGCCCCGGTCGTGACCTTGTGAACGTAAAGGCAGAAGAGTTCGAGGATGTCTGGATTCACGACTGTTTCTATCTTGATGTGGCTCAAAAGGAGCATGATGCCTTTGCGGATCTTCTGAGGAGCGAAGGTGTTGAGGTTCTCTATATGGAGAAACTCGTTGCTGAAGCGCTGGATGCATGCCCCTCGGCTCGCGCTGAGTTTACCGATACATTTATGGCTGAGAGCGGGATTGTCAATCCTATGCTTGAGCAGGCTGTTCGTGAAAAGCTCGATGCTATTTCAGATTCGTATCAGTTTGTACTTGAGGCTATGGGGGGGTATCGTTATCGTGACCTTGAGCTGCCTCGCGTTTCGACTACGCTTAGTATGATGGATAATGAGGATGCGAAGCCCGATGATTTGGTGTTGAAGCCTCTTCCGAGTTCATATTTCTCTCGCGATCCTCTTGCTTCCGTGGGCAAAGGCGTTCTGCTTCACCATATGTATTGGAAACAGCGAGATCGTGAAGTGCCCTTCTACGAAGCGATTTTCAAATACCATCCCGATTATGCAGGGACTCCGATTTGGTACGACCATAAGAATCCCTGGCATATCGAGGGCGGTGATGTGCTTAACATTAACGCTCATACCTTGGCTATTGGAATTAGCCAGCGAACTGAGGCGGCTGCGATTGAGGAGCTTGCAAAGAATTTGTTCTGGGGATCTGGGAATTCTGAGATCGATACCGTTTACGCTATTAAAATCCCCAACGGCTATGCTTACATGCATCTTGACACCGTTTGCACCATGGTGGATTTCGATAAGTTCACAGTTTATCCCGGTATTTTTGAGACCCTTCGTGTTTATCGTCTGACTCGTGGTGACTCTGAGGGAATGGTCGCTGTTCAAGAGATTGATGACACGCTTGAACATATTCTTGAAATGGCTACTGGCGTGGAGAAGGTGCAGCTTATTGAGTGCGGTGCCGGCGATATGGTTGAGGCATCTCGCGAGCAGTGGAACGACGGGTCGAACACTCTTGCCGTTGCTCCTGGTAAAGTCTGTGTTTACGAGCGCAATGTTGTCACAAATGATGAGCTCTACAAGAACGGTTTGGAACTTTTGGTCGTTCCCTCCGAGGAACTGTCCCGCGGTCGTGGTGGCCCGCGCTGCATGAGCATGCCCTTCTGGCGCGAAGATATTTAGTTGCAAATCCACTGTGATGGGAGATGGCGAATATGGGTGTTAATATCGCTGGGCGCAGTTTTCTGAAGCTGCTTGATTACACGACGGAAGAGATTGAGTATCTGCTTGAGCTTTCTGCTAACTTCAAAAGCATGAAGCGTGCCGGTGTTCCGCATAAATACCTTGAAGGCAAGAATATTGTTTTGCTATTTGAGAAGACTTCCACGCGTACTCGCTGCGCCTTCGAAGTTGGTGCACTTGACCTTGGCATGGGTGTAACTTATTTGGATCCGGGCTCGTCTCAGATGGGCAAAAAGGAGTCGATTGAGGACACGGCTCGCGTCCTTGGCCGCATGTATGACGGAATTGAATACCGCGGCTTTGAACAGGCGAAGGTTGAGGAGCTTGCTGCAAAAGCTGGGGTTCCCGTTTGGAATGGGCTGACTACTGAATTTCACCCGACTCAAGTGCTTGCCGATATTCTGACCATGCGTGAAGAGTTTGGAGAGATTAAGGGCAGGAAACTTGCATTTTTTGGTAAGGCGGCCGGAAACGTCGCTGATTCGCTCATGGTCATTTGCGCTAAGCTCGGCATTAACTACTGTTCTTGCGGCCCAATCGGGGGAAATTCGGAGGGGGCTACATCCTATGACCCTGAACTCCTTGCAGAATGTAGTCGTATTGCGGCCGAGCATGGATCGACGATTACCATTACAGAGGATATTGAGGAAGGCGCTCGTGATGCCGATGTAATTTACACGGATGTTTGGGTTGGCATGGGTCAGCCCGCAGAGCTGTGGGAAAGCCGCATTAAGCTAATGTCGCCGTATCGTGTGACCGCTGAGGTGATGTCTATGGCAAAGCCCGAGGCGATTTTCCTCCACTGCCTTCCGAGCTTCCACGATACTAATACTACTGTTGGTGCCGAAATTGCTGAGAAGTTTGGAGTCACCGAAATGGAAGTCACGGACGAGGTTTTTGAGTCCGATAAATCTCGTGTTTTCCAAGAAGCGGAGAATCGCATGCATACGATTAAGGCGGTGATGTACGCAACGCTTAAGTAGCGGGGCGTTGAGAAAACAGTCGCAAATCTGTTTGCCATACTATATTTCTCTCAACAAGCTGATAGGATACAGGGGAGAATGATGCGCGCGTCAGTCGATTTTTTCGACTGACGCGCTTTGTGAAAGAGGCAAAGATGCGTACCGATGATTTTGACTACAACCTTCCTGAGGAACTGATCGCCCAAGCTCCTGCCGAGCCGCGCGACTCCTGCCGCCTACTGGTGGTGGATCGCAAGGGCTCCCAGGCGGGAATGCCGCTGAAGCACGGCGGTACCGTTGAGCACCGCATCTTCCGCGACATCATCGACTATATCGAGCCGGGCGACGTGCTCGTCATCAACCAGACGCGCGTGATGCCGGCTCGCCTGATCGGTCGCAAAGCCGGCTCGGGCGGCGTGGTCGAGACCCTGCTGCTCAAGCGCCGCGAGGACGTGGATCCGCTGGGCCATGTTTGGGAGTGCTTGGTCAAGCCGGGCAAGCGCCTGAAGCCCGGTGCTCATATTGAGTATCGCGCCGGTGGCGCCCATGCGCCCGAGGGGGCTCCCGTGGTGCTGACGGCCGAGGTTGTCGACTTTGTCACCGATAGCCGCGGCGGCCGCCTGGTGCGTTTTGAGCCGGCCGGTTGCAATGCTGCCGGCGATCCGCGCACGCTCGACGAGGCCATTCACGCCGCCGGTCATGTGCCGTTGCCGCCCTACATTACCGATTACGAGGGCGATCCCGAGAAATATCAGACCGTGTACGCCATGAAGGAGGAGCACTCGGCTGCCGCTCCTACGGCGGGTCTGCATTTTACTCCTGAGCTCATGGCCGCTATCGAGGCCAAGGGTGCCAAGTTTGCCGCCGTCGAGCTCGAGGTGGGCATCGATACCTTCCGTTTGGTGGAGGAGGACGACCCTACGCAGCACGTCATGCACACCGAGCGCTACCACGTGTCGCAGGAGGTTGTCGACGCCGTGCATAAGGCCAAGGCCGAGGGTCATCGTGTGATCGCCGTCGGCACTACCGCGGTGCGCTCGCTCGAGAGCGCGTTTGACGCGGACGCGCCGGTGTCCGATCCGGCCGTGACGGCGCGCTATTTTGAAGGCCGCGAGGACGGGGCCGATACGCTTGGCCGCGGTGACATCGTGGTGCGCGAGAACGCCACGACGCAGCTTTACCTCATGCCCGGCTCGACCTATCACGTGGTCGACGCGCTGATCACGAACTTCCACGTGCCGCGCTCCACGCTCATGATGCTCGTAAGCGCGCTTGCCACCCGCGACCAGATCATGGATGCCTACGCCGCTGCCATCGAAGAACGTTATCGCTTCTTCAGCTTTGGCGACGCGATGCTCATTTGTTAGTTACGCGGTTCTACGAACCGCGTAACTACTCGACGCTGCGCGGGCCGCATTTGGACAATCTGACGTTCAACTTCAAGGGCGCGACCAGAAGGTCAGCGCCCTTTCGTTTCACGTCACCTTGTCTCAAATGCGACCCGCTCGCTGTCGTTGCCAAAACATCGGCGTTGCCGTGGTTGTCGCTGTAGTCATTGGGTAGTCATTGGACGTTCTTAAATGACTAGTCAAAGGGGACACTCTTACGGCACTTGGCACTTGGGGACGTTCCTTTTAATATGAGCAGGACATTGTCAAGAGGCAAAATCGGGCCTGGCCCCAACGATATGGGGTCAGGCCCTCTCCCTATATCAACCCGTCCGCGGC
>NZ_JADMRH010000040.1:0-5823 GCF_015560135.1 Collinsella aerofaciens
GTAAAGGCCGTCAATGACACCAAGGCCGCGCTCGATGCCGCGAAGGCGGATGCCATCGCCGCCGAGTCCCTGGTCTCCGCCGCCGAGCAGGCAAAGGCGCAGGCAGACGCCAAGCTGTCGAAGCTGAACTCCATCGATGCCGGCGCGGCGATCGCTTCCGGCCATGATGTGAACGCGGATGACGCCCTCAACGCGCTTTTCGCCGCAGCAGTCGAGGCACGTGCCAAGGTCGCTCCCGCCAAGGCCATCCTGGACGAGAAGCAGGCCGCGGTGGACGGGCTCCAGTCCGGCTATGATGCGGCACTCGCCGCCTACGAGCAGGCGAAGTCCGACCGCATCGCAGCGGAGCAGAAGCTTTCCGATGAGATCGCACGACAGGAGGCAGAGGAGGCGGCAAAGCAGCAGGCGGCATACACCCCGAAGCACCTCGCCGGCACGGATACCGCCCAGCCCGGCAACCTCGCCCAGACCGGCGACCGCGCGGGACTCATCGGCGAGACGTTCGCCATCGGCGGTACCGTCCTCGTGGCAGCCGGCGTCTTCCTCGATCAAAAGAAGCGCCGCGAGCAGATGTAAAAGCGAGCCGGGCGTTGGATATCGGCTGGTGTCCAACGCCCGGTTTCATGGGCAGGGAGATCGGTGTGAGAACAAAGGCTATTATCGTTGCGCTTCTGGTGTGCCTTTCGGCACCTCAACTTGGATGTGCCAGCGTTGCAAAGCAAGGAAGCGGCTCTACGGAAAGGGCCGCCACAGCGGTAAAGAATAAAGACAAAAAGAAGCCAAGCGAAGAAAAGGCGACGCAAACCTCTGGAGCCCAGACCGAGGAGAAGAAAGAATTCGACGGCAAGGACCAGAAGTCCGATGACTCCAAGAAGGAGGATAACAAGTCCTCCGACTCGTCGAAGTCGGACAGCAAGGGAGATTCCTCCCAGTCTAAGCAGAATTCCGGCAATTCGCAGGGTTCTGGCAGCAATAATTCCTCTTCCAACAGCGGTAGCCAGAAGAAATGGGTTGCCGAGCAGGGCCACTGGGAAACCGACTACAGCCAGGTCTGGGTACCGAACGTGGTATACACGCGTCATCCTCGTTTCTGGGTCAATCATGGGGGTACTATGGTAGGGCCCTTCGACTCCGAAGATGCCGCCTATTCGTGGAGTGAAAATGATGCGTTTTCAGGCGGCATCGGCGGATCAATTGTCGATGATTCGTATACCACCTCTGAGGACCAGGGACATTATGAACAGCAGGCTACGGGACAGCATTGGGTTGTCGACGTCGCCGGTCACTGGGAGTAATGTACATCGTTCCTCTCCTCTTACATTCGGTAAATATTTATTTATTTTTGCGGGCGGCCGGTTTCGGCCGCCTTTTTTAGACGCCCAGTCTGGGAGCAAGCGATAGGAAAGCAATCAAACGAGAGGCCGTTCCAAAAGAATCCGGCGGTGCCGGATGCTTCGGGCAAAACCTTCCGCAAATCGGTAAGGTCTTCCATCAACTTGCTCCAGCCCTCGCCCGGAGTCCGATGCGCGGTAATGCAAAAACTCGGCATCCCTCGCATTCGCAGTACCGCTTCGCTCTCGCTACAGCGAATTTCTAACACTCAGCATCCTTCGCGTTAAAAATTCGCTTCCGCTCACGGTCTTCACGCAGTTACAACGCCGCGAGGCCTCTCGCTTGGAATGAGGCCTCTCATTCCACGTCTACACTGCGTTTCGCCCAATCACCGTTCCGGAGATTGCAAGATGACTGTGGGTGGCATTTTTGTGGGCCCATTCGGACCCCAAAAACACCACGCCACAGACCTTGCTTATCGCCTGCTACGGCGATAAGGTTGTTGTGAAGTTGAAACTCCGCGATGAAGAATCGCGGAGACGATTCTTCGTTTTTGGAACGACGCTAGCCGTTCCTCAAAAGGAAAGCGAATCGCATAGCAGGTTTTGATCGGAGGCCTCTCCGATCGCTGATTCGTTTTCCGGAGGAATCATGAGCAGGCTCCGCCCACACACCGTCAAGGCGTCTCTTTCCGATGAAGAGAAGAAAGCCATCATCGCAATCGCAAAGCGACATGAGATGAGTGAGGCGGAACTCATACGTTTCGTCTTATGCAATGCCGACGATCTCGATATCGATTTTGGTCTTGCGGAAATTGCTGATCAAAAATCTCGAACTGAAGAATTGCACATCAGGGTCTCACCGGAAGAAAAAAGGACAATCGAAAGCAATGCTGATTTCCTTGGCGTGACCGTGAGCTCGTATGCACGGCGCGTACTAATTAACGGGAAGATCGAGAAAATCGATTTCGACCATAGCGGCGTGGAGAAGATCTATCATGAGCTTTTGAAGCGGGGTACGAACCTTAACCAGTTGGCGCACTTCATAAACGCGCAAGGACTTTCGGCTTACGACGAAACTGCCGTTCTTATGGCCATCGGGTGCGTTGCTAAAAGTTCTGATTACGCTTTTCAATTCTTGAGAACGCTCGAGCGTCGCTATTTCACCGATGGCGGCGATGCAAAGTGACTGTTATCAAGCAGAAGAGCGTATCGAGCGAGCGCTACGCAAAGAACGTTCGGCGGTACATCAACGGGAAACATGCCCTTGCCCGTGATGGCTGGAACATCAAATGCGATAAGTACTGGTTTTCGAAAATGGCAATGACGCGGAAGGTTTTCCATCACGACACGCCTTCGCGAGCCGGCGCGAAGAACGTGACTATCCTCCACCAGATTCTCGCGTTTCTCCCCGAAGAATGTTCGTGCAACGGCGGTAAAATGACGCCGGATGCATGTATGGCCTACGCAAGGCAATGGGTCGCGAAACATTACCCGAATCAGCAAGTTATCTTCGCGCTACACGAGGAAAGCGACAAGGCGGGAAAACGCTACGCAGTGCACATGGCAATTAACCGCACGGATCTCCTGGCAGGAAAACGTTGTGAGACGGGCGGGCGTCACGGGAAGTTCGAACGCGCCTTGTGGGTCCGCGAACTCGATAAGGACTGGAATCTCGCCCAACTTGAAAAGGGTAAGAAAAATTCGAAGATTCGTGATCGTCAACCGCGCGACACGGAAAAGGAGATTATTGGTCGCGGCGAGTACAGTTATAAAAACAATCTGCGTGAGCTGATCCATATTGCGATTGACGAAGGTCGCGTAAAGAATATGGAGCAGTTCAAAAAACTACTTGCATCATGGGGCGTAGACATTTTCATCAAGAACAATCGAGTCTATGCGACAGATCTCGATATCAAAGAAGCCGGCAATCCGAAGTGCACCTTCAACCTGACTCGTCTTGACGGACGCTTCGCGTTGAAGTCATTGCAGACGGCTTTCGAAAATAACGTGTTGGAGGCCGAGCGTGCGCTTCCATACGAGAAGCGCTGTGAGATTTATATCCGACGACTCAAGAAAGCATACTCGGCGTGGGTCGAGCAGGCTAAAGCAAGCAAAGGCGTCGCCTACAATTCGTTTCCTAAATTCATTACACCGAAGTGTGACGAAGACCTGCTCGAAGATCCGGCGGTTCGCGATGAACTTCTTGCGCGTCGCGGTTATGCGAGGGAGATTCGCAACCGTTACGCCGGCGCCGTTCCCAATGCCGGCGATGACCGCGTTCGCACCGCCGGCCAGGCGCACGGCGGTAGCACTGTGTCGCGACAGATGGGCGATCGCGTTATCGACCGTGGCGATTTCTCACGTGGTGACACGCCTCGCTAGTTTTGGATAGTTCATCGTCAGTGCCCTGGCGCGCTACCGTTCGGTGCCGATTCTGCCACGCTTGCAGTCTCGGCGAGGGTGGGGAGCATGAATTGAATGAAGAGGGCCAGCCACTCTGATAGAATCGTCCTCGCTGTCGGCAGTCCTCGTGCCGGGCAGAGCCCTCCATTCGATGGGAGGTGATGCCCATGACCGATTTCACTGAGTTCGTGAAGCTCCTGACCGCTATGGTCTCGCTCCTCACGGCCCTTGTCGGCCTTTCCAAGGCACTCAAGCAGGGCTCGAAGCCCAAAAGACGATATGAGAAAGCCATTGGGGGCCGCCTCCCCCGCGGCGCAGCTTCTTTCCGCGGGCTCGGGGTGCCACAATGGGCTTTGAGTATCGGCCCGTGCGGTAGCCCTTACCGCACCTGCGGGGAGGAGGCTTCCCATGCCCCATGTTACCTCCATCGGCCTGGACGTCCACGCGCGATCGGTCGCCGCCGCGGCGTTCAACCCCTTCACCGGCGAGGTGGTGCGCCGCAGCTTCGGCACCGACGCCTCCGAGATCGCGGAGTGGGCCCTCGGCTTCGAGGACCCGAGGGCGTGCTACGAGAGCGGCCCCACCGGCTTCCACATGGCGCGCGAGCTGCGCGCGCTCGGCCTCGACTGCGCCGTGGCCGCCGTCTCCAAGATGCAGAGGCCGGCGGCGGACGCCCGGCGCAAGAACGACCGGCGCGACGCCGAGTTCATCGCCCGCATGCTCGCCACCCACAACATCGTCGAGGTCCCGCTGCCCGACATGGCGGTCGAGGCCGCCCGGGACCTCGACCGCGCCCTCGACGACGCGACCCGCGAGCTCCGCCGCTCGAGGCAGCGCCTCAACATGTTCCTGATCAGGCTGGGCCACGTCTGGGACGAGCGCAACGCCGACGGGGCGAGGAAGAAGGCCTGGACGAGGGCCCACTGGAGGTGGGTCTCGGAGATCAGGCTCGAGGGGCCGCAGCGCGACGCGCTGGAGTACTACGTCACGGCCGCCCGCTGCGCGGAGTCGGACAGGCGGCAGCTCGAGAGGAGGGTCGTCGCGCTGGCGGGCACCGACCGCTGGCGGGCGACGGTGGAGGCGCTGTCCTGCATCAAGGGGGTCGACACCCTGACGGCCTTCAGGCTCGCGGCGGAGGCCGGGTCCTTCAGCAGGTTCCGCTCGGCGCCGGCCTTCGCGAGCTGGTGCGGGCTGACCCCGTCGGAGCACTCGAGCGGCGAGTCCGAGCGGCGCGGCGGGATAACCAAGGCCGGCAACGCGCTCGCGCGCACGGCGCTCATAGAGTCCGCATGGCACTACTCCACGTGCTCCCCGAGGCCCAAGGCCCCAGCCCCCGGCACCGACGTGCCCCCGGCGATACGCTCTAGGGCGGACGACTGCACCGCCAGGCTCCACCGCCGCCGCGAGGCGCTGGCCGCGGCGGGCAAGAGCGCGTGCAAGGCCAACGCCGCCGTGGCGCGCGAGCTCGCCTGCTGGGTCTGGGAGATCGGGTGCAGGTCCGAGGGGACCGTCCTCTAGCAGCCGGCGACAACCGACTCCCGCCGGGAGGGCCCGCGCCTCGACGCATCGCCGGCGCGAGTTCACGACCTTTTTGATGGGCAGCCCCGGGGCCGCGCCCGACAAAAGACTGGATTCGTACGATAGCGCCGGACGGAGAATCGAAATGCGGTGGGGTGCGCGGACATACCGGGCTGACCGCCGGAAGCGCACCCGCAAGAGCCCGCGGATATTAGCTTGCCAGGCAAGCGTCGACTAAGCCATGCAGCGTGCGCGGGCTCTCCCGACGGGAAACGAAAAAGCCCGGTTTCAAACCGGGCTCGAACGAACATGCCTATTGACAATGGCTTTCTCATATTAAGAAAGGCCACCGTCGCTAAGACGATGACCTAACTTCGTTAAGCAACGGCTCTGCCCAGCTCACTACAACTTGGGCTGCCGTCGGCATTATTTTACCCTCTTGACGAGGAATTCGTCCATAATTCAAAAATCAAATTGTGCTCGCTATCGAACCTTGATTCTCATTTTCATTGCAACAGCCTCAGGACTCAGCGCAACGCGTTGCGCTGAGTCCTGAGGCGCGAATCCG
>NZ_JADMRH010000041.1:0-5447 GCF_015560135.1 Collinsella aerofaciens
GCCCCTCCGGTCTGGCAATATATCTCCTTGCCGCGCGGCCCGGTCGGACCGGATGAGCCGCAAAGCGTGCACCTTGAGAACCGGATACTGCGAGGATGGACACTTCAAGTGTCGCATCCGGGCAGACATCGAACCATTTGAAATGGTCTAACTTGGATTTGTTTTTCGCAAGGCCGCCGAGAGGCGGCCCCGAGAAATTCCTTTTCCTATACTAGAACCATATGAATCGAACGGAACCGATCAGCTAATAGTTGTGAGGACCGGACGGGCTCGAAGCCCATTTATTTTGGACGGAGAGTTCGATCCTGGCTCAGGATGAACGCTGGCGGCGCGCCTAACACATGCAAGTCGAACGGCACCTATCTTCGGATAGAAGCGAGTGGCGAACGGCTGAGTAACACGTGGAGAACCTGCCCCCTCCCCCGGGATAGCCGCCCGAAAGGACGGGTAATACCGGATACCCCGGGGTGCCGCATGGCACCCCGGCTAAAGCCCCGACGGGAGGGGATGGCTCCGCGGCCCATCAGGTAGACGGCGGGGTGACGGCCCACCGTGCCGACAACGGGTAGCCGGGTTGAGAGACCGACCGGCCAGATTGGGACTGAGACACGGCCCAGACTCCTACGGGAGGCAGCAGTGGGGAATCTTGCGCAATGGGGGGAACCCTGACGCAGCGACGCCGCGTGCGGGACGGAGGCCTTCGGGTCGTAAACCGCTTTCAGCAGGGAAGAGTCAAGACTGTACCTGCAGAAGAAGCCCCGGCTAACTACGTGCCAGCAGCCGCGGTAATACGTAGGGGGCGAGCGTTATCCGGATTCATTGGGCGTAAAGCGCGCGTAGGCGGCCCGGCAGGCCGGGGGTCGAAGCGGGGGGCTCAACCCCCCGAAGCCCCCGGAACCTCCGCGGCTTGGGTCCGGTAGGGGAGGGTGGAACACCCGGTGTAGCGGTGGAATGCGCAGATATCGGGTGGAACACCGGTGGCGAAGGCGGCCCTCTGGGCCGAGACCGACGCTGAGGCGCGAAAGCTGGGGGAGCGAACAGGATTAGATACCCTGGTAGTCCCAGCCGTAAACGATGGACGCTAGGTGTGGGGGGACGATCCCCCCGTGCCGCAGCCAACGCATTAAGCGTCCCGCCTGGGGAGTACGGCCGCAAGGCTAAAACTCAAAGGAATTGACGGGGGCCCGCACAAGCAGCGGAGCATGTGGCTTAATTCGAAGCAACGCGAAGAACCTTACCAGGGCTTGACATATGGGTGAAGCGGGGGAGACCCCGTGGCCGAGAGGAGCCCATACAGGTGGTGCATGGCTGTCGTCAGCTCGTGTCGTGAGATGTTGGGTTAAGTCCCGCAACGAGCGCAACCCCCGCCGCGTGTTGCCATCGGGTGATGCCGGGAACCCACGCGGGACCGCCGCCGTCAAGGCGGAGGAGGGCGGGGACGACGTCAAGTCATCATGCCCCTTATGCCCTGGGCTGCACACGTGCTACAATGGCCGGTACAGAGGGATGCCACCCCGCGAGGGGGAGCGGATCCCGGAAAGCCGGCCCCAGTTCGGATTGGGGGCTGCAACCCGCCCCCATGAAGTCGGAGTTGCTAGTAATCGCGGATCAGCATGCCGCGGTGAATGCGTTCCCGGGCCTTGTACACACCGCCCGTCACACCACCCGAGTCGTCTGCACCCGAAGTCGCCGGCCCAACCGAGAGGGGGGAGGCGCCGAAGGTGTGGAGGGTGAGGGGGGTGAAGTCGTAACAAGGTAGCCGTACCGGAAGGTGCGGCTGGATCACCTCCTTTCTAGGGAGATAAGTTCTTAGAGAGACATACTTTAACTCGAATAGAGGGCAGGAGCCCGTCCGGTAGATGTCGCCCGCGATGAAGTCCCCGCAGCACCCGGTCCCCGGGGTCGCACCCGCGTACCTTGAGAGCCGCATAGCGATAGGAGAGAGATGGAAGAGTATCCTCTTCCAGACTCGATTCTTTTCTGCGATTTATCAGACAGAATGATAGCAATCATTCATCCGATCCAAACAAGAAGAATTCACTTATATATGAGTGAGGAGCATCTGATCGCGAGCACAGTTCAACTACTGTGCCGCGGTATGAGATACCCGAATTGCGACATACGAGCGCTATTCATGATATCGATTAATTAACTTTAGCGACACGTGGATATCCCGCGGGCCCGATGCGGTCCCGCAAGATACCACGGGCGCACGGCGGATGCCTTGGCACAGGGAGCCGATGAAGGACGCGGCAAGCTGCGATAATCCCCGGCGAGGAGCACACATCCTTCGACCCGGGGGTCTCCGAATGGGCGAACCCATGCACAGCAGTGTGCATATCCCCCCGCTGAACACATAGGCGGGGGGAGGACAACCCGGGGAACTGAAACATCTAAGTACCCGGAGGAGAGGAAATCAATCTCGAGACTCCCCGAGTAGCGGCGAGCGAAAGGGGACCGATGGCCAAACCGTCGAGCGGGCATACCCGGCAGGGGTTCCGCCGACGGGGTTGCAGGGCCGCGCATCCGGGGGCTGCCGCCCCCGGGCGCAGGTCCGGCTGGGGAGCGGAACGGCATGGGAGGGCCGGCCGCAGCGGGTGACAGCCCCGTACGCGAACCCAGACCGGACGGCGCGACGCGGTCCCTGAGTAGGGCCGGGCACGTGAAACCCGGTCCGAACCTGGGTGGACCACCATCCAAGCCTGAGTACTACCCTGTGACCGATAGCGCACCAGTACCGTGAGGGAAAGGTGAAAAGCACCCCGGGAGGGGAGTGAAACAGTACCTGAAACCGTGCGCCCACGAGCAGTCGGAGCAACTTTATGTTGTGACGGCGTGCCTTTTGTAGAATGAGCCAGCGAGTCGCTGGCGCGGGGCGAGGTTAACCGAAAGGGAGCCGAAGCGAAAGCGAGCCTTAACAGGGCGACTTGAGTCCCGCGCCGCGGACGCGAAGCCGGGTGAGCTATCCGTGGGCAGGCTGAAGCGGGGGTAAGACCCCGTGGAGGGCCGAACGCACGTCGGTTGAAAACGGCGGCGATGACCTGCGGATAGGGGTGAAAGGCCAATCAAACCCGGAGATATCTCGTTCTCCCCGAAATAGCTTTAGGGCTAGCGTCGCGCGTTCACCGCCGGAGGTAGAGCACCGGATGGACGAGGGGGCTTCGCCGCCTACCGAATCCAACCGAACTCCGAATGCCGGCGGCCCAGAGCGCGGCAGTCAGAGCATGTGGGCTAAGCTGTGTGCTCGAGAGGGAAACAGCCCGGACCGCCCGCTAAGGTCCCCAAGTTCCAGCCGAGTGGCAAAGGATGTGCGTCCGCCCAGACAACCAGGATGTTGGCTTAGAAGCAGCCATCCATTCAAAGAGTGCGTAACAGCTCACTGGTCGAGTGGACATGCGCCGACAATACACGGGGCTAAGCTGGACACCGAAGCGGCGGGATTTTAATTCATTAGAATCGGTAGGGGAGCTTCCCATGGGCGGAGAAGCCGGAGGGCGACCGACGGTGGAGCGCATGGGAGTGAGAATGCTGGCATGAGTAGCGAGAGACGAGAGAGTAACTCGTCCGCCGTGAACCCGAGGTTTCCTGGGCAAGGCTAATCCTCCCAGGGTCAGTCGGGGGCTAAGGCGAGGCCGGGAGGCGTAGCCGACGCGCAGCAGGCAGACATTCCTGCACCGCGCACGCGGCGCTACGACCGACGGGGCGACGGATGGGGGTGGCTCGGCGGGGTTCTGGACGTCCCCGTGATGGAGCGCGGCCCGCGGACCAGGGAAATCCGGTCCGCACGAGGGCGAGGCTCCGGACGAAGCACTTAAGCGAAGCGAGTGAGCCCGAGGTCCCTAGAAAAACCCCTAGGCAGGCGCGTGCGCGCCCGTACCGCAAACCGACACAGGTGGGTGGGTAGAACATACCGAGGCGATCGGGTCAACCATGGTCAAGGAACTCGGCACAATGGCCCCGTAACTTCGGGAGAAGGGGTGCCCGCGCGTACGTGAACCGGCTTGCCCGGGGAGCGGAGGCGGGCCGCAGTGGAGAGGCCCAAGCGACTGTTTACCAAAAACACAGGACTCTGCAGAAGCCGCAAGGCGACGTATAGGGTCTGACGCCTGCCCGGTGCCGGAAGGTCACGCGGAGGAGTTAGCCGATTCGGCGAAGCCCCGAAGCCAAGCCCCGGTAAACGGCGGCCGTAACTATAACGGTCCTAAGGTAGCGAAATTCCTTGTCGGGTAAGTTCCGACCTGCACGAAAGGCGCAACGACTTGGGCGCTGTCTCGACCATGGACCCGGTGAAATTGCACTGGTCGTGAAGATGCGACTTACCCGCGGAAGGACGGAAAGACCCCGTGAACCTTCACTGCAGCTTGGCATTGGCCGCTGGTCCCGCGTGTAGAGGATAGGCAGGAGGCATCGATCCGGAGGCGCCAGCCCCCGGGGAGCCGCCCTTGGAATACTGCCCTCGCGCGACCGGCGTCCTAACCCGAGGCCGTCAACCGGCTCGGGGACCGTGCCAGGCGGGCAGTTTGACTGGGGCGGTCGCCTCCTAAAGGGTAACGGAGGCGCGCGAAGGTCCGCTCGGGACGGTCGGCAACCGTCCTTTTGAATGCAAGAGTACAAGCGGGCTTGACTGCGAGGCCCACAAGCCGAGCAGGTGCGAAAGCAGGCTCTAGTGATCCGGCGGCCCCGAGTGGGTGGGCCGTCGCTCAACGGATAAAAGGTACTCCGGGGATAACAGGCTGATCTTGCCCAAGAGTCCACATCGACGGCAAGGTTTGGCACCTCGATGTCGGCTCATCGCATCCTGGGGCTGGAGCAGGTCCCAAGGGTACGGCTGTTCGCCGTTTAAAGCGGTACGCGAGCTGGGTTCAGAACGTCGTGAGACAGTTCGGTCCCTATCCTCCGTGGGCGCAGGAGAATCGATGGAGGCTGCCCCCAGTACGAGAGGACCGGGGTGGACGCACCTCCGGTGAACCGGTTGTCGACCAACGGCACGGCCGGGTAGCCGCGTGCGGCGCGGATAACCGCTGAAGGCATCTAAGCGGGAAGCCGTTCCAGGGATTAGTTCTCCTTCCGGTAAGGGCCCAGGTAGACTACCTGGTCGATAGACGGCAGGTGCAAGGGCGGCGACGTCCTCAGCCGAGCCGCACTAATCGCCCGAGCTCTTCCGGAACCGCACCTCGCGGCCCGCGGGACATGCGCTCCATGCGCGGTCCGGGCACGAGGATGCCCCCGAGTCATCTTTCCCATTCGCCATGCGGCCCCCAGGGCACGCGACACGACCCAGGACACCGTACACGGTGGGCGCCGCCCACCGGTCAGCGGCCAGAGCATGGGGGGCACGCCCGGTCCCGTTCCGAACCCGGAAGCTAAGCCCCATCGCGCCGAGAGTACTGCGGGGTCAGCCCGTGGGAGGCCAGGGCGCCGCTGACCGGTGGACGGCACCGAGCCGT
>NZ_JADMRH010000042.1:0-4841 GCF_015560135.1 Collinsella aerofaciens
CAACGACGAATTCTAGGCGGTGTCCCCTCCCTTTCAAGAAAGGGAGGGGGCGGGGCATGCCCCGCCTCTTACACCACATCTCTGCGCGCTACCAGCGCCATTTAGTAATCCGGCAGTATTTGAAAAGAAAGTCCTCCGAATCGTAAAGGGATATGGGCACTCTCTTTCTCTTAGCAAAACCGCTTATCGCGGTGCTGGCGATGTCAAAATTGTTACGGGCGTTGCCATTACCAAGGACGAGATTTCGACTATTCCAAACAAGTTAAGGCATAAAATCGTTGAGGGAACGGGGCAAAGTTGCGCGGGCGATGCGTCGGCAGCAGCATCTACGCTCGGTCGAATTAGCTCGGCAAGAATGATTGAGCCTCATGCTTTTCCCGAAGCAGAACGACAAGTTCTGCTTAGCATGGAAGACCAGCCATGATCTCCATTTGATTATAGCGTCACTATCAAATGCAATTTAGGCACTTGTTGCTTAAGCTCTTTGACCTATTGAGTGGCTGCTTGTTAGAGTGCCATTCAATAGGTCAAAATTGCACTGCAGTTCTCGCCAATTACGAGAAGCTGCAACTTGCACGTATTGCTACGGATGCCTGCAAGGTCGACAAAGCGCTCAAAGAGCGGATGGACGAAAGCGTTCACGTTTGAAACTGTTTCCTTTATCAGCTCGATCCGACAAGGTCTGAGCTTGTGCTTTCGCAGCTTATTGAGAGATGTCGGGACGAAATAGTAAATATGGACGGAGGAAAGTAGCCGATGATCGAGAATGTAAACTGTTTGGTGAATGTGATAGCGGCTAGCAGTGCCCTGGCAGCCGTATTCATCTCTCTCTATCTATATTGGGCCGCCCAAAGGCCCGACGTCATCGCCTATCTTTCTCATGATAGGGACAACGGATGCGTCCTTTTTGAAGTCAAAAACATAGGAAAAGGCGTAGCCATGGACGTGGAGATCGACTCTTTCGATTTTGACCTCGTGCAGGATAAGTATCGCGATTTCGTTTGTGAGCGTAGTTTTCTGGCTAAAGGCATCCCCGTGCTTGTTTCCGAAGCATGTCGCAATACCGTGATTCTCAAAGGTCCAGAAATAAAGAACTTTGATTCGGTCGTGTCTCAGGTGTCACTCAGCTATAAGAGGAAGGGGTTATTTGGGCTTAAGACCGAGAAGCGCCATTTTCCGCTGGACTACTACTCGTTTTGCGGGTCTATCTACACAAAGAGCGACTTACATAAGCTGAGGGTTGCGACAGAGGTTATCGCAGGGATTAGGACGGAAGAGCAGGCCAAAAGGGATTAGATCTTTGATTGATTGGGCCGATGTCCCACCATAGCGTATAAAGGGGCTACCTTTGCTGGACATACTTGGCCAACAAGAGGATTGTTCTTTCGAGGTCTGGGGTATATCGTCTAGCGCCGATATACCCCAGCATATTATTCTCTCCAATTACAATTTCACTTACCGCAGTTAAGGGTTCGAGACTTTGTTCACAGGATAAGAGTAATCCACTGACAGTTACAACTACTCAACAAACATTTGGTCTAGCACTGAAAACGAAAATGGTCGATTGGAGGATGCTCATGCAAGCTCAAGAAATCACCGAGGCAATTAAGAATTACATGCAATGCGACGCTATTGGTCTTCAAGCGTTAGTCCTGCATGGCGAATGGGGGTCAGGCAAGACTTATTATTGTGAGAAAGATCTTAAAGCTGCTCTAAAAGGAATAGACGTAAAGACATGTCGCGTGTCGCTATTTGGCGTGTCCGATTATGACGAGGTTCTCAATCGGGTTATCGCTTCCTGTCTCCCTTTATCTGATAAGGTTGCACACGGTGCGGGTGCCGCGATAAGCGCTTTAGTGAAAAACACTATTAAAGCTGGTTCCTCAATACTAAGCGAAAAAATCGAAGACCTTGGAATTCAGTTAACTCTAAAACCAGATTTGTTACTGCCTCTACTCGACATGAAGAAAGTTCTCGTGATTTTTGATGATTGCGAACGAAGCCGCTTCGCTCAAGACGATCGAGTATTTCTTGGGTTCGTAAACAATATGGTCGAAAATCATGGCTGGCATGTACTGCTTGTCAGAAATAAGCCATTGTCATTTGAGGATGAGAGCTCTGTCGAAAAAGCGATCATGAGGCAAATCCTATTTGAGCCTGATCTTCACACACTTTATCAGGGCTTAGTAAAACCCAAACTGCAATTTCCAGAACATATTGATTTTGATATTGATGACGCAATTATTGATGGAATTAAAGGATCCGCCATTAATGTAAGGGCTTTATCCAGATCAATTCCAACCATTAACTGCGTCTTGGGCACATCAGTTCTTGTCGATAAGACCGTAAAATCATACGGGAGAGCCCAAGCACTCTCGGATTTTATTAGTTATGCAGTCCTGGCATCGACAGGAAATACCCCCAAAAAGCCCGATACCTCAAACAAGGCTGTGAACATGATCGATAATTCTAAGGTCATTGAATACGAAAACTATTTACTGGTATCAAAGGCTCTTGCCCCCTTAACAGAAGGCGGGAAAGTAAGCCCTGGTGCTATCGAGAACTCTTTCAAGGAGTTTGTTCTAGCCAAAAACCCAGAATCCTCCGCGGATCTCGAGGCCCAAGACATAGAAAACCAATGGTTTGCTTTGCCCTGGCTGGAAGACGATCAGGTCAAATTATTAGCGAACCAACTTGAAATAATTTTAACTGAGGGACAGTATTCTCTAACTTGGTTTTATAAGATTATTAGGATCGCACTTAATCTAATTGATCTTGGATTCTGGAATGATTCATTTCGCGAGAAGCTTCTCGAATCGCTTCGACTCGCTGCCAGTCGTGACCCCAAGTGCAATGCGGCCGTATTAAGGCAAGAGCGGGCAATGGCCAATGACTTTTACGGTATGAACGCTGATCAAATTATGGATGAGCTTATATCAAACGTTGAAAAAGAGGAAAGTGAACGAGCATTAAATCGCATCAGCCTAGAGTTGTCCGATGTTGATGGGGATACAGGAAATACGCTCTCCGACCTATTTAAAGAAGCTATGCAGTCCGGGTACTCAAGGACGATTTTGAATGTACCAGCTGAATATGTTGCTGCGTCAATCTATGAAGGAACCGCAGCTTCTCAAATGTCTCTACATTCATTTTTCAATAGAAACATAAAGAGGTACTCAGATGGACAGAGCTTAACCGAAGCTGTTGAATGGTTAAGAAGCATTGACGACAGATTAGTCAAAGCCGGATCCAAATCACGCATGGGACAATTGAGGACCGAATGGATTCGCAATGACTTCAAAGAAGCTATTGAGGAGATGGACGAAAGGGCTCAACGTATATCGGCAGATTCCGATACAGACATGTGATTGAGCAAAGTCGTTCAATAGCTTGTTGGTATAGTACGTCTGGCTCAACCCGAGTCCATCCTTTCACCGACTGGCAAAACGATTTACACCTAATTATTGGCACTGTTCAGGGACATTTCCTTTGTTTACAGCCCGATCTCGCTAAACTAATAGCTGCTGCTACCAGGGCATTTTCTGGTGCACATTCTATTGGCTCCTGAGAAGATCGGAGCGGGTATGTTTGCTGCAAAGTCCTACACCAGCCGTCATTACATTGCGATTGTTGCCATGGCCTGCCTATGCGTTTTGCTGGGCGGGCCTTCTTATGCCGCGGGCGCGGAGAGCCTCATCATCGCGGGCGCGACGTACTGCGAGCCGGGCGTGTCGGGCCCCGGCTGGGCCTGGACCGATACCGACCAACTGGAGCTTAACGGCTACGCGGGCGAGGCCATCGGCGCCGAGGGCGACCTGGTGCTGACGCTTGCCGGGCAGAACTCCGTGACGGAGTCGCATGCGCCCGATGCGGACATCACGCTGTGCGGCATGGAGGTGTGGGGCAACCTGACGCTTCGCGGCACCGGGACCCTGACGGCGACGGGCTCGCAGTGCGGGATCCACGTTTCACGGACGCTCGTGGTGGACGGCTGCGCCGTCGATGCCCGGGCGGACGGGGCCGACGTCACGGACGAGGCCGTGGCCGGCGTGATCGCCGGCGACATGGCCGTGTGCGGCCGCGGGCGCGTCGTCGCCACGGGCGCCGGGTCCGGGGCGGGCGTGCGCGCTTACGGGGTGTATCTGCAGGACGCGGGCCTTGGCGACGGCGCGGCCGGCTGTCGGCTTTCCGTCGACGCCTCTTGGCTTGACGCGGCCGGTGCCGATGGCGGCATTGCGTGCACAGGCGGGTCGCTTGTGTCCGCACGGTTTGTGACGCCTGTCGGCGGGGTCTTTGGTGCTAGCGGCGTGGTAGATGCCGGCGGTTCGGCGGCACCGCATGTGGTGGTTGAGCCCGATGTGACCACGCCGCCGGCGGGGGAGACGGACAGGGGCGAGGTACCGGGCGATAGCGCGGACAAGCCTCCCGCCGATGCTAACCCCGCTGCCGGAGAGCCCACCACAGGGCCCACGGCAAATCCCTTGTTAGCGTCGGAATAATTTAGCCAAATATAGTCGGCCGAGATTGACCAATCCCGGCCGACCCATTTTAGCCAACACGCCCGCATCTATGACTTTCCTATCGCTTCCCTACATCCCCTCGGGCTGGATCCCCCTCACCTTCTCCGCCTGGGGGACGGCCTCCACCGAGTAGGTGTCGAGCCCCCTGCCGCGGTAGCTCGGGCCCCGCATCACGAACACCGACGCCTTGTCGAACAGCCTGTCGAGGGCGCAGAGGAGCGTGTCGTCGCCCGTGAAGAACTCAGGTTGATTTCCGATCTCAGCCGAACACATTAGGCGGACAGGCCGTTCCCGCAGCTAGCCGAACGCCCCCGAGGCCCC
>NZ_JADMRH010000043.1:0-2208 GCF_015560135.1 Collinsella aerofaciens
CCATCGCGCCGAGAGTACTGCGGGGTCAGCCCGTGGGAGGCCAGGGCGCCGCTGACCGGTGGACGGCACCGAGCCGTCGGATGACATGGAGAAGGGGGAGGCCTCGCGGCCCCCCCTTTTTGCGTTAAAGGCGGCATTCACTAAGTAATTAAATCAATCCAATCATCCACCGGTGAATATAAACGTTCACCGTTCTGTGGCCGGTTCTCTGTTCTCAATGGACTAATATTTGCTTTAGCGCGCTGATGCGCTTGTCCTGTTTTACACGGGTTGTTTTATTGATTGTGACGGAAGGACTCACATGGCAGATGTTCATGAGCTGCTTGATACTTGGATTGCCAATGTCAAGGACGAGGAGCTCCTCGCTGAGCTCAACACGATGAAGGAGCAGGGTGACGAAGACGCCATCACCGACGCTTTCTTCCAAGATCTCGCCTTCGGTACCGCCGGTCTACGTGGCACTATCGGTGCAGGCACTAACCGTATGAATATCTATACGGTTGGTCGCGCGACGCAGGGTTTTGCTGACTATCTCAATGCGACCTTCGAGCATCCGACGGTTGCCATCGCTCGCGATAGCCGCAATAAGGGTGAACTGTTCGTTAAGACGACGGCTGCCATTCTTGCCGCAAACGGCGTGACTGCTCTCGTGTATCCTAAGATTTCTCCCGTGCCGACGCTTTCCTGGGCCGTCCGTGACCTTAAGTGCTCCGGTGGCATTTGCATGACCGCTAGTCATAATCCAGCGCCTTATAACGGCTATAAGGCCTATGGCCCCGACGGCTGCCAGATTACCAGCGAGGCTGCCGATGCAATTTCTAAGGCTATCGCCGAGACCGATACGTTTACCGGCGTGAAGTCCATGGACTTCGATGAGGCTCTTGAGCAGGGTCTGGTCAAATGGATCGATGACTCGTGCCTCGAGCGTTATTATGACGCCGTTCTCGCCCGCGGCGTGACCAACCTTTCTGCCGAGGAGATCGCTGGCGCTCCGCTTAAGCTCGTCTACACTCCGCTCAACGGCACCGGCCTCATTCCCGTCACGACGGTGCTCGAGCGCGCTGGCATCACCGATGTCACGGTTGTTCCCGAGCAGAAGGAGCCTAACGGCGATTTCCCGACCTGCCCGTATCCTAACCCCGAGATTCGCCAGGCCATGCAGAAGGGCATTGACCTGTGCGAGCAGGTTCACCCTGATCTGCTGCTTGCAACCGATCCTGACGCCGATCGCGTTGGCGTTGCCGTTAAGAATAGCGATGACTATCTGCTGCTGACCGGCAATGAGATGGGCGTTCTGCTGCTCGACTATATCTGCAAGACCCGCGCTGCTCGCGGTGAGGACCTCACTAAGAAGGTTGCTGTCACTACTATCGTTTCTTCCGCCATGGTTGACGCTCTGGCCGACGAGTACGGTTTTGAGCTCCGTCGCTGCCTGACGGGCTTCAAGTACATCGGCGACATCATTACTTCTCTTTCCGATGCTGGCGAGGTCGATCGCTTTATCTTCGGTTTTGAGGAGAGCTACGGCTATCTGGCCGGCGACCACGTGCGCGACAAGGACGCCGTGAGCACTTCGCTTTTGATTTGCCAGATGGCGCAGTATTACAAGCTCCAGGGAAAGAACCTTGCCGACGCGATGCACGAGCTGTACGAGAAGTATGGCTACTATCACAACAAGACGATTTCGCTGAGCTATCCGGGTGCTGAGGGTGCGGCAAAGATGGCCGGCATCATGGCCGGTCTGCGCGAGAACCCGCCCGCGGAGCTCGCCGGTTCCAAGATTGAGGCCGTCGTTGATTACAACACCTGCGTGAACGGCCTGCCGAAGGCTAATGTTATTGAGTTCGATCTTGAGGGTGGCAACAAGGGTATTGTTCGTCCTTCCGGCACCGAGCCCAAGATTAAGCTGTACATCTTCGCTAAGGGCGCGGATGCCGCCGAGGCAGATGCAGCACTTGACGCGATCGAGGAGTCCGGTCGCAAGCTGCTGGCATAAGGTATTTAAGAGTCTATTGCTATAGATGGGCGAAAGAGGGGATCTCGGATGCGAGGTCCCCTCCTGTTTTTAACCAGCCAGCCGAGACTACTTATATGTGTAGGAAATGTGTACGCCCAGATTCCCGCCCCCGGGGCCCCTCCGGTCTGGCAATATATCTCCTTGCCGCGCGGCCCGGTCGGACCGGATGAGCCGCAAAGCGTGCACCTTGA
>NZ_JADMRH010000044.1:0-2037 GCF_015560135.1 Collinsella aerofaciens
GGGGCCTCGGGGGCGTTCGGCTAGCTGCGGGAACGGCCTGTCCGCCTAATGTGTTCGGCTGAGATCGGAAATCAACCAGGCAGAATAATACCTATAATGGCGATAGCCAATTACGTTAATTACTTCCCCATCGGAGGATATCTATGACCGAAACCGCAGTCGCCGCTCCCGTCGAGACGCGCGACACCAAGCTCGAGATCATCATGGGGCGCGAGGCGCTCGACAAGCTCGCCGACGCCACGGTGTTGGTGCTCGGCTGCGGCGGCGTGGGCTCTAACTGCTGCGAAGCGCTCGCCCGCGGCGGCATCGGCCATTTCGTAATTCTGGATAAAGACATCATTGCGCCCAGCAATATCAACCGTCAGGCCATCGCGTTTCACAGCACCATCGGCAAGCGTAAAGTTGATGTCATGGAGGCCATGATCCATGACATCAACCCTGCCGCCACCGTCATCAAGCGCACCGAATACCTGCTGAGCGACAACATCGACGAGTTCTTCGCGAGCGTTTTGGAGCAGACGGGTGGCAAGCTCGACTACGTCGTCGACGCCATCGACACCATCTCGGCCAAGCTTACCATTGCCAAATATGCTCAGGACCACGGCATTCGTTTGGTTAGCTCCATGGGCGGGGCCAACAAGCTCCATCCCGAGTGCCTCCGCTTTGCCGACATTTTCGATACGGTACGTGACCCCATGAGCCGCATCATGCGCAAAGAATGTAAGAAGCGCGGCATCAAGAGCCTACATGTACTGTTTAGCTGCGAGGAATCGGTTAAGACACAGCCCCGCGACCCTTCCAATATCCACGAGCGCACCGAGCTCGGAACCGCCAGCTTTATGCCGCCCATCATGGGCCAGATGATTGCCGGCGAGGTTATTCGCAAGATCAGTGGACGCGGTACCGAGCGCGTTCGCGCCGACGGCCAGCGCCTGGACTAGCAAGGCACACCGCGATGAAGCTGCAGTCCTTTGATGCTCACTGTCACCTCGACCTGATGGCCAGCCCGAACACCGTTGCCCACGAAGCCGCAGCGATGGGACTGGAGCTCTTTGATTGCGGCGTCGATCCACGCGATTTCGCGTCAGCATCCGAACGCGCCAGCAGTAGTCCCAACGTTATTGCAGGGGTGGGCCTCCACCCCTGGTGGATTGCCGACGGCCGATGCGGAACCGCCGAGGTCGGCCTGCTTTGTGAACTCGCCATCCGGGAACGGTTTATCGGCGAGGTCGGGCTCGATTTCTCGCCACGCTTTGCAGGCACCGAGGGAAACCAGACGCAGGCATTTGAACGGCTATGCCGAACGTTATCGCAGTCCCCGCTACCTGGACGCGTTCTATCCATTCACGCCGTTCGCGCGGCGGGAGCAACTTTGGACACTTTGGAGTCGAACGACCTTCTAAAGGACGTCCGCAACTCCCCCACCATTATCTTCCACTGGTTTAGCGGCACCTCAGATGAGTTTGTCCGCGCACGCATTGCGGGCTGCTACTTTTCCGTGAATGAACGCATGCTTGCGACCAAACGTGGGCGCGAATACGCGCGACAGATTCCACTTGATCGCTTGCTACTCGAAACCGACGCGCCGGCCGAACCAGACGCGGAAACATCCGCGCGACAGTTCGTCGATTCACTCATAAGAGTATCCGAGGTCATTGCTGCGCTTAAAAACTGCCCCGAGGAGAGCATCAAGTCGGTCGTCCTGGAAAATTCCCACTCCATTTTCGACTTCCGCTGACCTCGGTGGGCAAAAAATGCCAAATATGAGTACTGTTGTAAAACTGGTCACATTATTTTGCACCAAAACAACGACCTGATAATGTACAACTGTTCATTATCAGGTCGTTTTAGCATACCCAGGGACATATTAGACGGCTTTAAGTTGTCCGCAGACACTCAACTTGGACCTCAAGAGCCAAATTTTGCTGCTACTAAATTTGTGACGGTAGCGCGCAGAGATGTGGTGTAAGAGGCGGGGCATGCCCCGCCCCCTCCCTTTCTTGAAAGGGAGGGGACACCGCCTAGAATTCGTCGTTG
>NZ_JADMRH010000045.1:0-1793 GCF_015560135.1 Collinsella aerofaciens
TCAAGGTGCACGCTTTGCGGCTCATCCGGTCCGACCGGGCCGCGCGGCAAGGAGATATATTGCCAGACCGGAGGGGCGCCGTGGGCGGGAATCTGGGCGTACACATTTCCTACACATCTTGGGATCCGACTAACGTTTGCCAGCCGTTACCTACCGCTCGCCGAGCATCTCTTTATATAAGGCAGTCTCATGGTTAAAGCGGATACGTCCCCCTAGCTAAAGCACAGCCAGCATCGAGCAACTCATCACGTTCTTCCACCGAGAACCCCTCGGCGTAGACGCGCACCACTGGTTCGGTCCCGCTAGGACGAACCAGCAGCCACGTGTCATCCTCGAATGCCAAACGCAAGCCATCCATATGACTAACGTTTTGCGGCACCTTGCCACAAATCGACTTGGGGTTTACGCCCGGCAGCAGGGTTCGTAACGTTTCGGCATCTTCGGCCTCAAGGCGCAAATCCCGTCGACCGTAACTCGTCTTACCAAAACTGTCCTCGAGTTGGTCGACCAGAACGCCCAAAGGCGCGTCCGTCTTAGCCATAAGCTCACACAGAATCAGACAGGCGAGGATTCCATCGCGCTCGGGCATATGCGCGGCGATGCCGATACCACCGGCTTCTTCACCGCCTATGAGGACGCCACCCTTCTTCATCTCCGCCGCTATATATTTGAAACCGACTGGTTTGACGGTCACGCGGCAGCCAAGCGCCTCGGCAATGCGACGCACGAGCGTCGAGCATGAAAGATTGACGACGACGCGCCCCTCCAAATTACGAAATTGAACCAAGTCGCCCAAAACGAGCGCCATGATCTGATGCGGATGTATATATCTGCCGCGCTCGTCAACCGCACCGATACGGTCGGCGTCGCCGTCGGTCACCAGACCAGCGCAAGCTCCGTCATCGATAACCGTGCGCTCGCAAGCGTCCACCCAAGGCTCAACGGGGTCGGGGCAGATATCTTCTTGGTCAGACGCCTGCCCGGCGTGAATCTCGTGCACCTCAACGCCAAGCTCGCGCAGCAAGTCGGCTAGATAACCCTGGGCTGCGCCGCCCATGGGATCGACAACCACGCGCAGGTGCGCGCCGCGGATGGCTTCGGCATCGACAAACGATGCCACCGCCTGCATATAGTCAGGAATGATATCCGCGGTGCGATATTGCCCCTCGATCCCCATTGGCTCGGGAGCCATGGTCTCTTCGAGCTCTTCGATGACATCCTGGTTGGCGGTCGAGCCGTCACCCATGCGAATCTTGAGGCACAGATAACCCTGCGGATGATGGGACCCCGTCACCATGAGCGCGCCGCACGCCTCACCGTCATAAGCCGCCGCCCACGTAAGGGCAGGGGTCGGAACAGGTCGCGAAGCGAGCACGGCGTCCAGCCCGTGCGCTGCTAGCACGCCCGCCGCAAGCTCAGCGAACTCGCTCGCCAGGGGCCGGGTGTCGAACCCTATATATACCGTTTTGCCCGGATTGGTCTTTTGCCACAACTCGCCGACGGCATCGGCGATACGGGCAACGTTATCGGCAGTGAAGTCCTCATCGACGCGAGCGCGCCAACCGTCAGTTCCAAAATGAATTATCGCGCACACGCGCAGACACCTCACAGTGTTTGGATCATGGTACGCGTGAGGTATACCCGCAACACGCACTCAGCAACCTGCCGGCACCAGCATTCACCATTTGGGCAAATGCTGCCGAGGACATGCAAGCAATCAAAACCACCCCTAAAAGGGGTGGTTTGCTCTTAGGGTATAACCCTTGGATTTCCGGCACGCGTCTAAAGGCGCC
>NZ_JADMRH010000046.1:0-1742 GCF_015560135.1 Collinsella aerofaciens
GCCGCGGACGGGTTGATATAGGGAGAGGGCCTGACCCCATATCGTTGGGGCCAGGCCCGATTTTGCCTCTTGACAATATCCTGCTCATATTAAAAGGAACGTCCCTAACTGCCGCATCCGGAGTAAGACAACGCCGCAGGTAGAGGACGGACAGCGAGCGGGCCGCATTTGAGACAAGGTGACGTGAAACGAAAGGGCGCTGACCTTCTGGTCGCGCCCTTGAAGTTGAACGTCAGATTGTCCAAATGCGGCCCGCGTAACTAAATACGTTCCGCGATCTCGTGGATGAGGTAGTCGGTCTTTTCCCAGCCCAGGCACGGGTCGGTGATCGACTTGCCAAAGACACCGCCGTCGACCGGCTGGTTGCCATCCTCCAGGTAGGACTCGATCATAAAGCCCTTGACCAGCTTGGAGATGGACTCGTTGCGGCGGCAGCTGTCGAGTACCTCCTTGCAAATGCGATACTGCTCCAGCGGACGCTTGCCCGAGTTGTCGTGGTTGCAGTCGATGACCGCCGCCGGATTGGCATAGCCGGCGTGCTCGGTATAGCGCTCAGCCAGACGTTCCAGGTGTTCGTAGTGGTAGTTGGGGTAGGTGCGCCCATCGAGACCGATGTAGCCACGCATAACGGCGTGCGCGAGCGGATTGCCGTCGCACTCGACCTCCCAGTTGCGGAAGATGAAGCTCTGGTGCGCCTGGGCGGCGTAAATGGAGTTGAGCATAACGGTGGTAGAGCCGGCAGTGGGATTCTTCATGCCAACGGGTACCGAAATGCCGCTCGACACCAGGCGATGCTCCTGGTTCTCGACCGAGCGTGCGCCCACGGCAACATAACTCAGCAGGTCAACGAGGTACTGGTAGTTGGACGGATAGAGCATCTCGTCGGCGGTGAAGAAGCCCGTTTCCTCAATAACGCGCAGGTGCATATGGCGGATGGCCTTGACGCCCTCGAGCAGATCGTCGGGAGCCTCGGGGTTGGGGTTGTGCAGCAGGCCCTTGTAGCCGGTGCCCTTGGTGCGCGGCTTGTTGGTGTAGACGCGCGGAATGATGATGAGCTTGTCCTTGACCTCCTCGGCGGTCTTGGCCAGTCGGTTCATGTACTCAAGCACCGAATCCTCGCGGTCGGCAGAGCACGGGCCGATGATGAGCACCTTACGTGCGTCCTCGCCGGTAAAGACTTTGGCGACCTCGGCGTCAAATGCCTGCTTTTTGGCGGTAAGCTCGGCAGAAAGCGGCATTTCCTCGCGGATCTCCATGGGGATCGGCAGCCTGCGTTTGAATTCCATGGCCATAGGGGCCTCCTCAATCTATGGAAAGAGCAATAAGCGTATTGTCGAATGCTCGGCATTATCCGCTGTCGCACGCTAAAGTGCAAGCCCTTGTCACCCCGAAACCTACCAAAAAGGGACAGGTTTATTTTGGTCGGTTTTATCTGGGAAAATGTCGGCACTCGCCGGAAGGGGGGGGTCGGCGTACGGCACGCTGGAGCAAGTTGGGTCTTCTGCGGCATACCCCGTGGGCAAAAAATGGCAAATATGAGTACTGTTGCTGGCGTAGTCTCATATCGAGCTTACAAGATAATAGGCACAACAGCAAATATGTTCATTAACGTTGGCACACAGAAGCATACTAACGGGCGTTTTGATTAATTTGAAGGCGTATAGAGGTCGCGCGCGCAGACGTGGTGTAAGGGCGTCCTGAGGTCCGTCGCTGCAAGTCCCGATGTTACTCCTTCTTGAGGC
>NZ_JADMRH010000047.1:0-1592 GCF_015560135.1 Collinsella aerofaciens
CGGATTCGCGCCTCAGGACTCAGCGCAACGCGTTGCGCTGAGTCCTGAGGCTGTTGCAATGAAAATGAGAATCAAGGTGTTTTTATGAGATTGGCAAATCCGATACGTAGTTAGCGAATTCTGTTCGCTATTTGCTAACTATAGTGTTATAGTGTCAACCAAGGTAGTCATGACCATAACCGCTTGGCCACGAAGGTCTTTTCCCATTCCAGGGCGAGCGTAAGCTCGCTGCGGACCACTTCGGTGGTCTACTTAAACCCACGCTCACCCGGTGCGCCCGCGCTGGGATGCACGGGCGCACGAAGCTGGGCGGGTGTTACCGGAAGAACCTCTCCTTTCTTTGGGACGCTGCAACCGCAGCGAGAAAGGGGGTGTGCTTTATGGCACAGAAGTTACCTGATTCCGGAAACAACCATGTGGCCGGCCGACCTCGGGTGAAGCTGCGAGTTGAAAAGCGTAAGAAGGCTCCGTTTGACTTCCGAATGCTGATTCGACTACTTGAGCTTCTCGGCGCTTTTCTAGGAGTGCTTCACAAGCTCAAGTGCTTGTTGACTGGTTGGTAGCATCTCGTGGTAGCCCGCCCAGTATTTGCTTTTTAGCTCCTTTTAGTCTGTAAGGAGAGTGTGAAATGCTGGGCAATACGCTTAAAAGGTTACGGGGCATATATGGATACAGCGCCAAGGAAATGAGCGAATTGCTCGGCATCTCTAGTAGCTATCTTTCCGAAATCGAAAACGGGAAGAAAAAAGTCTCAATGGATCTACTTGATCGCTATTCAGAATTGTTTGGTCTTCGAGTATCGACGTTAGTGCGTTTTTCAGAAGACTATGAGGATGCAGAGCTGAACAACGCCGGCCAGAAATTCATCACATCCTTGATGTCGAAAGTGATCGAGGCGTACAGCAATGGCAAGTAGAGGCTACAAAATTGACCAGAGTCCTCTGTATAAGCTAAGCAATAAGCGTAAACTCGCTACGATTCTTCAGATGGAGTACTCTACGCTCCTTCATGCCAAGGACTTCATCAATTACACTGTCAGCGAAATTGAAAAAAGTTCTGGGGGATTCCGAACTATCTACAATCCATGTAGAGAGTTAAAGCAAGTTCAACGCCGCATAAAGAACTTGTTGAGCAGAATTTCGATTCCAAGCTGGGTATTCTCTGGACGCAAACACGTCTGCCATGTGGATAACGGCAAGTACCATGAGCATTCTATCTATTTTATTCAGTCAGATTTACACGCATTTTATGACTCATGTTCGCGAGAGCGCGTCTATCGACTTTTCAAAGATAGATTTAAATGCAGCAGTGATGTATCCGCCCTGCTTAGCGATTTAACAACACTTACGTTAGAAGACGGTTCCACTGTAATTCCAACCGAAAGTCCATGCGCTCAGCTTGTCGCTTTCTTTGCCTTTCAAGATATGTTTAACGAGTTGCATAATCTCGCGCGCAATAATGGTTGCAAGTTTTCCTTATACGTTGACGACTTAACCTTTTCTTCCAAAGCGCCATGGTCGCGCGCGCAGACGTGGTGTAAGGGCGTCCTGAGGTCCGTCGCTGCAAGTCCCGATGTTACTCCTTCTTGAGGC
>NZ_JADMRH010000048.1:0-1490 GCF_015560135.1 Collinsella aerofaciens
GTGGTGTAAGAGGCGGGGCATGCCCCGCCCCCTCCCTTTCTTGAAAGGGAGGGGACACCGCCTAGAATTCGTCGTTGGAGTAATGAAGGTGACGAATGGAAGGAAAGGCGATGCCCCAAGAAGAGAGTGTACTGCGCCTCGGCCGCGACGAGGCCCTCGAGGCGGCGAGGCTTTGGCAGGAGTGCGGCGACGCGCGCGAGTTCGCGTGCAGGGTGCTGGGCGGCGTGATGAACGCGCTGATGGACTCCGAGGCCCAGCAGATGTGCGGCGCGGGCCGCAACGAGCGCAGCGACGGCAGGGAGAACAGCCGCAACGGCTACCGCCCCAGGTCGCTCAAGACCGCCGTGGGCGACGTGGAGCTCGAGATACCCAAGCTCAGGCACGGCACCTACTACCCCGAGGGCATGCTCGCGCGATGGTCGCGCGTCGACACCTCGGTGGCCGCCATCGTGCAGGAGATGTACGTGTGCGGCGTGTCCACCCGCAAGGTCGAGCGCGTGGCGTCCAAGCTGGGCATATCCTCGCTGTCGAGCTCGGAGGTCTCGAGCCTCTGCTCCGACCTCGACGCCGAGGTGGCGGAGTTCCGCCGCCGCGACCTGTCGGGCACGCCGTGCTGCTACCTGTGGCTCGACGCCACCTACATGAGCTGCAGGGTCGGCTCGTCGGTCGTCTCGCAGGGCGTCGTGACCGCGATCGGGCTGGGCGCCGACGGGCGCAAGCACTTCCTGGGCTGCGACGTGGTCGACACCGAGAGCGAGGACTCCTGGGCGGCGTTCCTCGGCGGGCTGCGCGAGCGCGGGCTGGCCGGCGTCCGCCTCGTGGTCTCCGACAGCCACGCCGGGCTCGTGGCCGCCGTCTCGCGCCTGTTCCAGGGCTGCGCCTGGCAGCGCTGCGTGACGCACCTGCAGCGCAACCTCCAGAGCGCCTGCTCGGGCAGGCCCGAGGACTCAAAGGCGGCCGTCAGGGACCTCGTGCACGCCGCGGTCTACCAGGACGACCCCGACCTCGCGCGCTGCGTGTGGGCCGAGGCGGCGCCCTGGGTGGCGTCGGTGTCCGCCAGGGCCGGCGAGGTCTTCGAGCGGGCCGAGGACTCCGCGCTGGCGTTCACGGCCTTCCCCAGGGCGCACTGGGCCAAGCTCCGCACCAACAACGTCCAGGAGCGCGCCAACCGCGAGATCAAGCGCCGCTACAGGGTCGTGCAGTCCTTCCCCTCGAGGGAGTCGATGCTGCGCCTGACGTGCGCGAGCCTCATGGAGACCGAGGGGCAGTGGTCCCAGCAGCGCATGTTCTCCGAGGCCTCGGCCGCCGAGGGCTTCGCCGAGCCCGCGGACAGGCCGGCCCCGACAGAGGGGAGGCGCCGCGCGCTCGGGCGGCGCGCCAGGGAGATAGTGGACGAGATAGTCGAGAAGCACGGCCTCAAGAAGGAGTAACATCGGGACTTGCAGCGACGGACCTCAGGACGCCCTTACACCACGTCTGCGCGCGCGACC
>NZ_JADMRH010000004.1:0-115580 GCF_015560135.1 Collinsella aerofaciens
GAGACTGCCTTTATCGAGCGGGCGTGGACGTCGAGGCCGACGAAGGTGGTAGTATCGAGCATGGGAGCCCCTTCCATGAATGCGGCGTGGCCGCCGCGGCTGAATTAGACACTCACCATTGTCGGCCTAATCCGCGGTCTTTCATGCAGCAGGGGCTCTCAATGTTTTTATGTCCTGCTCATATCGTCTCTGCCGGCACTTGGGGACACTCCTCGGCGCGCCAGAGCCGGTCGCCTGGGGATGGAGAGGCCATTTTGGCCCTTGGCAGTCACCCAAGGTAAACCTTTACCGCCCGCCTATATTTGCCGAAATTACACTTGACGGCGGGGTACAATAAACCCGCATGCGGATTTCCGTTGCGGGCGCTTCCCATCGCCGGGGCGTGCCCGGGAGCATCCGGCATGCGGCCTTTGCGGCGCTCGGTCATGTTCAAGACGGGTAGCTGGGCTTGTGGAGCGCGTGCAGCCCTCCTCGCCTCGGCATGCCTTCTCTCCACGCTATGTACCTGCTGCTGAGCCTGCCTGCCAGATGATTGGAAGCAACAGCGAAAATCCCATCACGCCAACATCCCGGCGATCGCCGGGGCCTGTATACCTATATGAGAGGAGAGGGGTATATGGCGCGTAAGTTTAAGTCTATGGACGGCAACGAGGCGGCCGCATATGTTTCGTATGCGTACACCGAGGTAGCGGGAATCTATCCCATTACGCCGTCCAGCCCGATGGCCGACCATGTCGACCAGTGGGCGGCCCAGGGTCGCAAGAACATCTTCGGCACCCCGGTCAAGGTCGTCGAGATGGAGTCCGAGGCAGGTGCAGCCGGTACCGTTCACGGTTCGTTGGGCGCCGGTGCTCTGACCACCACCTACACGGCTTCCCAGGGCCTGCTCCTGATGATCCCGAACATGTACAAGATCGCGGGCGAGCAGCTCCCGGGCGTCTTCCACGTCTCCGCGCGTTGCGTCGCTTCCCACGCCCTGAACATTTTTGGCGATCACTCCGACGTCATGGCCTGTCGTCAGACCGGCTTCGCCATGCTCGCCGAGGGCAACGTCCAGGAGGTCATGGACCTCTCGCCGGTGGCTCACCTTGCCGCCATCGAGGGTAAGACCCCGTTCCTTAACTTCTTCGACGGCTTCCGCACCAGCCACGAGATCCAGAAGGTCGCCATGTGGGACTACAAGGATCTGGCCGAGATGTGCGACATGGACGCCGTCCAGGCTTTCCGCGATCACGCGCTCAACCCTGAGCACCCGCATACCCGCGGTAGCCACGAGAACGGCGACATCTTCTTCCAGAACCGCGAGGCCTGCAACAAGGTCTACGACGAGCTTCCCGCCGTCGTCGAGGGCTACATGAAGAAGATCAACGAGAAGCTCGGCACCGATTACGGCCTGTTCAACTACTACGGCGCTCCCGATGCCGACCGCGTCGTCGTGTGCATGGGCTCCTTCTGCGACGTGCTTGAGGAAGTCATCGACTACCTCAACGCTCACGGCGAGAAGGTCGGCCTGGTCAAGGTTCGCCTGTTCCGTCCGTTCTCCATCAAGCACTTCGTCGACGTTCTCCCCGAGACCGTCCAGAAGATCGCCGTCATGGACCGCACCAAGGAGCCGGGTTCCATCGGCGAGCCGCTCTACCAGGACGTCGTCTCCGCTCTCTACGAGGCCGGCAAGACGGGCATCAAGGTCGTCGGCGGCCGTTATGGCCTGGGCAGCAAGGATACGCCTCCCGCGTCCGCGTTCGCTGTCTTCGAGGAGCTCAAGAAGGACGAGCCCAAGCGCGAGTTCACCATCGGCATTGTCGATGACGTGACCAACCTGAGCCTGCCCGAGGCCGAGGATGCGCCCAACACCGCAGCTCCCGGCACCATCGAGTGCAAGTTCTGGGGTCTGGGTGGCGACGGTACCGTCGGCGCCAACAAGAACTCGATCAAGATCATCGGCGACCACACCGACAAGTACGTCCAGGCCTACTTCCAGTACGACTCCAAGAAGACCGGCGGCGTCACCGTCTCGCACCTGCGCTTTGGTGATTCCCCGATCCGTTCGCCGTACTACGTGACCAAGGCCGACTTTGTCGCCTGCCACAACCCCAGCTACATCGTCAAGGGCTTCAAGATGGTCCGCGACGTCAAGCCGGGTGGCACCTTCCTGGTCAACTGCCAGTGGAGCGACGAGGAGTTCGCCGAGCACATGCCCGCCGTGGCCAAGCGCTACATCGCGAACAACAACGTCAACGTCTACCTGATCGACGCTATCGACCTGGCCGCCAAGGTCGGCATGGGCAAGCGCACCAACACGGTGCTCCAGTCCGCCTTCTTCGCGCTGGCCAAGGTCCTGCCCGCCGAGGACGCCCTGCAGTACATGAAGGACGCGGCCACCAAGTCCTACATGAAGAAGGGCCAGGCTATCGTCGACGCCAACCACAAGGCCATCGATGCCGGTGCTACCGCCTTCCGTAAGTTCGAGGTTCCGGCCGACTGGGCTACCGCCGAGGATGCCGCTCCCGTCGAACTCTCCGAGGAGACCAAGTCCGCTATCGCCCAGCAGGTCAAGAACCTGCTCGAGCCCATCGATCGCATGGACGGCGACAGCCTGCCCGTTTCCGCCTTCGTCGATTGCGCCGACGGCCAGTTTGAGCTGGGCGCCTCCGCATACGAGAAGCGCGGCGTCGCCGTGGTCGTTCCCCACTGGGACGAGACCAAGTGCATCCAGTGCAACCAGTGCGCCTACGTGTGCCCGCATGCCACCATCCGCCCGTTTGCGATGACCGAGGACGAGGCTGCCGCCGCGCCCGAGGCTACCCGCACGCTCGACGCCATGGGCCCCAAGGCCAAGGGCATGAAGTTCACCATGGCCGTGTCTCCGCTCGACTGCATGGGTTGCACCAACTGCGTCAAGGTTTGCCCCAAGGGCGCCCTCGAGATGGTTCCCACCGAGCAGGAGATGGGCCAGCAGCCCGTTTGGGACTACATGGTCGAGAACGTCTCCGAGAAGAAGGAGCTCATCGCGGCCAACGTCAAGGGCAGCCAGTTTAAGCAGCCCTACCTGGAGTTCTCCGGCTCCTGCGCCGGCTGCGCCGAGACCGCCTATGCACGTCTGGTGACCCAGGTCGCCGGCGACCGCATGTTCATTTCCAACGCCACCGGCTGCTCCTCCATTTGGGGCAACCCCGCTGCCACCGCTCCTTACTGCAAGGACAAGGACGGTCACGGCCCGGCGTGGAACAACTCCCTGTTCGAGGACAATGCCGAGCACGGTCTGGGCATGGCCGTCGGTTACGAGGCCGTCCAGCACAAGCTGATCGCCGCTACCCAGGACATCATCGCTGCCGATGGTCCGTCCGATGAGCTCAAGGCTGCCGGCCAGGCTTGGATCGACTCCGTCAACGACGCCGAGGCCTCCAAGACCGCTGCCGCTGCCTACGTTGCCGAGCTCGAGAAGTGCGGCTGCGACGCTTCCAAGGCGATCCTCGCCGACAAGGCTTACCTCACCAAGAAATCCTTCTGGATCTTCGGCGGCGACGGCTGGGCCTACGATATCGGCTTCGGTGGCCTGGACCACGTCCTGGCTTCCGGCCACAACGTCAACGTCTTCGTCTTCGACACCGAGGTCTACTCCAACACCGGCGGTCAGGCCTCCAAGGCCTCGAACCTGGGCCAGGTCGCTCAGTTCGCCGCTGCCGGTAAGGTGACCAAGAAGAAGTCCCTGGCCGAGATCGCCATGAGCTACGGCTACGTCTACGTGGCGCAGGTCGCCATGGGCGCCAACCCGGCTCAGACCCTCAAGGCCATTCACGAGGCCGAGGCCTACGACGGCCCGTCCCTCATCATCGGCTACAGCCCCTGCGAGATGCACTCCATCAAGAAGGGCGGCATGCAGAACTGCCAGGCCGAGATGAAGAAGGCTGTCGAGTGCGGTTACTGGAACCTCTTCCGCTTCAACCCCGAGGCTGCTGCCGGCAAGAAGTTCTCGCTCGATTCCAAGGAGCCCGCGGGCGGTTATCAGGAGTTCCTGATGAACGAGGCCCGTTACGCTTCGCTGACGCGATCCTTCCCCGAGCGCGCCGAGGAGCTCTTCAAGGAGAATGAGCAGGCCGCTATGGACCGCTACGCTCACCTGCTGAAGCTCAAGACGGTGTACAACGAGGCCTAGGTCTCCCACCGCAGGATCTGAGGGCTGACCTTCGCGGACGTCCTCGGACATGAAAGAACCCCCGCTGCGCACTACGTGCGGCGGGGATTCTTTCGTCCTGCGGAGTGTCCGCGAAGGTCAGCCCTCAGATCCTGCTACGACTATGTCCTCGGATTGTGGGGCTGCATGAGGGACGTGGTTGTGGGGGCCTTTTGTCCCCGTCGCTGTTTCGCGGCGCGGCCGCGAAACCACGCGTTACTTTGGTTATGGAGGGGGCTTGGTTGTTGGTTCAGATGATCTAGAGAGATATGGGTGCAAATGAGAAATCGTTGTTGGGGTCGTCCTTTTCCATAAACTCATCGAGGCAGAATGTCATATAGATTGGAACGTACAGGATCTTGCCCTCTTCGCTAAGGTTTTCGTGGCTCAGCACAACGGCCTCGGGAATCTTGTACTCGCCCACACTCATCAGGCGATCGAGGGCCGCATGTGCTCGAACTTTCTTGCCCGATTTGACTTCGATTGGGACAACATGTCCTCGGGCGCCTTCGATTACAAAGTCGACTTCACCGACCTCACGTGTTTGGTAGTACCACGTATCTGCTCCGAGGGCAACAAGCTCCTGCGCGACCACGTTTTCATAGAGACCGCCGAGGTTGGGGGTTTTCATATCTAGATATACAGCGCGTGCCGTGCTACCGGGATATCGCGATGCGAGCATTCCTGTATCGGACTCGTATAGTTTGAAGGCGGCTGCCTTCTCTGTCCTCTTAAGAGGACTCCGGGCCTCCGTCACCTGGGGGACCATCAATCCAACGCCTGCGTTCACCAGCCATAGGAAATCCTGCTCGTATTTTTGAAGACGAGCTCCCTCGCCTAGAGACGAGACGATAAAGCGATGGGACTCCGCCTCAAGCTGAACGGGAATTTGCTCGAAAATGGAGCGAACGTTAAACGCTCGAGTCGATGCATATTTAGAGATATCGCTTTTGTACTGATCGACTAGCTGAATTTGAAGCTCACGCGTTCTCACGAGCGAATAGCCCGAATCGATATAGTTCTGAACGACCTCTGGCATGCCGCCGCAAACGATATAGGCTCTAAAGTTTTTGAGCATCGCCTCATGAATATAGTTTTCGACGGGACGTCTCTCGACAAGGCAGCTGCGAATGCCTGCAAGCACATTCTCGCTGATGCTGTTTGCCCAACAGAACTCTTCAAAATCCATCGGTCGCATAACAATGTGCTCGACATACCCCACCGGAAAAGAAGAGATCCCCTTAAACTCAGTCCCAAGCATAGACCCCGAGAAGACATAGCTAAAGCGTCCGTCCTCGACCAGCGCCTTCATAAGTGTAACGATCTGCGGATACTCCTGAATCTCATCGACGAAGATAAGCGTGTCTCCTTCAACAAGCGGTGCATCCGCAAGAAGGGCCACACGGTTGATGAAGTCAATGGAGTTCTTAGCGCCAACAAGTACGTCTCTTGCCTCGGCATCGAGTAGCAGATTGACCTCATAATACGAAGCGTAGTTGCTCTTTCCAAACGCGCGAATCGCATAGCTCTTGCCAATCTGACGCGCACCGGTAACAAGCAGGGCCTTATGGGAGTTATTCTTCCAGCTCAAAAGCCTATCAGTGACTTTGCGGCGTAGCATTAAAACACCTCATTGACAAAAATTGGCAAATAGATTTGCCCCTAATCATACAAAAATTGACAAATAGATTTGACCAAAATCATACAAAAATTGGCAAATAGCAAAGCTCACTTAGGCCTCAAAGCCAGCGAGCCAGCACGGTACTTTGCGAAAAGGCTGGCGGCGCCGTTGTTGAGGGTGGCCAGGTTGACAGTGGCGCCGTTAGCGTTCTCGGCTGCTTGGGCGCGCAGGAGCGAAAGGGCGTCGGTAGCGTTCATGCAGAAGCCGACGGTAAAGTTCCATACTGCGAACTCGCAGTCGCTTGCCGCGGGGTGAAGCGCGATCGGCTATCCCTTATGTTGGATGAAAAGCCCCATGTTTTTGCAGGGGTGCATACTCAACTTATAAGTGCATAGAATCTCGTATAGTGCGAGTAAGATATTGCGCTGTCCGTTTTGTGTTTAGCAGAGATGTAGTTTGCATAATCCGACATAATCCTCGCTGCATTTAAATAAAGTTGCACGTAAATGGCGTAGATATGCGTGAGCTGGGGTTCTTTACGCTGAGCGGATAAAAACGACCGTTCACCGTTCCGCTATTTTCAAAATGAATAAAATGAGCGATAAAGAGAATATAAACCTTAATAAACTCGCGTAACGCACGGACGCGGGTTATTAATGGGTTGTAGGCCTTTTACAGAAAGGATTCCAGCAATGTCTAAGCCTCTTGGCAAGCCCGATCGTATTGTCGTCGCCCTTGGCGGCAACGCCCTCGGCAACAACCCCGTCGAGCAGATCGAGGCCGTGAGCAACACCGCCCACGCTCTCCTTGGTCTTATCGAACAGGGTAACGAGATCATCATCACCCACGGCAACGGCCCGCAGGTCGGCATGATCCAGAACGCCTTCGCCGCTGCCCACGATGCCATCGGTACCCCCGAGATGCCGCTGCCCGAGTGCGGCGCCATGTCCCAGGGCTACATTGGTTATCACCTGCAGCAGGGCATCGGCCGCGAGATGCACAAGCGCTATAAGCGTTGGCACGCCGCCACCGTCGTCACCCAGATCGAGTGCGATCCGGATGATCCCGCGTTCAAGAACCCGACCAAGCCGATCGGCCCCTTCTACACCGAGGAGCAGGCCAAGGAGTTCATGGCCGAGGATCCCTCCAAGGTCTTCGTCGAGGACTCCGGCCGCGGCTGGCGTCGCGTCGTCGCCTCCCCCGATCCCAAGAAGATCGTCGAGGCTGACTCCATCCTCAACCTGCTCGACAACGAGTTCATCGTCATCGCCTGCGGTGGCGGCGGCATCCCCGTCGTCCGCGACTACGAGAACAAGGGCTGCTACAAGGGCGTTCCCGCCGTCATCGACAAGGACCTGGGCGGCGAGCTGCTGGCCGAGGACTGCGACGCCGACGTCCTGTTCCTGCTGACCGCCGTTGAGCATGTCGCCATCAACTTCGGCAAGCCCAACCAGGAGGAGCTCGAGGACCTCACCGCCGACGAGGCCGAGCGCCTGGCCGACGAGGGCCAGTTCGGCAAGGGTTCCATGGAGCCCAAGGTCCGCGCCGCCATCAAGTTCGCCCGTTCCCGCAAGGGCCGCACCTGCATCATCGGCGCCCTGGACAAGGCCGCCGAGACCATGGCCGGCCTCTCCGGTACCCGCATCCACGAGTAGTCCCTACTCCGTTGCCTCTCCCGTGGGCGCCAGGCAAAGCGCCCACAGACTAGCCTCTCTTCATGAGCCCCGCAGTCCGCTCCGACTGCGGGGCTTTTGCTATTTACCTAGTCCCCGATGGGAGGGTAGTCATTGGGGACGTTCTTAAACGACTAGTCAAACAAGAACGTCCTCAATGACTACTAATTTAAATCTGTCCCCAATGACTGCGGAAAGCGCATCTCACACCGACGCATTGCTTTCGGGCCCTCTCTCCGTGCTCCCTATAAGTTCAGCTGGACTCCCCGCAACCTGTTCCGCGTTGGCGGAACGAGCGCGACGTGGAGTGTCATTCTTTACCGCGTTAGACTAGACGCAGGGAAAGGAGGAGGACATGGTTGCTCGCGTCAAGCAGCTTGTAAATATGATCGAGGACGCTCAGCCTGTCGCTGTCGCGGTGCTTGCCAAGCGTCTCGAGGTAAGCGAGCGCGCCGTGAGAAACTATATCCATCGCGCAAACGACAAGCTTGCGGGGGTTGCACGCATCGTTGGCAGCAAAGGGCAATATCGTATCGATGTTGCACATGCAGATGAGCTTGCTCGCTTGCTAGACGGTGCGGCTCTGGCCCATCCGGGCATTCCTGATACACGCGACGGCCGTGCGTCCTTCCTTCTTAACGACCTTCTCATGCGGTCCCAGTGGGTGACGATTGAGGAGTATGCGGATTTACTCTACGTTTCGGCGCGAACTCTGTCCAATGACATGCGTCTGGTAGAGCAGAAACTCGCCCAATTTGACTTGATGCTCGAAAAGCGCCCTCGCTACGGAATCCGCGTTGCGGGTGGGGAGTCGCAACGGCGTCTGTGTCTGGCCTCACTGGTGAGGCCCGTGTTGCCCGACACCGACGATGCAGAGCTCGCCGAGCGCCTGCGGGCCATCGCCGCATGTGTGGACGATGCCCTGACTGCCTCGCCCGTCACGGTGAGCTCGCTGGCATTCCGCAATCTCATCATGCATCTTTACATCGCTCTTGGCCGCATCGAGCAGGGCTGCTATGTCCCGGCTGCAGAATCGGACGTTTTAAAGCTGGAGGGAACGCGCGAATACGCTGCGGCTTTCCAGATTGCCGCAAACATCAAGGATGCCCTGGGCGTGAGCATGCCCCGAGAAGAGGTTGCCTTTATCGCAATCCATTTGCTCGGCAGGGGCACGGGCGTGCCCGAGAAGGGCTCGGCCGTTATCTCGGACGAGATGTGGGAGATCGCTTCCGAGATGGTATGTGCGGTCAACGATGAGTTTAGGTTTGACTTTAGCAGCGATCTTGAACTTCGCATGAACCTTGCTCGGCATATTGGCCCTCTGGGCTATCGCCTTGAATATCACATGCATATGGATAACCCCATGCTGCCCGATATCAAGACGAGGTTTCCGTTGGCCTATTCGATGGCGGCCGGCACCTCGCAGGTACTCGAGCGTCATTTTGGCAGCCAGCCCTCTGATGAGGAGCTCGGCTACATCGCCATGGCATTTGCCCTGGCCCTCGAGCAGCAAGCCGACCAGCCGCGTCGCAAACGTATCCTGATCGTGTGCGCCTCGGGAGCGGGAAGCGCCCGTATGCTCGAGCACCAGTACCGCAAGCAGTTTGGTATGTATATCGAGTCGATTGAGACATGCGACGTCGCCCGCGTGGGAACGCTCGACTTTTCGCACATAGACTACGTGTTCACAACGGTGCCGCTCAACGTCAAGTTGCCCGTGCCCGTCCGCGAGGCCGATTTCTTCTTGGAGACGAGCGATGTCAACGCTATCCGCAAGGTGCTGAGTGATGACGCTGCGCAATCGGACTCCGTAAGCTCTTTCTTTAGCCGTGCCCTGTTCTTCAACCGCGTTGAGGCGTCGTCGAAGCAGGCCGTTCTCCGATATCTCTCCGAGCGCGCCGTCGAGAGCGGCCGTGTCGATGCCCAGTTTGCCCAAGAGGTCGCCGAGCGCGAGAGCGCAAGTGCCACCTCGTTTGGCAATGGGGTAGCCATGCCCCATGGGATGCATCCCTTGAGCGCCGAGGCCTTTGTTACCGTGGGCCTGCTCGAACATCCCATTCTTTGGGACGAATACGGCCATGAGGTCGATATCGTCTTTATGGTGTCGTTTGCCCGGTCGGGCGGCGATGAGGCGCGGATCTTGAGCTCACTGCTCGCCGAGATCTTTATGGACCGCCAGGGGGTCGAGCGCCTACGCGAGCGCCGGTCCTGGCATGAGCTGATGGCGCTTGTGCAAGCGCATACGGCTTAAGACTTCTTTTGTCGATAACCCTGTCTGTCTACCTGCAATAAACCTCGAGGATTGCGGGCGGGAGATAGGCGTTTCGAATATTCAAGTACAAACCAAACATCACGGGAGAGGAGACCGTTATGGACGATCAGGGAACCGAGATGGTTTCGTTTCAGCTGGTCGCTGCAGCGGGAGAGGCACGCAGCCTTGCCTTCGAAGCCCTTGAAAAGGCAAAAGCGGGGGATTTTGACGCCGCCGCTAAACTCATGAAGCAGTCAAAGGATGCGGGAATCAAGGCTCACCACATCCAAACGCAGCTGCTTTCGACTGAGGCAGCGGGCGAGCATCTGTCGGTGGATGTGTTGCTGGTCCATGCTCAGGACCACCTCATGTGCTCCATGCTTGCTCAGGAGCTCGTGCAGGAGCTGATCTGCCTGTATGAGTGCACTGCAACCAAGAACGCCTAGCGGCGTGCGGTGACTATCCAACCAATCAATGCGAAGGGAATCCCTTATGAAGATCCTTCTTGTTTGCGCAGCTGGTCTGTCTACAAGCATTCTGATGAAGAAACTCGAGAAATATGCGGAGCAAAACGGCATCGAGCTCGATATCGATGCGGTGGGTATCGGCGAGTATCAGGAGACGTGCGCCAATTATGACGTGCTGCTCTTGGGGCCGCAGGTGTCCTACCAGCTCAACACCGTCAAGCAGGGGAGCGGTAAGCCGATCGCGGTCATCCCCGCACAGGACTACGGCATGGGCAACGCCGCCAACGTGCTGGCACTCGCCCAGTCGCTGTTGGGTTAGGAGGCGACCATGGAGAAGTTCATGACCCTGCTTCAGGAAAAACTGACCCCTATCGCCAATTTCTGCGGCACCGAGCGCCACTTTGCCTCCATGCAAAAGGGCTTTATGAGCGCGATCAGCTTCATTTTGGTATCTGCCGTCTTTATGATCCTCGCCAACCCGCCGGTCACGGCCGACCTGGTGGCGCAGGGCGGGTTCTGGTCCGTCTTTGGCCCTTGGCTCGATTTTGCGACGGCCAATAAGCTCACGCTGCTCATCCCCTTCAATATGACGATGGGCATACTGTCGGTGATCGTGACGTTCGCAATCGCCTATAACCTGGCGGGCACCTACAAGATGCCCAAGCTTAACGCCGGCATGACCTCGCTGGTGATGTTCCTGATCGCCGCGGCGCCGTCGTCCTACTACCAGCTTGCTGACGAGTCCGTGCTCCAGGCGGTCCCCTGCACCTATCTGGGTGCGCAGGGCCTGTTTACCGCCATCATCGTTGCCTTGGTCTCCGTCGAGGTCACGCGCTTCTGCCAGACCAAGGGCATCACCATCAAGATGCCCGATGGCGTGCCGCCGTTTTTGTCCGAAACCTTTGGCGCCATCGTACCTATGCTCGCCAACATCCTCATCTTCTTTGGCGGCAACCTGCTGATCCAGATGATCGATCCCGCGCTGTCCATCCCCTCGGTTATCGAGAAGCTGCTCGCTGCCCCGCTTTCCGTCGCAGTTGACTCTGTGCCCGGCGCACTGCTTATCTGCTTCATGACGCTGCTGTTTTGGTGCTTTGGCGTCCACGGCAACATGATCGTAATGCCCATCACCGCCCCGGTCTCGCTTGCCGCCTTTGCCGCCAACGCCTCGCTCTATGCTGCCGGGCAGCCGCTTGAGTTCCACCCGGTGCTCATGTCGTTGGCCATCAACCTCATCGGCGGCACGGGTAATACGTTCTCTTTTGTGGCGCTCTGCGCGTTTAGGGCAAAGTCGCAGCAGCTCAAGGCATTTGGCAGGGCATCGATCGTGCCGAGCTTCTTCCGTATCTCCGAGCCCGCGATCTTCGGCGCGCCCATCATCTTCAACCCGATCCTCATGATTCCGTTTGTGCTAGGCGGCATGATCTCGGCCCTGCTGTATTGGGGTGCGGTCTCACTGGGTCTTGTCTCTAACTTCTACATCTTGGTGAGCGGCACGTTCCCCATCTTCGTTCAGGGCTTTGTCCAGTGCCTCGACCCGCGCATCTGGGTGTTTACGATCGTTTTGATCGTGGTCATGGCTGTGGTCTGGTACCCGTTCTTTAAGGTGTACGATAACCAGCTCCTGGCTCAGGAGCAGGAGAACGCCGCGGCAGCTTCTGCCGAGGATGCTGAGTAGCATGAGTTACTTTGACAGAACGTCTGCCGCCGGTATGCCCGAGGGCTTTTTGTGGGGTGGTGCCCTCGCCGCCAACCAGGCCGAAGGGGGCTGGAACGAGGGCGGCCGCGGCATGTCGCACTCCGACCTGATCCCACAGGGTTCCGACCGCTGGGATGTAATGTTTGGCAGGCAAAAGCCCGTGGACGATCCGGACAGGCTGTATCCATGCCGCTGGGGCAACGACTTCTTCCATCATTGGCACGAGGATGTCGAGCTCTTTGCCGAGATGGGCTTTAAGTGCCTGCGTCTTTCAATTTGCTGGAGCCGTATTTTTCCCACAGGGATGGAGGCCGAGCCCAACGGCGAGGGCTTGGAGTTTTACCGTCAGGTATTCGAGGCGCTGCGCGAGCATGGAATCGAGCCGCTTGTGACGCTGTCGCACTACGACTATCCGTTGGCTCTGGTCGAGCGCTATGGTGGCTGGCAAAGCCGAGAGATGATCGAGCGGTATGCGCACTACGTCGAGACCGTCGGACGCGCGTACCAGGGCCTCGTGCGTTATTGGCTTACGTTCAACGAGATCAACAGCGTGGCGCTGTCCTATCTCAACGCGGGTGTCACGCTCGAGGATGAGCGTGACCGTGCAGCCGTGACTGCGGCGTTCTCGCACCATATGTTTATGGCGAGCGCTCGCGCTGTCGAGATTCTGCACAAGATCGATCCCGCAAACAAGGTGGGTTGCATGGTCGCTGCCGGTGCGACCTATCCGTACCGTTGTGCGCCCGAGGACGTATGGCTTGCGTATGAGGAGGACCGCGGCCGCTACTTCTACACAGACGTGATGGCTGCGGGCGCCTATCCTGCTTGGAAGCTGCGTGCACTCGAGAAAGAGGGTGTTCACGTGCCCTTTGAGCCGGGCGATACGGAGTATCTGGCAGAGCATACGGTCGACTTCATCTCGTTCTCGTACTATTGCTCGCGCTTGGTGTGCGCCGATGATCAGGTGATCGCCGAGAAGGCGGAGGGCAACGTGTTCCCGACGTTGCGCAATCCGTACCTCAAGGATAAAGAGACTGCCTGGAAGTGGCAGATCGATGCGCTGGGTTTGCGCGTGACGCTTGCCGGCTACCACGATCGTTACCATCTTCCGCTCTTTATCGCCGAGAACGGTGTGGGCGGACTCGATGCGCTGGAAGACGGCAAAGTCCACGATGCGTATCATATTGATTACCTGCGAAGGCATATTCTTGCGCTGCGCGATGCAATTGTCGAGGACGGTGTTGACCTGATGGGATACACGCCGTGGGGCTGTATCGATTTGGTGTCGGCCTCGACGGGGCAGATGAAGAAGCGCTATGGCTTTGTTTATGTTGATGCCGATGATATGGGCAAAGGCACGTTCGATCGCTACCGAAAGGACAGCTTCTGCTGGTACCAAAAGGTCATTGCATCAAATGGCGAGGACTTGAGTTAACTCTTGCAGGTCTGTTGCCCCCGCGGTCCGCTTCGGCCGCGGGGGCTTTTGTTATTGAGGCGGCTGTTCATGAGGAGCATTGCAGGCTGCGGAAACCCGGCACTTGGGGACGTTCCTTTCCTGCCGGCAGCTTGGGACAGTCCTTAAAGGCCGCATCGATCAACTGCGGAAAGCACATCCCAGAATGAGCGTCCAACATGGGGTGCGGTTTCCCTTGAGGCCCTCAATCGGAAAATGCATCCCGGATTATTGTCGAAAAGCGGTCCCTAGTTTCCCAAACGGGCCGCTAACGGAAAGCGCACCCCGCTATTGGGCCCCAAAGCAGGATGCGCTTTCCGTGCTGGCAGTTCCAAGCAGTTCGGGATGGCCCTTTTCGTCTGCTCTCGGCCGGCGTCCGTAAGACTGTCCCTAACGACCACTCATTTAAGTCTGTCCCCAATGACTAGTAGTAGGCCCACATGGCTTCGACTTCGTTAAGGACCTCTACGGCGCCCCAGCGGCGGGCGCTGCGGCTGGCCGAGTTGGGATCGAAGACTCCAATCTGGTCGGCGTCGTCAATACCGTAAAGCACAATGTAGTGTCCAACGCTGGTAAAGGTGCCCGGCCGAACGGCGGCGATAACGGGTGCTCCCGAACGCAGCGCCTGAGTCATCGAGTCGCGATCGTTGTGGAGCTCCGTTCCGTTAAGCCCCAACTGCCACGCGCCACACGTCATAAACGACCATTCGGTTGCGCCGGTGGGGGCGTAATTGCCCGCCTCGGAAAGCGCGCACATATCGACGGGGGTCATATTGGTGCGTCCCGTCTTAAAGATGTAGACCATGGTGAGGCACGTGGGCCCGCAGGCATTTTGGCGGATGGTGCCGCCGGCGTAAGGCAGCTCCGACCACGCAGGGTCGATCTGATAGATATGGGGCATCGTGCCGGCTTGCCATTGCGAGCGTGGGGTCGAAAAGGCGAAAGAATAACCGGGTGCGACGGGGGCCTTGAGCAGCTTGTCCTCGGCGGTGGGCTCGAGACCGGCCGACCCGTGGGACATACAGGAGCTCATAAGCACAAAGACCAGACAGGTAAGGATAGAGCACAGTGCGAGGCGAAGTCGACGAGCCGGCAGGGCGGGGGCATTCGCGTGCGATGCCGAGCGGTAGGGCTTGCCGTCGCGTCCGCCTTGGGGATGCGAAAAGAAGCGGTTGATATGGATGCCGGGCTGACGTGCGCCGTTGCGGCGCAGTTGCGGAACCTCGGCCTGACGCTGTCGAGTGCGCGCGCCCAAGCGGCTATCTTGCTGCGCGCTTGTGCCCGTGCTCAGACGGCCACTCTGCCGTGTTCTGCTTGACTGCTGCCGAGACGAAGGCCTGGGTTGCTCTTGGAGGCGTTGCGGATTGCTGCTCGTGGCATTTCTGGGCGTAGGCGTGGTACGGCCAGCAAGGCGAACGCTTTGTCGCCGTTGATCACCGTCGTTGTATCCGTATGCCATTCGTACCGCCTTGTCTCATGTATAACCTGTCCATCCTACAAAAAAGATGTGCAACAAATGGGTCTGCGCGTCAAAAGCTCGGTAAACGGTACGAAAGGCGCAAAACACACGGCCTCAAAAACATCTCTATATGCGTCCGATGAGCGTACGCCCGTCGGACGGGCGGCAACAATGAGCGGCAAACCGTGCCGTTCGTCCCAAAAACGGCGCCGCTCGTTTTGCAGTTCTGCCTTCGGTCGAGCTACAAGCGGAGCTGCTGCGCCAAGGCCGTATCTTAAAGCCACGAAATAAAAGAGCGCGGCAAAACAGACCGCGCAAGGGGTGACGTCAAGGGGCGTCAAAAAGGAAAGGAGGGGAACAATGGCGGACAAGAACGCAGAAGTTGCAGTCGAGGATAACGGCGGCATGAAGAAAACGCTTTCGCTCTGGAACTTCTTCACCATCGGTTTCGGTGCCATCATCGGTACCGGTTGGGTTCTGCAGGTCGGCGACTGGATGGTCGTGGGCGGCGGTCCCGTTCCCGCTATGATCGCATTCCTCTTGGGTGCAATCTTCCTCGTGCCCGTCGGAGCTGTTTTCGGTGAGCTCACGGCTGCTATCCCCATCTCGGGCGGCATCGTCGAGTATGTCGATCGTAGCTTTGGCCGTACGCTGAGCTACATCACCGGTTGGCTTTTGGCCCTGGGCAACGGTATCCTGTGCCCGTGGGAGGCCATCGCCATTTCGACCCTCGTGTCCGAGATGTTCGGCAGCCTGCCCGGTCTTGAGTGGCTGCGCGCCGTCAAGCTCTACACCATCCTGGGCGCCGACGTTTACCTGTTCCCGACGCTGATCGCGCTCGGCTTTGCAGTCTACGTCATCTTCCTTAACTTCCGCGGTGCCAGCTCGGCCGCCAAGCTCCAGGCCTTCCTGACCAAGGCCCTGCTCTGCGGCATGCTGCTCGCCATGGGCGTCTCGCTGTTCACCGGTTCGCCGGACAACGCCATGCCCGTGTTCTCCCAGGTCACCGGTGCTGGCGGCGGCAAGGCCGCTACCGAGGGCGCCAGCCTGTTCGCCGGCATCGTGTCGGTCCTGGTTCTGACCCCGTTCTTCTACGCCGGCTTCGACACCATTCCTCAGCAGGCTGAGGAAGCAGCCGAGGGCCTCAACTGGAACAAGTTCGGCAAGATCATCTCCCTGGCTCTGCTGGCCGCCGGCGGCTTCTACATGGTCTGTATCTACTCGTTCGGCACCATCCTCGACTGGCATGAGTTCGTTAAGAGCCCGGTTCCTGCGCTCGCCTGCCTCAAGGGCATCAACATGCTTCTGTACCTGGCCATGCTCGTCATCGCCACGCTTGGACCCATGGGCCCGATGAACTCCTTCTACGGCGCCACGAGCCGCATCATGCTCGCCATGGGCCGCAAGGGCCAGTTGCCCGAGCAGTTCGCCGAGGTCGACCCCAAGTCCGGCGCTCCCAAGCTCGCCTGCGTCGTTCTGGGCGTCATCACCGTCGTCGGTCCGTTCCTGGGCAAGAACATGCTCATCCCTCTGACCAACGTGTCGGCTCTCGCCTTCATCTTCTCCTGCGGCATGGTCGCCCTCGCTTGTCTGCGCATGCGCTTCACCGAGCCCGACCTGCCTCGTCCCTACGAGGTGCCCGGCGGCAAGTTTGGCATCGGCCTCGCTATCGCTGCCTGCGCCATCATCATCGGCCTGCTCGTGATTCCGTTCTCTCCCGCCTCCCTCAACATGGTGGAGTGGAGCATCGTGATCGGCTGGTTGGCTATTGGCCTGGCCCTCATGGCCTTCACCAATTCCCGCAAAAAGTAACGCCGAGCCGGGGCGGATCAGGTGCGCGGGACCCTCTCTTCCGCGCGCCGAACCCGGCGCCACTTGGGTAGCTTTGTGAGGCCTTAACCCAACACGGCCTCGCCCACTATATGGATCCATAAGGAGGAACCATGTCCACTAAGTATGCAATCGTTGGCGGCAAGCTCATCGACGGTACCGGTGCCGAGCCGGTCGAGAACTCCCTCGTTCTCGTCGACGACAACGGTAAGATCGAGTACGCCGGTGCTATGCAGGACCTTCCCGAGGGCGTTGAGGTTATCGACGCCGCCGGCAAGACTGTCCTTCCCGGCCTGATCGACACCCACCTGCACTTCTCGGGCAACCTGACCGACGATGATACCGATTGGGTCATGCAGCCGCTCCTCGAGAAGCAGGCCGTCGCCGTGAAGCAGGCCTACGACTGCCTCACCCACGGCCTCACCACCGTCTGCGAGATCGGCCGCTTTGGTATCCAGATTCGCGACTGCATCGACAAGGGCGTCTTCAAGGGCCCGCGCGTTCTGGCCACCGGCCTCGGCTTCTGCCGTGTTGCCGGTCACGGTGACTCCCACCACTGCACCCAGGAGCTCAACAAGGAATCGCACCCCTGGGGCGACCAAGTCGATGGTCCTTGGGATCTGCGCAAGGCCGTCCGTCGTCGCCTGCGCGAGAACCCCGATGCCATCAAGATCTGGGCTACCGGTGGCGGCATCTGGCGCTGGGATTCCGGTCGCGACCAGCACTATTGCTCCGAGGAGATCCAGGCCGTGGTCGAAGAGGCCAAGATGGTCGGCATCCCCGTGTGGAGCCACTGCTACAACAACCACGCCGCTGCCTACGATTCCGTTCGCTTTGGCTGCGAGCAGCTGATTCACGGCTTCGATATCGATGAGCGCACCATGGACCTCATGGCCGAGCAGGGTACCTTCTTCACCCCGACGATCGCCTTCCTGCCCACCTGGTACGCCACCTATCCGCCCGTCTACGTCCCCGAGCTGCACGACAAGTACGAGGGCACCCTGGTCGAGAAGGAGCTGCAGCGCAACTACGACTGCCTGCGCGAGGCCAAGAAGCGCGGCGTCGTCATGACGATCGGCTCCGATTCCTTCTCCTTCGTCACCCCGTACGGCACCTGCTCCATCGAGGAGATGTACGAGTTCGTCGACAAGATCGGCTTCACCCCGGTCGAGACCATCACCTGTGCCACCCTCAACGGTGCCAAGATGTGCCACATCGAGGACGAGACCGGTTCCATCGAGGCCGGCAAGTGCGCCGACCTGCTGGTCGTCAACGGTGACGTCGCCGCCGACATCCACGTGCTCAACACCGACAACATGGACGTCATCATGAAGGACGGCTGGATTGTCGAGGCTGGCACCTTCGGCGAGGCAAACAAGTACAGCGCCTAAGCTACCGTTCATCGATGACTTGATGTAAAACACAGTATTTGATTGCATAATGCAATGGAGAGGGTCGCTTGCGGCCCTCTTTATTGCTATGGGGTGCGTCAGTAAGAAGGAGATGACGGTGGATCTCAATAGGCTGATTCTGGGCAAGAGCTACAACTCTACCAAGGTCTTTCGTACCGCTCAGCATGTGGTTCAAGCCATCTTGCTCGGTATTGTCGTTCCGCTGCTTATCCTGCTGCTCATCTGGGATCTAACCGATAATCCCAATCCCGTTCCGGCCGTTGTCGTCATTGCCGGCTTGGTCATGCTGTGCTTCTTCTTCTCGTACGTCTTTGTCGTTCCCGACGACCTCACATCGAGCGCTACCGACCGCACGCTCGCCATCGCGTCGAAAATATTCGCCTACACGTCGCGCGGCCTTACGCCCGAAGCTGCCCTGGGCGCCTCTAAGATTATCCTGTCCGAAACTATCGCCTCTGCCATCTGCTTTACCGACGGCAAGCAGGTGTTGGCAAGCTGGGGCGAGGACTCGGCAAAATGCCCCGCGGGCACCCCGGTGGTGCTGCGGACTACGCTCAACGTGATCAACAGCGGTGAGCAAAGCGTGTTCTCGCGCGATGCCTCGACCGAGACGGGTGGCTACTTTCCGCGCCTGCGCGCCGGTATTGTCGCACCGCTTACCGTGCGCGGGCATTGCGTGGGCACGCTCGAGCTGTATTATCCCCGTCTGAGCAGCATCGATATGCGCCAGACGGCGCTTGCCTCGGGCTTTGCCGACCTCATTTCCACGCAGCTTGCGAGCTTTGAGCTCGAGCGCCAGGACGAGCTTACGGCCCGCGTGGAGCTGCGCGCCTTGCAATCGCAGGTCGATCCTCATTTTCTATTCAATACCATTAGCACGATCGTGTCGCTCGTTCGAACCGAGCCCGACAAGGCGCGATCGCTGCTGATCGACTTCTCCAACTACTATCGTCAGACGCTTTCTGATTCCGATACGCTCACCACGCTCGAGCACGAGGTGGAACAGGGTACTCGTTATATCAATCTTATGCAGGCCCGGTATGGCGACGGCCGTCTGCGCGTCTCGGTCGATATCGACTTTGAGGTGCGCGATTGCATGGTGCCGCCGTTTATCTTGCAGCCGTTGCTCGAAAACTGCATCAAGCACGCGCAGCGCGAGACTGAGCCGCTTTCTATTCATGTTAGGGCTTTCGAGACCGATGACGGTTTGGAGATCATCGTCGAGGACGATGGCATCGGTATGAGCGAAGAGGTCTGCGCGCATCTGTTTGAGCAACATCGCCGAGAGGAGCCCGAGAGCATTACCGCCGACGGCTCCGTCAAGCGAGGTTGCGGCCTGGCGCTCTTCAACGTGCTTCAGCGCATCCATTTCTTTTACGGAGAAGATTCCGGCATGCGCGTGAAGTCCCAGGAGGGCGTGGGAACGCAGGTCATCGTCGAGCTGAACGGCGAGCCGCATGAGCCCGCGCCGTTGACGGCGTAGCACGCGGTTGGATTGAGAGAAAAAGAGGGGAAGCACATATGTCCGAAGGCTGGAACATCTTGGTGGTTGATGACGAACCTCCCATTAGGGCTGAGCTACGCTATCTGTTGGAAAGGGATACGCGTGTGGGCCAGATTGCCGAGGCGGGCAATGTCACCGAAGCCGTGGAGTCGATTCTGTCGAACAAGCCCGACGTGCTGTTTTTAGACATTACCATGCCCGGTCGCTCGGGAATTGAGCTTGCCGAGACGCTGCAGAACCTAAAGACGCCGCCGGTGGTTGTGTTTGTGACGGCGTTTGCCGAGTTTGCCGCCGATGCGTATAACCTCGATGCGGTCGACTATGTCGTCAAGCCGGTCGAGGACGCACGCCTGTCAAAGGCACTCGACAAGATCGAGACAGCCTTGGGTGCCCGTCGTGTTATCCACGCTCCGCGCCAGCCTTTGCGTCTGACGGTGGACCGCGGGGGCAAAAAGGTGTTCATTCCCGCCGCAGACGTCTGCTACTTTGAGGCGCGCGCCGATTTTTGCAATGCCATCTGCGCCGAGGGAACGTACCTGATCAATGAGTCGATCTCTTCGCTCGAGCGTCGCTTGGTCTCCGAGGGCTTTATTCGCGTTCATCGCAGCTATCTGGTCAATTTGGAAGACGTGCACAATGTTGAGATTGGCTCCACGGGGTTGATGGAGCTCAGGCTTGACCGCGTGAGCTCGACGGTGCCCGTGTCCCGCCGTCGCGCTGCCGAGGTTAAAGCACGCTTGGGGCTTGCGTAGACGGTCTGCGTGCCGTCGTTTACCATCGCAGGTTTGGCATGGGCGCGCGGTGGGCATAATGGGTGGCATCGAATGAAATCGAAAGGATCATTATGCCCGCGCTTATCACCCATCATCTGTTTGGCGAGGAAAGCATCGACCGTCTTCCGCAGGGCGTCATCACGTCCGATGAAGAGCGCATTGCCTTTATCTTGGGCAACCAAGGCCCCGACCCGTTTTTCTTTCACATTCTGACACCGCGTGTTTCCGACTGCACGCTGCTGGCGCAGGTCATGCATCGGTCGCGCATGTCTCGCCAGTTCGCGTGCCTGCGCGACGGCGTGTCGCATCTGCTGCCGCGCGACGCCAGCTTGGGTCGCGCTTTTGCGCTGGGCCTGCTGTCTCATTACGTGCTCGACCGCAACGCCCATCCCTTTGTCTATGAGCAGCAGTTTGGCATCGTGGAATCCGACTCAGAGCTTGAGGATTCGAGCAGTCAAGTTCATGCCGTGATCGAGAGCGACCTGGATGTACTGATGCTGCAGCTTAAACGCGCCGGCGCTACGGTCGACGATTACCCGCCGGCGGGCGAGATCGTCACCACCGATCGCATCAATCGCGTGGCCGGCGTGCTGATGAGCTATGTTGCCGGACGCGTGTACGGCATTGACATTCCGGCGGGGGAGTACGGTGCTGCCGTTGCCAATATGCAGCGACTTTACCGCGCGATTGAGCCGGCCGGCTCCGCAAAGACGCGCGCGATCTCGCTGGTTGAGGGCTTGGTGCACGACTACTCGCTGCTCGACGGCCTTGCCCATCGCGTGACGACGGAGCTGCCCGAGCGCACCGGTAACCTGGGCCATCTGACATGGAAGAATCCCTTTACCGACGAGGTCTCGAACGAGAGTTTCCCCGAGGTCTTTGATCGCGCGCTGGTCGATTACGAGTGCACGGTCGCACGTTTTATCGAGACCGGTGACATGGATGCCGTGACCAGTCACGTCAACTACAGCGGTCGCGTGCTCAATGCCGATGAGGAGTTCGACCGCGAGGAATAGGGCCCGTGCGTGCCCCTTTGCCGAATCCTTACCGGTGCTTCTGGACAATTGGGGTACGATGAACTAACTGCATATCGGGCGAATACGAAGGGTCCCTGTCCATGAAATACACCAAGCTCGAGCGTAACTGGGTTATGTATGATGTGGGCAATTCGGCCCTTGTGCTGCTCAATACCTCGGTGGTGCCCATTTACTTTAACGCCATCAATACCGGCGCTTCCTCGGCCGACCTGGTGGTCGCCTGGGGCAATGCGCAGACGATCGCCTCGCTGGTCATCGCCATGCTCATGCCCATTCTGGGCGCGCTTGCCGACTACGCTGGCAACAAGATCAAGTTCTTCTTGGGCTTCTTCCTCACGGGCCTGGTGCTTTGCCTGGCGCAGGCTATCCCAATGTCCGCCATGGCATTTTTGACCGTGTACGTGCTGTGCACCATCGGCCTTAACTCTTCTATGACGTTCTACGACGCCATGCTGCCCGACATTACCACCGACGAGCGCATGGACGCCGTGTCCAGCTCGGGTTATGCCTGGGGCTACATCGGTTCCACCGTGCCGTTCGTCATCTGCCTGGCGCTCATCATGGGTGGCCCCGCTCTTGGCGTCCCCACCATGCTGGCAACGCGTCTGTCGTTTATCATCACTGGTGCCTGGTGGCTCATCTTTACCCTGCCGCTCATTCGCACCTATAAGCAAAAGTACGGTCGCGAGCGCGGTCCCGAGGACACCATCGGCCACATCGTGGGTGGTGTGTTCTCCGAGGTCGGACACACCATGCGCGAGATCGCCCACAACAAGACCGTGCTGGTCTACATGATCGCGTTCTTCTTCTATATCGACGGTGTGCACACGGTCATTTCCATGGCCACCAGTTACGGATCGGCCTTGGGCATCGATTCGACGCAGCTGGTGCTGGCGCTGCTCGTTACGCAGTTCGTGGCCTTTCCGTCCGCCATCATCTACGGCAAGCTCGCCGGACGCGTGGGCACGCTCAACATGATCCTGGTGGCGGTCGCCGCCTACATGGGCATTGTGCTGTTCGCCGCGTTCTTCCTAAAGACCGCCTTTGAATTTTGGGTGCTTGCCATTATGGTCGGCCTGTTCCAGGGCGGCGTGCAGGCGCTCAGCCGTAGCTACTTTGGTCGCATTATCCCCAAGGAAAAGTCCAACGAGTACTACGGCTTCTTTGACATCTTTGGTCGTTATGCAAGCGTCATGGGTACCTTCCTAGTGTCGGTCGTTACCTCGCTGACCGGCAACCCGTCGCTGGGCGTCCTTTCTATTGGCGTGCTGCTGATCGTTGGCTTTATGCTGCTGGTTCGCCTGTCCCGCATGACTCGGGCAGCAGAGCATGCCGCATAGGAGCGAGCGGCTATTGTGCCTGTCCACGGTACTCTTTTGGGGTTATCCGCAATAAACATTGCGACTTGCGAGCAATGATTTGCCCAAGTGGGTATGATGGAATCAGCTAGGTCGCGGGGCGTCGCCTGTGTTTGGCGGCGTCCCGTTTTTGTGTTGCAGGGAGGGTAAGGCATGAACGCCACAGTCGTGATTCCAACGTATTGGGCGGGCGATGACGCTTGCGCAAACGCCCCTGGCACCTATGACCATTCGACGCGACTCAACGCCGACAATCCCGAACTCGACCGCTGCCTGGCCTCGCTTGAGCAGGTACGTGACATCCCGCGCATCATCCTTTTGGTGGTCTGTCCCGTTTCTGCCACAGCCGATGTGTCGCTGCGCGTGCACGAGATTGTCGACGCGCATCCCACGCTCAAGGTCACCGTTGTCACCAACACCCAGGCCTCGCGCATCGCAGACCGGGTTGCTCAGATCGCGCCCAAGGGTTCGGGCGAGTGCGTGAGCCTGCGAGGCTACGGTGCCATCCGCAATATGGGGCTAGCCTGCGCCGCTGTGCTGGGGCATGACGCGGTTATCTTCTTGGATGACGATGAGACTGTCATCGACGCCGACTTTATGAAGCGCGCGACCTATGCGTTGGGGCAGCAGACGCGTCAGGGCTTGCCGATCTTGGTCAAGAGCGGCTATTTCTACGATCGCGACGGCTCGCCGCTGGCTCCCACGGACAAGGCGGGCATCTGCCATCGTTGGTGGACCAAGCGCATCGAGTTCAACCGTTGGATGAAAAAGGCGCTTTCGGGCACCCGCATCTCGCGCTCCAACTACGTGTGCGGCGGCCTGATGGCCCTGCACGCCCGCGCCTTTACGCGTGTGGCCTTTGACCCGTTTATCACCCGCGGCGAGGACTTGGATTACCTCTTTAACATGCGCATGTTTGGCTACGACGTGTGGTTCGATAACGAGTGGACCGTGCGCCATCTGCCTCCGGAGTCCGAAAAGCGCTCACCGCGCTTTATGCAGGATGTATACCGTTGGTACTACGAACGGGCCAAGTTGACATTCGCCGCGCATCAAAAGGAGCTCATTCCCGTTACGGCGGCATCGCTCATGCCCTACCCGGGCCCGTGGATTTCGCGCGAGCTCGACGACCGCGTGCACAAGACCGCTATGGTCCGCAGCGTGTTTACCCGCGAGCATGAGGGCTACCTGCGCATCTGGCGCCATGGTATCGACGAGGCAAAGGCCTATGCGCGCCAAAACGCTGCAAGCTACCTGCGTTTCCAGAGCTTTTGGCCCAAGATCATGGACGGGCTTTGGCGTGACGCACAACTGATCAGTATCCTGGAGGGGGCCGAATGATCGACCGCCGCGCCCAGCGCGATAGTTCAATATCAATCTTTCGCATCATTGCCGTTGCCTGCGCCATTTGTGTGCTGGTGTACTTTATTTTTGCCTTGGTGACCGGTATCGAGCCGATCGCCACGGTGATTGCCTGCGCGCTGCTGTGCATCTTTCTGTGCATCTTTATCTTTTTGACGCTCAATCCCGATTCGGTGCGCTCCCAGTACACCGAGGAGACGCTCTCGGTGGCCTCGGCCATGCTCGAGGACATTAAGGGCGGTCTGACGCAGGAGTCGGCGCGTTTGGTGTGCCGGCGCATTTTGCCCGAGACGCGCGCCATGACGGTGGCCATCACCGACGAGGACAACGTGCTTGCCTGCGCGGGCGAGTTTGAGGAAAAACTGCTGCCCGATACTCCCATCCACACGCTTGCCACACGCTACGTTATCGAACATGGCATCGTGCAGTCGTTCAACCGTATGGTGGATGTCGTGGGCTCGGACGGCTCGCACAACCAAGTCCCCGCCGGCATTGTCGCCCCCATCAAGGTGGGCGATCGTACCGTCGGCACGCTCAAGTTCTACTACAAGACCCCGCGCGCCGTCGACCGTACCCAGTATGCGCTTGCCTCGGGCTTTGCCGAGATCTTGTCCACGCAGCTCGCCATCCACGAGCTCGAGGTGCAAAAGGAACTCACGGCGCGCGCCGAGGTGCGTGCGCTGCAGGCGCAGATTAACCCGCACTTCCTGTTCAACACGCTGAACACCATTGCATCGTTTACGCGCACCGACCCGCTGCGGGCCCGCGAACTGCTTCGTGAGTTCTCATCGTTCTATCGTGCCACGCTCGACAATTCGGGATCGCTTATTCCGGTCTCGCGCGAGGTCGCACAGACCAAGCGCTACCTTACCTTTGAGAAGGCCCGCTTTGGCGAGGACCGCGTGCTTGCGACGTTCGATGTGTCCGAGGACGTGGAAGATACGCTGGTGCCGGCGTTCGTGATCCAGCCGATTGTCGAGAACGCCGTACGTCATGGTATGGGCGATGACGACGCCCTGAGGATCGACGTGACCGTTCACCAAGACGGCGAGGATGCAATCTTGATTGCCGTGGCCGATAATGGCGTGGGCATGGATGAGGGTACCGCCGCCAGACTGTTTGACGAGCGTTCTGCCCGTCCCGACGCCAGCTCTCCCCAGGGTGGCGGCGCCGGTGTGGCCATGCACAATATTTCGGAGCGCATCCATCGCTTTTATGGGCCGCACTCCTATACGCGTGTCGAATCGGCGCCGGGCAAGGGCACCAAAGTGCTCCTTCATCTTGATTTGTCAGAGAGCATCTTCGACATTCAAGAGTAAAATAAAAGGCTACGGGCTCAACGTCATGCGACGGATGCCCGGCGTAGTTAGTTGACGAAAGGTTTTATCCCTATGCTGCGTGCGATGATTGTGGATGATGAGGCGCCGGCTCGCTCGGAGCTTCGCTTCCTGCTCGAGCAAACGGGCAAGATCGGCACGATCACGGAGGCGTCGAGCGTCCGCTCCGCCATCGAGATGCTTATGGAAAGTCGCGTGGATGTCGTGTTTCTCGATATTTCGATGCCCGGTGCCTCGGGCCTGCAACTTGCCGAGGCGCTGCATAAGCTCAAAAATCCGCCGGCGATCGTGTTTGTGACTGCGTATAGTGACCATGCGGTCGAGGCATTCGACGTGGATGCCGTCGATTATCTGATGAAGCCGGTCGAGGAAGCTCGCTTGGATCGCGCGATCGAGAAGGTCATGCAACGCACCAAGCCGGTTACGGACAGCAAGGTGACCATCGAGCGTATCCCGGTGGAAAAGGGCGGCCGCAAGGTGCTCATTCCCGTGGACGACATTCGCTTTATCATGGCCAAGGACGATTACTCCTGCATCTATACCGTCGATGATCGCTTTTTGTCGACGACCTCGCTGGCGCAGTTTGAGGCCAAGCTCTGCGACTTTGGCTTCTTCCGTGTTCACCGCCGCTATATCGTCAACTTGGCGTGCGTCACGGATGTGGAGACGGTGCCCTCGGGTGCCATCCAGCTGGGCATTACGGGCGTCGACGAACGCGTTCCGGTTTCGCGCCGCCGCGTCGTGCCGCTCAAGAAGGCTCTGAGTCTCTAGCACACTGGCCCCGCAGCCCTGTAGACCCATCGTCTGCGGAGCCGTGGGGCCTTTTTTGTATGTATCTGCCGAATCGTTTTTTGCGGAAGGGATCCCATGAACAGTGCAAGCGCCAAGCGTATCGACATCATCTCGGACACCCACGGCTATTTATCGCCTGCGCTCCTGGATGAGCTTGAGGGCGCAGACCTGATTATCCACGCCGGCGACCTCACGTCAGAGATGGACTACGAGCACCTATGCACCATCGCCCCCGTACGGGCCGTACTGGGCAACAACGATTACTACCGCGACTACGGTCCCGATGTAGACCGTCTTGCGCTCTTTACCTACGAAGGCCTCAAATTCGCCGTAGCCCACTACCGCGAAGACCTTCCGGTGGGATCCGTAGACGTAGCCATCAACGGCCACACCCACGTAACCAAAGAAGCCCAAGTGGGCCGTTGCTTAGTCCTCAACCCGGGCAGCGCCAGCTACCCCAGAGGCACCCGAGGCCCCACCATGGCCAGAATGCTCGTCAAAGACGGCAAGATCATAAGCACCAAGTTTATTGACCTAGACTAACCGCAACAAAAACGGGGGATGCACAATGCATCTCCCGTTTCCATTTGAGCCAAAGGCGGAGCTTCAGCAAGATTCATCAGACCAACCCCGCCGAGGAGCACGCGGGCTAGCCGCGCAGCGGCGCACGCCCGCAAAACTGGTTGAATAATGTGACGGCAGGGAGGGTCTCCGGGGCTGAGAGCGGGGGTTAAGTTTGTCGCGAGTTCCGCACGCAAAGGAAAGCACTTAATGTGCTTTCCGTCTTGCGCAGGACTGTAGAGCAGCAAACTTAACCCCCGCCCTCAGCCCCGGAGACCCTCCCGGATGGCCCCAAAAAATTTTTCAAAAAAGTTGTTGCGCGCCGGACAGACTTCTGTGTATACTAATCCCCGCAGCGCACGCGAGCGGAAACAAACGCGAACGTCTGCCTGGGGAGTTAGCTCAGTTTGGTTAGAGCGCCGGCCTGTCACGTCGGAGGTCGCGGGTTCGAGCCCCGTACTTCCCGCCAACGCAATTAAAGCCACGTCTTCGGACGTGGCTTTTTGCGTTTGATAGGACCTTGATCCCATCGGCCCCTTTCGCCCAAAAGCAAATCCTTCCAATTCCCGGACAAGCTCCGTTTGAGGCATGTGCTCATACAAGGCGTTTGTTGCGCAACACCAGTTCAACGAAGCAGGGGGTTAGGTTATACTCAATTGCACTGTGGGCCGTTTTTGATGCAAGAGGCTTCAAAAACGGCATTCAGCGGGCGCCCGTTTTGCTATTTGGGCGTCCATACGGTCATTGGTGTCTCGACGTAAGCTCGGCCCCGGAGCTCGTTCGAGCTGTTCCTATTCCTTGAAAGGGGAAAAATGGACATATCGAGGAAGACTGATTACGCCCTTCGCATGCTCGCGATGCTTGCCGAGGACCCGGAGCGTCTGCTTTCTGTTCGCACCGCTGCCGAAGAGGTCAATGTCCCGTATTCGTTTGCCCGCTCGATTCAGCACGGTTTGGTCCAGGCCGGTATTGTGGAGAGCCTGCGTGGCGTCCACGGTGGCATGCGTCTCAAGGTTAGTCCGGACGACGTCACTATCCGCCAGGTCGTCGAGGCCGTTCAGGGTCCTATGGTTATGAACGATTGCACCGCGCCCGATGGTGACTGTGCGCGCATGGGCGCGTGCTGCTATCATCCCCTGTGGGCCGGAGCTCAGGCGTTGATGCGCGACTACCTCGATTCCGTTTCGCTCGGCGACATCGTCGCTCACCGCCAGTTCCCGGCCGTCGATCCCAAGTTCGCCGACCGCGAAGCGTTTCCCGAGTACGCCACCTGCGCGTGCGCTTACCGGGAGGAATAGCGCCGCATAAGGAGCATAGCCATGATTCAGGACCCCTTTCGTTCGATGATTCGTTCGGAAGGGGTCCTGCGTTATCGCGACCTTCCGTGGCGCCGTACACGCGATCCGTACATCATTTGGCTTTCTGAGGTCATGTTGCAGCAAACACAGGTGCCGCGTGTGGAGGCGCGCATGCCGGTGTGGCTCAATCGTTTTCCGACCGTGCAGGCGCTTGCCCAGGCCGCGCCTTCGGATGTTTTGGACGCTTGGCAGGGGATGGGCTACAACCGACGCGCTCTGGCGCTTCACGGGGCCGCTCAGCGCGTTGTAGAGGACTGGGGCGGGGAGTTTCCGCGTGAGACGCGTGACTTGGTCGCTCTGCCTGGTATTGGCCCGGCAACGGCGCAGGGCATCCGTTCGTTTGCGTTTGATCTTCCGGGCGTGTATCTGGAGACCAACGTGCGCACGGTCTTTTTGCATCATTTCTTTCCCGATGTGCCGGCCGTTCCCGATCGCGAGCTGGTGCCGCTGATCCAAGCTGCTTGTCCGGCGGCCCCTGGTGCGGCGGCGGATGAGATTGCGCCCTTTGCCGCGCCTCAAGACGATGCCGACACGCCGCGCGCGTGGTATTACGCGTTGCTGGATTACGGCGCGTATCTTAAAAAGACGCTGCCCAATCCGTCCAGGCGGTCGGCGAGCTATAGTCGTCAGTCCAAGTTTGAGGGCTCGCGTCGCCAAAAGCGCGCGCATATCGTGCGTATGTTGCTGGCAGCGCGCGATGGGCAGCCGGCGGGGATTACGCTTGCTGATGCCGTGGTGGGCGTTAACGAGATGGAAGCGGCAGCCGGTCGCGGGCCGGTCGAGTGCGACTTGATCGCGGGTATTCTAGCTGACCTGGAGCGTGAGGGCTTTTGCCGAGCCGAGGGCGATCGCTGGCTGAGCATCTAGCCTGTGCAAATCTGAAGAACAGGATTGTAAGGTTTAGATTTTCGGCATGAGGGCATCCTAAAGACAAGGCCGCTCGAAGCCTACGGGCGGCATGCGTTGAAGGGAAGTACACCTATGGATTTTGAGAATTCCCAAACCAAGAAGAACCTCGAGACCGCTTTTGCCGGTGAGTCCCAGGCACACACCAAGTATCGCTACTATGCCTCCAAGGCCAAGAAGGACGGCTACGTTCAGATCTCGAACATCTTTGCCGAGACGGCTGGCAACGAGTCCGAGCACGCCAAACTGTGGTTTAAGTATCTGCACGATGGCGCCGTCCCCGACACCCTGGACAATCTGCGCGATGCCGCCGCAGGAGAGAACTACGAGTGGACCACGATGTACGACGAGTTTGCCAAGACCGCCGAAGAGGAGGGCTTTGTCGAGATCGCCGAGAAGTTCCGTGGTGTCGCCGCCGTCGAGAAGGCCCACGAGGAGCGCTACAACAAACTCGTCGAGCGCATCGAGTCGGGCGAGGTGTTTGAGCGTGAGGGCGTGAAGGTGTGGAAGTGCCTGAACTGCGGGCACCTGCACGTTGGTGCCGAGGCGCCTGAGGTGTGCCCGGTGTGTAACCACCCGAAGGCGTACTTTGAGGAGCAGGTGGTGAACTACTAGCGCTTGGCGCTAGCGTGAGCTGGGCCGGGAGGGCCGGACTACCTTCCCTCCTCGCTCACGGCTTCGCAGGGTCGCGTTGAGGGAAGGTAGTCCGGCCCTCCCGGCCCGCTTTGGGTCGTCGCGTGCTCGCTACAGAAAAGCTGATAACTAAGTTTGTGTGCCGCCCCTATCGGGGCGGCACGTTTTTGTATGGGGACTGGTTGGGACGGCACCGTTCATGGGTGGGGTACACTGGGTGGCGACTTTTAGTTTATCTACTACCTGATGGGGTGTTTTTGTATGGGTAAGAAGTCTCGGGCTCGGGTTGCTGCGGCGGGAACTCGCAAGGATCCTGATCGTCGGGTTGCCGAGGGTAAAAAGGCCGATCGTGCTGAGAAGGACAAGAAGGTCGGGGCGCATGCTCATCCTGAGTGGGCGCCTCATTTGAATTCGGCTAGTGAGGATTTGACTGCCAAGTTGTTTACTCTGGTCGAGGTAATTTTGGGCGTGGTGCCCCTTGTGGTTATCGGTTTATTCTTGGCTTCGAAGGACGCTACGAGTGTCGATAAACTCACCGAGGTCTTTTCGCAGGACCCCTCGATGGTGGTCACGTTTATTTCTGCGTGCTTGCAGCCGTTTGTGGCGTACATGCTGTATATGGTCTACCGCAAATACTGCGAGGGTGATGCGGGCTTTGCCGCCGGCAACCTGATCGGTCTTTTGTGCTCCGAGATCCTACTGCTCAATATCCCGGGCGTCATCGGTATGGGCATCTTGCTGTGGCGTGTTTGGCGCAACGTCGCCCCGCACTTTGAGAGCTGGTTGTTTGAGCGCCGTGCAATGGGCGTGCTGGTCGACATCGCCGGGTCGCTCGTGATTCTCGTCTTGGCATTTATGTGCGCCACCGCCGCCCGAGGCCTTGCGGGAATGTAAAGCTGCCTTCACCGACTGCGGAGCACAGGGCGGGGAAACCTTTCCCTCTTGCTCACGGCTTCGCAGGGTCGCGCGAGGCAAAGGTTTCCCCGCCCTGCGCTCCGGCGTTGAGTCGTCGCATGCTCGTTACAGAAAAGCTGATAATAAGTTTGTGTGCCGCCCCTTTGGGGCGGCACTTTTTGTGGGGGGTCCCTGTCTTCACAATTTTCGTCAAGCTTTTGGTTAGATTTTGGCCAGTTGGCGTAAAGGCGGAAGTCCAAAAGATTGATGGCGAAAAAAGCTCAGAGAAAGTGCTGGTAGGGGAGTTGTTGAGCTTTTCGACAGCTTTTGAGCAAAAGAAACTTTGTGGCTATTGCCGGCGATTGCGTTGTCGCGGTCATGGCGGTGCGGGATGCTGGTCGTAAGCGTCGAATGCTCCGATTTTGGAGGCCAGCATGGATCTGTTTCTTGAGACTCCGCAGCAACAAGCTGAGCGCATGCTGCGTCAGCAGCAACGACTCATGGAGATGCAAATGCAAGGGGCGGCAGTCCAGCCCTTTGCGCAAAATGTCGTGCCCGCTGCTGTACCTGCAGCTGTGCCCGGGTGCGAATCGGCACCAGAGGCCTATTCCGTACAGCAAGATTCATATGCGCAGGAGCTCGCGTTCGACAAGCGCCGCACACGTCACCGCCGCGTGGGCCAGCGCCTGCGCACGTTAGCGATGATTGCGCTGATCCCGTTGGGACTCGCGGCAATCTTCTTGGCCTCATATGCCCTCACGTGCATTCTCAACGGCGCCTCGCCTAGTGAGGTGCTTCAGCATCTAGCGGCCCTGGGCCAGCGCCTAGGCGATGTCGCAACAACCGTCCGCGCCGGCTGGGAGAGTTAGCGTTTGTCACATTAGGGCTTCTAGGGTGTAGGGATTATCGCCACGAGTAGAATTCTTGCAATCTGTAGGTCCTGTCGTGCGACTGAATAGTATTATTGAAGATGAATAATAATAGGATTTGCTATGTATAAGCAGGATTTAGAGCGGACTCTTTTGGGCATTGACGAAGAGGCGGAGCTGGAAATAGGTCCAAGAGACGACAGGCCGAGCGTTGTATTGGTGGGAGGAAGCGCCTTCATGCTAAACGATGTAACGAATCGGTCGGTTACACATGACATTGATGTGTTTGAGGCAGACAGGTGCCTCCGCGAGATCATAGCTCGATATCCCGAGGTGAATGGTATGGCGGTGGCATATTGTAATCAGATGCCATTCAATTACGAAGATCGATTGATCCCCTTGGAGATTGGGGCGCGTTTTATTAGGTACTTTACGCCATCTTTGGAGGACATGGCGGTGATGAAGCTTTATGCCTATCGTCCGAACGACATCGTCGACCTCCATAGTCGAGCGTTTATCGACCGACTTGATTGGGATCTACTCGAGCGGCTTATATTCGACGATGGAGAGGCGCTGGCATCGTCGCCTTCGGAGCGGAGCTATCAAGAGATGGTCTGCGCATACAGGCAATACAAAAAGGAGGTGCTCGGTTGAATCTGACTTTTGAGGGATTTTTGAAAGGCTATTGCCGAGAGCTATCCGGACAGCAGTCGCTGAGTTTTAGAAAACTGCTTGAGCAGGCGACGACGGTTGCGCCGCGCGTGGCGGAGCCTCTATTTTTGCTCGCTTTGGCGCAAGGAAAAGCCGAATACGTTCTGGGTTTATCCGAGGGCTCGTGGATGGAAGAAGATTACCGAGGCGTTTTGTCCTTGTACGATCAAGCGGGTGGCATGGCGTCTCTATGCGCCAAAAGCGAGCTCCCTAACCGTTATGCCAACGTTTGGCGTGCGTATAGGGCGGTGAAGGAAAAGCCAGTGGCGGACAGAAGGATCAACGCCCTGATGCGAAAGAGAACATTGGGAGCGCTAGGAGAATCGGGCGTAACGCGCTACGGTCTCTGCCGCGATTTGAATCTGAATAAGGGAAACGTGTACGCATACTTAGCCGGCGATGACTCAAAGGTGAGCAGGGAGACGGCGCGCCGCATTATGGAATATGCGGAGGAGAGGGGCACCCAAGAAGGGGCCGGGCGCCCGGTGGGTGTGGCGGGGTAAGATTGATCGCGGTTTTGATTGATAATCGATTGGGTTTGTTGGGCGGAGTCTATGTCTGCTATTGATATTGCGCTTGTTGTGATTGCCTTGGTGGCGGTGGGGGTTGCTGTGGTTTGCGTCCTGCAGCTTAGGGGCCTTCGTGCCGAGTTGCGAGAGCGTGGCGGCAACGATGCGGAGACGCTTGCGGCGCTCGAGCAGGCCAACAGCGCGCTCGATGCCCTCAACGTCGCGCTGGCAGAAACCCGCCGCACGGCAAGCGCCATCGCGCAGCAGCAGACGACCGACGCCGCCGTAGAGCAGCAGCGCTACCTGACCATCGCGCGTGAGTTCTCGCAGGCTGGCGACCGTATGGATGACCTGCGCCGTGAGACGGCCCAACAGCTTGGCGCCAACCGCGAGGGCATCGAGCACCGCCTGGACAAGGTGCGCGAGACGGTCGATGCCCAGCTGGGCGCCATCCGCAAGGACAACAACGTTCAGCTCGATCAGATGCGCGCGACGGTGGACGAGAAACTCTCCCGTACGCTCAACGATCGCCTGTCTGCATCGTTTAAGCAGGTGAGCGACCAGCTCGAGGCCGTGTACAAGGGCCTGGGCGATATGCAATCTATCGCCACCGGCGTGGGCGACCTTAAGCGCGTGCTGGGCAATGTGAAGGCACGTGGCATTTTGGGCGAGGTGCAGCTGGGTGCAATCCTGGCGGACATCCTTACGCCCGACCAGTATCTGGAAAACGCCGCCACTAAGCCCGGCGCCTCGGAGCGCGTTGAGTTTGCCGTCAAACTGCCGGTAGACGAGGGCGATCCCGTGCTGCTGCCGATTGACTCCAAGTTTCCCGGCGATGCGTATGAGCACTTGCTCGACGCGCAAGAGTCGGGTGATGTCGAGGCCGTCGCCGCAGCGCGCAAGACGCTCGATATGATGGTGAAGCGCGAGGCCAAGGACATTTGCGAGAAGTACCTGAGCGTGCCCGCGACGACCAACTTTGGCATTCTGTTCGTGCCGTTTGAGGGCCTGTACGCCGAGGTCGTCAGCCGCCCCGGGCTTATCGAGACCCTGGGCCGCGACTATCACGTCAATGTTGCCGGCCCCAGCACCATGGCCGCCATCCTCAACAGCCTGCAGATGAGCTATCAGACGTTTAGGCTGCAAAAACGCACCGATGACGTGCTGCGCGTGCTTTCCGCCGTCAAGGCTGAGCTGCCGCGCTATCAGGCGGCGCTGCGTCGCGCGCAGCAGCAGATCGAGACCGCGGGCAAGACGGTCGAGGGCATTATCACCACGCGCACCAACGTTATGGAGCGCAAGCTCAAGGACATCGACGCGCTGGAGGATGCCGAGGAGGCCGACGCGATTCTGGGCTTGGAGTCCGCAGGCTTACTCGCGGGCCAGGAAGACGAGGGCTAGCCGCAACGGACGGCGGGGCGTCGGCGCAAGCGCGAGGCGCGGGCGCTTTTCGCATCGTGCTTGCCTGAAGTGCGCTTTAGTGTGCAACAATGGCGTTTCGCCCTATCAGACGTGAAAGGAAGCCCATGTCTCAGAGAAGCACCAGCCCGCTCAAGCGCTCCACCGTGCGCCGCACGTTGCAGCGTTTTTGGGATGTCACGCGCACGCAGCCGCTGATCGTCTTTCTCTCGGTATTCTCGTCGGCGGGCTATATCTTTTTGCTTACGTTTGCCAACACCTACGTGATGGCGCTTATCGTCGACCGCGTCCAGGCCGGCCCCGTGGCAGGCGACCAGGTGTTTGAGGTCTTTGGTCCTTACATTTTGGCGCTCGTGCTCGTTAACCTGGTAGGCCAGATCCTCTCCAAGCTGCAGGACTACACCGTCTACAAGCTCGAGATTGCGGGCAACTATCACCTGGCGCGCTTGTGCTTCGACACGCTCTCCAATCAATCCATGACATTCCACACCAGCCGATTCGGTGGATCGCTTGTGAGCCAGACGAGCCGTTTTATGAGCGGCTACACGGGTCTGGTGGACGTGACGGTGTATTCGCTCATTCCCACCATCACCTCGGTTGTCTGCACGGTGGTAGCACTTGCCCCGGTGGTGCCGACGTTTACCGTAATCCTGGTGGGCATCATGGTCGTCTACATCGCGTTTGTCTGGCTTATGTATAAGCGCATCATGCCGCTTTCGGCCGCGACGTCCGCCGCGCAGAACAAGCTGTCGGGCGTGCTGTCCGACGCGGTCACAAACATCCTGGCCGTCAAGACCTGTGGGCGCGAGGACTTTGAGCGCGACCTGTTCGATGCCGCCGACCGCGCCGCGCGCGACGCCGAGACGGTTTCGATGCACGCCATGATGCAGCGCAACTTTACGACCTCGGGCCTTATCGTCATTACCATGGCCGTGGTGAGTGTGTTCGTCGCGGGCGGCAACGCGTGGTTTGGCATCTCGGCCGGCACGCTCGTCATGATCTTTACCTATACGTATAACCTCACTATGCGTCTGAACTACGTGAGCTCCATGATGCAGCGCATCAACCGTGCGCTGGGCGATGCGGCCGAGATGACGCGCGTGCTGGACGAGCCGCGTTTGGTGGCAGACGACCCGGACGCCCCTGAGCTCAAAGTAACCGAGGGCGCGATTGATTTTGAGCACCTGAGCTTTGCGTACCGTGACGCTGCGGCGGGCGAGAACGTGTTCGATGACCTGACACTTCATGTGGCGGCGGGCCAGCGCGTGGGCCTGGTGGGCAAATCGGGCTCGGGTAAGACGACGCTCACCAAGCTGCTGCTGCGCCTGGACGATGTCCAGGGCGGCCGCGTGCTCGTGGACGGTCAGGATGTCTCGCGCTGCACGCAGCAAAGCCTGCGCCGCCAGGTTGCCTACGTGCCGCAGGAGGCGCTGCTGTTCCACCGCTCCATTCGCGAAAACATTGCCTACGGTCGTCCCAACGCCACTGATGAGCAGATTCGCGAAGCCGCGCGCCTGGCCAATGCCCTGGAGTTTATCGACCGATTGCCCCGTGGCTTTGACACCATGGTGGGTGAGCGCGGCGTCAAGCTCTCGGGCGGCCAGCGTCAGCGCGTGGCTATCGCCCGCGCCATCCTAACCGACGCGCCGATTCTAGTGCTCGACGAGGCGACCTCTGCCCTCGACAGCGAGTCCGAGGCGCTGGTGCAGGAGGCGCTCGAGAACCTGATGCGCGGGCGCACCTCCATTGTGGTGGCGCATCGCCTGTCCACCGTGGCGGCGCTCGACCGCATTGTGGTGTTGGCCGATGGTGAGATTGTCGAGGACGGCACGCATGCGCGGCTCGTCGAGGCGGGTGGCGAGTACGCGAGTCTGTGGAGCCGTCAGACCGGCGCATTCTTGGAGGCGTAAGCGTCTCGGACGTGGGACAATTGTGCCCATAAGTTTATTGTGCCGTTGAGCCGAGGAGTCGTTATGCCACGCGAGACCAATGCCGCCAAGCGCGAGCGCGCCATCGAGGTGTGTGAGCGCCTCAACCGTCGCTATGGCCCGGTCGAGTGCTTTTTGGACCACGAGAATCCCTTCCGCCTGCTGATCGCGGTGCTACTCTCGGCGCAAACGACCGACGCGCAGGTCAACAAGGTGACGCCGCGGCTGTTTGCCCAGTGGCCCACGCCCGAGGCCATGGCCGGGGCGAGCGTGGCTGACGTGGCGGACACCATTAAGTCACTCGGCTTTTATAAGAGTAAGGCCAAGCATGCCGTGGAGGCCGCCCAGATGATCGTTGCTGACTACGGCGGCGAGGTACCGGCCGACATGAAGGAGCTTGTAAAGCTGCCGGGCGTGGGGCGCAAGACGGCGAACATCGTACTCAACGTGGGGTACGGCATCGTGGAAGGCATCGCAGTGGATACGCACGTCAACCGCATTGCGCACCGCCTGATGCTGAGTCCCAAGACGCATGCCAAGGAGCCGCTCAAGACCGAGCAGGATCTGCTCAAGATTTTGCCGCACGAGTATTGGGAGTCGGTCAACCATCAGTGGATCACCTTCGGTCGCGAGATCTGCGATGCCCGCAAACCCAAGTGCGACGAGTGTCCGCTGGCAGATTTGTGCCCCAGCGTGCGCGTAGCGGGGTAGGGCGGAATGCATCTTCGTCTGGCGTTTTTTGCGGGGCCGGGTTTTGCCCTTGAGCAGGAGTCCTCTCCATGCGCTACCATGACAAACAATGATCTTTGACGTACGACCCGCCGAGCTTGCCCCGGCGGGCTTTTGGCGTTGCGATGCCGGAGGAACAGCATGCTCATTCACCGTATAGCCGCGCAGCTCTACACTGCCGAGGCGCTGCAGACCGTCGAGGCCGGGCTCGATTCTGGCGAGGATGTGACGCTGGCCGTGTCTCAGTCGGGTCGCACGCTTATGGCCGCCGCCCAGTTTGCGCGCCGTCCGCGCCCCACGGTCTACATTGTGAGCGGCGAGGACGCGGCCGATCGCGCTGCGCGCAGCCTGGCCGCCTATGTGGGCCTGGCGCACGTGTGCCGCTTTCCCGAGCGCAAGGACTACCCTTGGCGCGAGCAGGCGCCCGACGATGCCGTGGTGGCCCAGCGCTGCGAGGCGCTCGGGCGCATCGTGCGCGGCGATAACTGCATCATGGTTGCCTCGGCCCGCGCGCTGCTGCGCTGCGTGCCGCCGGTCGAGAGCCGCTATTGGGAGTCCACTACTTTTGCGGTGGGTGAGGAGATTCCCTTTGACGAGGTGCCGCAGCGTCTGGTGGGCATGGGCTACACCAACGCTGGCGCCGCGGACGCGCCCGGTCTGTTCCGCGTGCACGGCGACACCGTCGAGGTGTTTCCCGCGCAGGAAAAGGCGCCCGTGCGCATTGAGTTCTTTGGCGACGAGATTGACCGCATCCGCCGCATGGTGAGCTCAACGGGGCAGACCATCGGTAACGAGGACAGTATTGAGATCTTCCCCTGCCGTGAGCTGGCGCTTACCGACGAGGCCGTCCACAACATGCATGTGGCGCTCTATCGCGCCAGCCAGGACGACAGCAAGCTGGCGGCGCTGCTCGAGATGGTGGACGCGCGCATCGTCACGCCCGAGCTCGATCGCTTTTTGCCGGTGATGTACGGCCAGACTGTGAGCCCGCTGTCGCATGTGAGCGGCAAGGCGCTCGTGGTCCTGTCCGAGCCACGCTCGCTGTTCGACGACTGCCTGCGCGCCTACGAGGATATCGAGGCCCGTGCCGGCGAGGCGGGAGTCGACCGTCTGGACGGCTTGTACGTGCGTGCCCAGCAGCTTGACTTTGGTGCTCAGCAACGCCTGAACTACGTGAGCCTGATTCGTGCCGGCGGTGCGGTGACGGCCGAGCTCAAGATTGAGCAGCCGGCCATCGCGGGCTCTGACAATCGCTTTATGACGCGCATCCAGGAGGTCGTGGGCAAGCGCTACGCCTGCGTGTTTGCCATTCCCGACCGCGGCGCGCGCGAGTCGATGGAGCTTACCTTTGGCGACGAGGGCATCACCTTTGAGGAATCGCTGACCGCGGCGCCCGAAAACGCGGGTGTTATCGGCGACCGCGTGCGCGTGGCAGCGGCGGATTCTGCCGATCGCGCCGCACGCCAGGAGGCCCATGCTTCGATCCGCGAGCGCAAGGCAGATGCACTCAACGCTCGGTCGCTCGAGGCCGGTGCCGTCCAGGCCGCCGCCGGCGCCGCCGTGCCCACCATCTCGCGCGGACGCGTGACCTTTGTGGACGCCGCCCTGCCGCAGGGCGTGGTGGTGCCCGACGCCAACCTGGCCGTGTTCTCAATTGCCGACCTCAACGCCCGCATGGACGCCAACCGCGCGCGCAGCCGCCGCAAGGTGGACATTACGCAGATTACCTTCCCGTTTAAGCCGGGCGACTACGTCGTTCACGCCACCCACGGCATCGCGCTCTTTAGCGAGATCGCGCGCCAGGAAGTGGGCGGCAAGGAGCGCGACTACTTTTTGCTGGAATACGCCGACGGCGACAAGCTCTACGTGCCGCTGGAGCAGGTCGACCGCATCACGCGCTATGTTGGTCCCGACGGCGACAAGCCGCGCCTGACCAGACTCAACACCGCCGACTGGACGCGTGCCACCAACAAGGCGCGCAAGAATGCCAAAAAGCTGGCGTTTGACCTGGTTGACCTCTATACGCGCCGCTCATCGATCACCGGCATCGCCTGCCCGCCCGATACGCCCGAGCAGATCGAGATGGAGCAGAGCTTCCCCTACGACGAGACGCGCGACCAGCTGGAGGCCATCGCCGACATTAAGGCCGACATGGAGGCGCCCAAGCCCATGGACCGCCTGTTGTGCGGCGACGTGGGCTTTGGCAAGACCGAGGTCGCCCTGCGTGCGGCGTTTAAGTGCGTGGATTCCGGCCGACAGGTCATGGTGCTCTGCCCCACGACCATTCTGGCCCAGCAGCACTACGAGACGTTCTTTGAGCGCTTTGCCCCGTTTGGCCTTGAGGTCGAGGTGCTCAGCCGCTTCCGCACGCCGGCGCAGCAAAGGCGCGCGCTCAAGGCGTTTGCCGAGGGCACGATTGATGTGCTCATCGGCACGCACCGTCTGCTTTCGGCCGATGTGAACCCCAAGAACCTGGGCCTGGTGATTATCGACGAGGAGCAGCGCTTTGGCGTGCAGCACAAGGAGCAGCTCAAGAACCTGCGCGAACAGATTGACGTGCTCACGCTTTCGGCAACGCCCATTCCGCGAACCATGCAGATGGCCACGAGCGGCGTGCGCGACATGAGCCTGATCACCACGCCGCCGACCGGGCGCCGCCCCGTCATCGTGCACGTGGGGGAGTACGACCCCGACGTGGTGAGTGCGGCGATTCGCCTGGAGGTGGGCCGCGGCGGCCAGGTGTACTACGTGTCCAACCGCGTCAAGACCATCGACGACGCCGTGGCGCGCGTGCACGAGGCCGCGCCCGAGGCGCGCGTGGGCGTGGCGCACGGCAAGATGAGCCCGCGCGAGGTCGAGGACGTGATGATCGAGTTCGCGACCAAAAAGATCGATGTGCTCATCGCCACGACTATCGTGGAGAGCGGCATCGACAACGCGACGGCCAACACGCTCATCATCGAAGACTCGCAGCGCTTGGGTCTGGCGCAGCTCTACCAGCTCAAGGGCCGCGTTGGCCGTTCGGCCACGCAGGCATACGCGTACTTTATGTTCCCCGGCGAGCTGCCGCTGACCGAGGAGGCCACGGCGCGCCTGACCGCGCTCTCCGAGTTCCAAGACCTGGGCAGCGGCATGCGCATCGCCATGCGCGACCTGGAGATCCGCGGCGCCGGCTCGCTTATGGGTGCCGAGCAGCACGGCAACTTGTCGAGCGTGGGCTTTGACCTGTTTACGCAGATGCTGGGCCAGGCCGTGGCCGAGGCGCGCGGCGACGACGATGCCGGCGTGGAGGCCGCGAGCGTGGGCATTAACCTTCCGGCCGACTACTTCCTGTCCGAGGAGTACATGCCGGCCGTGGATCAGCGCGTGCTCGTGTACCGAAAGCTCGCGGCTGCCGAGGACTTGGAAAGCATTGACGAGGTGCAGGAGGAGACCGATGCCGCGCACGGCGAGCTGCCGTTGGCGGGGCTCAACCTGTTCAACCGTGCGCGCATCCGCATTCGCGGCGAGCGCCTGGGGCTCGAGAGCGTCACGCTCAGCGGCGGTCGCATCACGTTTTTGGGCGTCGACGTGCCCAAGAAGGTGGCCTTTGAGCTTAAGACCCGCTATGGCGCGGTGAACTTCCCCAAGAGCCGCAAGCTGTCGGTACCCTACAAGGCGGGTGCCGGTGCGGGCAGCGGCCTAGGCCGCGGTCTCGACGCCAACGACGGCACCGGCCCCGTGGCCGCGGCGCTCATGCTGCTGCAGCAGCTGGGCGCGTCCGACGATGACTAACGGGTCGACGCCGTAAACGCCCCATTTGGGCAATCTGGTTCCATCGAAAGGAAAGCATGTTCGGGTACATCTACAAGAAAGACGCCGCTGCTATCGCGGTTATCCTTGCCCTCTGCCTGGGCGTGGGCAGTTTCTTCGATTATCAGATCTCGAGCGCGCTGTTCAACATCGGCAGCATGTACGGCCGCTTTATCGAGGCGGCCGGCGAGCTGCCGTTTGAGCTGACGGCGAGCGTTGCGGGCGTTATGCTCGTGCGCTCGGCACGCCCCGATTCTAAGACGAGCAAGTGGCTTGCCGCGCTGGGCGTTCTGATCAACGTGGCCCTGGTCGGCTATGAGATCATTGGATCGCTCCGGGTTGGCGGCAAACTCATCGCGGCTCAGTTGGTGCTGACGTTTGTGCTGGTCATCGTCGCCAACCTTATCGTCTATCGCCTCACGCGCACGACCGAGCCCGACGAGCTCACGCGCTGGGCGTTGATGGTGCTGGCTGTGTGGGTCGCTCAAGCCATCATCCTCAACGTAGTCGTCAAGCCGCTGTGGTCGCGTCCGCGCATGCGCGTGATCGAGGTCACGCCGGGGCTCAATTTTCAGCCGTGGTGGGTGATCGGCAATCCCGACAAGTGGACCTATATCGCCGCCGGCGTGATCAAGGACGGGTTCAAGTCGTTTGCGAGCGGACACACGGCGCATGCGGCGATCGGCCTGATGCTCGCTGGGCTTCCCGCAGCGGCCTTTAAGGAAAAGCCTTCGCGTCGCCGCGTGATCTTTTGGGCGGCAGCGGCCGTCGCGGCGCTCGTCGCCTTTGGGCGCATCGTGATTGGAGCACACTTTTTGAGTGACGTGAGCTGCGGTTTTGCTCTGGTACTGGCACTTGAGTGTCTTGCCGCGCGCATTGCCTATCCGCACGGCGTACAATAGCTCCGTTTGAATCATCTGCCGATACCCGGTAAGAGAGGATTGCCATGCTCGCGTTCAACAACGATTATTCCCACGGCGCACACCCGGCGGTGCTGCAGGCGCTCGTCGATACCAACATGGAGCCGCAGCCCGGCTATGGTACCGATGCACACACCGAGCGTGCCAAGCAGCTTATCCGCGAGGCCTGTCAGGTCCCCGATGCCGATGTGTTTTTTCTGGTGGGCGGCACGCAGGCCAACGCGACGGTGATCGACATGCTGCTCGCGCCGTACGAGGGCGTCGTTGCTGCTGAGACTGGCCACGTCGCCTGCCACGAGGCGGGCGCCATCGAGTTTGGCGGCCACAAGGTGCTCACCATCCCCGGCTACGAGGGCAAGATGCACGCCGAGGATCTGGAGAACTATATCCAGGTGTTCTACGAAAACGAGAGCTACGAGCACACGGTGTTTCCGGGTGCCGTGTACGTGAGCCTATCGACCGAGTACGGCACGCTGTACTCCAAGGCCGAGCTCGAGGCGATTCACGCGGTGTGCCAGAAGCGCGAGATTCCGCTGTTTGTGGACGGTGCTCGCCTGGCTTATGCGCTGGCGGCCGATGAGTGCGACATTACCCTGCCCGAGCTGGCGCAACTGTGCGACGTGTTCTACATCGGCGGCACCAAGTGCGGCGCGCTTTGCGGCGAGGCCGTGGTGTTCTGCGGCATGCACGCCCCGGCGCATCCCATTCCGCGTATTAAGCAGCATGGCGCACTGCTTGCCAAGGGCCGCCTGACGGGTGTGCAGTTCGAGGCTCTTTTTACCGATGGCCTGTATTTTGAGATTGGTCGCCAGGCGATTGAGACCGCTCAGGCGCTGCGTCGCGTGCTGCACGAGCGCGGCTACCAGTTCTTCTTGGAGACGCCGACCAACCAGCAGTTCGTGATTCTGCCCAACGAGGACATGGCCCGCATTCGCGAGCATGCGGCGATCGAGTACTGGGAAAAGTACGACGATACCCACACGGTAGTGCGTTTTTGCACCAGCTGGGCCACAACGCAGGAGGATATCGACGCGTTGGCGGCTGTCCTGTAGCCTGATGTAATGACAAGGGGCCGCCCTGCGCCTGGGCTTGGCGCAGGGCGGCCTTTGCTTTTGGGGAGAAGGGTTATATGACCGAGATGTCCGAGCCGACGATTCGCCTGGCGACGCCCGATGATGCGCCGGCGTTGCTTGCCATCTATGAGCCGTATGTGCGCCAGACGGCGATTACCTGCGAATACGAGGTGCCGAGTGTCGAGGAGTTTGCCGGGCGCATCGAGCGTACGCTCAAGCGCTATCCGTATTTGGTGATGGAGCTGGACGGGCGTCCGGTGGGCTATGCCTATGCGAGCCCGCTCAACAACCGCGAGGCATATGACTGGTCGGTCGAGACGTCAATCTACCTGGCACGTGATGTGCGCCACGGCGGGCTGGGCCGCAAGCTGCACGACGCGTTCAGGCAATGCCTGGTCGCGATGGGCATCACCAACATGTGCGCGCTCATCGCCGTGCCGCACGATAAGGACGACGAGTATCTGACGCACAACAGCCAGGATTTCCATGCCCATATGGGATATCGCCTGGTGGGCGCCTTCGACCGCTGCGCCCAGAAGTTCGGCCGCTGGTACGACATGTGCTGGATGGAGCTGGTCCTTGCCGAGCGCACGCCCAACCAGCCTAAGCCAACCTGGTTCCCCGATCTCCTCGCCTAAAACCACCACGAAGGTGCCTGTCCCCTTTGTGGTGGTTTTGGCAGGTTAGCCGATGGGCTCGGTGTATTTGGCGCGGTCGGTGCGCTGGATGCGCTTGGAGACATGGAGCGGGCGGCCGTCGGTGTCGTAGACGTAGTCGGTGATCAGGATCAGCGCCTGCCCACGCTCAACGTTGAGCAAAAACGCCTCGTTTTGCGAGGCATAGCACACCTCAAAGGTCTTATGTCCCTGTGCCGGCGCGCGATGGAATTCCTGGCGCAGCGTGGCGTAGAGCGAACCGTTGATATCGCGGTCGATGAGTGCTTCAAAGCTCGGTGGTAGATAGGTGGTCTCCAGGCACAGTGGCGCATCGTCCAGATAACGCAGGCGGACAAGTTTGACGAGCTTGCTGCCCACGGCGGCATCAAAGAACTTGGCTATGCTGCCGCCCGCCTTGGTAAAGCCCGAGTCCACCGTGCGCGTGGTGGGCTTCATGCCCTGACCCTGGACCTGCGCCGTATAGCTCGAAAACACCAGGTTGTTCTCGTGGAGCGCCGGCGTGTCGGCCACAAAGGCGCCGCGCCCGCGCTCGGTTCGAACCAGACCCTCATCAACGAGCACCTTAAGGGCATGGCGTACGGTGCTGCGCGACAGCCCCGATTCGTCCATGAGTTCCATCTCGGACGGCAGCTTGTCTCCGCGCGCGTAGGTGCCGGCGGCGATGCGGTCGCGCAACATGCCCGCCAAGCGCTCGTATTGGGCCAGTTTCTTTTTAGATGAAGCGTTCATGCGATCAACCTGTATCTAACTTGTATGCGAGTCTAATCAAGCATGTATTCAATACAACAATAAAACCGCTGGTAGATAGTTATCGAAAACCGCATCAGCAAAATTTCTAAGACAAATATAGCATACAACTAGTCGACATAGCCAAAACATGTATGTAACTTGTATGCCATCGAGAGCATCAAACGAGAAGAAAGGCTGATGCACGATGACTACTCAGGAACAGGTTAAGGACGTCGTCTCCCAGGTTTTGGCTGACAAGGCTGACAAGGGCGGCATCAAGCGCGTCGTGTGGATTGGCGCCGGCGGATCCAACGGCGGCAACTATCCTGCCCAGTACTTTATGGAGCACGAGGCCACACAGGTCGTGAGCTCCAGCTACACCAGCAACGAGTTCGTGCACGCAACCCCTGCCTATGTCAACGAGAACACTCTGGCCGTCGTCGTGTCCATGCGCGGCACCAAGGAGACCATCGTCGCCGCCCAGGTCGCCAAGGACCACGGCGCCAGCACCATCGCCATCTATGTTGACGAGTCCGGCCTCACCGAGGTCTGCGACTACAAGATCCAGTACGACAGCCTGGCCGTCGACGAGTCCTGCATGGGCCGCACCAACTCCGCTGTCGTGACCATGATCGCCATGGAGCTTACGCAGCAGACCGAGGGCTATGCCGAGTACGAGACCGCCATGGCCGCCTTCGACTTGGTCGACCCTATCTATCGCAAGGCCGTCGAGTACACTCGTCCGCTCGCTGCCAAGTGGGCCGAGCAGAACGCCGACAAGCCCTGCATCAACGTCATGGCTCAGGGTCCGCTCTTTGGTGCCGCCTACGTCTTTAGCATCTGCAACGTGCAGGAGATGCTGCAGATCGACTCCTGCACCATCAACACCTGCGACTTCTTCCACGGCCCCTTCGAGATCCTGGACAAGCGTACCTCGCTGTTCCAGCTCATCAGCGTCGGCCGCAGCCGCTGCAACGACGAGCGCGGCATCCGCTTCGTCAACCAGTACGGTGGCGAGCGCGTCTATCAGCTCGACGCCAAGGAGCTCGGCCTCAATGACATCAAGGACAGCGTGAGCGAATACTTCAACCACCTGATCTTTGCCCCGATTCTCAACAACGTGTACATGCGCGCGCTCTCTGCCGTCACCCACAAGGACTACATGACGCGCCGCTACATGTGGAAGCTCGACTACTAGGGGATAGAGCGGCCTAACAGCTCGATGTCCTCATAAGTTGCGGTGGAATAGTTCCTGTTTGGGGGGCTTGAAGCCTCTATTTGGGAACTAGTCCACCGCAACCGCCAAGTAATCCGCTGAGGACGGAGGAAAACGGATCACTTTCCCGCTCGCCGATTTGTGTCTTGAAAAATGTATATAACGACTATAACGTAGTGTGAAACATATTGGAAACAATACCGAGGAGGCTGCGTTGAAGAAAAGCAATCTGGGCTATGTGCTGGTGCTGATCGCCGCGCTTATGTGGGGCAGCATCGGAATCTTTGTAAACGGCATCTCGGCCATGGGCGTTTCGTCCCAGAGCATGGCTGCCTTTCGCTTGTTGGTCGGAGCGCTTATCTTGGCGCCGGTCCTGATGTTTATGGGCTGCCGTCCGGGTGAGGGGTCTACCGTGGCTCAGGGTCCGCTGGCCCTGTTCAAGGCAAGCCCTAAAGAGCTTGTTCCTTGTGCGCTTGTTGGCATCGTCGGTTTGGCCGCCGCTAACACCTGCTATTACGAGTGCATGGGCGAGGTGGGCATGTCCACGGCCTCGGTGCTGCTCTACACCTCGCCGGTGTTTGGCGTCATGCTCGGCCGCGTGCTTTATCGCGAGGACGTGACCCCCAACAAGCTCGTTGCCATTGTCTTTAACATCGTAGGCTGCGTGCTTGCAGTGACCAATGGCGACCTTTCCGGTTTTCATTTTTCGGTTTGGGGCGTCACGTCGGGCGTGATTGCAGGCCTTTGTGGTGCGTCGCTCGCGGTGTTTAGCCGAATAGCAACCAAGACGGTCCACCCGCTGGCTGTCACGTTTTGGGGCTTTGTTTTTGGCGGTGCGGTTATGGCAGCTATCGCGGCTCCGTGGCCGGATGTCGCCGCGGCAATGTCGCCACAGCTGCTGCTGCTGTTCCTTGGCTTTGGACTCATCCCCACAGCCGTTGCTTACATCTTATATATGCAGGGTCTGTCCATGGGGCTCGAGACATCGAAAGTTCCCGTCGTAATGTCTTTCGAGACGGTCGTCACCGTACTGGTGGGCATTGGTGTCTACGCCGAGCCCGCCGGCGCGATTAAAGTCCTGGGCATCGTGTTGGTGCTCGCGTCCATCCTGATTATGAACACCGACTTCTCCAAGCTGCGCAACAGTGTGTTTGTCGGTCATGTCATTGAGAGCATGACCTTTAAGCCCAACGCGTGGTGGACCGAAAAATCTCAGGACATGGATCTGTTTAAAGAACGCACCGGCATTGCGCTGGAACCCACCGTACAGGAAAGCCCCTGGTACTTCGTGCGATAGGGGATTGCGCGCAGGGTCTGACCTGGGGTTATCCAGCTAGCGCCGGCCTACCCAGCCCAACGTTTCGAGTACGTTAAACCCGTCAACGGTCGATTTTCACCCGCGAACGGTCTTTATACTAATTAGCAATATAAGCAACGTATAAGACGTTATAATGACCATAACGAAAAGGAGGAGGCAAGATGAATCAGATCATTCTCGCATCTCATGGCGGCCTGGCCGCAGGCGCCAAAGACACGCTCGAGATGGTTCTCGGCGACGTGTCGAACGTCCACGTCGTGTCGCTTGCTCGTGACGACAAGGAGCCCATCACCAATAAGGTTGAGGCTATGATCGCCACGTTCAACGCGGACGACACCGTCTATGTGCTGACCGATATGCTCGGCAGCTCGGTCAACAACAACATGGTCGAGCTTTCCAAGAACGGCACGAAGTTCACGGTTGTCAGCGGTTTCAACATCCCGTTGGCGCTCACGCTTGCTATGAGCCCCGCCCCCGTCAAGGGCGCCGAGCTCGCGGCCCTCATCAACGAGGCCCGCACCGGTCTGACCAATCCCAACGCACCGGTCGAGGCCGCCGCGGCTCCCGCCAAGAAGGCCAAGGCGTCCCGTCACAGCTCCGGTCCCGCCAAGATCGTCCTCGCACGTCTTGACTACCGTCTGCTGCACGGCCAGGTCGTCTTTACCTGGACCACCAAGGTTCAGGCCGAGCGCATCATCGTCGTCGACAACGCTGCCGCCAACGATGACATCAAGAAGGGCGCTCTTAAGCTGGCCAAGCCCCAGGGCGTGCGCCTGAACGTCTTCACCGTCGAGCGTGCCCTCGCCAAGATGGACAAGCTCAACACCCTCGGCGAGCGCGTCATGTTCGTCTTTGGCAACACGGCCGAGATGCTGCAGTTCTGCCAGGGCTACAAGCTCGACGCCATCAACCTGGGCGCCACCGCCAACCACGACGGTGCCGATCAGGTCGGCGGCAAGGACAGCTCCGTCTTCCTCGACGCCAACCAGAAGGCCGACGTCAACCAGCTGCTCGACATGGGCATCAAGCTCTACGTCCAGCAGACCCCTACGTATCAGAGCGTCGACATCGACGCCAAGCTGTAATCAACCAGGCTTTTGCCTGACTGAAAGGAGAAGGGTATGAATACGTTCATCAGTGCGGTGCTCGTCGGCCTCGTCGGCGTGTTCTGCATGTGGGACTCCCGCCTGCTCGGTCGTCTTAACTTCGAGCAGCCCCTCGTTGGCGCTACGCTCGTCGGTCTGCTGCTGGGCGATGTGCCCACCGGCCTTGCCGTCGGTGCCGCCGTCGAGCTCGTGTCCATGGGCCTGGTGCAGGTCGGCGCCGCCGTTCCGCCCGATATGGTCCTGGGCGGCATCGTGGCCGCTGCCTTTGCGTGCCTGACCGATGCTTCCGCCGAGACCGCCATGACGATCGCCATCCCGGTCGCCGTCCTGGGTCAGCTTCTCGGCATCGTGTTCCGTTCCATCATCGCCGCCCTCACCCATGTGGCAGATAGCGCGATCGATAACGGAAAGTTCAAGACCGCCTACCGTATGCACATCTGCGCCGGCTCCGGTCTGTACGCCGTCATGTACTTCCTGCCGATCTTCCTCGCCGTTTTTGTTGGCACCGACCTGGTTCAGGCCATCGTCAACATGGTTCCCGAGTGGCTGTCCACTGGTCTTAACGTTTCGACCAAGATCATGACCGCCTACGGCTTGGCCCTGCTGCTCACCATGATGATCAAGAAGGGTATGACTCCGTTCCTGTTCATCGGTTTCCTGCTCGCCGCTTACCTCAACCTGTCCGTCATCGCGGTCGCTCTGATCGGTGTGTGCCTGGCTGTCGTCTTCATGGGCTTCAAGTTCAACGGTTCCCATGCAGCCGCCGGTGTCGATTCCGACTACGATCCGCTCGAAGACGACGAAGACTAAGGAGGAACACACTATGGCAACCGCAACCAAGGACGTGTCCCTGAACAAGAAGGTCAGCCAGTTCTTCTGGCGCTCCTGGGCCATCCAGGCCTCTTGGAACTACGAGCGTCAGATGAACATGGGCTTCCTCTACGGCATGGTTCCCACGCTCGATCGCCTCTATCCGGACGAGTCCGACCCCAAGCAGCTCGCTGCTAAGAAAGAGGCTTACCACCGTCACATGGCGTTCTACAACTGCACCCCGCAGACGAGCGCCTTTATCCTGGGCCTCACCGCCTCCATGGAGGAGGAGTACGCCAAGGATCCCGAGAACTTCGATCCCGATTCGATCAACGCGGTCAAGACCTCCCTCATGGGTCCGCTTTCCGGCATCGGTGACTCCTTCTTCCAGGGCACCATCCGCGTTATCGCCTTTGGCCTGGGCGTTCAGCTGGCTCAGCAGGGCTCCATCATGGGCCCGATCCTGGCCATGCTCATCTCCATCGTCCCCTCTGTGCTGATTACTTGGTTCGCCGCCAAGATGGGCTATCAGGGCGGCCACGAGTACCTGAGCAAGCTTCAGGGCGGCGACCTCATGGAGAAGCTCATGTATGTCTGCGGCATCGTGGGTCTTATGTCCGTGGGCGGCATGATCGCCACGCTGATCGGCGCCACCACCCCGCTGCAGTTCGCTGAGGGCACCGTCGTTATCCAGGACATCCTGGACGGCATGATGCCCCAGATGATCTCCCTTGGCCTCACCGGCCTTATGTACTGGCTCATCAAGAAGAACGTCAACACCGGTTGGCTTCTCGTGATCGCCATCGTGGGCGGCATCGCCCTCTCCGCGGCCGGCATTCTGGCCTAGTCGCGACCAAGCGCCTAACCGCTTTCCCCCGGGGGCCTGCCTGGCATCCCATACCCCAGGCAGGCTTCCACCCCCAAAATGCGACAATGGGACAGTCCCCTTGTCGCATCCTCAACGGACCGGCGACTCGGTCCAAACCACGGTAACCCTGCGAGCGCCCGGCAATGTGGCGCCGCAAAAATCGAAAGGAATGTGTCAGATGTACGAGATCGACCTTAACCTCCCTAAGCAGATCGTCGCTGACGTCCTGTCCAACCACGAGATCCACAGCGTCGCCTTCGTCGGCTGCGGCGCTTCCATGTCCGACCTGTACCCCGCCAAGTACTTCCTGGCCAACAACACGGACAAGCTGAACGTTCAGATCTTCACCGCTAACGAGTTCAACTACGACACGCCCTCCTGGGTCAACGAGCACACCTTCGTGATCACCTGCTCCCTCGGTGGCTCCACGCCCGAGACCGTCGAGGCCAACAAGACCGCCAAGAAGCACAACTGCCCGGTCGTCTCCCTCACCAACAAGGCTGGCTCCGCTCTGACCGTTGACGCCGACCACGTCATCGTTCACGGCTTCCACGCCAACTACGCTGCCAAGTGCGAGAAGCCCGGCTATGCTATCGCTCTTGCTCTCGAGATCCTTCAGCAGACCGAGGGCTATGACCACTACGAGGACATGATCACCGGCCTCACCAACATCTTCGATCTCTGCGAGAACGCCGCTCAGCACTGCAAGAAGCTCGCCAAGAAGTTCGCCGAGGACTTCAAGGACGACAAGATGATTTACTTCATGGCTTCCGGTGCCTCCGAGAAGATGGCTTATTCTCACGCCGCCTTCCTGTTCACCGAGATGCAGTGGATCGACGCCGCCGCCTACAACACCGGCGAGTACTTCCACGGCCCGTTCGAGGTTTCCACCGAGGGTAAGCCCTACGTCTTCTTCATGTCCGATGGCGCCACCCGTCCGATGGACGCCCGCGCCCTCACCTTCCTTGAGCGCATGGGCGCCAAGGTCGCTCTGATCGACTCCAAGGACTACGGCCTGGCTGACGCCGTGCCCGCGAGCGTCATCACCTACTTCAACCCGCTGCTGCACCTCGCCGTTATGCGTGAGTACGGCAACCAGATCGCCGAGGCCCGTCAGCACCCGCTGACCATGCGTCGCTACATGTGGAAGCTTTCCTACTAATCACAAGTAAGTAGACCTTACGGGTTGATTGAGAGGGGATGGGGTTTGTGCCCCGTCCCCTTTTTTGCTCTGGGGAGGGCGTGTTCGTCGTTCCATAAAACCCCAGATAAAACCTACCAAAATAAACCTGTCCCTTTTTGGCAGGTGGGAGGAGATGCGTATGATCAAGGCAGTGCTGTTTGACATGGACGGCGTGCTGGTCGATACCGAGTGGTTCTACAACCGTCGCCGCGTGGCGTTTATGGAAGAGAAGGGGTTCCACTTTGACGAGATTCCCGATTTTTCGGGGTCTAACGAGCCCGCCATTTGGGAGGCGCTGGTGCCCGACGATATTGAGCTGCGCGAGCGTTTGCGCGTGGAGTACAAGCAGGTCTATAGCCCGGACCATCCCGTTCCGTATGCCGAGCTGCTCAACGAGCAGACGGAGCCGGTGATGCGCGAGCTGCACGAGCGTGGCGTGAAGTGCGCTATCGCGAGCTCGTCCTATCGCGAGCTCATCGACGAGCTGGTGGAGATTGCCGGCATCGCCGACGTGCTAGACTACACCATCAGCGGTCACGAGTGCAGTGCGTTTAAGCCCGATCCCGAGATCTACCTGCGTGCCATGGAGGCGTTGGGGGTGGAGCCTACCGAGTGCCTGGTTATCGAGGACTCGCCTTTGGGTATCGAGGCCGGCAAGCGCTCCGGCGCCCGCGTCCTGGCGCTGCGCCCGCACGAAGGCGTCAACCTCGATCAATCGCGAGCCGATGCCGTTATTGATAATCTGACCGACATTTTGGCCGCTTTGTAGTGTCAATCCGCCGCGAGAAGCACGGGTTCAAACGTTTTTTGCGGTGGACTGGCTCAATTTGGTTTCGATTTTGATCCGTTTGGCTTCGATTCGGACTAAGTGAGTAGACTTTTTGGCGCAGGCCGAGCACAATGCATATCTTCCTTTGTAAAACCGCAGGTCACAGGGGTGGCGGTTTTGGGTGTGCTCGGCAGATCGTAAAAAGTCTACTCACTTGGAATTTTGCCCTTTGGTCGTGGGGGTTGCTGGTCCCGTTTTGGTTGTCGAGGGAGGTTGAATTGAAGCGCCCCCGCACGCTCCATGCTACAATCGCGGGCATGCCCCACAACCACATCTGCCTTCGAAAGGAGCCTACGTGGCGAACGCCATCGATCAGCTCACGGACCGCGTGCTCATGCTCGGCCGCCTCACCATCGTCCGCCGTGCCATTACTGCCGTGGCGGTCACAATTTCTGCCGTCCTCCAGACATTCCTGATCCAGGCGTTCATTCAGCCCGCCGACCTGCTTCCGAGCGGCCTCACCGGCGTTGCGGTCCTGCTCGATCGCGTTACCTCGCTGGGCGGCGTTCACATCGACATTTCGCTCGGTATGCTCGCGCTCAACATCCCCGTGGCGCTCCTATGCTGGAGCGGCATTAGCAAGCGCTTCGTCATCTTCTCGATGATGCAGGTCGTGCTCTCGTCGCTGTTCCTCAACGTCTTTCACTTCGCTCCATTTTTGGGCGACAAGATCATGCTCATCATTTTTGGCGGCGTGGTCTCGGGTCTGGGCGCTGCCATCGCACTTAAATCCGGCGCATCCACCGGCGGCACCGACTTTATCGCGCTGTGGGTTTCCAACCACACGGGCAAGACCATCTGGGGCGTCATCTTTGGTTTCAACTGCTTTATCCTGGCGATCTTTGGCTTTATGTTTGGCTGGGACAAGGCGGCGTATTCCATCGTGTTCCAGTTTATTTCGACCAAGACCATCGACAGTTTCTATCGTCGCTACGATCGCGTGACGCTGCAGATTACGACGCGCAAGGCAGACGAGGTCATGACTGCCTACGTAAACCATTTTCAGCACGGCATTAGCTGCGCCGAGGTCGTCGGCGGATACAGCCGCGAAAAGATGTACCTGCTGAACACCGTTGTTTCGACCTACGAGAGCCAGGACATTATCAAGTTGGTGTGCGACGTTGATCCCGGCGCCGTGATCAACGTGTTCCACACGCTCAACTTTGTGGGCGGCTGGTGGGGCGGTCATGTCGACGAGCCCATGCCCACGGCCGTTCCCGATCCCGACAAGCCCGCACGCATGGCCAGCAGGCAGGCGCGCCTCAGCGAACAGGACAGCCTGCAGCAGGACGACGGCAAGTAGGGTATTGGCATTTTGCCGGTCCTGCGCAACCCATCCGAACGAGCCCCCCGAAAGCCCCGTTGCTTTCGAGGGCTCTCGTTTGCCCAGATAAAACCTACCAAAATGAAGCTGTCGCTTTTTGGTAGGGAGGGTGTATCGTTTTATCAATATGAGGTAACATGAAACTAGACGTTATATACGTATTAGAAATTTAGCTATTTTGATAAGAGTGATCAGATATGCCTGCGCCCAAAAATGCACCGCTTTACCAGCAGATTTATGACGAAATCAAGGATGCGATCGAGAAAGGTGTTTATGCACCCAAGGAGCGTATTCCGTCCGAGCTTGAACTAGCCGAGCAGTACGAGGTGAGCCGTATTACGGTGCGCCGCGCTGTCGAGGAGCTGTGCTCCGATGGTTACCTGGTTAAGCAGCAGGGCCGCGGCACCTTTGTCTCCACGCCGCACATCAACCGCCAGTTTCACGCCTCGACGCTGCAGACGTTTACCGCGCTGTGTGCCGGCAACGGCATGAAGGCCGGTGCGCACGTGATCGATCGCCAGATCGTTCCGGCGCGCCAAAACGAGATGGAGTTCTTTGGCCTGCAGAAGGATGCGCTGCTGCTGCATATCAAGCGCGTGCGTACGGCCGACGGCGAGCCCATCTTTGAAGAGAACATCTTTGTGCCGTTTGACGCCTACCGTGAGCTGTTGACGGCCGATCTTGAGGACAAGTCGATTTTTGCCGAGGTCGAGCGTGTTGGCGGAACGCCGATTGTCTCGGTTGGCTACCGTACGGTCGAGGCCGTTCGAGCTAACGCCGAGCAGGCGGCCGAGCTGGGCATTGCTCCGCACGATCCGCTGCTCAACCTGCGTGCCGGCTTTACCGGTCCCGATGACGAGCCGGTTTTGATGGGTAAGCAGTACTACGTGGGATCGCGCTACGTTATGGTCATGTAAGTTACGCGGTTTTACCAAACCGCGTAACGGCTCGACGCTGCAAACGCCCCTAAGCGGCAATCTGACGTTCAATCGTCGGTCGCGTACCCAAAGTACGCTTCCCTCCTCTTTCACGTCACCTTGCTCGCTTAGGGGCGTTTTCGCTGACTTATGCTCAACCAGCGACGTTTGCGCGCTTGTCAAGAGATTAGCCGTTGGGAAAGTGTCCAAAAATCCCACGCTCGTTCCTTTTGGATTGCGTTGCCCGTGGCCGACGGCCGTGCGGCACCGGTCCGCGTGGCGGCGTATAATCGGCGGCAGATGACTTGGACGTTAGGAAACCATGACCGATAGCATGCAGCAGATGGCGCTTGACACGCTCGGCGCCTATTTTGGCTACACCTCGTTTCGCCCGGGGCAGGACCGCATGGTCGATGCGATCCTTGCCGGTCGCGATGCGCTGGGTGTTATGCCCACGGGCGCCGGCAAGTCCATTTGCTACCAGGTGCCCGCGCTCATGCTGCCCGGCATTACCTTTGTGGTGAGTCCGCTGCTGTCGCTTATGGAGGACCAGACCCGCGCGTTGCTCGCGGCGGGTGCGCGACCCAGCTATCTCAACTCCAGTCTTACTCCGGCCCAGCAAAACACCGTGCTCAAGCGGGCGCGCGAGGGCCGCTACCAGCTTATGTACGTGGCGCCCGAGCGCCTGCTCGAGCCGCGCTTTTTAGCCTTTGCCCAGGAGGCCGCGGGTTCCGCCGACATTGGCGTGCCGCTCGTGGCTATTGACGAGGCCCACTGCGTGAGCCAATGGGGCCAGGATTTCCGCCCCGCCTACCTGCAGATTCGCGAGTTCATCGATTCCCTGCCGCAGCGCCCCATCGTGGCGGCCTTTACCGCCACGGCGACTGAGCGCGTGCGCGCGGACATTCAGCAGATGCTCGGACTGCAAAACCCCGCGACCGTGGTGACGGGCTTCGATCGCAAGAACCTCTACTTTGGCTGCGAGGAGATGGGCGACAAGGCCAAGGCCGCGTGGGTGCGCGACTATGTGATCGCGCATTCGAGCGAGAGCGGCATCGTGTATTGCTCGACTCGCAAGACGGTCGATGCGCTGGCCGCGGAGCTTGCCGAGGCACTGGGCCCCAGCGGCATTCGTGTGGGGCGCTACCATGCCGGCATGGGCAACGACGCCCGCCGCCAGAGCCAGCGTGCCTTTATCGACGACGACATCCAGGTGATGGTTGCCACCAACGCCTTTGGCATGGGCATCGACAAGCCCAACGTGCGTTACGTGATTCACAACAACGTGCCCGAGAGCATCGAGGCCTACTACCAAGAGGCGGGTCGCGCCGGCCGAGATGGCGACCCGGCCAGCTGCCATCTGCTGTGGAACGGTAACGATTTCCGCATGCGGCGCTTTTTGATCGACCGCGGCGATGCGGCCGACGAGGCGCTTGACGACGAGCAGCGCGCGTGGGCGCTCCAGAACCGTTATCGCCTGCTCAGCCAGATGGAGGGCTACTGCAATACCACCGGCTGCCTGCGCGAATACATGCTGCGCTACTTTGGCGACGAAGCCGCGGCCGAGCATGCGGTTGCGGCTGCTGCGGGCGGCACCACAGACGACGCCGAGGGCTGCGGCAACTGTAGCAACTGCCTCACGCAGTTCGAGGTCGAGGACGTCACCGATATGGCCCGCGCCGCCGTGCGCTATGTGGCCACGCGCCCCATGCGCTTTGGCAAATCGCTGGTCGCCGACGTGCTCCATGGCGGCAACACCGAGCGCATTCGCCAGATGCATCTGGACGAGGACCGCGGCTACGGTGAGCTGTCGAGCGAATCGGTCGGGCGCATCAAGGACATCATCGGCCAGCTGTGCGGCCGCGGTTATCTGGCCACCTCGCAGGGGCAGTACCCGGTCGTGGGACTGGGTCCGCGTGCCGGCGAGGTCGAGGACGAGGCGTTCGCCTTTACCGTTAAGCGTCGCGCGTCCAAGCGCAAGGCCTCGGCCCGCGCCCGCCGCGCCGTCGATCTGCTGCGCGAGGAGGCCGAGCTGGATCAGCGCCCGCGCGTTGGCGACGATACCGAGCTGTTCGAGCGCCTGCGTGCCCTCCGCAAGGAGATCTCGACCGAGCTGGAGATGGCGCCGTATATGGTCTTTTCCGACAAGGCCCTGCGCGGCCTGTGCCGCCTGCGTCCGCAGACGCGCGAGGAGCTGATCCAGGTCAACGGCATTGGCGAGAAAAAAGCCGACGCCTTTGGCGAGCAGTTTATGGCGGCGATTGAAGAATTTGAGTCCGAGCATGCGCGGGATGGAGCGTAACGATGGCATTCGACGATAAAACCGACCGCACTGACGTGCCCGCCGTGCCGCTGTACCAACAGGTCATGGATGACCTAAAGGGCGAGATCGCGCGCGGTGTGTACCCCGCCGGCTCGCGCATTCCTTCCGAGATGGAGCTCGTGAAGTACTACGGCGTGGGACGCATCACCGTGCGCCGCGCCATCGAGGAGCTGTCGCGCGCGGGGTATCTCAACCGCCAGCAGGGGAGGGGCACGTTTGTGTGCGCGCCCAAGCTCAAGCGCAAGATTGTCCAGAAGGGTGACGTTCAGAGCTTTTCCGAGGGTTGCGCTGCCAACGACATGGTGGCCGGAGCACGTCTGGTGTCACGCACGGTGGTTGCGGCGACGCGCGAGGACGCGGCGTTTTTTGGGGTGGAACCCGGCTGCGAGCTCATCGTTGTCGAGCGCGTGCGCACGGCAGACGGCGTGCCCGTCATGCTCGAGAACAACGCCTTCGTGCTGGCCGACCATCCCTATCTGCAGACGCTTGCCGACAAGGACCTCACGGACAATTCCATCTTTGCGCTCGTTGCCGAGCATTCGGGCCGCGCGCCGCTCAAATCCGACCCCTGCACCGTGGAGATTGCGCTTGCCGATGCTCAGGCAGCCCCGCTGCTGGAGGTGCCGGTCGGCGAGCCGCTCTTCTATATGGAGGCGTACTTTACCGATGCGGACGAGCGGCCCTTGCTGCTCGGACGCCAAAAGATCGTGGGCTCGCGCTACGTGTTCGACATCTAACGTCCATAGATAGAACAACATAGAACAAGTTTGGTGAAATGACTTCACGAGCGTCGTCGTGCGTGCTATAAATAGGACAACATAGAACGACCGCAGGTACGAGCTGTCGTCGTTCAAAACCGCCACACAAGGAGGAAAACCAGGATGAACGCACATGATCTGGTTCAGGAAATCATCGAGCGCAAGGGCAAGATTGAGAACGTCTTTTGGATCGCTTGCGGCGGTTCGATGATCGACCTGATGCCGGCTAACGAGCTGCTCAAGCGCGAGGCCACCACGTTTACCTCGACGGTCTACACTGCACGCGAGTTTTGCCTGATGGCCCCCAAGAGCCTTGGCGAGAAGTCGCTCGTTATTGCCTGCAGCCACAGCGGCAACACGCAGGAGGTCGTCGACGGCTGCGAGATGGCGCTGGCTGCCGGCGCCGAGGTCGTTGCCCTCACCGACTGCGAGGGCTCCAAGATCGATAACGGCAAGTGGACCACCTGGGTCTATCCGTGGGGCGAGGGCGTGTCACAGGTCGAGGTGCCGCAGGGCATCGGCGCTCTGATCGCCGCCGAGCTGCTCGACCAGCAGGAAGGCTACGAGGCACTCGCTGACATGTACGAGGGCCTCAAGCAGATGGATGCGCTGCTGCCCGCCGCCCGCGAGAAGGTCAACGCCGAGCTGGGCGATCGCTTTGCCGAGCTCTGCCAGCAGCACAAGTTCTTCTATATCCTTGGTTCCGGCCCCAACTTTAGCCAGACCTATGCCATGGCCATCTGCTCGCTCATGGAGATGCAGTGGCAGCACTGCTGCTACATCCACTCCGGCGAGTACTTCCACGGCCCCTTCGAGGCCACCGAGCCCGGCGTGTTCTACTTTGTGCAGCTCGGATCGGGCGAGTGCCGCCCCATGGAGGAGCGCGCGCTGGCGTTCCTCAACACGCATACCGATACGGTAATGGTGCTCGATGCACTCGAGTACGGCGTGGGCGAGGTGCCCGCCAGCGTGCGTTCGTACCTGGAGCCGATCTTCTTCTACAACATGAGCTGCGAGCTGCGCGCCGCCCGCGGAAAGGTGTTCGACCACAGCCCTGAGATTCGTCGCTACATGGGCATCGAGCAGTACTAAGTAACGGGAAAAGTATTCACCTTCGATTCGCAGGGGCACTGCGTGAGTCAAAAAAGCGGGCCGCGCCGGTGGGTTTCCGGCGCGGCCCGCTTAGTATCGCGCATAGATTCGCAAGGTTGCGGCAGCCGGCGGCCTACTTCGCGTCGTAGGCCTCGGCATCCCACCAGTCGAGTTGGGCGATGTTGTCGCGGATGTGCTGGCAGCTCTTGTGGAAGCCCTCGAGCTCGTGCTCGGACAGGTCCAGCGTGTAGACCTCCTCGACGCCCTCGGCACCGATCACGCACGGCAGGGAGGTGAAGATGCCCTCCTCGCCATACTGTCCGGTCATAAGCGTAGAGGCCGAAAGCACGGCGTGCTCGTTGTGCAGCACGGCGGCGCAGACGCGCGCGGCGGAGTTGGCGACGGCGTACTCGGTGCACTGCTTGCCCTGGTAGGTTACATAGCCGCCCTTGCGCGCGAGCTCCTCGACCTCCATGTGGTCAAAGGCGTACTTGTCGGGGTTCTCGGCCTGAAGCTCGTTAAGGCTCTTGCCGGCGATGGTTGCGGCCTTAAAGGCGGCCAACTGGCTAAAGCCGTGCTCGCCGATCATGTAGGCGTCGATGGACTTGGGGCTCACGCCGACCTTCTTGGAGATCTCGGTGCGCAGGCGGGCGGAGTCCAGGCCGCAGCCCGAGCCGATGATCTTCTTGGGGTCGTAGCCGGTCAGGTGCCACAGCTCGGTGCACACGACGTCGCAGGGGTTGGAGATGCTCACGAAGATGCCGTCAAAGCCGGCGTCGACGATGCGCTTGGCAAAGGTGCGGGCGGCGTCGGTGGTAAAGAACAGCTCGCCGTCGCGGTTGCCGGCGGCCAGCGCGACCTTGCCGGCGGCGTTGACGATGACGTCGCAGCAGGCAAGTTCCTCGTAGTGGTCGTAGCAGTTGACGATCTTGGTGTTGTACGGGACAAACGAAAGGGAGTCGCGCAGGTCCTGGACCTCGGACGTCACCTTGGCCTCGTTGATATCGCACAGGTACAGCTCATCGGCAATGCCCTGCATGAGCAGACTGTTGGCAACATGTGCTCCTACGTGGCCCTGGCCGACCACACCGATCTTACGCGTCTGGTACATATATGTATCCTTTCGGCCGAGTTTTTCGCGTCGAACCATTGTAGCGTCCTGCTGCCACTTTGCTAGGCTAAAGCGCCATAGATTTTTGGGCATGCCTTAATCTCTACTTTTGGAGTGATTTGGGCCGCTGACGGCATCGCCGGGCGATGTACTCGCGCGGATGGGGCCGGTCGTTGTACCATAACTGCAACTGACTCGTAAGGAGCATTCATGCCCATTCGCATCCCCGACGCCCTCCCTGCCGCCGCGCAGCTCGAGAGCGAGAACATCTTTGTCATGACCGAGTACCGCGCGCTGCACCAGGACATCCGTCCGCTGCGCGTGCTCATCCTCAACCTCATGCCCACCAAGATTGCCACCGAGACGCAGATCATGCGCAAACTCTCCAACACGCCGCTGCAGGTGGAAGTGGACCTGCTGCGCACCAAGACGCACGAGGCCACGCACGTGAGCGCCGGCCACCTGGAGACGTTCTACCGCACGTTCGACGACATCCGCGACATCCACTACGACGGCCTGATCATCACGGGCGCGCCGGTGGAACAGATGCCGTTCGAGGAGGTCGACTACTGGCCCGAGCTCTGCCAGATCATGGATTGGTCCACCACGCACGTGCACTCTACGCTGCACATTTGTTGGGGCGCGCAGGCCGGCCTGTACCATCATTACGGCATCCAGAAGTACGACCTGCCGGCAAAGGCGAGCGGCGTGTTCGAGCATTATCTGGTGAAGCCGCAAAGCCCGCTGGTCCGCGGCTTTGACGACCGCTTCTATGCCGTACATTCGCGCAACACCGACGTGCGCCGCGAGGACGTGGAGGCCGAGCCGCAGCTTGAGGTCGTGGCCGTGTCCGACGAGGTGGGCCTGTACATCGTCAAGTCGACCGACAGCCGTCGCTTCTTTGTCTTTGGCCATCCCGAGTACGACACCGATACGCTGCGCCTGGAGTACGAGCGCGATGTGAAGCGCGGGCTCAACCCGGAGGTGCCGGCGCATTACTTCCCGGGCGACGACCCCTCCGCCGAGCCGCGCAACGTCTGGCGCAGCCAAGCTCAGCTGTTCTACACCAACTGGCTCAACTACTACGTCTACCAGACCACGCCCTACGACCTGGCCCGCGCCGGCGAGGAGCGCTAGACGGCCGAGAGGTGCACTAACCCTTAGGCGTTGATGATGTTGGGTAACGGCAGGTCGTGGGCGTCGGCGGGGACGTGGTCGACGCGTTGCTCGTCAAAGGCGATGCCGATGATTTGGCACGATGCCGAGACCGTGGGCAGGTAACGGTCGTAGCAGCCGCCACCGTAACCTAGGCGTGCGCCGGCACGATCGAAGGCCGCAAGCGGCACGATAATCATGTTGAGTGTGTCGGCAGCCACGATGGGGAAGCGGGTGCTGTCGACATCCGCCGCCGTGAAGGCCCGCGTTGGATGAGCAATAAACGGAGCCGCGTCGACATCGCCGACAGCAACCGCTCGCATGCATATGCGCTGGCCGCAGGCTGCGGCGTCGCTTGCCGAGAGCATGCATGGATAGGGCACCTGCCAGCCGCGCCCGGCTGCCTCGGTGGCAAAGGCGGCGGGATCAACCTCGGAGCCCATGGCGGCATAGACGGCAACGGTGTGCGGAGTCGCGGGGTCCGAGTGCCCCAGCAGCTCAACAAGCCGTGCGCAAATGGCGGCAGACTTTGATGCCCGCACATTCAGCTCAATCGCATCGCGCCGAGCAATCACCACCCGCCGCAACTCAGCCTTATCCATTCCAATCCCCCCCCCACAGACCACCACAAAGGTGTCTGTCCCCTTTGTGGTGGTTTTTGCTTGGTGCGGTTAGGCCAGCAGGTCGATTACGGTAAAGTCGGCGTTGCTCTTGGCGATGACTTCGCGGCTGCCAAAGACGCAGGTGGGCGACTCGGCTGCGATGCGCGTCACATCGGCGCCGAGCGAGCGCAGCTCACCGGGCGTAGCGGCGAGCATCTGGGCGCGGCGCTCCTCGCGTGCGTGCGGATCGAGCCCGGCCAGGTAGGTCGTGTTGCGGCGCTTGGTGAGCGCGTACGGCTTCACCGGCGCGTCCATGCCGCTCACGCAGCTCACGATAAAGCCCTCAAAGGCGGCCTCGTCGGGCTCAAAGCTGCCGAGCCATTCGCCTGCGCGCGCCACGCGCTCAATCGAGGGGTCGATTGCCGGGTCGCGGTAGGTGTAGAACGCCGTCTGACGCTCACCGGCCGCGCGGAATCCGCAGCCGTACGCACCGCCCTTAACGCGGATCTCGTTCCACAGATAGTCGTAGGAGAGCGCGTTGGCGGCAACCGCCCAGGCGCCCGTCACGTCGATGCCCAGGCGACGCGGGTCGCACGCGCTTGCCGCAAAGCAGATGTCGCTGGGGATGACAAAGGCCTCGTGGCGGTCGCACGGCGACGGCACCACGAGCGCGTTGCGGCCGGCATCGGCGCCGCCGCCAGCGCCCAGTCCCAGGTCGCCCGCGGCGGCCCAGTATGCGTTAAAGTCCTCATCGCTGCCGGTAAAGCTTGCCAGGCAGCCGTCGGCCACAAAGATGCGCTCCGCCAGCTCGGCAAGCTTGGCACGCAGGTCGTCCAGTCGCTCGTCAAAGTGCTCGAGCAGATCGCGCAGGAACAGGTAGAAATCCACGCCCGAAAGCTGTTCGCGCACCACGGCCGAAGGCGAGCTGTAGCTCATCGCGCGGCCGAGCGCCGCCGAGTGGCCGTTGTTGATAAAGCCCTGCTCAAGCCCAATGCGAATCTGCGTGAGCACATCGCGCACGCGGTCGGCGTCGGCATCGAGCAAAAGCGTGCTCGACCACACCTCGCGCGGCAGGCTCGCCAGCGCATCGATCTTTTCGGACAGGGCGCCGGCGCTCACCAGCAGGTAGGGGCGCACGCCGTCCACGTCGGGCTGCGTCATGACCTCGGTCGTAAAGCTCAAAAAGCCCAGCTTGCCGGCGAGCAAGTTGTCGAGTTCCTCGGCCGAGTGCTCGCTCGTGGGCAGCTGTTTGAGCAGGCGGCAGAGCAGCGTCACATAGGGCAGGTCTTCAAACGCGACGCAGCTCAGGTCGAAATACTGCATGGCGTAGGCCAGGCGGTTGGTGGGGATGCCGTGGCGCAGGCAGGGGATGGGCGTGGTCGTGTCTACGACCAGCGGCGGCTCGGGGCGCGCCTCGCCAATGTCGGACACGCGCAGGCGCGGCAGCGTGGCCTTGGCCTCGGGCGTGTCTTCGGCCTCCTGCGCGGCACGCAGCGCGGCCGTGCGCTCGACCACGTCGGCCAGCTCGGCATCGGTCATGGCATCGCGCTTGGCTGCCAGCTCGGCGGCCTCGGCACCCTCCGAACCCTCGGTGGCGTCCACCGGCACCAGCTCGACCAGTGCCATGTGATCGTTCTGCAGCACCAGCTCGCGCAGCAGATCCTCAAAATAGCTGCCGTCCAGCTCGCTACGCAGCTCCTCGTACACTGGGCCGTACTTGAGCGCCAGCGTCGCGGCGTCGTCATCGTAGAGCCACGTGCTCAGCGCGTCGCACGCAATGGCCACGCCGTCGGCGATACCGTAGTCGCGCTGGCGCAGGTCGTATTCGTTGCTGCTGATGATGGCTTCCAGGCGCTCGCGCGGAACGCCATGTTCGCATAAGTCGCGGCAGGCGTCCTGGAACACGCGGCGCAGCTCGCGCGCCACGCCGGGCTGCGCGTTTTGCAGCATGATGAGCTCGTAGGGCTGCAGGCTCTCGGCCGCCGTGTAGCTCACCACGTTGCCGCCCAGGCCGGCGGACAGAATGGCCTTCTTAACCGGCGCTTCGTTGGAGCCCAGCAGTGCTTCAAACAGGATATCCGCCGCGATCGTGCGTTTGCGGTCGAGCGCGTTGCCCAGCACCAGGCCCAGGCCCACCAGGGCGTTCTCGGGTGTGGTGGCCATCTCGACGCGCTTGTACTCGCAGGTCACGGGCGCCTGCACGCCCAGCGGATTGGGCGCCATCGTGGACGGGTCCTCGCCGGCGGCGACGGCGGCGTCCATGCGGCGGCTCGCGGCACTCGGCTGCGACAGATAGCGCTCGTCCAAAAAGGCCAGGGCGCGGTCCACGTCCAGGTCGCCGTAGAGCGTTATATAAGAGTTGGAAGGATTGTAGTGGCGCGCGTGCGTGTCCAGGAACTGCTCGTAGGTGAGCGCGGGAATCGCGCGCGGGTCGCCACCGCTCTCGTGTGCATAGGCGGTGTCGGGGTAGAGCGCGGCGTTGACGGCGTCGTCCAGCACACTCATGGGGTCGGACAGCGCACCCTTCATCTCGTTGAACACCACGCCGTTATAGCGCAGCGTGCCCTCGCGCAGGCTCGCGGAGCCGCCGTCGCCCTCGCCCTCGACGCTCTCCGGCAGGTCCAGCTCGTAGTGCCAGCCCTCCTGCTCAAAAATGGTGGGCTTGGTATAGATGGCCGGGTTGAACACCGCGTCCAGATACACGTCCATCAGGTTGTACAGATCCTGCTCGTTGGTGGTGGCAACGGGGTAGATGGTCTTGTCGGGGTAGGTCATGGCGTTGAGGAACGTCTGCATGGAGCTCTTGATCAGGTCGACAAACGGCTCCTTGACGGGAAACTTGGCCGATCCGCACAGCACCGAGTGCTCAAGAATATGGAACACGCCGGTGGAATCGGCCGGAGGCGTCTTAAAGCCAATGGCAAAGGCCTTGTTTTCGTCGTCGCACGCCAGGTACAGCAGGCGAGCGCCCGAGGCAGTGTGGCGCAGCACGTAAGCGTCCGAGTCGAGCTCGGGCACGGTCTCGCAGCGCTCGACGGTAAAGCCATGGCAGGTGGTGCCGGGCACCAGCAGCGCGGCGGCTGCGGCGCGCGGGTCGGTTGAGGTGGTGGGCATATGCAGTCTCCTTTGACGTCCCAGCGGGGGCGAATCGAGTCGAATCCTCGAGAGTATACCCATATGGAGCCGCGGCACTGCGGCGAACTGAAGACGATGCCAACGGAATGGGTAAAGGCCCCGCGTGACCGCCGCGCGAGCGTGGAAACTTGGACGCCTATCGAATGAGAGTGGATTTTCGGACGGAATCAGCCTCAAAACGCCCAAAAACCGTCCAAATATCCACCCTCATTTCCCGACCGTCCAAAATCCACGCTCATCCGCCGCCCGCACATCTCTCATCTCTCACTCATCTCTAATACGAGAGATAACAGAAAGACGAGAGATAAATATGAGAGATAACTGAGCAGCAAAGAGACAGGCAATCATGGTATTATCTCAATACCGATTGTTCTACCAGCAAAAACATGTTTATATGAAACAGATGGCAGACATCTTATCTTTTATCTCTCACTCATCTCTAATATGAGAGATAACAGAAAGATGAGAGATAATTACGAGAGATAACTGAGAGACGAGGGAAATCTATCCGCGGCATTTTCCGCGGGACCGAGCGAAAGGACGTGCAGATGAACGAAAACGAACTGACCGGTCTGTTCGAGTCTTTAAGGCGCATGGGCTCGGACGATCTTAACGTCGAGGTCAAGGAGAGCGCCACAACGCTTTCCCGCGACGTATGGGAAACGGTCAGCGCTTTCGCAAACACCGCCGGCGGCATCATCGTACTCGGAGTGAGCGAGCGCGCGGGTTTTGTCCCAGTTGCAAACTTTGAGACCGAGAAAGTGCTCAACCAATTCGTGGCGGGCATGGGCGATGCCGGCGGTCGCGGAAAGCTGGCCAATCCGCCCAAATACACCATTGAGCGCGTGGAGCTCCAGGGCACCGTGGTTCTGGTCATCACGATTGAGGAGCTCGACCCGTCGAGCAAGCCTTGCTATGTCATAGAGCGGGGCGCTCAAGGTGGCAGCTACAAACGCATCGATGACAAAGATGTCCCGCTTTCGTCGACCGAGGTGCTCGCATTGGCGTCATACGGTCGAACGACTCCGAGCGATCGCGACGCGGTGGCGGGCGCGGGCGCGGACGATCTCGACGAGGCGCTGGTCGACCGTACGATAGATCGGGCTTTCTCGTTGACGCCTCGGGCAATGCGCGGCGCGCCGGACAAACAAACGAAGCTGGAGCGCCTAAATTTCCTTGATTCCCAGGGCAATGTTACCAAGGCCGGACTCCTAGCGGCGGGCGTTTACCCTCAGCAGTTCTATCCCAAGCTCTTCATTGACGTGGCTGTCCATGCGGGAACTCAGAAGGGCACTGCGGGGCCACTAAGGTTCATGGACCGCACAATCTGTGAGGGCACGTTGGGCGAGATGATCTCGGATGCCGTCGCAGCCGTCGCCAAGAATTTGCGGCGAACCTCGACCGTCCAAGGCGTCTCGCGTGTCGACTCGCTTGAGATTCCCGAGGAGGTTCTGCGCGAGGCAATCGCCAACGCCGTAATCCATCGAGAATACGGGGATCGGTTCTGTGGACAATCGATTGCCGTCGACGTCTTTGACGATCGTGTCGAGGTGACGAATCCTGGCGGCCTTTACGGGGGAAAGACTCGCGAGAACTTGTTTGACGGCAGCTCCCGATGCCGTAACGCGACGCTTGTGAAGCTCATGTCGATTGTTCCGCTGCCGGATGGCGCAGGTTCGCCGGCTGAGGGCAATGGCTCGGGCATCCCGATGATGATCGATGCCATGCGCGCGCATGGTCTGGCCGAGCCCCTGTTCTGCCTGGGATTCGATCGGTTCAAGGTCGTACTTTACCGTTCAAAGATCGAGCCGGTCGATCATGGCGGGGGCTTAATTGTGACGGCACTCAAACACTACGGCGAGCTGGGGACGCGCGAGCTGGCAGAGCACACAGGGCTCACAATTTCCCAGGTTAGGTCGCGCGTCAACGCGCTCATTGCTCAAGGCGAGCTTGAGCCCACGGCGCCGGCGACGAGCCGCAACCGCAAGTATCGACTGTCGGAGCGCGTGGGATAGATGCGTTAGTGGACGAGGCGACCCAATAATCGACCCTCGATTGGCGTCCATTAAGGTAAAGCGGTTGTTGTCCAGTCGACGGTGATGCTAAAGACTCGGCTTACGCCGGCATGGCCCCGAACCCGTCTATCAAGAACAGCCTAAGAACCAGCTTGATGGCATTTCCCGGTTTGACTTCGGCCGTGCCAAAGACGTGGCGCTCGGCGAGCTCGCTGCAGTATGCATAGATGTCGCGGATAAGGTCCGCGCCCGAAAGCGTAAACATGTAGCCTGCGTCCGAAAGCGCATTGGGCGCGGCGGGCAACTTGGCCATGTGGCAGAACGTTTGCAGGTCGGGCGCCATAGCGTCCTGGTAGCCAAGATGGTTGCCGTCTTCTTGTGCGGCGAGTTCCAGCTGGCGTACTCGATCCAGCGCCACTGCCAGCACAAAGCTCGGCGTAGGCGCATTGACGTCCTGAGTGGTCGCCACAAGCCTGCCCGCCGCCTGCGTGACAAGCCAAGCGACCTCGCGCTGGCAACGCACGGCCTTGCGCGTAACCGGCTTGATGGACGAAGAAGAAACGCTCCCCTTAGGCGGATTCGAGGCAGCCATAAGACCCTCCCATGAACGACCCGGCCCAACAAGCCCGGATGAAACACGTGCTACATCAGTATACAGGAAAGTGGGGCAGCGGGGTACAAACGCGCCAGCGGCAAACCGAGAGCATCAACGATGTGCCGATCGCGGAATGAGATCTCGTAATAATTGACTCTCGGCCATATTATTGAGGGGCATGACTCGCGTTCGTATGGTTGTAGGTGCTGGCGATGAACGACATTGACCTTGCTGTTCCGTTGATGGATGGACCAAGCTATGACCGCGCCTGCAGTCTCGTGCCTTCCGAATACGTTGAGGCATGGGAGTGGTTTCTGGATGAGGAACAGCGCGGCGGCGTTTGGACCAGCCTTCCGCACCACACCAAGGAAGATAGCCCTCAGTATCAGTATCGTTTGAGAATTGGCTCGGACTTCTTTCCCGTAACGCGGGATTCAGGGATCTTCTGGCCGGGCCAGGATCGGGTGAAGCAAGATCCCAATAAGATCTTTGCGCTTTCGGTCCATAACTCTAAAAAGAGCTTCTACACCGATGTGCCTCCGCTCTATTTGGACGATGGTACGTGGGTCATTAAGTACTCGGTTCAAGCGCCGGGTACCGTTGGTTTTCGAGACCAGAATTACAACCGTAAAATGCTCAACTGCATGGAATGTGGCGTTCCGGTCGGAGTCATATTTGCAACCGAGGTGGGCTATAAGGTGCTCGGCCTTGCGTTTGTTGAGCGGTTCGAGCCCGAAAACGGATGGTTTGTTCTGCACGGTCCTGTTCATAAAGGCGGACCGGACCCTCGTTTTGCACCCGACATGAGTTATCTGAAGCACATGCCCGTCGATATTGAGTTTGCCGGACAGGGTGCGACCGACGACGAAAAGGTCCGCTATGCGTTAAGGCGCGAGCGATTGGGGCAGCAATGGTTCCGCAAGCAGCTCGTTGCCGCCTATGACGGACGTTGCGCGGTGTCGGACTGCGGCGTCAGCGAAGCTCTGGAGGCTGCACATATCGAGAATTACTCGGGACCCAAATCGCAGGTTGCCAGCAATGGCATTCTACTTCGGCGCGATCTTCATTCCCTATTTGATGCTCACCTGATTTCGTTTGAGCCTGTTTGCGGCGAATATCGGCTGTGCGGATCGTACCTGCTGGATAAGACCGGCTACGCTTCCTTTGCGGGTGCGACGCTAAGGCAGCCGAATGAGCGTCAGTGGCGACCCAATACGGTGTTTCTTGAGGCCCATCGCATTGAGTTCGATCGCTCGGAAAAGAAGCGTGAAAAGGCGGGGCTTCTGCCGTATTAGCGTATTTGGCTTTGGCATTCTTTGACGATCGTGTTGTTTGATCGGATCGCGTGGCGATGCAATCTCGCGCCCGCCCGCCGGTGCATGCTCTTCCTGTTTTGTATAGCGAGAGGGGAGCGTGTATGAGCTGGCGAGGCGATATTGCGATGGGGAAGTACGGAAAACTGCCGTGTGCCCTTATAGACAACAATATGTTTCCGAGCGTAGAGGTTGATTGCGGGTCGTTTGTCGTCACCTGCCCTTGCTGCGGCTCGCAAATACCGTGTCTCGACATTCGGTTCATCGATGCGCGCGACAGACTCAGCGACGAAGTGAGAAAACGGACAGGCGTTCATATGCCGGTGTATCCGGAGAAATGCCCTGTTTGTGGCCTCGATATCGTGTATGACGCCGGCGACGAGGGATAGGTGATGCGGAGGAGCTGGCTGTGAAGGCTTCTCCGTCTCTACAAATAAATCCCCTCGCCGAGTTGCCTGTGGAACTCGGCGTGATGGTCGCGTGCCCAGGTAAAGAGCGCCTGGTCAAAGTCGGTGCGCGTGGCCGGGACGCCAAAGACGCCGGCAACTTCGACGCGCACAAACTCCAGTGCCGGCAGCTTGTTGATGGCAGTGAGGGCAAACGGGGACGAGGGCTCTTCGAACAGATAGCGGCTGCCTTGCAACGCGTCACAACTGGTGCACGTGTTGCCGAGCGACGGGGCTTTGGAGGCTCGCGCGCCTACGGGCTTGTAGCCGCAGCGCTTATGAAGGTAGTCGCGGATCTCGCCCGGCACGCAGCCAAGAGCGGGCACGATGGCGAGTGCGTTGGCGTTGGCCGTGTCGATGGCAATGTGCCCGGCCTTGTTGGGCGCGTGCGCGATGGCGATGCTCTCGTCGTTATCGGCTCGATAGGGAATGCCGAAGGCCGCGACCGAGGTCTCTTTGTGACACTTCCAGCACTCGCGCTTGCCCAGTACTAGATATATATACGGTGCTGAGGGGTCGGATCGGTCAACACCGGGCAGCCACTCGGCAAAGGGCTCGGGGTTGACGCCGCTGGGTACATACCAGATTTTTTTGGTCCGGTCCCATTTGGCGCCCAGCGCCTTGGCTTCTTCTTTGTGCGAAAAGGGGACATCGAGCTCGGTGCGCATGGCGGCTCCTTGGTGCTGCAGGTGCAAGTGGCTCAAGGATACCGCAGGGCGCAGACATCGCGGCGTTTTGCTGAGAAGTTGCGGTGCGGACTGATTGGTTATGCCGATGGATAGATCGGCAAGTAGATGGTCGGCTTTTGGCTAGTTGGGCGGTTGGAGCTGCCAGCTAATTTGGCGACATAAAACAAAACAGCCCAGAGGACATAGCCTCTGAGCTGCGAACATTTGGTGGGCGTTAGAAGATTTGAACTTCTGACCTCTTCCGTGTCAGGGAAGCGCTCTCCCCCTGAGCTAAACGCCCGATCAAGGGTGCGCAAGCGCGCAAGGGATAATATAACGGAGCCTGAACTTGGTGGCAAGAACATTTTTAAAAATCGCTTACATTGTGGAATTCGGGGGCTTCGTCATAGCCATTTCAAAAGAGCCTGCTGCCGCGATTTGGCTGTCGCATAATGCAAGGCCATTGCGGTATCGAGCTATGGAAAGACACCTGCGGAATTGTCCTACCGATAAGCGGACAAGCCTCCAGCTGGTGCCTTCGCCGTGGTAAGGTAAGCCGAATTGCTTCCAGACTGTTTCGGGGGAGTGGAATGAGCAAAGAGTGTGTCGAGCAGGTCGAAGGCGCAGGGGCTTCGGTGCCGATGACCGATATATCGAACATTGATGTGCCCGAGGGCACCGACGAGCTCAGTCGCAGCACCCGCCGTGCATGGCGCGATCGCCTCAACGATGCGTCGTCGCGCAAGATGGCATTGGGCGTCTTGGCTACGCTGGTGGGCGGTTCGTTTTGGGGCTTCTCGGGCACCAGCGCGAGCTTTCTGTTCGACACTTATCACGTTGATACCCTGTGGCTTATGAGCATACGACAGATTCTCGCCGGTCTGCTCTTTATGGTCGTGGTTGTCACGCGCGACCGCGCACGCCTGGTCAAGCTTTGGACGACGCCCGCTGATCGCAAGCAGCTGCTGCTCTTTACCGCTTTTGGCCTGCTCTTTAACCAGTTTTGCTATCTTTCGGCCGTGCGCCTGACGAACGCCGGAACCGCGACGGTGCTCCAGTGCCTGCAGCTCGTTATCATCATGGGCTACGCCTGCGTGACCGATCGCCGCATGCCGCGTACTCGCGAAGTCATCGGCATTGGCCTGGCTCTGGGTGGAACCTTTTTAATTGCCACCGGCGGCGACCCTACCAGCCTGAATATCTCGCCGCTTGGCCTGGCAGCAGGTCTTATGTGTGCGGTTAGCGCCGCGTGTATGGCGGTGATTCCCGCCAAGATCCTGCCCGAATACGGTAGCCCCATCGTCACGGGCTCGGCAATGCTCACGGCGGGCGTGGTCTCATGTGTCTTCGTGCAGCCCTGGGCGCATATGCCGGCGCTCGATGCCGCCGGTATCGAGGCGCTCGCGGTGTTCGTGGTTATCGGCTCGTTTTTTGCTTACATGCTCTATATGCAGGGCGTTAAGGATATCGGCTCGGTGCGTGCGAGCCTCATCGGAACTGTGGAGCCGGTTTCGGCGACCATCACCAGCGCCGTTATGCTGGGCACGGTGTTTTTGCCGACCGACCTTATCGGCTTTGCCATGATCATCGTGATGATGTTCCTTACGGTGTAGTTGACGCCGCCGCCAAGACAGAAAAGGTGTTGTGCCGCATTTTCGCCAATTGATGTCCGTGTCTGGAGTTTAGCTGTCGATGCTCAAAATGCCATAAACTAGTAACGTTATGGACTTTTTCATTGCGACTCAATTGCGAGGATTTCTTTATGGCTGGTAATCACTTTAAGGGCAGCGATAGCGGCCGTCCTGCAGTTCCGCCGCGTCCGAACGGGGCTGGTAAGGCCGGCACGCCAGGCGACGCTGGACAGGGCGGCTCCGGTAAGCGCGTGTCCCCGGGCGAGACGGCGATGTTTACCGCTCTGTACGAGCAGTCTCAAAAGGCAAAAAAGACCGGCCGTGCAAGAGGAAATGTCTTTGCGGGCGGTGCAACCTCTGCGTCGCAGCCGAGCGGGGCTCCTTCGGTACCTGCGAACAACGCAGGTGCTGCCAACGCCGCGAATGGCGCCGGCAACGTCAATGCCGGCAAGGCCGCCAACAATACTCCCTCTGCCGGTGGCGCGGGGCTTACGGGTAACCTCGGCACGATTTACACCGGCGCCTCCGAGACAGGCACGTTCGCCCGCCTGGATGATAGCGGTACCGAGTTTGCGGGCTCGGGTTCCAAGGAAGATTATTACGATTTTGGCTTGAACTACGGTAGCGATGCTTCGTCGAGTTCGACCTCTGACGGTCTGGTCCGTCATCGCCATCGCAAGGGCGAGCGCAAAAAGCGTCACAACGGCGCCATTATTGCCGCTGTAGTCGCGGTGCTTCTCGTTGCGCTTGGCGCAAGCGGCTTTATGCTGCTTAACTCGGCAAAGACCGTAAAGAGCGAAGCGAAGGAGGCTGTCGAGATCGTCGGTGGCCTTAAGGACAAGGTCACGTCGGGCGATTTTTCGACGCTGCCTGACGACGCGAAGAAGATCGATGAGCTCTGTAACAGCATGAAGGCGGAGACCTCGAGCCCGCTGTGGACGGCGGCTTCGTTTATCCCGGTGTATGGCAGCGATATCAATGCGGCCCGCACCATGATTGACGCCCTGTCCGATGTCTCGAGCAATGCGCTGGTTCCCATGGCCGATAACCTTTCGCAGGCTACGCCCGGCAAGCTGTTCCAGGACGGCATGATTAACGTGTCCGCGCTGCAGGCGGTCGCCGATTCGCTTTCCAGCAGCTCGAAGGTGTTCAAGAGCGCCAACGAGAAGGTCCAGGGCATTGGCGATACTCATATTTCCCAGGTGACCGAGCTGGTCGATAAGGCCAAGGACGGCTTTGCCACCCTCAACGGCGCGGTTGACGCGGCGGAGAAGGTCGCCCCCGTCCTTCCCCAGATGCTCGGCGCCAACGGCCAGACGCGCAACTACCTTATGTACGCCATGAACAACGTCGAGATTCGTGCCTGCGGCGGCTTTGGCGGTTCGCAGGGCCTGATTTCGGTCACCGACGGTCAGATGTCGATTGGCGAGTTTGTTCCCCGCATTGGACTCAGCGAGGATGAGGCGGTCGAGAGCGTCGACGAAGAGGATGAGGCGCTGTTCGGCAACCACAGCAACCTGTACAACTCGGGCAATACCTATTCGCCTGATTGGCCCCGCAACTCGCAGCGTGTCGCCGCGCTGTGGAAGTCCCAGTATGGACAGGACGTTGATGGCGTCATCGGTATCGACCCGGTGTTCCTGCAGTATCTGCTGGGCCTGGTCGGTAACGTGTCACTGCCCGACGGAACGGTTGTCGACGGCACCAACGCCGCAAAGGTCCTCATGCACGATGTGTACTGGAACTATCCGGTCGAGGAGTCTGACGGCATCTTTGCATCCGTCGCCAGCGCTGCCTTCGACAAGATTCTTGGCGGTATCGGCGATGTCGATGTTGCGAAGCTTGTCAGCGCCGTTGAGCGCGGTGCCGAAGAGGGCCGCCTGATCGCGTGGATGAGAAACGATGATGAGCAGAATGCCATCAAAGAGACGGGCATTGACGCTTCGCTGCCCAATCCGGATGACCCGAGTGCCGATCCCGTTGCCGGCGTTTACTTTAACAACCTGAGCTTCTCCAAGCTCGACTGGTATCTGAACGCCGACACTCAGATTGGTCAGGGCGTGAAGAACGGCGACGGCACGTGCTCCTATCGCATCACCGTTACCCTGACGAACATCATGACGCAGGAGGAGGCTGGCAAGCTGCCCGACTACGTTGCGGCGAGCGCACCCGATGCCGCGCGTGACGACGAGCGTCTGAATGTCTCGTTGTTTGCCCCGACGGGCGGCAACATTACTGATCTGACCGTCGAGGGCACCCAGTTTGGTCTTGGCGCCGCTACGTGGCATGGAATCCCCTTCTATTCGGGCACCGTTGACCTGCATGCTGGCGAGACGACGACGATCACGTATACGCTGACCACGTCGGCCGAGGCGGGGGACAAGCCGCTTACGCTGCGTCAGACTCCTACATGCCAGGCGGCTCGCGACAGCGCGTCGGCGTAGGGTTTTTCTGGTAGCGCAGATAATCGAGTACCATTTTGGGGCGGACAGGCAATCTGTTCGCCCCTATTTTGTAAGGAGAGCGCATGAAGTACTTTGGCACCGACGGCTTTCGCGGTGAGGCCAACGTTGGGCTGACGGTAGAGCACGCTTATAAGATTGGCCGTTTTGTGGGCTGGTATTACGGCGCCAACCGCGAGCGCAAGGCGCGCGTCATCGTGGGCAAGGACACACGTCGCTCGAGTTATATGTTTGAGGCGGCGCTGGTGAGCGGCCTGGTCGCGAGCGGTGCGGACGCCTATATGCTGCACGTGATCCCCACGCCAGGCGTAGCGCATCAGACTGTGGAAGGCTGCTTCGATTGCGGCATCATGATCAGCGCGAGCCACAACCCGTTTTGCGATAACGGCATTAAGCTCGTCAACAGCGACGGCTTTAAGATGGACGAGGACGTGCTGGAGCTCATCGAGGACTACATCGATGGCAAGAGCGAGGTGCCGCTGGCCACGGGCAACCACATCGGTGCCACGGTGGACTACATGCAGGGCCGCAACCGCTACATTGCTTCGCTCATTGCAAGTGCGAACTTTTCGCTGCAGGGCGTCAAGATCGGTATCGACTGCGCCAACGGCTCGGCTTCCTCGGTGGCCAAGCCGGTGTTTGACGCGCTCGGTGCCGACGTGCGCGTGATCAATGCCGCGCCCGATGGTTTTAACATCAACGTCGACTGCGGCTCCACGCATATGGAGCGTCTGCAGCGCCATGTGGTGGAGCAGGGCCTGGACGTGGGTTTTGCCTACGATGGCGATGCCGACCGCTGCCTGGCCGTGGATGAGCGCGGTCGCGTGGTAGACGGCGACCAGATCCTGTACGTGTGCGGCGTGTATCTGAACAAGCACGGTCGCCTTTCGGGCGGTACCGTGGTGCCGACGATTGCCAGCAACTTTGGCCTGATCAAGTCGTTGGAGCTTGCCGGTCTGAGCGCCGTGACCAGCGGCGTGGGCGACCGTCACGTGTATGCCAAGATGCGCGAGGGCGGCTACAGCCTGGGCGGTGAGCAGACGGGCCATACGATCTTTGGCGATATCGAGCGCACGGGCGACGGCATTATGACCTCGCTGCGCGTGATGGAAGTGATTCGTGCCGAGCGCGAGACGCTCTCGCAGCTCACGGCTCCGTGCAAGCTGCTGCCGCAGGCGCAGGTGACCGTGCACGTGGCGGACAAGGACGCCGCGCTCGAGAACATGAGCGTGCAGAACGCCATCGCCGAGGCCGAGGCTGCGCTGGCAGGCGAGGGCCGCGTGCTCGTGCGCAAGAGCGGAACCGAGTCGGTGATTCGCGTTTTGGCCGAAGCCCCCGACCAAGCCGCCGCCGACGCCGCCATGAAGCGCATCGCCAACGCACTCGAGGCTTTATAGCTACGCGGTTTTACCAAACCGCGTAGCTGCTCGACGCTGCAAGCGACCCTAAGCGGCAATCTGACGTTCAATTTCAAGGGCGCGACCAGAAGGTCAGCGCCCTTTCATTTCACGTCACCTTGCTCGCTTAGGGTCGTTTTCGCTGACGTTGCCAAGACATTGGCGTCAACATGGTTGGCGTTGGCGATGGCGTGCTGGTCAATCCTTACAGCTCGTACAGCGTGGTGAACTTGTCCTGCAGGTAGCTGCAGTAGTAGCGGGCATCGAACGCCATGCCGCACGCGCCCTTGATGAGCTCCGGCGCGTCCTTGGCGCGGCCCCACTGCCAAATGTGCTCGCCCAGCCAGGCGCGGACGGGTGTCAGGTCGCCGCTCGCACAGGCGCCGTTGAGGTCGACACCGTCGCGGCACATGGCCGGCACAAACATGGCGTCGTAGGCGCTGCCCAGCGCATAGGTGGGGAAGTAGCCAAACGAGCCACCGCTCCAGTGCGTATCCTGCAGGCAGCCGTGCGTGTCGTCGGGAACGGGAATGCCAAGGTACTCGTCCATAAAGCGGTTCCAAAGCGCGGGGATGTCCCTGGCCGTGGCCTCGCCGGCAAACAGCATGCGCTCGATCTCGTAGCGCACCATAACGTGCAGCGGATAGGTGAGCTCGTCGGCCTCGGTGCGGATCAACGACGGCTGAGCGATGTTCACGGCGTGGTAGAGCGTGTCCTCGTCCACGTTGCCGTAGACCTCGGGCGCGTGGCGGCGCAGCACCTCGAGCAGCGGTCCCATAAAGGCGCGGCTGCGACCCACGGTGTTCTCAAAGAAGCGGCTCTGGCTCTCGTGGATGCCCATGGAGGTGCCGCCCTCAAGACAGGTGCGCGCATAGGCGGGATTGACGCCCAGCTCGTACATGGCGTGTCCCGCCTCGTGGATGATGCTGTAGACGTTGGAGATACAATCGTCCTCGTAGATGTGTGTCGCGATGCGCGCGTCGCCCACGGCAAAACCCTCGCTAAACGGGTGCTCGGTAAAGGCAAGCGTGGTGTCGTCCAGGTCCAGGCCGACGAGCCTCATCAGGTCGAAGCTCATGGCGCGCTGGGCAGCCTCGGGTACGTGGGCGTGCAAAAAGTCGGCATCGGGCTGCTGGCCGCGCTCGCCGATGGCGTGCACGAGCGGCACGACCGTCGCCTTGACCTCATCGCAAAACGCGTCGAAGCTCTTGGCAGAAAGGCCGCGCTCATACTGGTCGAGCCAAACGTCGTATGGGTCGCGCTTGGGGTCCATGAGCTCTGCCTGATGCTTAAGCTGGGCGACGATTCTATCCACATAGGGCTCAAAGCTCGCCCAGTCGTTGGCCGTCTTGGCCTTGTGCCACACGGCGTCGGCCTCGCAGGTGAGCCTGGTCCAGGCCTCGGCCTCCTCGGTGGGGATGACGCTTGCCTCGCGCTGGTCGCGGCCGAGCACGCGGATCTCGTCAAGCAGCTGCGGGTCGTCGATCTTGCCTCCGGCGACCGTCTCACGCGCGAGAGAGCGCACAAGCTCAACGGACTTCTCGCTGGTCAAGAGTTTGTGATGCTCGCCGGCAAGGGTGCCCATAGCATCGGCGCGGGCCGCGGCGCCGTTGGCGGGGGCAATCGTCGCGCCATCGAACTCGGCAATTTTGAGCAGGTACTCGCGGGTCCACAGTTTGCCTTCGAGCTTGCGGAATTTTTTGACGGCCTTATCGACCTTGATGCCGTTGGGCGTCTTGCCCGCTGCGGGCTTGGCTTTCTTATCGTGCTTCTTTCCCATACCGTATCCTTAATCTCGCAGGCCGAGCGCCGCAGACGGGTGCGCGGCCAGTTTGCACAGCTACCTGCCTTGTACCCAGCGCGAACAAAACGGAACGCGGCGATGCGCTCGCGAAATGTGTTATCCTATAGCCCAATGCGTTGACGGAGAGGGTTTTGCCCGCCGTGTCGCCGGCAAGAGAGGGAAGGTCATGGGCTGCAAGCCTTCCTGCGGTGGCAAGGGCCAAGCGTTCACTCCCGAGCAGCGACCTCAACGGGCACGCGGCCAGTGGCAGCAAAGTCCCAGTAGGGAAGCCGTGAGCCTCGCGACAAGAGGCACAGAGTGGGCGCGGCGGGCCAGACATCCGCCGGGTCAAACAAGGTGGTACCGCGGAATTCAACCGTCCTTGGGCAATGTACATGCCCGAGGGCGGTTTTTTTTGTTACCGAACCGGGCCGCGCATCCGCAACATCGGGCGGCGTCAGCCGTCCCGGAGCGCGGATGTGCGAGAGACGAAAGGGAAGACATGAGTCTGATTGATGATCTGGTCAAACTCGAGGAAGAGGCCAAGGAGCTCGTCACTAGCGCTGACGACGCCGCCAAGCTCGAGGCCGCGCGCGTTGAGCTGCTCGGCCGCAAGGGCCGTATCACCGGCCTGATGCGCATGATGGGCAAGCTCGCTCCCGAGGATCGTCCCATGATGGGCAAACGCGCCAACGAGATGCGCCAGCTGATCGAGGGCATGCTCGACGAGCGCACCACCGAGATGAAGGCCGCCGCCCTCAAGCACGCACTCGAGCACGAGGCCGTCGACATCACGCTGCCGGGCATCCGTCCGCAGATCGGTCACCAGCACCTGATCAAGCAGATCATCGAGGAGGCCGAGGACATCTTCTGCGGCATCGGCTACACCGTCGAGTCCGGCCCCATGGTCGATACTTCCTACTACAACTTCACCGCGCTCAACGCGCCCATGGATCACCCGAGCCGCTCGGCTCGCGACACGTTCTATGTGGTCGACAACAACCCCGGCAGCGTCGCGCATCCCGAGGCTCACGCTCACGGTGAGTCCGACGTGCTGCTGCGCACCCAGACCTCGGGCGTGCAGATCCACACCATGGAGTCGCAGAAGCCGCCCATCTACATGATCTGCCCGGGCACCGTCTACCGTCCCGACACGGCCGACGCCTGCCACCTGCCGCAGTTCAACCAGATTGAGGGCCTGGTCGTCGACGAGGGCATCACCTTTGGCGATCTTAAGGGCACGCTCGACTACTTTGTTAAGTGCATGTTTGGCGAGGATCGCAAGACGCGTTACCGCCCGCACTTCTTCCCCTTCACCGAGCCCAGCTGCGAGGTGGACGTGAGCTGCCACGTGTGCGGCGGCAAGGGCTGCAACTTCTGCAAGCACAGCGGCTGGATCGAGATCCTGGGCTGCGGTATGGTCGACCCCAACGTCCTGATCAACTGCGGCATCGACCCCGAGAAGTACACCGGCTTCGCCTTTGGTATTGGCGCCGAGCGCGTCGCGGCACTGCGCTACGACCTGCCCGACCTGCGCACGTTGATGACTGGTGACATGAGGTTCTTGAACCAGTTCTAGAACGTTTTCTTCTTAGTTGCAGTTTCCGGCTCAAAGCCGCATTTATGAAAGGAGACCAGTTAGATGCGCGTTTCTTACGACTGGCTCAAGACCATGATCGATATTCCGGAGGATCCCAAGACCCTTTCGGACGAATATATCCGTACCGGTACCGAGGTCGAGGCGATCGACACCGTGGGCGAGTCCTTCGACCACGTGGTGACCGCCAAGGTGCTCACCAAGACCCCGCACCCCGATAGCGACCACATGTATGTGTGCTCGGTCGACGTGGGCGACAAGAACCTCGACGCCGATGGCAACCCCGCCCCGCTGCAGATCGTCTGCGGCGCGCAGAACTTCGAGGCTGGTGACCACATCGTCACGGCCATGATCGGCGCTGTCCTGCCCGGCGACGTCAAGATCAAGAAGAGCAAGCTTCGCGGCGTCGTGTCCATGGGCATGAACTGCTCCGCGCGCGAGCTCGGCCTGGGCGGCGACCACTCCGGCATCATGATCCTGCCCGAGGATACGCCCTGCGGCATGCCGTTTGCCGAGTACGTGGGCTCGAGCGACACCGTGCTCGACTGCGAGATCACGCCCAACCGCCCCGACTGCCTGTCCATGATCGGCATGGCCCGCGAAACCGGTGCCATCTTCGACCGCGATTTCCACGTTGAGCTGCCCGCCATCAAGGTCGAGACCGGCCGCGCGACCGACGACGAGCTTTCGGTCGAGATTGCCGACGAGGGCCTGTGCGACCGCTACGTCGCCCGCATCGTGCGCAACGTGAAGGTCGGTCCCTCGCCCGACTGGATGGTCAAGCGCCTCAACGCCCTGGGCGTGCGCCCGCACAACAACATCGTCGATATCACCAACTACGTGATGATGCTCACCGGCCAGCCGCTGCACGCCTTTGACCTCGACACCTTTGCCGAGCGCGATGGCCACCGTCGCGTGGTGGTTCGCGCCGCCCAGCAGGACGAGAAGTTCACGACGCTCGACGGCGAGGAGCGCGTGCTCGACGCCGGTATGGGCCTCATCACCGACGGCGAGCGTCCCGTGGCGCTGGCCGGTGTCATGGGCGGTATGGATTCCGAGATCGAGGACGATACCGTCGATGTGATGGTCGAGAGCGCCTGCTTCAACGCCGGCCGCACCTCGCACACCAGCCGCGACCTTTCGCTGATCTCCGACGCCTCCATTCGCTTTGAGCGCCAGGTTGACGAGACCGGCTGCGTGGACGTCGCCAACGTCACCTGCGCGCTGATTGAGGAGATCGCCGGCGGCGAGGTCGCTCCCGGCTATGTCGACGTGTTCCCCGCGCCCAAGACCATCGACAGCATCAAGCTGCGCCTGGCCCGCGTGCACGCCATCTGCGGTGCCGACATCGAGCCCGACTTTATCGAGCGTTCGCTCACCCGCCTGGGCTGCACCGTCGAGCGCGACGGCGAGGACTTCATGGTTACCCCGCCGAGCTTCCGTCCCGACCTGCCGCGTGAGATCGACCTGATCGAAGAGGTCCTGCGCCTATGGGGCATGGGCCGCGTGACGGCGACCATCCCGGCTGCCAAGAACCACATTGGCGGCCTGACCCGCGAGCAGAAGCTCACTCGCAAGGTCGGCGAGATCCTGCGCGCCTGCGGTCTCAACGAGACCACGACCTTTGGCTTTGCCGCCCCGGGCGACCTGGAGAAGATCGGCATGTCCACCGAGGGCCGCGGCTGCCCCGTGGTGCTCATGAACCCGCTGGTGGCCGAGCAGACCGAGATGCGTCGCTCGCTGCTGCCGGGTCTGCTGCAGTCTGTGGCCTACAACGAGGCCCACGGCACGCCCAACGTGCATCTGTACGAGGTCGGCAGCTTGTTCCACGGTCGCGAGAACGCCAGCCTGCCCAAGGAGACCAAGTCCGTGGCGGGTGTGCTCTCGGGCCAGTGGAGCGAGCGGTCCTGGAACATGAAGTACCGCAAGCTGCGCTTCTTCTTTGGTAAGGGCATCGTTGAGGAGCTGCTCGCCCAGCTGCGCATCGAGAAGGTTCGCTTTCGTCCCGTCGAGGGCGAGGGCTACGCTTTCTTGCAGCCGGGTCGTGCGGCCGAGGTTCTGTCCGGCGGCACCGTGTTGGGCTGGGTTGGCGAGATCCACCCCGAGGCGCGCGAAGCCATGGGCATCGATGAGGTCGTCGTTGCCTTTGAGCTCGATCTGGACAAGCTGATCAAGGGCGCTCGCAACCAGGAGAACTACCGCGAGTTCTCGCAGTATCCGGCTGTCGAGCACGACCTGGCTATCGTGGTCGATAACTCCGTGACCTGCGAGGATCTTGAGCGCCGCATTACCAGCGCCGGTGGCAAGCTGCTCGAGGGCGTGCGCCTGTTCGACGTCTACCGCGATCCCATCCGCATCGGTGCGGGCAAGAAGTCCATGGCCTTTGCGCTTACGTATCGCTCCGACGACCACACGCTCACCAGCGAAGAGGTCGAAAAAGCGCACCAGAAGATCGTCACCAAGGTGTGCAAGGGCGTAAACGGCGAGGTCCGCGGCTAGGTCCTGCGCTGGGGTATGGGTCAGCGGTGGCTGCCGCCGAGTCCTACGTGACTGCTGTGCCCGGTATAAGGCACCGTTGAGCCTGCATATATGACACGCGCATTACATAACGGCGTGCTGCTTTGTCGGCAGTGCGCCGTTTTGCTATGATAGCCCGCGGCGTGTTACGAATCTGACATTACGTAACACTGGAAAGGTGATTCAAGCGGCGTTGCAATTCCGTGCGCCGATAACCGGGAGGCGTACATGCACATTCCAGATAATTATCTGTCCCCGCAGACCGATGCCGTTATGGCGGTGGCGATGGTGCCCGTTTGGATCCACTGCATCAAGAAGGTGCGCGCCACGCTCGATCGCGAGCACATGGCGTTCCTGGGCATCTGCGCCGCGTTCTCCTTCCTGCTCATGATGTTCAACGTGCCGCTGCCTGGCGGCACCACAGGCCACGCCGTTGGTGGCGCACTCATCGCGCTGCTGCTGGGCCCCGAGGCCGCGGCTATCGCGGTTTCGGTCGCGCTGGCGCTGCAAGCGCTGCTGTTTGGCGACGGCGGCATCCTGTCCTTTGGCGCTAACTGCTTTAACATGGCCTTCGTGTTGCCGTTTGCCGCAGCCATCGTGTTCCGCGCGCTTAACAGCCGTTTGCACGACAAGAGCTGGGGCACCTCGGTTTCGGCCATCGTAAGCGGCTGGGTCGGCCTGTGCCTGGCGGCCCTGTGCGCAGCAATCGAGTTTGGTATTCAGCCGATGCTTTTCACGAATGCTTCGGGCGCTCCGCTGTACTGCCCCTTCCCGCTGTCCATTGCCATTCCGGCCATGATGATCCCGCATATGTTGGTAGCCGGCGTGGTCGAGGGCGTGGCGACTGCCGCGATCTACGGCTTTATCAAGAAGACGGCGCCGAGCGTTATCGTCGGCCCCGAAGCCGCCGATGGACAGCTTGCTGCCGAGGGCGCTGCTGCAAAGAAGACCTCGCTGGTCCCCACGCTCATCTTGGTTGCCGTGCTTGTCGTGGCCACGCCGCTGGGCCTGCTGGCCACGGGTGACGCCTGGGGTGAGTGGGACGCCGAGGGCGCCGCGACCGCCGTTCAGGAGGCTGGCGACGACAGCCTGCAGGCTTCGGTCGGTCTCGACACCCCGACCTTTGCCGACGCTCTGCCTACGGGTGATTACCTGCAGGCCTATTCCGAGGAGCAGGGTCTCGGCTTTGCCGGTCAGGCTGCCATGTATATCTTGTCCGGCGTGATTGGCGTGGCGGTGCTCACCATCGCATTCCGTCTGATCTCGCTGACGGTCAAGGAAAGCGGAGCCCATGGCGATGGTCGAGCTGCCTAGCTGGCTTGCGGTCGAGGAGCGATACGAGCCCACGGGCGCTCGTCATCGCGTGATGCAAAAGAACGTCCTGCACCTGGCGAGCCTGCTTGAGCGGGTTCGCCTGGGTGGAGGCGCGCACGAGGGCGGGTCGATGGTCGACCGCGCCCTTTCTTGCGTTTCGGCTCCGGTGCGCCTGGTGGGGATATTCGTTTGCGTCCTGTGCGTGTGCCTGACACAAAGCCCGCTGTACCTCATGTTGATGGCGGCCATTGCGCTGGTGCTCGTTGCCGTGCGTCCCATACGCGGGCTGCGCGCGACCTTTGTGCCGGCGCTTGGCGCCGCGGGGCTCGCAGTGGTTTTGGCGCTGCCTGCCCTGCTGCTGGGTGCTTCCGCTACGGGCGCCATGCTCAAGATTGCGCTCAAGACCTTCATTAATGTGTCGCTGGTGCTGGGCGCTTCGTGGACCCTCACGTGGAGCCGCATGTCGGCGGCGCTCAAGATGCTGCATCTACCCGACGAAGTTATCTTTACGTTTGATATGGCGCTCAAGCACATCGAGGTGCTGGGTCGTACGGCGCACGATCTGTGCGAATCGGTCATGCTGCGCAGCGTTGGCCGTGCGCCCGAGGGATTTTCGCGTACCGATTCGATCGCGGGTATCATGGGCATGACCTTTATCAAGGCGATGAAATGCAGCCGCGCGATGGACGAGGCTATGCTTTGCCGCGGCTTTGCCGGTGCGTATCCGGCTCCCGCGCGCGCCAGGTTTGGCTGGCGCGATGCGGTATACGCGGCCGTTGTGGCGTTGCTCGCCGTGTTGTGCGCGGTGTTGTAGCGCGGACAGTCGAACCGTCGATGTAAGTAGGGAAGGGCGACGTTTTGGCAAACGATACGAATAACGCGATGGGTGCGAGCGGTGCTGCCGGCGCTGAGACCACGCCGCTCATCGAGTTTCGCGACGTGGTGTTTTCCTATGCGGGCCATGCGGTGGTCGACGGCGTTTCGCTGCAGGTGGACCGTGGAGAGCTCGTTGCCCTGCTTGGTCCTAACGGTTGTGGCAAGACGACGATCATGCGCCTTATCAACGGCCTTGAGCTCGCGGATGCCGGCGCATACCTGTTTGACGGACGCGTGGTCGATGCGGCGTATCTGAAGGATTCTGCTGCTCAGAAGTTCCACCAGCGCGTGGGCTTCGTATTCCAAAACGCCGATGCCCAGCTGTTCTGCGCCACGGTGGGCGAGGAAGTTGCTTTTGGTCCCGCGCAGATGGGGCTGCCGGCAGACGAGCTCGAGCGCCGCGTGCGCGATGCCATGGGGCTGTTCCAGGTTGCCGACCTGGTCGATGCCTCTCCCTATCAGCTTTCGGGCGGGCAAAAGAAGCGTGTTGCGCTGGCTGCGGTGGTGTCGATGAACCCGGATATCTTGGTCCTTGACGAGCCTACCAATGGGCTCGACGAGGATTCATGCGACATCGTGGTCAACTTCTTGCTGGCCTACGTCGCGGCGGGTAAGACGGTCTTGATGAGCACGCATCACCAGGATTTGGTGCGACGCCTGGGTGCCCGTGCAATCTATATCGATCGATATCACCATGTGGTCGAGGCACCTTCGCCGTCGTATGGAACCGAAAGCGGTGCTACGGACTAGTTGCTGCGTAGAGCGTGCGTAGCCGCCCGCGCGGCTTTGCCGTGATGGTATAGTTATCCAGGTTTTTTATGGGGGTGGCTATGCCAAGTTGGAACATTCATATCGCTCAAACGGAGCGCATGCTGGCGCGTGCTGGTGTGCTTGCCGATAGCGTGCGCGACCGCAATGCCTTTTTGTTTGGCTGCGTGGTTCCGGATATCTTCGTGGGCTATATGGTCCCTGGCATCGCCGATCCCATCCCGTACCGCATTACGCACTTTGCCAAGCCTGAGCCCATCCCAAAGCCTCGTGAGCATGAGTTCTGGGATACCTATGTGGCACCGTTGCTTAAAAGTTCGCCCATCGGTGCGCCAGCCGCGGCGACCTCGATTATCGAGGAACGCGAGCGACTGAACCGCGTGCACTATCCCCAGCGCTACAGGGATGCTGAGCCGGTTGTCGGTCCCGGCGCTCGTGAGTTCTCGCTTGCGTCCGAAGATGTGGCGCAGTCGTTGCTCGATTTGACACTGGGTGTCTGGTCGCATCTGGTGGCCGATACCGTATGGAATACGCGCGTGAATCAGTACCTGGAGGCGCACGGCGGCAAGCCGTGCGAGGAGTTCCGCATTAAAAAGCAAGGCGACTTTGACTGGTTCGGCAAGACGCTCGGCATTGTTTCGATTCCGCGCGCGACCGATCGCCTGTATACTGCGGCGACGCGTTTTGGGCAGTATCCCATCCATAAGGAGTATGTGCTCAAGACCATCGGCGTTATGCACGAGATCGTGCGCGAAAACCCCGGCGAGCCCGACCATCCGCCATACCGCCTGCTGACCGAGAAATTCTTCGACGCAACGTTTACCGAGGTCATCGAGCTGACCGAGGCGGGTTTTGCCGCCCGTGTCGAATCGCCCGATGTGCCTGCGCTGCCCCTGATTGCTAGCTGCTAGCTGGCCGGCCCGGCAGTGAATAGCTCAACCCAATCGACAAGTAGCTCTTGCCGTAAGGTATCTTCGGCAATGCGCTCCTGTTTGGTCTTTGGGATGTGGGGAAGCCCGGCCTTTTTATGGATGAGCTCGGCTATGTGATCGAAGCTCTTCTTCTCCTTGATCTGGTCATAGGTAATTTGGATGACGTCGTAGCCCATGCTTGTGAGTGCGGTGGCGCGCTCGGCATCGGAGAGGCTCGCGGCTTCGCTGTCGTGGGCAGAGCGGCCTTGGCATTCCAGAATGACGCCCATGCTGTCGGTGGCGCTTTCGATGAGGATATCGGCGTAGCAGCAGGTTTTGTCATACAGCGAACGTGCGGCTTCACTGAGCGGGATGCGCGCGTTGTTGGCGATCTCGATGCCCTGGCCGCCCTCGTCGCGGGGGAGCGAGATAAGCATGGAGGTTTGTACTTCGAAGGGCGAGGCGGCCTGCCCCGTCATGTGCTCGGCCGCCCAGCGCAGTTGTTTGACGCCGCGCAGGCCTGCGGCTTGCTTGGCGAACGCGGCGATATCCGTTGCGGTAAGAAGCGGCGTGCGCTTCCACAAGTTGGTGTCATTGCCCTTGGTGTCGTTAACTCGCTCCCAGCCGCAGTTGGGTGGAATGAACTTAAGCGAAATAGCTTCATCGAGTTGTTGTTGCGTTCGCTCGCAGGGCTTAAACACTGCAAAGGAGCCGCACATCTCGTAGCACGCCATGAGTAACTGGTTGCGTGAGACCTGCGTGGCAAGGCTGAGCAGCGTGAACTCCGGTGAAGTGACATCAAATCCATGTTCAGTCTGCCTAAACGACCCCGGAGGTGGCTCTTGGGTCAGGAGGTGCGATTTAAACAGGCTTCGCGACCCGGATTGTGCCCGAGTGAATACAAGCCTGTGAAGTGGTGCGTGAAGCAGGTCTTTTACAACTGCATGACTTCCGAGGCCACAACATCTGCGATCCATATTGCCAAGGCTAATGGCGGGGTAAAGGCCTAATACCTGCGGCGGGATGCGGTAGTAGTTAAAGGCGGATTGCCCACAAAGCGTCAGGTCCATAATGCCCTCCTGGCCGAAATCATCTCTTTGAAGCGAGTGATGCCAGCGTCAATCCGGAAGTATGCGGCAAAATCTGAACCCTATGAGCGGACCTGGCTTTTGAGGCTAGTTTATCAGGCATTTTGTTGCGAAAAAACAGGGTGTGCACGGAGGTTCCAGAATTTGCCGCATACTTCCGAAAACCAGGTCGATTTGGTTCTTGCTAAAACGATTTATCAGCCCTGTGTGAGGTGTGGGTTTGCCACCGGGCGAACACTTTTAGCGCTTGGGGCTTTATTTTTTGGGCCTCGAAGGGTGGATTTCGCGCTTTTGGTAAAGAAATGAGTGCGTGTTTTGCCATGCGGCGGCATTGGCACAGAAAAAGGGCCCGGAAGGCGAAGCCTTCCGGGCCCTTTGCAATGCAAGTATGCTTGCAAGCGCGTTTTAGCGCACCTGAGCGACGTAAGCGACGTTGGTCGAGGAGACCTTATCCTCGAGCTGGACGCTCATGCGGGGATCGCCAGCGGTAGCGACGGTCAGATCGCCGGCCTTGACGTAGCCGAGCTCCTTAGCGGTCTCGATCGCCTTGACGATCGTGCCGTTGACGGTGCCCTGGGTAATCTCGGCCTGGTGCGGGATAACGCCCCAGTACATAATCATCTGCTGGACGGCCCACTCGTGGCGGGAGAACGCGCAGATCGGCATGTTGGGACGGAAGTGCGAGATCAGGCGAGCGGTACGACCGGTGGTCGTCGGCACGGTGATGCACTTGGCGCCAACGGTGGTGGCCATGTTCACAGCGGACATACCCACAACGTTGTTGACGACGCGGGTGCCGTGAGCGTCAGCCGGAACCTCGAGCGGAGCGTGAGCCGGGAGGTACTTCTCGGTCTCGAGAGCAATGCTGGCCTGCATCTTAACGGCCTCGACCGGGTACTTACCGGCAGCGGACTCGCCAGAGAGCATAACGGCGTCGGTGCCGTCGTAGATGGCGTTAGCAACGTCGGCAACCTCGGCGCGCGTCGGGCGCGGGTTCTGCTGCATGGAGTCGAGCATCTGCGTAGCGGTGATAACGGGCTTGTAGGCCGCGTTGCACTTGGCGATGATCTCCTTCTGGATGTGCGGAACGAGCTCGGGCTTGATCTCGATGCCCAGGTCGCCACGGGCGACCATGATGCCGTCGGAAGCCTCGAGGATCTCGTCGAAGTTCTCGACGCCCAGGGCGCACTCGATCTTCGGGAAGATCGTCACGTGCTCGCCACCGTTCTCGCGGCAAAGCTCGCGGATGCCGCGGACGGACTCGCCGTCACGGATGAAGGAAGCGGCGATGTAGTCGATGTTCTCGGTCAGGCCAAAGAGGATGTCCTGACGATCGCGCTCGGTGATGGCGGGCAGCGAGATGTTGACGTTGGGCATGTTGACGCCCTTGCGCTCGCCGATCAGGCCGTCGTTCTTAACGACGCAGGTCATGTCCTGGCCGTCGACGGACTCGACCTCGAGGGCAACCAGACCGTCATCGATCAGGATAAGGGAGCCCTTCTCGACCTCGGAGGGCAGAGCCAGGTAGTCGAGGGAGATGTGCTCAGAGGTGCCGTGGAAATCCTCGGACGTGGGCTGAGCGGTGACGACGATCTTATCGCCGGTCTTGACGGCAACCTTCTTGCCATCGACCAGAAGGCCGGTGCGGACCTCGGGGCCCTTGGTGTCGAGCAGGATGCCGACGGGCAGACCGAGCTCCTTGGAAATACGACGGACGCGCTCGATGCGACCGTGGTGCTCGTCGTAGGATCCGTGCGAGAAGTTAAAACGGGCGACGTTCATGCCCGCCTTGATCATCTCACGGATGGTCTCGTCGCTATCGCAGGCGGGACCCATGGTGCATACAATCTTGGTGCGCTTGTACATTCAGACCTCCATCTGACATCGTCTTGCGCTGATAGATAAACCATAAGAAATAAAACTGAGATGATTATAACGAAATGCCGACCGAATACCCCAAAAAATCGACCGTATGCCGAATTAGAAGTTCATTTTTTGCGGTAAAAACGGTATATGAAAAATCTTTACCAACCGCTCTGACCGCTGCTATCTGGGCGATATTTCAGTTTGACGATGCGCCGAAGAAAAAACGTTTTATCAATGTTGAGCATCACACGGTCTGCATCGTTGCACTCGAGCCGTGCTTCCAATTGGAATGTTTTGGCTAGACGCGCCGCTTTGGGGTACCATAGCTCCACTATCAACTGCCGCTCAGCACGGCAGCCTTGATGAGCCCTTGCCCTTCTCCTGGGAATTATGATCGGGCATCAATCTGCTGAGTGGCCCGAATCCCAGGAGGGGACTCTATATGCAAAAGGAATACCTGTCCGCCGCGGCGGAGGTACTCAGCGACCAAGGTGTCGATGAGAACCTCGGCCTGAGCAACGACGAGGCGTCGTCGCGCCTCGCCAAGACAGGCCCTAACAAGCTCGAGGAAGCCGAGAAGACGCCGTTGTGGAAGCGCTTCTTTGAGCAGATGGCCGATCCCATGGTCATCATGCTGATCGTTGCCGCCGTCATCAGTGCACTCACGGGCATGGTCAAGGGCGAGGCGGACTTTGCCGATGTCGCCATCATCATGTTCGTCGTTATCGTCAACTCGGTGCTGGGCGTGGTCCAGGAGGCTAAAAGCGAGGAGGCCCTCGAGGCCCTGCAGGAGATGAGCGCGGCGCAGTCCAAGGTGCTGCGCGACGGCAAGCTCGTGCATCTGCCGAGCGCCGAGCTCGTGCCCGGTGACGTGATCATGCTCGAGGCGGGCGACTCGGTCCCGGCCGACTGCCGCGTCCTCGAGAGCGCCACGATGAAGATCGAAGAGGCCGCACTCACCGGCGAGTCCGTGCCCGTAGAGAAGCACGCCAACGTGATCGAGCTTGCCGCGGGCACCGATGACGTGCCGCTCGGCGACCGCAAGAACATGTGCTACATGGGCTCCACCGTGGTGTACGGCCGCGGTCGCGCCGTCGTGGTCGGCACCGGCATGAACACCGAGATGGGCAAGATCGCCGGCGCCCTGGCCGAGGCCAAGGAAGAGCTCACGCCGCTGCAGGTGAAGCTTGCCGAGCTCAGCCGCATCCTCACCATCATGGTGATTGTCATCTGCGTCGTCATCTTTGGCGTCGACATCATCCGTCACGGCGTGGGCAACGTCCTTACCGACCCGACTGCCCTGCTCGACACCTTTATGGTTGCCGTCTCGCTCGCCGTCGCCGCCATCCCCGAGGGCCTGGTCGCCGTCGTGACCATCGTCCTTTCGCTCGGCGTGACCAAGATGGCCAAGCGTCAGGCAATCATCCGCAAGCTTTCTGCTGTCGAGACACTCGGCTGCACGCAGACCATCTGCTCGGACAAGACTGGCACGCTTACTCAGAACAAGATGACCGTCGTCAAGCACGAGCTCGCCGCGCCCAAGGAAAAGTTCCTGGCCGGCATGGCGCTGTGCTCCGATGCCCAGTGGGACGAGGAGCTGGGCGAGGCCGTGGGCGAGCCGACCGAGTGTGCGCTCGTCAACGACGCCGGCAAGGCTGGTCTTACTGGCCTGACTGCCGAGCACCCGCGCGTGGGCGAGGCCCCGTTCGACTCGGGTCGTAAGATGATGTCCGTGGTCGTCGAGACCCTGGACGGCGAGTACGAGCAGTACACCAAGGGCGCGCCCGACGTGGTGATCGGCCTGTGCACCCATATCTACGAGGGCGATAAGGTCGTCCCCCTGACCGAGGAGCGTCGCGCCGAGCTCGTGGCAGCCAACAAGGCTATGGCCGACGAGGCCCTGCGCGTGCTGGCGCTGGCGAGCCGCACCTACACCGAGGTTCCCGCCGACTGCAGCCCCGCTGCGCTCGAGCATGACCTGGTCTTCTGCGGTCTGTCCGGCATGATCGACCCGGTCCGTCCCGAGGTGGCCGACGCCATCCGCGAGGCCCACGACGCCGGTATCCGCACCGTCATGATTACGGGCGACCACATCGACACCGCCGTGGCCATCGCCAAGCAGCTGGGCATCGTCGCCGATCGCAGCCAGGCTATCACCGGCGCCGACCTCGACCGCATGAGCGGCGAGGAGCTCGATGCGCACATCGAGGATTACGGCGTGTACGCCCGTGTTCAGCCCGAGCACAAGACCCGCATCGTCGAGGCTTGGAAGTCGCGCGACCAGATCGTCGCCATGACGGGCGACGGCGTTAACGACGCCCCGTCCATCAAGCGCGCCGACATCGGCGTCGGTATGGGCATCACCGGCACCGACGTCACCAAGAACGTCGCCGACATGGTACTTGCCGACGATAACTTCGCCACCATCATCGGTGCCTGCGAAGAGGGCCGTCGCATCTACGACAACATCCGCAAGGTCATCCAGTTCCTGCTTTCGGCTAACCTTGCCGAGGTCTTCTCGGTGTTTATCGCCACGCTCATCGGCTTTACCATCTTCCAGCCGGTGCAGCTGCTGTGGGTGAACCTGGTCACCGACTGCTTCCCCGCGCTCGCGCTGGGCATGGAGGACGCCGAGGGTGACATCATGAAGCGCAGGCCGCGCAACGCCAAGGACGGCGTCTTTGCCGGTCACATGGGCCTGGACTGCGTGGTCCAGGGCCTGATCATCACCGTGCTGGTGCTGGCGAGCTTCTTTGTGGGCGTGTACTTTGACATGGGCTACATTCACATCGCCGATATGATCGCCGGCAATGCCGACGAGGAAGGCGTGATGATGGCGTTCATCACGCTCAACATGGTCGAGATCTTCCACTGCTTCAATATGCGCAGCCGTCGTGCGTCGCTGTTTAGCATGAAGAAGCAGAACAAGTGGCTTTGGGCTTCGGCTGCGCTGGCGCTGGTGTTGACGGTTATCGTGACCGTGCAGCCGACGCTTGCCGAGATGTTCTTTGGCCCTGTGACGCTTGAGCTCAAGGGCGTTATCGCCGCGCTGGGCTTGGCCTTCCTGATCATCCCGCTGATGGAGATCTACAAGGCGATCATGCGCGCGGTCGAGAAGGAGTAACGCTCTCGTCCGGGCCCGCCCCACGCCCTTTCTCCCTCACTGGTCCTCGCGCTTCGCGCTGCGGGATCGTTCGGGAGAAAGGGCTTCCGGGGCGGGCCCTGCGCTATCCTTGCTGGCTTTTCTCCCGTGCGGATGAAAAGGGCTGAGGGAAAGTATGTGAGCTGGTCGGGCTTTGCCCGGCCAGCTCTTTTTTAGAGCATTTGCTCGACCGACTCTTTTTGTGAACTGGATTGTATGGGGTTGAATCGGCGACGCGTTAGGAGAAGCCGGGAACGTCGCTGAAGGGGATTTGAGGCATAAAGAGAACGATGACGGCCATAATTCCCCAGTAGATTTGCAGAGGTAGCGGAGCCGATATCAGGGCACTAAAGAAGGACAAACCCTTTTTGCTTCCATATAGCTGGACCGAGCTGAGAAGAGCAATTCCAAAAGAGATGGCACTCGGCCAGCATGCTTTGACAATGAGGCTAAGGAAATAGCATATTAATGTTATCGCTATGCACCCAATGCCCCAGAGCCACTTCTTGTTGAGGAAATACTGGATGCCCCATACACCAATTACGGGGGCAATGATGACTGGCAACATAGCCGTATCCTAACTATTTATACAACGAATGTATTCTCCGGAGTTGGGGGGATAGACGCTGCAAGGTAGACGGTACGCGTTGCCTGCGGGTACGGGGTGTCCAAGGAGTTGCTTTGCTGCATACTCAGGCCAATAACCTCCGGTTTTGCTTATGATCTTCTTAATCAGTCCGTCGATTACAAGCCCCGTTACATAGCCGATGAGTTCTTTTCCAATAAAAATGGCAATTTTGACGATCCATTCTTTAGCGCCGCGTGTGGCAGCTGCTAAATCATCCAAAGACAGGGTCTGGAATCGCTCGATAATTTGGACATCTCCGTTTTCATCTAGTGCGTATGTCGTCCATCCTGTGCCGGACTCATTGACAGCTTCAATGTACTCTTCGGCAGAAGGGAACTCTACTTCAAGAGGTTGCGCCTTAGATTGCTTTGGTGAAATGGCAATTGAGCAAAGCGCAACTGCGCTTGCGATGAATGACTTACGGCTTACGGGAACGTTGCGTAGCATGTGTATCCTCCTGACATTTAGCTTGACATTGCTGTGTTGTTCAGATTCAGCCTCCAATCCGTGAAACGCATTTCAAACGAATCAAGCGTGGAAAGGTCGAACTCGGACGCTATCTTTCCTTCAGAGATGGCAAAAATTGAAGGATAAAACTCGAATGACGGCAGAAGCGCCTTAAGTGTTTCCCTATCAACCTCCTTTTGGCTCTTAGGGACAACGAGGATCTCGATGTCGTTCTTGAGACTCGGCGAAAGCGAGCGTTCTGCCGCACGGAGCTCTTCACAGGCCGGGCAGCCCTCCAGCTCAATTTGCACGATAAAAGATTCGCCTCTGCTTAATTTCGATCGAAATTCGGGCAATGAGATATTGATTGGATCGGAATTGGTTCGTACTGACGAGAAGAGGGCGAAAAGGGACAGCGATAAGATAAGGATAAGGACGGCTTGCTTTCTCATGGGTCCTCCAAACTCTATAAAGGTAAATTACTTTATATAAAACATTAAATAAAGAGTTTTAAAAATGAACGGTATTGATTTGCTGGTAAATGGTTTTGAGCGAGAGCGGTTGGATTGAAAAGTACAATGAACGCAGGGAAATAAGGAAAAAAGGAGGAGAAATGAAAGATCGCGATATACATCTGCGGTTGACGACGAGTTTTCTGACAATCTTCTGTATCGCCCTGGCGGTTCAAGCGCTATGTTGCGTGGTGTTGTTCGTTCATCTTGCGAACCTGTTGCTCATCGACGGTATCTCTGCGGTGAGCGGCGGATTTCTGCTCTTGTTTATGGTTAGCACGCTTTGCGACGCTGCAACGTTTCTCCTGTTTACGATTCTGACGGCGAAAGTCAGGCATGAGGGTCGTCCTTTTGGTAAGTGGCAGACCAGGATTTTGGTCGCGGCTGGCCTCCTGATGTCGGTAAAAGCCGTCATCAGCATCATATGGCCGACGATTCAATTACCATACAGCAATGTTCTTGGAACGGCTGAGCCCGTGTTTCCCGAGTTTGATTTTCAATCGCTTTCTTACGGACTCGTTTTCTTTGCGTTGGCGGGGGTCTTTGAATACGGTAGGGTATTGCAGGAAGATGCAGACGAGATTCTCTAGGGGGTGGCACGGTGCCGATTGTTATGCGTCTTGACCGCGTGATGGCGGACCGTAAAATCTCGTCGCAGGAACTTGCCGAAATCATTGGAATATCGCCTGTTAATCTGTCTCGAATTAAAACGGGAAGACTCAAGGGGATCCGCTTTTCTACACTTCAAGCAATGTGCGAGGCGCTTCATTGCAAGCCCGGCGACATCATCGATTGGATGGATGATGACGAGTACGCCGCAGCATTTGGTAAGTCGGACGGAACAATGCGTTAAAATACCTGCTCAGTTGTGTGGTTTTGTGCTGGGAGGCGTTTGTGGGCAAGGCTAAGGCTAAGGCGAAGAAAAAGACGACGGGGGCGCGGGCTAAGCGCGATCGTCGTCGGAAGCTTGCGACCGAAGCTCCCGCGTCTGCCGAGGAGCTGCTGGCAAGCGTGCCGGGGCTCGATGCGCTGCAGGATGTTCCGGCGTTTGATGACCTGCCGGTCGATGAAGCCCAGCAGACTGCCTTTGATGATTTCTGCGCACATGCCGAGGAGCCCGAGCAGATGCAGCTGGGTGCCGTTATTCGCCTGGATCGCGGGTTTCCGCTGGTGGCCACTGCCGACGACACCTTTCGCGCCGAGCATGCCGTGGGGTTTGCCAAGTCGCGCGGCGAGGACGAGGTCCTGCTGCCTGCCGTGGGCGACCGTGTGGCGGTGCGCCGCGCTCCCGGGCACGATATGGGCGTGATTGAGTGCGTGCTGCCGCGCCGTACGAGCTTTGAGCGTTGGCGCGGCCGTGCCCGTGGAGAGCGCCAGGTGCTCTGCTCCAACGTGGATAGCGTGCTAATCGTGCAGGCGCTCGGTGCCGGTGAGGTGCTGCTCGACCGCGTGGCGCGCTCGCTGGTGTTGGCGCTCGACTGCGATGCCGAGCCGGTGGTGGTGCTTACCAAAGCTGACCGCTGCGATGCCGAGGAGCTCGAGCGCGATCTGGACCGCGTGCGCCGCCTGGTGGGTCCGGACGTGCGCGTGATCGTGACGTCCTCTGCCGAGGGCCGCGGCCTGGACGAGGTCCGTGCCTGCGTGCCCGCCGGGAGCTGCGCCATGATTCTGGGCGAGTCGGGTGCCGGCAAGTCGACGCTGCTCAATGCACTGCTGGGCCACGATACGTTGGCGACCGGCGGTGTGCGCGAACGCGACGACCAGGGCCGTCACACTACCGTCGCGCGCGTGATGGTGGCGCTGCCGGGCGACGCCGGCGTGATCGCCGATGCCCCGGGCCTGCGCAGCCTACCGCTCGTGGGTCACGAGCGGGGTCTGGCGCGCGCCTTCCCCGAGATTGTCGAGGCATCGCGCGCGTGCCGGTTTGGCGATTGTACACATACCCATGAGCCGGGTTGCGCCGTTCGCGAGGCCGAGGACGCCGGGCAGATTGACAGCCTGCGTCTGGAAACGTTCCAAAACCTGGCGTCATCCATGCGCGTGAGCGCTCAAATGCTCGATCCCGATGTCCATCTGTAATTGATTTTTCCTATGACAGCCGTCTCCCAACTGTTCGGGAGACGGCTTTTTTGCTGCGGAAAAGTCTCGAAACATGCAGTTTGCTGACGTGCTGACCAAAACCTTGCCACGAGATTGACGGGCTGGTCAGCTTTTGGTCAGCGATTGGTTTGACATCGAAAACCAAGATCGCGATTGCGCCGCTTTGCACTCTGACCGCTCAGACAATGGTGGTACGGGCATTCGCCCGGCACTGCCATGAGAGGAGCGGCCGTGAACAAGAGCAAGCGCATCGCCATCAGTCTGGTCGCGGGCGTGCTCGCTGCTCTGCTCTGCATGGTTTACGGCTCGTCGATCCGCTCGCAAGCCGAACAGGTCCAGGCTGAGACCTTGGCCAAGTACGGTGGCGATCGCGTCGAGGTATGCGTCGCGGCGCGCGATATCGATGTGGGCGAGACCCTCGATGAGACTAATGTCATAACCCAGGAATGGCTGACGAGCCTGCTGCCACGTGACGCGGTGACCGAGCTGCGCCAGGTACGCGGCGACGTGACGACTTCGCGTATTCCCAAAAACGCCGTGATCTGCAATGTCTACACCAAGGCCGAGAGTCACAAGCTCGAGGTGCCTAAGGGCAAGGTCGCCGTTTCGGTGGCGGTCGATGCCGAGCACTCGGTCGGCGGTGCTACGGGCGTGGGCAGCTACGTGGATGTGTATGTGCAAAAAGACGGCGTAACCGATCGGTTGTGCGGCGCGTACGTGATCGATACCAGTGAAGATTCCGGTGCCACGCGCGAGGACAAGATCGAATGGGTGACGCTGGCGGCTGACCCCGAAGACGTCAAGGAACTGCTGGGGGCATCGGGCAAGGGAACGGTCAGCTTGACGATTCCCTCCACGGCGCGCGGCAAAAAGAGCGGAGGCGACGAGTGATGAAGGCGATCTGGCTTGCGTGCTGCGCGTGCGGCGATTACGGGCTGTTGCAGCGGGAAGTCGAGGGCCGTGATACGGGTGCACAGGTGCTTCGCGTGGGTGACCTGGACGGGCTGGTTTCCATGGCGCGGGCGTTTCCGTCGCGCCGCGGGGCTGCCATCATCGCGGCGTCTCTGTTTGATACCGAAGATGTGCGCAAGACTGTTGCGCGCCTGACGGCCGAAGGCCGCGTGAGTCGCGTGGTCGTGTTGATAGAAGCACTCGATCCATCGGATATCGAGGGGCTGTTTCGCGCAGGGGCGACCGAGGTCATCGCTGCGCACAGTATATGCGGCAACGGGCGCGCGGGCGAGGGAGCGGTTGATTCCGATCGGTGCATGACGATTGAGCCCGATGCTTTTGTTGATAGGGAACCCGGGGCGCCTCGCGCTACAAGAGGCCCGCGTGTTGATGATTATGGAAAAGCGGAAGCCGAGCATGGTCGGCGCCCCCGGAACCCCCTTGTATACGATGACGCTGGAGAGCCGGCGCAGCATGCTGGCGACTCCCCGGCTGTAGATATGGGATACGTGCACGGCGTGAATCTGGCGGATGAACTCGACGAAGTTGAGGGCTTTGCCGGGTGCGGCGAGTTGTCGCTGATGCAGCATGAGCAGATTGCACAGAACGAGCCTGCCTCGCAGACCGAACAAGCTGCCATGCCGGCTTGGACGCAGCGTATGGTTGCGGCGGGGGAGACGGGGACGCTGTCGCCGACGCCCGCCCCGCCGCCTCCGATGCCGCCGGCAGACGCTGCCGCTCCGCAGCATCGAGCTCCGGTCATCTGCGCCATTTCGGGTTCGGGCGGTTGCGGCAAGTCGACGATCGTTGCCACCATGGCACACACATCGTCGCTGTTGGGCTTGCGTGCCGCCGTGCTCGACCTGGACCTGATGTTTGGAAACCTTTACGACTTGTTAGGCGTCGATGCTCCGCGCGATATGGCGGCACTTATCGAGCCGGCGGCGGCGGGCGCGCTCACCGAGCCGGATATCGTAGCCACATCGATGCGCGTGGCGCCAGGCGTTACGCTCTGGGGTCCCGTTGCGGCGCCCGAGCAAGCCGAGCTCATGGCACGTCCGGTGGAGCTACTGCTTGATGTTTTGCGTCGCGAATCCGACGTGGTCTTTATCGATACCTCGGTCTTTTGGGGCGACGCCGTGGCGGCTGCGGTGGCGGCGAGCGACCGTTGCCTGGTCGTTGGCGATGCTGCGGTGTCGTCCGCGACATCGGCGTCGCGCGTCATTGAACTGGCAAGTCGAGTAGGTGTGCCGCGCACGCGCATGAGCGCCGTGTTCAACCGGTTCGGTGCGCGCGGGGCAGACGAGGACGTCGCCATGCGCTTTGAGATTGCCTGTGCGTTGAGCTCCAAGATTCGTATCGCCGATGGCGGGCAGGATCTCGCCGCGCTCATGGCGTTTGGGCGCGCTGATGAGGCAGTGGGGCAGACCAGCGCTTTTGCGACCAGCGTGCGCGAGGCCACGCGCGAGATGCTCGTGGAACTGGGGTGCACCGTCGGCCCTTGGAGCGATATGGTCGCCGACCGTGCAACGCGCACCGAACGCCCGCGTATCCGCCTTCCCTGGTCGCGCGAGGGTGATCAGCGATGAGCCTGCAAACGAGGATTAAGGCTGCCGGCGCTGCAGCGGGGGCAGCGCCTGTAGATGCGGGGCGTCGCCGCGCGGTGAAACGACGCACCAAGCGCGCCGTGATGGACCGCATGGGTTACGACGAAGTGGCGCGTATCAGCGCCTATATCGACCCGGCACTTGCCCGCTCGGAATTGCGTCCCGCGGTGGAGGCGGCGCTCAATGTTGAGGAACCGACCGATCTCGCGACGACCGAGCGCGAGACCATCATCGACGAGATTTTGGATGACGTGGTGGGCCTGGGGCCGTTGCAGCCGCTCATCGAGGACGACACCGTTACCGAGATCATGATCAACGGCTGCCGCTCGGCTTTCTTTGAACGCGGCGGCGTCTTGCACCCCATCGAGCATGCGTTTGAGGATGATGAACAGATCCGTGTGCTTATCGACCGCATCATCTCGCCACTTGGCCGCCGTATCGACGAGCGCAGCCCCATCGTCAACGCCCGCCTCAAAACGGGCTATCGCGTCAACGCGGTGATTCCGCCTGTGGCGATTGACGGACCGATTCTCACCATCCGAAAGTTCTCGGACCGTATCTGCTCGCTGGACGAGCTTGTGGGGCTGGGGTCGCTGCCGCTTTGGTATGCGCAGCTGCTGTCGTGCGCGGTGTCGCTGCGACAGGACCTGGCGGTTGCGGGAGGCACGGGATCTGGTAAGACCACCCTGCTCAACGCGTTGTCATGCGAGATTTCCACCGGCGAGCGCATCGTGACGATCGAGGACTCTGCCGAGCTCAAGTTTGCGCATCATCCGCACGTGGTGCGCCTAGAGGCGCGCGAGGCTTCAATTGAGGGCGAGGGCGCGGTGACGATCCGCGACCTGGTGACCAATGCCCTGCGCATGCGCCCCGACCGCATCGTGGTGGGCGAGGTGCGCGGTGCCGAGTGCTGCGACATGTTGCAGGCCATGAACACGGGCCACGATGGGTCGCTCACCACACTTCATGCGGGTTCAGAACAGGAGACCGTGGTGCGTCTGACGTTGCTTGCACGTTATGGCATCGATCTGCCGAGCGAGCTCATCGAGGAGCAGATTGCCATGGCGCTCGACGGCATCGTGATGTCCGAGCGCCACGCCGATGGCAGGCGTTTCGTCTCCTCGTATTCGGGGGTGCGTCGCGCCGCGTCGGGCGGCGTAGAACTCGAGCGCTATGTGACTTTCGATGCCGCCGAGCGCACCTGGACGCTTGACCGCGAGCCGCCGTTTATCGCAGAAGGCCTGCGGTCGGGGACGCTCACACAAGAGGAGGTGGACGAATGGAGGTCGCTGTGCCCCTCGTCGTAGGGGGTTTGGCAGGGTTTTCTGTTGCGACGGCGTGCGGGGCGGAACCTCGTGTGCCGCAGGTGCCGCCGGCGGAGCTGGCGCGTCAGGCGCTCGAGACGGTGGCAGAGAAGCTGCCGCGTGAGCTGGTGGAAAACGATCTGCTGAAAAAGATCGCCCGTTCGTGGGCATCGCTGGCTCCGGCGCATCGCTTTGGCCTCGTGATTGAAGATGCTTCGGGGCGTTTGGCGTTTCTGCTGCTATCGAGCGGTGTCTGCTGCGTTTTACTAACGATGGTGTCGTTATCGCCCCTCGGATTTGCCTTGGGACTTGTTGCTCCGATTGCCGTTGGCGCCGCTCGGGATGGCTTTGAGAGCCGGCGCGAGCAACACGATACAGAAGAGGCCATGCCCGAGGCGTTTACCGCACTTTCCATGTCGCTTGCCTCGGGACATTCGCTGGCCCAGGGCATGCGCTTTGTGGGCGCTCATGCGCAAGAGCCGGTGCATACCGAGTTTTTGCGGGTGGCGGCGGCGATCGATTGCGGCATCTCGGCGACCGACGCGCTCGATGACCTGCTCGTGCGCATCGACGCCCCCGGTCTTTCGCTTGTGACTTTGGCGCTTAAGGTGTCTCAGCGTACCGGCGCTCCGCTTGCCGACTTACTGTCCGAGGCGTCGAGCATGGTGGGGGAGCGCATTGAGCTCAAGCGCCGCCTAGATGTTAAGACGTCGCAGGCCCGCATGTCTGCGCATATGGTCGCGGCGATGCCGACGGGCATGTGCGCGGTGTTGGCGCTGCTTTCGGCAGATTTTCGTCGCGGTCTTGCGACGCCTGCCGGCGCGGGCACTGTGGTGCTGGGTCTTGCCCTCAACGCCGTTGCCCTGGTGGTTATCCGGCGCATTATGCGGGTGGAGCTATGAGCGCCCCGGTTGCAGTTGCGGCTTGCCTGTGCGCTCTGAGTGTATTTGTCGCGACGGGTTTGGATCGGGCGGATGCACGCAAGATCGCAGAGGCCTGCAAGCGCGAGGCGGTGCTGGTCGCTGCCGCGGGTCGCTCGGTGGTCGATGCTCTGACCGCGCGAATGAAGGGCGCGGTTGGAGCGGGCGGCCCGGCGCGAGTGTCGCTCGGCGAAGTGTCCGAGATGATCGATGTTGTGCGCTTGGGTCTTTCGGCCGGCCTTTCGTTTGATGCGGCGCTTGAGATTTTCTGCGCCAACCGCCGGTCAGTGTTGGCTCTTCGCCTTGAGCGGGCCTGCATGGCGTGGCAGGTGGGCGTGGGCACGCGTGAGGACGAGTTATTGGCCGCCGCGCGCGACCTGGACGTGCGAGCGCTCGAGACCTTTGCCATCACGGTGGGGCAGGCGCTCGCCCTGGGTGCCCCACTTGCCGAGACACTGGCCGCTCAAAGTCGCGAGATCCGTGCGGCTCATCGCGCCGCGGTCGAGCGCGAGATTGAGCGTGCGCCCGTCAAGCTGCTGATTCCCACCGGCACGCTCATCTTGCCGGCGTTGCTTCTGTCCATATTGGGCCCGCTGCTGGGAGCAGGCGGGATGATGTAGGGAGGAATACATGAACACGATGGTCGAAGTTGCTGACAAGGCTTGGAACTGGGCTTTTTGCCGGGCGATCCGCGCTCGCCAGCATGCCAAGGAGCTGTTGCGGGAGGAGAGCGCGCAGGGTACCACCGAGTACGCCATTTTGGTGGGCGTGCTTGTGGTGATCGCGATTATTGCCATCGTTGCATTTAAAGGCAAGGTCCAAGATCTATGGAACGCTATCAGCGAGGGCATCAACAGCCTGTAGAGGGCGAGCGCCCCATCGGGGTGCTGCTGGTGTTTGCTTGCCTGACCGTGGCGATAGCGGCGGTGCTTTGGGGGCTTAACGCCGCGCGGCAGCAGCGTCCTGGGGCCGCCTTCGATTCGGGCTCAGATTCGGCGGTGGCGTCCCAAAAAGATGAGATGCGAGATGCGGACGATTCGGATGTCGCTGTCACGGCGCAAACCTTTCTGCGGACGCTCGACAAGCGGTCTGGCACTGCGACGGATTCGCCTGAGGACAACGCGATTGCGGTCCGGCTTGCATGGTCCGAGGACCGACCGATGACCGAGGCAGCGGCGGATATGTTACGCGCCTACCGCGAGGTGCCAACGGCCCAGCTCGCCCTGAGCGGCTATCTCGATATTAAGGGCAACGTATGGGGCGCCATCGTGCGCGATGGGCGCGGCTGGGTCGATATGGTGACGGTTGCCGCGGATGCTGGCGATGCTTCGTGTCGTCTGCGCGCCGTGCGTCTGGCCCCGCAAACAATGAGCTCAAAGGAGGGATCGTGAAATGCATGATGTCCTGCGTGAGGAATCTGCCCAGGCGACGGTCGAATACGCCATTGTCACGGTGGCGCTGTTATCGATCGTGCTGGCGATCGCGGGACTTTGGCGTGCCGGCACCGATGGGCGCTTGGCGGCGCTGGTTGAGCGGGCGGCATCCCATAGCGTTGCCTCGACGTCGGTTATCGACGCCGCTGCGGCCGCTAAGGACATCGCGTTGTATTGATGCCGCGCGCGAGGACCGGGCGCAGTCTACGGTCGAGGCCGCTTTTTTGCTGCCGACGTTTCTGACGCTCATCCTTCTCGCACTGCAACCGGTGTGCCTGCTTTATACGCGCGCGGTCATGGAGTCTGCCGCCGCCGAGACCGCGCGGCTCATGACCACGACGACGGCGGAGGACGACGATCTTAAGGAGTTCACCCGCCGCCGGCTTGCCGCAGTGCCCAACGTTTCGATCTTTCATGCCGGCGGGCCGTTGTCGTGGGATATCGAGCTTGGCCGGGCCGGTGCGGGTGGCGTCTCGTCCGTGTCCGTTTCCGGCGAGGTCAAGCCGTTGCCTGTGATCGGTGCGTTTGCGCAGGCTATGGGTGGTACCGCCGAGGGCGGCTACGTTGAGCTCAAGGTCGATGTCTCGTATCAATCGCGTCCCGAATGGCTGGAGGGAGATTATGATTCGTGGATTGCTGCATGGGATTAAGCGTTTCTGGTCTAGATGCGTTTTGACGCGCCGTCCGAGCTGCCATCGCAAACGAGGCGGCTTTATGGGCCGCGCCGGTGTCGATCTGTTTATCGAAGACGGTGCCTACACCACGCTTTCTTCTGCCGTGGTCATCCTAGTGGTGCTCACGTTGTTGTTTTCGTCGACCGCGGCGATATGGAGCATGTCGCGTGCCGGGGATACCCAGGTGGCGGCCGATAGCGGCGCGCTGGCGGGTGCCAACGTAGTGTCGTCCTATCACACGGCTGCCACGGTGGTTGATGCGAGCATCTTGAGTCTGGGGCTGGCGGGGTTTGCCACAATCGGGACGGGCCTGGTCGCCATCCTCATCCCAGGTGCCGAACCAGTTGCCGGCAATATGGTCGACACCGGGATTGAGATCATTAAAACGCGCAACAAGTTTGCCAAAAGCGCATCGGAAGGCTTACAGAAAATCGAGACGGCTCTGCCATATCTGATCGCCGCGCGTGCCACGCAGGCGGTGTCGGCGCAGGATACCGATAGTGTGGCCTATACCGGTACGGCGCTTGCCGTGCCCAGGACATCCGAATCGGACTTCGCTGCGCTCAAAGGGTCAGAGATCTCGACCGATACCATTAAAGACACATCAGATGATTTAGAGCGTGCGGCCGAGGAGCTGCGGAAGGCTTCTGAGGACACGGCGAAGGCTAAAGAGCGCGCTTGGCTGGCGGATTGTGGTGGATCGGTTCCGGCTTCGGTCGGTAGCTGTTCATGCATGTGGGAACGTGCGAGGAGTTTGGCAAAGCTCTCGGGTGAGCAGAACCCGCATTATGCCTCGAGCATTTCGTGGGAGCCACAGGTGGCGCTCGACCGCGCGAAGACCTACTACCGTCAACGCCTGGCAGACGAAAAACCGCATGGTTCAAGCGTCGAGACGAAGGCGGAGTCGGCGGCGCGCAAGGCGTTTTACACCTATGCGAGTACAGAGGTCAATCGTGCATATGTAACCGAGGACGGAGATGAAGTCGCTTCCTATATCCCGCTGTTGCCGCGCAACACTGACGAGGTGCGAGCGACGGAACTCTATACCGATACGGTGTGGCCAACCAGTGCCATCGATGGCAAGACGTATCTGCATTACGGAACGAGTTGCCCCAACTATAAGAAGGGGGCGCCATGCGGGCTGGCCTCGGTTGCTGCTTATGACGGGCAGGACAAATGCAATAGATGCCATTTTGGTGTTTCGTCGCTCGGTGCCGTTGCGGCTCCTTCGACTTCTATCGAAAACGGCTTTGAGTACCACTTTGATCGATTCAAAGAGGCTCTGGAAGACTACGTCGAATGCCGCAACAAAGAACTCGAACTTGAGCGTCAGACCGAGGATGAGGCCGACCGTGCGGGCAATGCGTTTGACCAGGCCATTAAAGCGCTTTCCGGCGAGCGCCCGCGTATCGCCCCACCTGGCCGTAACGGCGTGGTCGCCTTTGCAGTTTCGGGTGACATTACCAGCCCCGATCAACTTAACTCCTCGTTTAACGCGGCAGTCAGGCTTGGCGATCGCGGTGCTATCTCTGCCGCGGTGCTGGCCCCCGATGAGGCGACGGCGCAAAACAACGTGCTTTCGCGATTTTTCTCGACATTGAAGGAACGCTCGGGCGGCGTTGCCGGCGTGCTCGACGGCGTCATGGATGTTTGGGGACGGCTACTCGTGGGATACGGAGACATCCAAGGTTCGGCCGACGAACTTATGGACGAGATGATTAAAGACCTAGGAGGGGGCGGCGGTGCGTTGGGCTCCATTGCATCGTGGCTCGGCGATACCGTTTCGGCGTCCGTGGCGGCGCTAGGTTTGGAACCGTGCGACTTGCGCCTGCGAAAGCCGGTGCTGACCGATTCCGCCAACGTCATTAAGAGTCCGGGGTCTGACATTGCGGGTCTCTCTCAAACGCAAGACAAACTGCGAAGTATTCCGTTGGGCGTGACCGATCCCAAGGCGCTTTGCGAGGCGTTGGAATATCAAGTCGAACGCACCATTAGCGGTACGGTGTTCACACTTGCGGAGATTCCTCTGCCCGGCGGTGGCTCCATCCCGCTCACCGTCGATGTCGCCACGCTGGTTGGCGCTCTGGGCGGTGGGTCGTAATGAGTATCCGCATGCGTCTGCGCGAGGAGCGCGCCCAAGCGACGGTTGAGATGGCAGTGGTTACGCCCGTTTTGCTGGTGCTGGCACTCATCGTGTACAACGTCATGATCTTTGCCAGCGCTGTCGCGCGCTTCGACCGCGTGGTGCCCGACATCGTGCTGGCGCACGCTGTGGCGCCGGGCGGGGAGGGTGACGAGAGCTCTGCCGATGCCTCGGCGACGGTTCAGACTCAAATTCTGAATGCCATGGAAGGCTATGACTTGCAGATCGAAGTGTCGAGCGAGCAAGGCGCGGAGGCATCGGATGGTGGCCTGCTCTCCCTATCCGGTACGTTTAGGACCTACACCTGCACCATGCACTATGAGCCGTGGCCGACTTCTCTCAGCATCGCTGGCGTTCCGCTGGGGGCGCCGACAACGTTGTCGCACGAGCGCGCGGTGACGGTCGATCCGTGGCGTCCGGGGGTGGTCATGTGACCGCGGTCTCGTCCTACATCGCTTACGCGCGGGCACTCAACAGGCTGGGTTGGACGCCGGCCGAGTTTGTGGTGGCGGAGTCGTTTGCCGTGCGCCTGCGCGGCATGCTGGGACGGCGTCCGGTTGCCGCCAACGGCCTGCCGCTCGTCATGGCGTTTCCACGCTGCTCTTCGGTCCATACGTGTTTTATGGCCTATCCCATCGACATCGCCTTCATCGATGCACGCGGCAATATCCTCGCGCGCTACGAAAACGTATGTCCCTGGTGTATGTGCTCCTGCCCCGGCGCCTGGGCGGTATTGGAACGCCCTTCAATCCTCGCTACACCTCCCGCCCTCCAACAAGTGCCGGCGTAAGAGATTGGCGACAGCGGACTTTCGTCATACGAAATTGGGTAAGATGGAGGAGAAGATGCATGGATGTTGAGATCCATCCCAACGCTAAAAAGCACCTGACGGAAAAGCAGGTACTAGGTGCCTGGTTCGCGGTTACTGAGTGCATTCGCCGCGAGTCGGAGGACGAGCCGCCGAGATGGCTTGCCATTGGATGGCTTCCAGATGGTCGAAGTGTGGAACTTGTTGCGGTCGAACTAATTCGTGGATGGCTCATTATTCATGCCCTGTCTCCGGTTCAGAAGAAATTCTGGCAAGAGATTGAGCGAGCTCGGCAGAGGGGTCGATGATGGGCAAGACGTATACGGCCGCTAATGGTCAGGTTGTAACGGATGAAATGATTGACGCGTGGTGCGAGTCGTACGAGCGCGGAGAGTTTCCGGATGGCGAACACACCGTTGGTGGAATCGTGCATGGACGGCCCCCGCTCTCAGGTGAGGGGACGGCAACGCTGTCGGTCAAGATTCCTCTGGGAATGAAGGAGGCCATTCGTCGACGGGCGGCTGCCGAGGGGATGACGCCAAGTGAGTTTGCCCGTGCGGCTCTGAGTGAAAAACTTCTTGCTGCCGGCTGATGCCTCTGACGTGCCGATTTATAGAACCGAGGCTGTGCCCAAAAACTTTTTTAAAATTCTCGGTTGACCGGAACGCGTCCTTGGTTATACTAATCAAGCCTTGAAACAAGGCACACCTCAAATGGCTGGGTAGCTCAGTTGGTAGAGCAGAGGACTGAAAATCCTCGTGTCAGGGGTTCGATTCCCTTCCCCGCCACCTTGAATTGACTAGGACCTCTGCAAAGGGGTCCTTTTCTTTTATCGAGGGCTCTGCGGAAATTGCGTCTCGGAATTTGGCTTCAGAGTGGGATGCGTTTTCCGCTTTGAGGCCGCTTGGGAAAGCGCGACCCGGAATCCGGCGTCAGAATGGGATGTGCTTTCCTTTTGCGGTCTTTGGCGGAAACTGCGTCCCAGATCCCGCGCTCAGAACGGGATGCGCTTTCCGGCGCGTACTTCCGACGTGCGTGCAAATCTCGGCGCGCCATCTCGGGCCCGCCCAGACATTCCTTCCGCTTTTGCGCCACTTTACAGACCGTTCGGTCGTCTGTCCGCACGCGCGGGTATACTCAAAACGATACTTTTCCTATGCAATACGATGCAGGTTCGACCTGCACGATCCGAAGGGGGCAGTGATGGAGAGGATACTCGGCGTTAATCTCTCTGGCTGGTTTATTCCCGAGCCTTGGGTGACCCCGTCGCTATACGCGGCGACCGGTGCATCCAACGCGGCCGAGCTGCAGGAGGCCATGGGCACCGCCGCCTATAACGAGCGCATGCGCCGTCATTACGAGACGTTTGTGAGCGAGGACGATTTTCGCCGCATGGCGCAGATCGGTCTCAATGCCGTGCGTCTGCCGGTGCCCTGGTATGCCTTTGGTTCGCAGGAGTCCGATGCGTCCTACATCTCGGTTGTCGACTACATCGACCGTGCAATTGAGTGGGCTGCCAAGTACGACATCCGCGTGCTGCTTGATCTGGCAACTGTGCCCGGTGGCCAGGGCGATTCCAACGATTCGCCCGCCACGCCGGAGGCTGTCGCCGAGTGGCATTCGTCCACCAACGGCCGTCATGTCGCGCTCGACGTGCTCGAGCGCCTGGCCGATCGCTACGGCGAGGCCGAGAGCCTGCTGGGCATTGAGCTGCTGGACACGCCGCAGATGAGCGTCCGCAAGAGCCTCTTCACCATGACGGATGGCATTCCTGCTCACTACCTGCGCAATTTCTACCGCGATGCCTACGAGCTCGTCCGTTCGTATATGCCCGAGGATAAGATCGTCGTCTTCTCGTCTTCGGGGCATCCCAGCGAGTGGAAGCATTTTATGCGCGGCGCTAAGTACAAGAACGTCTACATGGACCTTCACCTGTACCATTACCGTGACGAGTATGCGCTCGATATCACGAGCCCCCGCGGGCTGACGACGGCGATTTCGCGCAACAAGCGCGAGCTCAAAGAAGCGATTTCGACTGGGTTCCCCGTGCTGGTGGGCGAATGGTCGGGCGCGGCGATCTTTGCCAACTCGTCGGTTACGCCCGAGGGCCGCAATGCCTACGAGCGCGTGTTTATCGCCAATCAGCTGGCTTCGTTTGCACCGGCTGCCGGTTGGTTCTTCCAAACGTGGAAGACCGAGAAGCGCATTGCAGCATGGGACGCCCGCGCGGCGCTCGGTACGCTCGAGCGCGGCATGATTGAATAGGTTGATATGACGCAGAACAGCGCCCATACGGGCAAACTCTATGTGGTCGGCACGCCCATCGGCAACCTGGGCGACCTGTCCCCGCGCGTTGGCGAGGCCTTTGCCGCTGCCGATGTCATCTGCTGCGAAGACACGCGTGTGACGTCAAAGCTGCTGATGCACCTGGGCATTTCCAAGCCGCTTGTCCGTTGCGACGAGAATGTGATCGCCAGCCGCGCCGCCGGCCTGGTCGACCGTCTGCTGGCGGGGGAGACCCTCGCCTTTGCCTCGGACGCCGGCATGCCGAGCGTGTCCGATCCCGGCCAGGCGCTGGTCGAGGCGGCGCGTGAGGCCGATGTGCCCGTCGAAGTTATTCCCGGGCCCTCTGCTTGCGTCACGGCGCTCGTTTCGTCCGGCATTCCCTGCGAGCATTTTTTCTTCGAGGGCTTTTTGGGTCGAAAGCACGGCGACCGCGCGCGCCGTTTGCAGCGCCTTGCCGTGGTGCCCGGCGCGCTCATCTTCTACGAGTCTCCACATCGCATTGTGGCGACGCTCGAGGCCGTGGCGGAGGTCTTTCCCCAACGTGAGGTTGCCGTCTGCCGCGAACTCACCAAGCTGCACGAGGAGGTCTTGCGCGGGCCCGCTGCCCAGCTTGCCGAGGAGCTGCGTGCTCGCGGCGAGGTAAAGGGCGAGATTGCGCTGGTCATCGCGCCGCCGAGCGAGGGTGAGGAGGCCGGTATCGTGCCGGTTGGCGCCGCGGCAGCGGATCCCGACGAGGCCCTGCGCGCGGATATCCGCGCCGCGCTCGAGGAGGGGGAGCCCGCCTCTGCGGTGGCCAAGCGCCTGTCTCAGAAGTATTCGCGCCGCAAGCGCGATGTCTATGCCATGGTGCTCGATATGCAATAGATGGAGGATATCCAGCCCTTGCGCTAGAATCATCCTCTGTATGCAACGTTTTTCTGGAGGACAAACCCCATGGATCAAAGCAAGCCTTCGTTCTTTATCACGACGCCCATCTACTACGTCAACGCCGATCCGCACCTGGGCACGGCTTATTCCACCATCATCGCCGACGTTCAGGCTCGCTATCGCCGTTCCGCCGGCTATAACGTCAAATTCCTGACCGGCATGGACGAGCACGGCGAGAAGGTCGCCGAGGCCGCAGCCAAGCACAACATGACGCCGCAGGAGTGGACCGATAGCCAGGCTCCGCACTTCAAGGAGCTTTGGAGCAAGCTCGAGATTTCCAATGATGATTTCATTCGCACCACCGAGCCGCGCCAGCATCATGCCGTGCAGTACCTGTGGGAGCGCATGAAGGAGTCCGGCTACCTGTATAAGGGTAGCTACGACGGCTGGTATTGCGTGCCTGACGAGACCTACTTCACCGATACGCAGGTCCAGAAGGGCGACGAGGAGTACGGCAGCGTCGGCCAGCACCTGTGCCCCGACTGCCACCGTCCGCTTGAGCGCGTGCAGGAGGAGTCCTACTTCTTTAAGCTTTCCGCCTTCCAGGACAAGCTGCTTAAGCTCTATGACGAGCATCCCGACTTTGTCGAGCCTGCGTTCCGCATGAACGAGGTTCGCAGCTTTGTCGAGGGCGGCCTTAACGACCTTTCCGTGAGCCGTACGAGCTTTGACTGGGGCATTCAGGTCCCGTTTGACGAGGGTCACGTGACCTACGTGTGGTTCGATGCGCTGCTCAACTATATGACGGCCGTCGGCTACGGTGTCGACACCGACGAGGCGCGTGCCGAGCTGGCCTATCGCTGGCCCGCGCAGTTCCACATCGTGGGTAAGGACATCATCCGCTTCCACTGCGTCATTTGGCCCGCCATGCTCATGGCCATCGGCGAGGCCCTGCCCGAGCACGTCTTTGCCCACGGCTTCCTGACCGTGCGCAATGCCGAGACCGGCAAGGCCGAGAAGATGTCCAAGAGCCGCGGCAACGCCATCGCTCCGCAGGACGTTATCGACATGCTGGGCGTCGAGGGCTATCGCTACTACTTTATGACCGACGTCGTCCCCGGCACCGACGGTGCCATCAGCTTCGACCGCATGGAGCAGGTCTACAACGCCGACCTGGCCAACAGCTGGGGCAACCTCATCTCGCGTTCGCTCAACATGAGCGGCAAGTATTTTGACGGTTGCGCGCCCGCCAAGCCCGCATCGTTCGATGCGTTCGACAACCCGCTGGCAAAGATCGCCGACGGCCTGGTCGAGCGCTACATGGCCAAGATGGACGTGCTCGATTACGGTGGAGCCAAGGATGAGGTCATGGAGCTCATCCACGCCGCCAACCACTACATCGAGGATTCCGAGCCCTGGGCGCTTGCCAAGGACGAGACCAAGGCTGACGAGCTGGCATTTGTGATCTACAACCTGCTCGAGGCTATCCGCATTGCCGCCCACCTGCTGATGCCGCTCATGCCTCAGACTTCTGCCGAGGCCCTGCGCCGCCTGTCCTGCGAGGACGAGGCCACGAGCGACGACCTTAAGGGTATCTGTGCTTGGGGCCTGCTCGCTGGTGGTCAGCCCGTCGAGAAGGGCGATCCGCTGTTCCCGCGCCTGGCGTAAAGATCGCGCGAGTGCCATATCGGCAATTTGCTATTTCACGGTAAGGGCATGGCCGCAACGGTCCATGCCCTTTTGCTTTACGATGCAGCCACCATGTTAAGGAGGCAACCATGACAACTTCGCCTTTGGCAAGCCCCACGGCAACCAGGGAGCTGCTGGAAGAGTTTGGCCTTGCGACCAAGCATCGCCTGGGCCAGAACTTCTTGATCGACAACCATGTGATTGAGCGCATTTGCGAACTCGCTGAGCTTGCAGGCGATGAGCGCGTGCTCGAGGTCGGCCCGGGTTGCGGCACGCTGACGCTGGCCCTGCTGCAGGAGGCTGCGTGCGTCACGTCGATCGAGGCTGATCCCGAGCTCGAGCCGGTGCTCGATGCCCACGCTGCCGACTATGCCAACTTCCGCTTTATCATGGGCGATGCGCTCAAGGTGACGCCGGAGCAGATTGAGCAGGCTGCCGGTGGCGAGCCTACGGTGTTTGTCGCGAATCTGCCCTATAACGTTGCGGCGACGATCATTCTGCAGTTCTTCCAGACGATGCCCGCGCTCAAACGCGCCGTGGTTATGGTGCAAAAAGAAGTCGCCGACCGTATTGCCGCGACTCCCGGCAACAAGACCTATGGTGGCTACACGGCAAAGCTCGGCCTGTATGCGCAGGTGACGGGTCGCTTTGAGGTGCCGCCGCGCTGCTTTATGCCAGCGCCGCATGTGGACTCGGCCGTCGTGCGTATCGATCGTGTCGACGGCGTGGTGCCCGAGGGCCTCGATCGCGAGTTTGTGGCCCGTGTGATCGATGCTGCATTTGCCCAGCGCCGCAAAACCATCCGCAATTCCATGGGTGCCAACGGTTTTGCCAAGGACGTACTCGATGCTGCCTTTGAGGCTTGCGGTATCGCACCCACCACGCGCGCCGAGACGCTTGACGTCACCGACTTTGTCCGTCTGGCCCAGGAGCTTTCCCATGACGCCTAATGCCGAACGCGTGACGTTTACCAAGAAAAAGAAAACGGTTGCTTGCCCGATACCGCTGGCGCCACTTGCCGATACACATGCGCACCTGCTTTCATTTTGGGGCAAGGAGGTGCCCCAGACGCTCGTGCGTGCCAAGGCCGCGGGCATTGACCTGTTGGTGACGGTCTTCGATCCCATTGCCGACAAGCGCAGCGTGGCGGACTATAGCGACTGGCTGACGCGCGAGATTTTGCCAATGCAGGATATTCCGCAGATCGAGTATCTTGCCGGCGTGCATCCGTACGGTGCGCCGGACTATACCGAGGATATTCATGCCCAGATTGTGGCCGCACTTGATGACCCCTTATGCGTCGGTATCGGTGAGATCGGCCTGGACTACCACATGGATTACGACGACGATGTCGCGCCGGCGCCCCACGGCGTGCAGATTGACTGCATGGCGCGCCAACTCGAGGTCGCGGTGCATCGCAACGTGCCGGTGGAGCTGCATTTGCGTCACGAGGACACGGACCGCGAACGTACCTCGCACATGGATGCGTACAACGTGCTGCGCGAGGTGGGCGTGCCTCAGGCGGGCTGTGTGTTGCATTGCTTTGGTGAGGACCGCGCCACGATGGAGCGCTTCGTGGACTTGGGTTGCTACATTGCCTATGGCGGCGCGGCGACCTTTAAGCGCAACGACGACGTGCGCGAGGCATTCGCGGCAACCCCGCTCGATCGAATTTTGTTCGAGACGGATTGCCCTTATATGGCGCCGGAACCGATCCGCGGTCTTGAGTGCGAGCCCGCGATGATTTCTATTACGGCAAACTCGCTGGCCAACGACCGTGTCGACCGCACCGGCGAGGATGCCGAAGCAATCGCGCAAGCCGCTTGGGAAAATGCCTGCAAACTTTTTCAAAAATAGTCCTTGCGTTCGCGGTGGCGCTCCGTTATTCTAATTCCTGCACGCGGGCGTGGCGGAATTGGCAGACGCGTACGGTTCAGGTCCGTATGGGGGCAACCCCATGAAGGTTCAAGTCCTTTCGCCCGCACCATTAAATGAAAGAGCTCCCAGCAATGGGAGCTTTTTTGTTATGGGCCCATCGCAGGGACTTGAACCTGCGAAGGAGCGAGCGTAAAGAAAACGCGGAGCGTTTTTAGCGAGCTGGCGAGGACGCCGGCAGGCGGCCGAAGCCGGTGCGGATCCGCGAAGCGGATGCGCGGACGTCCTTTCGCCCGCACCATTAAATGAAAGAGCTCCCAGCAATGGGAGCTTTTTTGTTATGCGCGGTTGCCTCGGACGGGTATCCTAATGCCAACGTGTGCCTATCAGAGGAGAAACCATGCTGTTTTCCGGTATCATCGCCGCCCTTACCAGTCTTTTGATCCCCATCATCATTCTGTTGCTGCTGCTTCCCAACGCCTGCTATGTCGTCGAGCAGCAACATGCCGTGATTATCGAGCGCCTGGGCAAGTTCAACCGTATCGTCAACGCGGGTTTCCACCTGAAGGTGCCCGTAATCGACCGCAAGGCTGCCACGGTGAGCCTGCGCACCATGAAAAACGGTTTTGGCATCGACGTTAAGACCCAGGATAACGTGACCATCGGTCTTGAGGTCTCCGCTCAGTACCACGTGAGCTACGACATGGGCGCCGGCCCGGCAGATTCGGGCATCTACAAGAGCTACTACATGCTGCAGGAGCCCGTCGACCAGATGCGCGACTTCATCACCGATGCTCTGCGCTCCTCCATCCCCGTCTACACACTCGATGAGGTCTTTGCCAAGAAGGATGACATCGCCAAGGATGTCAACGCTACCGTTTCCGAGCAGATGGCCGCCTACGGCTTCACCCTCGTGTCGACGCTCATCACCAAAATCGCACTGCCGACCGAGGTTGAGAACTCCATGAACGACATCAACGCCGCCCAGCGCAAGCGCGCTGCCGCGCAGGAGCTCGCCGAGGCCGACCGCATCAAGCGCGTCACCGAGGCGACCGCCGAGGCCGAGGCGATGGAAAAGGCAGGCGAAGGCATCGCCAACCAGCGCAAGGCCATCGCGCTGGGCATCAAGGATTCGCTCGAGATTATCCAGGAGACGGGCGTCGGTAACGACGAGGCCAACCAGCTGTTTATGTTTACGCAGTGGTCCGAGATGATGACGGAGTTCGCACGTACGGGCAAAAACTCGACGGTCGTGCTGCCGAGCGACTTTTCGCAGTCGGCCTCGATGTTCGAGCAGATGCTGGCCGCCGGCAAAGTTCAAAACGATTCGAAGGAGTAGGCGCGCGTGAAATACACCGTCGTTTGTGTTGGTAAGCTCAAGGAGCGCTTTTGGAAGGACGCGTGCGCTGAGTACACCAAGCGCCTGGGTGCCTATGCCAAGGTTGATATCCGCGAGGTGGCCGATATCGACCCGGCTAAGGCGGGCGGCGTGGATGCTGCGCGTGACAAGGAGGGGGCGGCGATTCTTGCTGCCTTGCCGTCTCGAGCGCATGTGATCTTGCTGGCCATTGAGGGCAAGGAGCGTTCGAGTGAGGAGCTCTCGGCGAGGCTCGACGATCTTATGCTGCGAGGCAGTAGCGACATTGCCTTTGTAATCGGCGGTTCGGACGGCGTGAGTGATGAGGTGCGCGCCCGCGCCGACGAGATGCTCAGCTTTGGACGCATTACCTTGCCGCATAACCTGGCGCGTGTGGTGCTGCTAGAGCAGATTTACCGTGCCTGCAAGATCAGTCGTGGCGAGCCGTATCACAAATAGGTTGGCAATACGAAACAATGGCGTGGGACAATACCTTTCGTTTTGAAGAATGTGTCTGAAAGGACTATGTGATATGAAGATTGGATTTGTCGGCTTTGGCAATATGGCGAGCGCGATGGCTGATGGCTGGATCGCTGCCGGTGTAGCTGCGAGCGATATGTGCGCCTGTGCGGGTCGCTACGACGCGCTGGTTGAGCGCTGCGAGGCGCGTGGGATGGCCGCCTGCCATGATGCGGCAGAGGTTGTCGCCGCATCCGATATCGTGGTTGCTGCTGTCAAGCCGTACATGATCGAGAAGGTTTTCGCTCCGCTGAAGGACGTGCTTGCCGACAAGGTCGTACTTTCAGTCGCTTGGACCTGGGATAGCGCCAAGTGGGAGCAGGTCCTGCCGGGCATCGCTCACATCTCTACGGTACCCAACACGCCGGTATCGGTGGGCGAGGGCGTCATTGCCTGCGAGAAGGCTTCTACGCTTAGCGATGAACAGCGCGACACGGTACTCGGCCTGCTCGGAAAGCTCGGCACGGTGGTCGAGCTCGATTCGAGTCTGCTGTTTGTGGGCGGCACCGTGGGCGGTTGCGCCCCGGCATTTGTCGCCATGGCTATCGAGGCCCTGGGTGATGCGGCCGTCAAGCACGGTATCCCGCGCGCCGATGCCTATCGCATTGTGAGCCAGATGGTGCTGGGTACGGCAAAGCTGCAGCTCGCAACCGGTCAGCATCCCGCAGCGATGAAGGATGCCGTGTGCTCGCCCGGCGGTGCCACCATCAAGGGCGTCGTCGCGCTCGAGGACGCCGGCATGCGCAGCGCCCTGGTCAAGGCAATCGACGCAACCCTCCAGTAAAACCTGCTATTTAGGGACAGGTTTATTTTGGCAGGTTTTTCCTGCTGTTTTTTCCTTTTAGCGAAAAGCGCCCCGCAACTGGTTCAATTCCAGTTGCGGGGCGTTTGCGTTTGCCCAGATAAAACCGACCAAAATAAACCTGTCCCTTTTTGGCGAGTTAGTCCCAGAAGCTGTTTTCTTCGTCCTCGGACTTGGGGCCGCGGTCGACATACATCTTATGGGTGCGCTTCTCCATTACAAAGGCAAGAATCGCAAACAGCAGGATGCCGCCGGCGAAAAGGATGGCAAAACCGGTGCGGGTGCCAAACAAAAAGGAAAAAACTGCGTCCATTGGGTGCCTTCTTGCGTAGTTGAGTTGGGTCGTAAACGCTCATAAGTATATACTTGCCCATACATGTACAAGGTTGCAACCTAAATGGAATGTATATCGCCGGAGGATCTAATGCTTGATATCAAGTTTGTTCGCGAGAACCCCGATGCCATCGATGTCGCCATGGCTAACCGCCAGACATCTTGGGATCGCGAGAAGTTCTTTGAGCTCGACGACGAGCGTCGTGCCGTCATCACCGAGGTCGAGGAGCTCCAGGCCACGCGCAACGCCGAGTCCAAGAAGATCGGCGCCCTGATGAAGGAGGGCAAGAAGGACGAGGCCGAGGCCGCCAAGGAGGCCGTGCGCGCCGTCAACGAGAAGATTGACGGTCTGGCCGAGCGCCGCACTGCTCTCGAGCAGGAGCAGTACGACTTTATGGCTCACCTGCCCAACATCCCTTGCGAGGCCACGCCGTACGGCAAGGACGAGGACGAGAACATCGAGCGTCGCCGCTGGGGCACCCCGCGCGAGTTCGACTTCGACTTTAAGCCGCACTGGGATCTGGGTACCGACCTCGACATCCTCGATTTCGAGCGCGGCAACAAGCTCTCCGGCAGCCGCTTCACCGTTCTCGGTGGCGCCGGCGCTCGCCTGGAGCGCGCCCTCATCAACTTCTTCCTGGACACGCACACCAGCCGTGGCTTTAAGGAGTGGTGGCCGCCCATCGTCGTCAAGCGTCAGACCATGTTTGGCACGGGTCAGCTCCCCAAGTTCGAGGACGACGCCTATCACGTCTCGGGCGACAACTTCCTGATCCCCACCGCCGAGGTCGTGCTCACCAACCTGCATGCCGGTGAGGTTCTGGACGCCGACACCCTGCCGCGCCGCTACACCGCCTTCACTCCTTGCTTCCGTGAGGAAGCCGGTTCCGCTGGTCGCGACACCCGCGGCATCATCCGCCAGCACGAGTTCGACAAGGTCGAGATGGTCAAGTTCGCCAAGCCGGAGGAGTCCGACGAGGAGCTCGAGAGCATGACCGCCGAGGCCGAGTACCTGCTGCAGCAGCTGGGCCTTCCGTATCGCGTGATTAGCCTGTGCACCGGCGATCTGGGCTTCTCTGCCCGTCAGACCTACGACGTCGAGGTTTGGCTGCCGAGCTACAACGCCTACAAGGAGATCAGCTCCTGCTCCAACTGCGGCGACTTCCAGGCTCGCCGCGCCAATATCAAGTATCGCGACCCCGAGAACTTCAAGGGTTCGCGCTACCTGCATACCCTCAACGGCTCCGGTCTGCCGGCTGGCCGCACGATGGCCGCCATTCTGGAGAACTACCAGAACGCCGACGGCACCATCACGATCCCCGAGGTTCTGCGTCCCTACATGGGCGGCCTCGAGAAGATCGAGCCGGTCGCGTAGGCAAGCTACATAAGCGATTTGATGGGGCGCTCCTGTCTGGGGCGCCCTATTTTGTGCGCAGGCCCATACCATGTCGTGCGGACAGCTCAATAGAAAATACACGAACAAACGTTCTGTATACAGCTATCTACCTGCTATGCTTTTGCTAGATAAGAGCGAGAGAAAGGGGATGCAATGGAGTTGTTCGATGAGCGGGTAGTTATGTTCGAGAGCGATGAAGGCGGTGAGTACCTGCTGGTAACGTGCGAGCCGTCTGGTATGGGTGGCCTGGTGGTTCGGCAGACGAGCGAGGGACCATTGACTCAATGGTGCTATGAGGAGTCGCCGCATGTGGTCGAGACGTTTGTAGCGTATGAGGGGCTTGTTGCCCTTGAGCACTTCTATGGCGTTGGAACTTCTAACCAGGTGGCTCGAATGTTGAGCATCTCGTTTGCCGACTACGATTGTGCCCAGCGGGTGCGGTCGCTCTTGGGGGAGCTTGGCGCCGGGTTCGATGTGATTGAAAAGCCAATCGATCGTACGGGAAGCGTTGGTGCCCGCGGCGCAGCGTGACAAATATCTGCCTGGAGAAAAAAGTTTGAGATTGTGCTTGACTCTAATGAACTAAAGTGGTTTTATATGTCTTGCGCTGCGGCGTTACCTCAGCTGGATAGAGGGTCTGACTACGAATCAGAACGTCATAGGTTCGAATCCTATACGCCGCACCAATTGAACTTGAAAGCCTCCGGCAACGGGGGCTTTTCTTTTATGGCGACATCACATGGATTCGAACCTCGGTCGAGGCGCGGGCGTCAAGAAAACGCGGAGCGTTTTTAGCCCGCGGGCGAGGACGCCGGCAGGCGGCCGAAGCCGGTGCGGATCCGCGAAGCGGATGCGCGGAATCCTATACGCCGCACCAATTGAA